>JBIKYX010000030.1:0-39779 GCA_044355035.1 Pseudanabaena sp. | reverse complement strand
CCTAGATGGTCTAGGTTCGATACTTTCATCTCTGCATTGTTTGTATTAATATGTTTTTCCTCCTTGTTGCCTTTCTCATTGCCTTTCGCTTATTATTTTACCCTTCCATTACGAGCGGAATGTGGGTCAAAAAGCATTTAAAAAGTATTTAAAAAGTATTTAAAAATTTCTTTCCGAAGAAGATATTAGGAGCGATTAAAAAGATGGGTAAAGTCAAGATCTGTTTTTCTGTCTTCTAAAAAAACTTTCGCCACGTCATCTATCTGTTTATTAATTTCCGCCACACTCTTAGTCGGTGTCGGTGATGACTGCATGATATTCAACTTGAATGTTACTTGCTTGACCATTATTTGTTGAGCATCAACATCAATGTCCATCTGAAGCGCATTATTGCCAAGGAGTTCGGCTAGCTTACTATTGACGAAACCTTCAGTAATATTCTCTATTGGCTGATTAAGTTGATCGACTAGAGATTGGGAATTACCCAATATGGTTTCCTTGAGCAATGCTTCGAGATCCCCAAACTGTAAAGATTTGGATAATTTCTCGGCGATCGCGATCGGTTCTGCACCAACTAATTTTTCCATTGCAGTTTTTGCATCAAATTGTGAAGTGACACGCTGAATCAGAGAATCTGCATCTAATTTACGCAGTTGGACATTATCCACCAAAGGCACAATTGATAAAATTGTCTTTGATAAATCTTGTAACTGTTCGGGTTGAAACTGCTGCACATAGGCTGTGAGTGTATCGAGTACTTGATTGTCTAATGTCTGTTGCCATTGATGGACATCCTGAACCAATGCTTGCGTAGTTGGATCAACGATCGCCGTCTCAAAATTTTCCGCGCTAAACTGAGCGACAGCCTGTTGAATCAAATTATCGAATTGAGCAGGGGCGATCGCAATCATTCCTTGTTTTTGTTGAAATGTCAAAATTGAACTAGCGATCTCCTCAAGTTGATCAGGGGAATTTGGTGATTGAATTGATGCTTGAACTGGTAATTGAAAATGTTTCACATAAGCCATTAGACTTGCTGAAAGCTCTTGACTCGTAGCTATATCAGTCATAGCAACACCCTCTATAAAATTGAGCATCAATAAATCTAAATCATACAACCTCACGAATAGGAATCTTTACTTCTCGCAAAAATTTAGCACTATCTTCGGGCATCGCTGTATTAATATACATACCACTACCTAGCTCAAACCCCGCCGCCTTAGAGACACGCGGCACGATCGCTAGATACCAATGGAAGTAATCGGATTGCTTTTCATCGGTCGGTATGGAGCGAATTGTGTAATTGTAAGCAGGATTATTTAAACCATAAAACAGCTTTGATAGAAGAGTTTTGAGGTTATAGGCGAGATCTTCTAACTCTGGTTCGGTAATATCACCAAAACAAGAACTATGGCGGCGAGGAAATATCCACATATGAAATGGTGAAAGCGCGGCATAGGGCATAAAAGCTACAAAATGTTCCGTTTCTAAAACAATACGTTCTTGTGCTTTCAGTTCATCATTAAGGGTATAGCAAAATAAACAGGCTCCATTATCATCAAAATAATTAATTGCCTCAATCATCCGATAGCGAATTTGTGAAGGAACAACGGGAGTTGCGGTAATTTGAGAATGTGGATGTTCTAATGATGTACCTGCACTTTCACCATGATTTTTAAAGATGATTACACTCTCAATACGCTTATCTTGGCTAATCACGTTATAGCGCTGACGATAGGCTTGGAGAATATTGATCACATCAGCGATTTCCATTAAGGCGATCGTGACATTATGCTCTGGATGTTCGATGATGACCTCGTGATAGCCCACGCCCGTAATTGAGCGATGAATTCCTTCACTATGGCGAATGCGATCGCCAATCGGTGAGAGGGCAGGATATTTATTAGGAATAATCCTGACCCGCCAACCTTGCTCATCTTCAATCCGTAAATATTCTGTTTCCGATGGATTCTCATTACCTTTACAGAACGGACAATTATGTTTATAAATTGGTAGCTCTGGCGGAATTTCATCTAGCGATCGGGCAAATTCATGGGGACGCTTAGCTCTCTCTGTCGCAAAGATCACCCAATCTTTCGTAATTACGTTCTGGCGTAGATGGGACATTGAGGTTTACTGGTTATTCAAGAAAAAACTCGATCGCTAAATCACATCCACTTAAATCACGCGGTCATTACCACCATCAATCGGCACTTGCGCCGCCGTCGTACAGGCAAATAAAGCCCCACACATCTCAGCAGCAAGCTCCGCAACATGGCGACTGGTAACTTCCACTTTTAGCAAGTTGTTGGTTTTATACTCCTCAACCGTCAATCCATAATGCTGAGCGCGAGATGATAAGACTTCATCTGTCCAAATCCCCGTGTCAAAGACAGCATTAGGATGCAAAGTATTAATCCGAATGCGATCGCTACTCCATTCTAACGCTGCTACCCGCATTAATTGCGTGAGTGCTGCCTTTGATGCGGAATAAGCCGCCGCCGCCAGACCTGGAGCAGGGACATTTTTAGAACCGATCGCTACGACCCGACCGCCATTAGGTGCAAGTTTTAGCAATGGATAACATTCACGCATCAGCACTAAATTTGCATCAAGATTAATGTTCATCACCTTTTGCCATGTGGCAGTATCGAGATTTTCAATGCGACATCCCGATGGGAAAATACCTGCATTGAGAATAAGTATATCTAGCCCACCAAAGGCTTTTACCGCTTGATTAAGAGCATTAGCGATCGCCGCTTCATCACTAACATCACAGGTCACACCGACAAAATCAGGACGATTATATAACTTCTCAATTTCGGGATTGATATCTAATCCCACGACTGCCGCGCCACGTTTTAATAATGAATCTACACAAGCTTTTCCAATACCTGAAGCGGCTCCCGTAACCAAGGCAATTTCACCAGTAAATGCAGGAGCAGAACCTCCTTTTTTGAGTTTAGCCTGTTCCAATTCCCAATATTCCACTGCAAAAATATCGCTGGCGGGTAGTGCCTGATAACCGCCCAAAAGTTGCGATCGCTGAATAATCTCAATGGTATGTTCGTAAATATCAGCAACAATTGCAGCATCTTTTGCCGATTTGCCAATGGTCACTAGCCCTAATTGGCGATCAAGAATTACTCGTGGTGCAGCATCAAGAATGGTGACAGGCTGAATGGAATGGGGAGATTGTTCGGCAAAATAAGCTTTATAGGATTCTGCGTAAGCATTTACGTCTCTTCCCACTTGAGGTAATCGCTTAGTACGGATCACATGATCGGGAGTGGCACAGCCCTGTTGAGAAATAGTTTGCACATCATTCCTTTGAGCAAAAGCTAAGCTTTTATCATCGGTATGGGAACTGAGGATAACGGGGAATCCTGCGACTTGAGCAACTTCAGCGCGTAATTGCGCTGTTTCTAATTTATTTGTTTTCCCCAACTGTGGAATAACCTGTGGAATACTCCATGCATTCTGTTTTTGCAAATAAACTTCAGCGCGATCGACTAGGGCAATCATTCTTTCATAGGATTCGTGAGCAGTTTCACCAAAGGAGAAAATACCGTGATTCATTAACACCATGCCAATTGTGCGATCGCTTTTCTCAGCAGTAAATTTCTCAGCACAAACTCGCGCTAGATCAAACCCTGGCATCACATAGGGAATAATCACGACATCATCGCCATAGATCTCCTGAATGCGTTCCCATCCATTGGCAGTATTCGTGACAGATATCACTGCGTCAGCATGGGTATGATCGACAAATTTATAAGGTAGGCTGGCATGGAGAATCGTTTCTACCGATGGCGCTGGCGCACTTGCTTTAGTCATCTGGGTTTTCAGTTCATTCACCATTTGTGAATCGGAGAGAACTGAGAGTTTTGCCAATTTCAATAAATGCGCCATCCGCACGGGGGCAAAACCTGCTTCGGCGATCGTTTCTAAATCCCAGCCGCTTCCTTTGACATAGAGAATTTCTTCTGATTCGCCAACCAGATTCTGTTCACGGATTTTCACAGAAGTATTACCACCTCCATGTAAAACAAGGGATGGATCGCGCCCCAGTAGTCTTGATGTATATACCCTTAAGCCTAAGTCGGTTTTATACTCCGCCGCTTCGCGATCGCTCCATAAACTTTTCATTTTAAATCCTCAAATTATGTTGTAAATAAAATACTTTTAAATAAAAAAAGTAACGAGTTGAGAAAATAATTAAGATCGCTATTTTTTGGACATCAAATTCTCAAAAGGATGTCGATTTTTCCAGCGATAGGTATTAAAATCTCGAAAATCAATGGATAGAATTCGCCCATGCCCTAAATGTTCTGAATCAACAATGACTATATTTTTCGTTAAGACTTTCAGTGAGATATTGCTTGTAATTAACCGACAAATCAGAATCACCTTCAGCACAACCGATTAGCCCCGACTCCCTAAGAAGTTGCAAAGGTTTTACGGGGGATTCTTGATGTAATTTTTCGTAATAAAGATTGATCGCCGCTTTCATGATGTCAGACGCGCCTTGATTTGTACGATGACGAATGTAATTAAACTTACTAGCGTGATCGCGATCGAGCCTTGCATTAACTCTCATATTTTTGCTTGTCATAATCTTGTATGACAACAGTATAGCGCGAACAAGGATAAAGGAAAAAGGGTAAAGAATCAGTCCTCAAGCGAAGAAGCAAACTCAGATGACAACCCGAAAACCGTTGCCGTTGCCCCTAAAGTCTGCATTGTTTCTGAGGCGATTCGCCGAACGACAATTGATATCTATGATGTACCACGAGCCACCACGCAGGGCGCGTCTATCCTTATCTACGCCTGTTAGCCACGCAGAGCCATCGGTCGGCGCACCATTATAATTTTCATGCCATACATCTTCGCACCATTCCCAAACATTGCCATGCATATCATGCAATTCCCAAGAATTTGCTAACTTCTCTCCCACTGGATGAGTTTTACTTCCTGAGTTCTTATCGTACCATGCATAATTACCTAATTTATTAACATCATCTCCAAAACTATATTTACCAGTACTTCCAGCCTGACAAGCATATTCCCATTGCGCTTCAGTTGGTAGCTTCACTTGTTGACCAATCTTTTTGGATAATTCTTGGCAGAACTTCATAGCATCATGCCATGACACCTGTTCAACAGGACAATTCTCATCACCTCGAAAATAAGAAGGATTAGTTCCCATCACCAACCGATATTGCTTCTGAGTAATTGGATATTTACTCATCTGAAAAGCTTTCAGCGTCACCTGATGTGGGCTTTTCTCATTGTCATAATCATTACTTCCCATCATAAAACTACCCGCAGGAACATCGACTAATTCCAGATTTAACTCACTGGAGAGAGATTGAATGCGTTCTCTAAGTTTCTGCTGTCTTTGCAGAGCTAGTTGCACTTCCTGTTGACGGCGAAGTTCGGCGATGGCACATTCCTCTTCTTCCTTTGCTTTTTTAGCTTCCAATACAGGCGAAAGTTGATGCTGGACATAGGTCTGAATGTTTTCCAAACAAACATCTAAAGTCGTTTCCGCACTAGCACTTTTGAGCCTATAGTCAAATTCGACTTCACCATTAGCATTGCGCGAATTTTCCAATGCATCCAACAAGCGCTCTTTTTTCAAGTCACTCGCTACCAGAAAATCAAGGATCTTTTGAGACGAGCGATCATTCATTGGCAGATTTCCCGTCTGTTGACTCATCGCCATTTCTGCAATTTGTTTGATTTCATTCATCGCTCCCGACAAATCTTTATCAACCTTCGCCACATTCCCCAGCAAAGTTTGGAAAGAACCTAAGAAATTTTCCATATAGTTCTCAAAATTCAAGGCAATCTTAGTCAATTCCGCCGCTTCAGCTTGCAGACGATTAATTTTTAGTTGGATTTCATAGGCTCTTTTCTGAACGCTCAGTTTTTTGACCATACTTTCCAAAACATCACGCTGCGTTTGTTGATCGTTGGCGATTTTTTCAAGACTGGCACTCATCAAATCCAACTTTTTCAACATCAAGATCGCCGCATAGCCGATCGCTTTGGCAGTTTCTAAAATTTGAGACTTTTGAGAAGCGGCAATTTGCAATAAATCATCATCATTTTCCTGTCGAGCAATGCGCTCAAATTCCAATCGCTCTTTTTCCACATTGGCAATATCCGCACATTTGCGGATGACGATCTCACGGATTTCATCGGCTAGATTCTCAAAAAATTCCTGATATTCACCTTGATGGGTCTGCAATGTCTCAATCACAGCATCATAGTTTTTGACCAGCTTATCCAATTCCACAAAGCGATCTTCAAACTTGAGTTCTTGCTTAACGACTTTTTTGATAATTTTTTTACCAAAAAAACCTTTTTCTTCAAAATTCTGCTCGCGCTCGATGTATCCTCGTTGCAAACCTTCACTACCGCTTCTGATTTCAGCCTGTAGGCTGTCGAGTTTACCGCCGCCCAATACTGGCAAGGAATAAGTCCGTTGATAAATTTTAATCTGGCGCTTGCGATCGCTAGGGTTACTCATTTGCAGTAGCTCCAAGTCTATAAATATACTCACATCATTTTAATTCACTTTTAATTTGCTGATTGCTCATAATGTCCAATCTTCAATCATGATCTTCGGTACTTTTTCAAAGTCTCTGCGATTTCTTGTTAAAAGGATACCGTCATAGGCGATCGCAATTGAAGCAATCCGTAGATCTTGCGTCCCAACACGAATACGTTGCATCTTTAAGGATTGATAAACTTCACGCGCCTTGGCAAATTCTGACAACATTAAAATTGTATCTGTAAGAAGTTGATATGCAGCAGATTTATTCTCTCCATCTTTTATTTCTGAAATTTGAGCTAGACGACCTCTTAACTGCTCTTCAACATTTATAACAGTTGTTATTAACTTTAATTTGGATTCTTGAAGTCTCGCAATTAAAAATGGATTAGCACGTCCATACAAACTAAGATGATCTGTATCGAAAATGTAAATTTGCATCAGTCATCTACTTTTATGTTTGCTTCTTGACGAATAAGCCTTAGCTTTTCCATAAAGTCATCAAAACTGGAATCATTAGCAAATATTCCCGCATACTTCATCGAAGGTAGGGAAAGATAAGGCTCATTTTTTGTGTCTACTTCTACATTTACAAACTTACCCTTAGCCAGTTGAGCCTCCAGCGCAGACTTAGCTCTAGAAATAGCTTCTTCCTCTGTCCTGCCCTCAGTTGTTAAATTTGACATCCCAACAACTGAAGCTAGAAAACTCTGTTGAGACTGGCTTTGCACAAAGATTTGATATTGCATAACATCACGTTTTTTGACAACTTAAATCATATTCTAACCAATCGATAAGGTGGGCATTGCCCACCCTAATATTTAGATAGCGACAATACACTCAATCTCGACAAGCGCATCAAGGGGAAGACGAGCAACTTGGACAGTAGAACGAGCAGGAAACGGAGCAAGAAAATATTTACCGTAGATCGCATTTACTTTCGGGAAATCTGCCATATCCGCTAGAAATACGGTGGTTTTAACCACATTGGTTAAGTCTGCACCTACCTCGGCAACAACAGCTTGAATATTTTTGATTACTTGTTCAGCTTGCTCTTCCACTGTTGTCGCCACAATTTTGCCGATCGCAGGATCGATCGCAATTTGTCCCGCCATGAAAACTAACTTATTGGTAGCAGGAACAGCGATCGCTTGGTTGTAGGGACCAACGGGTTCAGGAGCTTTATCGGTACGGATTACTTCTTTCTGACTCATGCTTAATACTTTTTCGCTTAGCGTTATTAATTAATTCAATGCTTAAGTATAAAATCTTTTGGCGGTTTTAGCGTGGTATGGACAAGGTGAAAAACTGGCTGAAAAGCTAGCCCAAAAACTACTTATCGAAAGCGGCGCGGCAATACTTTCATCCGTAATTCTTGTAGCTCTTGTGCAGTCAGTTCGCGCCATTGCCCAACATTCAGATTATCTAAACGCAAATGGGCGATCGCTACTCGAACTAAACGCAAAGTTGGAAACCCTACGGCGGCGGTCATTTTCCTGACTTGTCGATTTTTACCTTCTGTTAACTTTAGTTCTAGCCAAGCTGTAGGAATATTGGCGCGAACCCGAATTGGCGGATCTCGCGGTGGTAAGTCTGGTTCAGGATCTAATAACTTAGCGATCGCGGGTTTAGTACGATAACCCTGGATGGTCACGCCATCGCGTAATTGTTGCAACGCTGATTCTGTGGGAACTCTCTCCACTTGTACCCAATAAGTGCGTGAATGTTCAAATTGAGGATCGATGAGGTGATGCTTTAATTGTCCATCATTGGTCAGCAGCAATAATCCTTCGCTATCAAAATCCAATCTCCCCACGGAATAGACATCAGGAATCTCAATATATTCTTTTAAGGTCGGACGAGGGGAGGCGCTGTCATCAGTAAACTGACAAAGAACGTTGTACGGCTTGTAAAAGAGAATATATTGGCGATCGCTCATTGGTTTCTAGAAAATAGACAATCTCGCATAGCAAGCTTGTCTATTTTAAGCTAGCGTTGCGGTGTTCCAAATACCTGAACCCAATAATGTTGATAACGTGAATTAGACGTATTCGCATAACCAAATCCAATTTCCGTAAATTTGGGATTGAGAATATTAGCCCGATGTCCAGCACTATTCATCCATTGTTTCATTGTACCTTCAGCCGTTGATCGACCTGCGGCAATATTTTCCCCAACCCGTGAGTATTTATAGCCACTAGCCTTAGCGCGATCGCCGAGATTGGAGCCATTGCGCCCCGTATGGCTAAAATAATTATTTTTTGCCATATCCATTCCATGAAACTGAGCGGCTCTACTCAATTGTGCAGATAACTTTAACGGCGCTAATCCCCGTTTTTGACGTTCGAGATTAGTCAGTCTCAAAAGTTGAGTTTCAAAATTTACGAAACTTGAATTTTGACTAATTTTATTCGTGTTTTTGGGTTTGTTTGCGCCTTTGACCACAAGAGTTTGAACTTGCGGTTTTGTCGCAATAGTAGAAGATAAGTCCGTGGCGATCACTGGGCTTGCTAAGAATCCCCCCAAGGACAATAGCCCACAACCAATTAAAAAAACTGCTTTCATAAACATGCCTCTAAATTTGCATGAGGTTAGAAGAATACATTTCTATTGACTAAGCGATCGCTTCAGAGTTCCAATTGTTCTAATGCTATGCTAACTAACGAGACTACGCATAGCTGTTACGTCCAAAATGTACCGATATGTATCAACAAACCACTCCGCCCCGTTTTCTTGATCGCACCATGCCCACTATGTATGATTTACCTAGTGAGGATATAGAAGAAGAATCAGATTTAAGCATTCATCCGCGCCCAGTGTGGGAAACCATGCCGACAATGTACGATCTACCTAGCGAAAACCCAGAGGAGCCTGGTTTGCCTGACGAATTTCACGACTTTCAACCGCAACTATTACGAGAAACCTGCAAATCTCCTAGCTACTCTAGAGAGGAAATGTTCATTGGTACTGACCTAAACTTGTATTACGATGGTCGGCATACGCTCTGGTATAAGCGTCCTGATTGGTTTCTCGTATTAGGTGTAACTCCTGCTCAACAACAGCAAGAAATGCGCTGGAGCTATGTAGTTTGGCAAGAGACGATCGCACCTTTTTTAGTTGTAGAACTTTTATCGCAAGGCACAGAAGCAGAGGATTTAGGACAAACATTAAGATCTGCAAACAAGCCTCCAACCAAATGGCAAGTCTATGAGCAGCATCTGCGTATCCCTTATTACGTTGTGTTTGATCGCCGTGTAAACCAGTTGCGAGTCTTTGAATTGATCGCCACTAAGTATCAAGCTGTGGAGCTTTCTGAACCCAAATTTTGGTTTCCAGAATTAAAGTTGGGTTTAGGCGTTTGGCAAGGTGAATATCAAGGCACAGAGGGCTTGTGGCTGCGCTGGTATGATGCTGATGGCACTTGGGCGGCTACTTTTGAAGAACGCTCAGAGCAGGAAAGCCAACGTGCTGAGCAGGAAAGCCAACGTGCTGAGCAGGAAAGTCAACGCGCTGACAAGGAACGCTTACGCGCTGAGAGATTAGCTGAAAAATTGCGATCGCTAGGTGTAGATTTGGATGAGGATATTTGAGATCATGTTTAAGGTGACACTAAATAGGAATGATTTGGATCGACAAAGCTAGAATTTTTGCGGTTTTTGCAGTTATTGTTCTCCATGTTTCGGCGATCGTGGTCGTTGGCATTAAAGACTTCTATGATCCCCAATGGTGGTTTGGGAATATTTACGATTCAATGGTGCGCTGGTGCGTACCTGTATTCGTAATGATTAGTGGCGCATTATTACTATCAGAAGCTAAGACTGAATCAATATCTATCTTTTATCAGAAACGGATACTCAGGTTATTAACGCCAACATTATTTTGGTCATTATTTTTTACGATTTGGACTTACCTTCAGGGCTTCATTCAAAAAAATCCACCTTCAATATTATTTCTTGTCCAAAATCTACTACTAGGCAAGCCCTATTACCATATTTGGTTTTTATACATGATCGCGGGGCTTTATTTAGTAACACCCTTTCTAAGGATATTTGTTAGACAAGCTATGACTAATGAAATTATTTCCTTAGCGATCGCCTTATTTTGGATAGCAGCGATTAATGCTTTATATAGGGGATTAGTTGCTAATGACAATATCTTGTTTACTAACTGGTTTTTAATGTATTTGCCATACTTTATAGTTGGACATCTTATCACTAAAATCAAGTTAAATATTAGCACCAAATTTATTGTGTTTTTCTTCATTGGCTGTGTTATATCTACAGCATTAGGATGTTTTTTTGTAAGTATTTTTGTTGACCTATCAAAGGGATTGTATTTTTATGACTACTTAAGTATTACCGTTATTCCGATGTCGCTTAGTGTGATGCTTCTATTTCAGAAAATGGATAATCCAATTGTTAATAGACATTTGACTAAGGAGATTGCAAATTTAAGTTTGGGAATATATCTAATTCATCCTATTGTGCTTGAGTCATTAAATTATTGTGGTATTTCAGTATTAAAGTTTAATGCTCTAATTTCAATTCCTGCGGTAAGCTGCTTAGTTTTTGTTATTTCGGCAATGATTACTTGGTTTATTAGCAAGAATACTTATTTAAATAAAACCATCTAACCTGATGGGTGACAACCACCGATAGAATCTTTACCAAGGTCACAAATTAATGGGGTTTTAACATGGAACTGGATGATCTTTTGGCTTTAATACATCCTACGATCGCCATTGCAGTCGTATTTCCTTTGATCGGCATTGTGGTAAACCGTGCTTGGCTAGCGCGTGAGCGTCGCCTACAAATCGCCGAAGGACAAAAAAGCAAAGTTGCTCCCTTGGTTGGTGCGGAACATGTGGCGATCGGAAACTGGTTGAGTATAGCCGTGGTCACTGTGGCGCTTTTGGGAATGGGCGAGCCTCTGCTCGTGAAAATGATTAAAAAAAATGCGATCGCTCAAGAGCCATTTCGAGTTTTATTAGTAGTCGCTGTTTATCTGTTGACTATAGCCGCCTTGATCTTTTTGTTCAAAGCTAAGGACAAGATGTGGCGCGGTATTTTTGCGGCTTTTACGGGACTGGGACTGATTATTTTAGGTTTGCAACCAGAAATATTTCGGCGCGACAGTGGATGGTTTATTTCCCATTATTATTACGGTATTGCCGCCTCGCTGTTAATGCTTTTTTCGTTAGCGATCGTTCAAGATATTTACCTAGATAAAACCAATCGTTGGCGCACTATCCATATAGTGCTTAATTGCTTTGCCCTATTGCTATTTTTTGGACAGGGATTTACAGGTTCACGAGATCTCCTCGAAATAGCCTTAAGTTGGCAGAAACCTCATCTGCAACAATGTAATTTCACTGCTAAAACCTGTCCACCACCACAAATTAAAGGGTAATTATTGTAAAAGGATCTGTCGTGCAAAGATCCGTATATCCTTTTACGACAAATCCTTTAATGCGATAATCCCACCATGAATGTTCCGAATATACAGAAATTTTTAAATCGAGTTCCAAGCTGGATATATCTAGCGATCGCGGTTTTGACTTTTGCTGCATCTAACCCAGTGACGCGGATCATTACGGACATAGGACAGCAGAATTTGATTGATGGTCGCAATCCGATCTCCCTTTGCAATGTTCTATTTGTGGGCAATGTATTTGCGATCGCGGTCATGTTGCCGATTTTTTATCGAGATTTGGCTCCCGATGTCCTCAAGAGATTGACTCGTAAAGATTGGATTGATTTAACGATTACGAGCATTTTGACGGGAGCGATCACACCAGCTTTGATATTTACGGCGATCGCCACCACAAATATTGCCAATATCGTTTTAATTGGGCGCATTGAACCGATATTAACTCTCGTACTGAGTGTTTGGTTATTGGGATTGCGAGTTGATCCTTGGACAATTGCAGGTTCTCTATTGTCTTTTGGTGGGGTAGTTGTAGCCTTGGTGTTAGGTGGGGCGGGACCGATGATGACAATGGTCGGATTCCAGATCGGTACTGGCGAAATTATGGTGGCGATCGCCTCGGTGATTAGTGCTGTGTCACTGATTAATGGCAAACTGCAATTGCAATCAATTCCTTTGGGAGTTTTTACGATATATCGCAATCTAGTTGGAACGGTAGTCTTTTTTCTGTTGGCGAATATTCTGTATGGAGTCGAACATTTTGCCGATCTGTTGTCTCCCTTACTCTGGCGATGGATGGCTCTGTATGCATTAGTTTTCGTGGTTATTGGCAGACTTTGCTGGCTCTTAGGTTTAAAAAAAGCAACGCCAACGGAACTTAACTTGGCAAGTTTAATCAATCCAATTTTGTCGATTTTTATGGCTTATTTGATTTTAAGACAAGTGCCGACTACGGCTCAATATTGGGGATTAAGTTTATTAATCATCGGTGCAATTTTCAGTTTTATTGGCAATTTGTATCAATATCAAGAGAAGCTTAATCGCCAGAATCTGAATGGAGACAAGCTTAACTACTCAATTCCGAACCAAACTGCGATAGAGAAAATGGAAACTCCAGTCGGATATAAGGGGCTTTAATCAAATAATATGGGACAACAGATCATACGGGTAACTTATGCATAGCAAACGTAAGCTCAAGTCTTCTTTAATTAAGCTAGAACAAAAAGAAGGTGTGCTTCAGGTGGTGGGTGGCAACACTTGGTACTCCTACATTCGTGATCCTTATCACCTAATGTTGACAATTCCTTGGCTTGGCTTTGCGGCAATCGTGGCGATCGTGAATATTCTCCTCAATGCCATTTTTGCTGTCCTCTACTTACTCGAAGCCAATGCGATCGGCGGAATGGAGCATATAGGCTTTTTGGAATCTTTTTTCTTTAGCGTTCAGACCCTCGCTTCTATTGGCTATGGGGTGATGCATCCCGATACACTCTATGCAAATCTGTTGGTTACGCTAGAATCGATCGCCAGCTTAATGTTTTTTGCCGTAATTACGGGAATCGCCTTTACCAGATTTGCCAAATCTTCTTCGCGGGTGATGTTTAGCCGCGTGGCAACGATTCACAATTACAATGGCATTCCTACCTTAATGTTTCGCGCAGCCAATGAGCGACGGAATAACATTCTTGAAGCCAAGTTAACCGTGTATCTGATGATCGATGAAATCAGTGTCGAAGGACAAATGATGCGGCGGCTGCATGAGTTGAAGTTAGTTCGCGATCAATCCCCTGTATTTTTATTGTCATGGACGGTGATGCATACCATTGATGAAAATAGCCCACTGTATGGGTTGACCACGGAAAGTATGGAGAGATTACATGGTCAAATTCTTGTATCTCTTACGGGTGTTGATGAAACGATCGAAGGAACAATTCATGCGCGACATATTTATGCAGCCCGCTATCTGATGTTCGATCGCCGCTTTGTGGATGTGATTTATATGGGAGATGATGGACATCGCTACCTTGATTACAGACATTTTCATGAGACTACCGCCGATTGATTCTCAGCGTTTATTCTCCCTAGATGTTGATAATTTGATATCACTCGCACGAGTTCTTGGATATGCACAGGTTTACTGATGTAGTCATTCATGCCTGAATCATGACAAGCTTGCTGATCGTCTGGCAAAGCATCCGCAGTTAGCGCCACAATCCAAGGCTGAATTTTAGAAGCTGAATTTTCACGAATGATTTTAGTCGCAGTTCGACCATCCATAATTGGCATTTGGACATCCATAAATATCAGATCATAGGCGTTTGCAGAGTTCAGCTTTTCCGATACGTGTTCTACTGCTTCACGACCGTTGCCAGCCACATCCGCTTTGTAACCCAATTTTTTGAGCATTAACAAGGCAACTTTTTGATTAAATACATTGTCTTCAACTAGCAAAATTTTGATCGGAGTTTCTTGATCAATAACCTTAATCTCGGAAAAAGTCTCAACCTGTCGCTTGATTGGCGCTTGTTTACCCAATGGTAAAGCGATCGCGAAATGGAAGGTTGAACCCTGTGACAAACCTTCGCTAACCCAGTCCAATGGAGGATTACCACCCACTGCGCCGCGACTTTCCACCCAAATTGTTCCCTGCATTAGTTCCACAAGTCGTTTACAAATTGCTAATCCTAACCCAGTCCCACCAAATTTGCGATTAATCGAAGCATCAGCTTGGGTAAATGGATAAAATAACTTCTGAATCTGCTCATTGTCAAGACCAATACCTGTATCAGCGATCGCAAATCTAAATTCGTAGGTCAGGCGATCGGGATTAGAGTTAATCAATTGACCACTAATCCGCATTTCCACACTTCCTGACTGCGTAAACTTAATTGCATTCCCCATCAAATTGATCAGTATTTGCCGCAATCGAGAGCTATCGCCAATCACGTTCTTGGGTAAATTATCATGGATTTGGCATTGGAGGCTAATATTCTTATCAAAGGCTTGTTTACTTAAGAGGTTGCAAACTGAATTTACGGTGTCAATTAGATTAAATTCTTTCCGTTCAAGTTCTAAATTTCCCGATTCAATTTTAGAAAAATCAAGAATATCGTTGATGATAGTTAATAGCGCATCGCCACTATCGAGAATGGTTTGGAGATAGCTTTTCTGCTCATCATCAAGAGAAGTGCTAGCCAATAATTGCGCCATGCCAAGTACTCCATTCATGGGTGTGCGAATTTCGTGACTCATGTTAGCCAGAAACTCACTCTTGGCTTTATTTGCTGCTTCTGCTAACTCTTTGGAATATTCTAATTTAACTTCAGTTTGTTTGTGTTCAGCTAATTCCATTTGTAGCTGCTCATAGAGCGTTACTTGTTGGATGGAGATCGCTAGTTGATTGGCGATCGCTTGGGTTAATTCAATTATCTCGACTTCCCAATAGATTAGGGAGCTAATTTTCCGAACACTAAGGCTGCCCCAGATTTTGGCGTTTACAATTATGGGAACCATAAGCCATGAGCCAGAAGCGTGCTGGGCTAATTGCGAATTAATCGGATCTTCAAGTTCTCTAGCATCACGAATCTGCACTATTTCTAATTGCTTCAATTTTGTTGCTAAGGGATTATTCTCGTCAGGAATTTCTAAACTGAGGCTATCGATAATTTCAGGATTATCTCGAAATACAGCGACATGTTTCCAGATTTTACGCTCTGGCAGATACTGCACAATGGCAGCTTGTTCTAATTCTAATAACTTGGCGATCTCATCAACGGCAGAATTAAAGACCACACCTAAATCAAGAGAACTGCGAATGATTTGGATAAGCTGATTGAGCATCTGCTCACGCTGAAGACTTTTACTCAGTGCTATTTCACTAAGTTTACGCTGGGTAATATCGCGACAAATGCTAAATATAATATTCTGATCTTGATATTTAGCGGAACTAGCCGTAACTTCGAGATTCCGAATCGCTCCACCTTTCATTTGATGAAGAGTTTCAAACTTTACACTCTTTCCTGTTTTAAATTCTTGAATCCCCCTCTCTAATTCTTCTCTTGTCCATTTCACATCGAGATCGTAAATACTAAGTTTTGCCATCTCCTCCACACTGTAACCGAGCATTGTCGCAAAGCTCGTATTTGTCTGAATGACATTGCCTTTGATATCCATAATCAAAATTCCATCAAAGGAATTATCGAAAACGGTTTTATTCCAAATTACTTCTTGCTCTAAATCTGCAATAAGTTGACTTTGTGTAATAGCGATCGCCA
Organism: Pseudanabaena sp.; assembly: GCA_044355035.1. Classification (GTDB taxonomy): domain Bacteria; phylum Cyanobacteriota; class Cyanobacteriia; order Pseudanabaenales; family Pseudanabaenaceae; genus Pseudanabaena. The sequence continues at coordinate 23,516 of JBIKYX010000030.1, read as the reverse complement.
GTTGATCGGCAAGTTGCTGCATTAACTCAATTTCAAAATCAGCCCATTGGCGAGGGCGATCGCATTGCTGAACAATTAATAATCCCCACAGATTATCGTTATGAACGATCGAAATTACAATACTTGCCTTGACATCAAATTGACGCAAAAAATCAGCGTAGCAAGGACTTAGATCATCCGTATCAATGTTCTCAATTTTACTAAATTTGCCTTTAGCATACTGATCCGCCTGTTGCAGCCGAAAACAGGGATCATCTAAATGTTGATCGATTATGGCGGTAAACTGCTCAGTGACAGATTCTTTGGCAATAATTCCTGTCCCATCAGGTTGAAATTGGAAGACTAATGTGCGATCGACTTCAAAAATCTTTTGCAATTCCGTAACCGTTGTTTGCAAAATCTCGTCTATTTGTAGTGATTGTCGAATTTCTAGCGTAACTTCAGCAAGTAGCTGCGATCGCTGATATTGCTTTTTTAAGTTTTCTTCGGCAATTTTGCGATCGCTCACATCACGCACAATTACCACAGCCGCATCCTCTTGCAAAGGGATTATGCGTACTTCTTCATATTTTAAGCAATTATTTATTTCAATCGTTTGTTCAAAGATCTGGACTTCTCCAGTAGATAATGCTTGCTGAATTCCTTGGATTTTTCTTAACGCAATTTTTTCTGGCAATAGTTCGAGAATATTCTTTCCAATAAAATCATTGCGATCTCTAACCAAATCGAACCCAGCATTATTGGGAAGCTGTTCGAGATAAGTGCCATCAATACTAATTAAGCTGATAATATCGGGAAAATAGTTCAAGATAGAACGTAGTTTATCTTCGCCGAGATTAGTTTCATTGTTGAGAATGGCTGAATCGAGCATGGCTGAATCACTGGGTAAATAAAATCATCTCACTCAATCAGGTTTAACCGTATAGCTATCAAGAATTTCACGACCTCGCCGAGTAATCGTTTCTGATCCTTCTAGCATTAATAAATATTGTCCGCGATCTAAGCAACTACGACAGGAGATCGACAAACTACTTTTAAAAAACCATCCATACAAAGTACCGACTGCGGCTCCAATCACAATCCCAATCAGTCCCGATGTCGAGGCGATCGCAAATAAAGCTTGATACCAATCGAGATTAGGTAATTGCAATCTAAAAATTAAATACAAAATAATCCCCACGACAGTAGCGATCGCGCCTAACCACAACATTCCCCGCTTGGCATAGCGCCAAGTCATCCGAGTAGGATTAAACAAGCCCACACTATCAGGGCTGTTATAACCTTTGCCAACTAGAGCGAGATTTTCAGGTGAGATACCATGACATTGAAGCAACCGATATGCCTCAAAAGCAGAGGACTCGTCAGGTAAAACCGCAATCATCAGCCGAGAATGTTTTGAGCGTGTATAAGTCACAAGTTCGCGCCTGCTATCAACAGAAAGCTTAAATCAGAATCAAGGATCTACCCTACCTAGATTCTACAAAATCTCAGCCCGTTAATAGTGGTTTATTTGAAAATCTCCAAAGATATGGCGCACGCTTTGCTCTATCTCCCTTAGATCTTTTCGACTAGATCTTTTCGACTAGATCTTTTCGACAATCCGAATATTTACATGTGGTTCATTTTTTAGCTTTTCTTTCACTCTTTTTTCGATTTCTTGCTCTTTCTTCTTCTCAGAATCATTTAGCGCTTGGGAAGCCCACACACAGAAGGGGATAAGTACGAACCCAATAATTTCCATCTAAATTTCTAAATAATTTTAAGTAAATTTATGGAGACGAATAATACATTAATAATTTTGCATAAGTCAAGTAATTAGCCAAAGAAAAATCCTATTTAATTGTGATCTTATTTAATTGCTTATTTAATTGCTTATATTTGCTGGTAATTGTAAAGCCCCATAAGTTCACGCTTATCGTCATGGTCGGCTCATAGCGATCGGATTTTGATACTTTCATTACATTTTATTTTGAAGTTAAGCATTTTGTATGCTATGTTGATACTTGGTGCGTGAGTACCACATTAATTTGATTGATCGCAGGTAGCCTGTCATTAATAGCTCCAATCTAAGCTAGTAAGTAGCGGACAAGTTTTTTAAACAAGTTTATTTGTATCAGCTGCTCTAGTCACCTGCTGAAAATTTTATCGCCTAGAGGTTTTCTATTATCATGTCTATCCGCCTTTATGTTGGCAACTTGCCAGCAGAATTAGATCGCCAAGCTCTAGAAAAAATTTTCAATGAATCAGGTGATTCAGTATCCTTGAAGGTTATAACCGATCGCAAGACAGGCAAATGTCGCGGTTTTGGATTTGTAACCGTAGGTTCTGATGAAGTTGCTGATACAGTCATTGAGAAATTTAATGGTTACGATTTCAATGGTGCAGTCTTGAAGCTTGAAAAAGCTCTGCCACGCACGAAGGGCAAAGCTGAGGATGGCTCCGACTTGGAAGATGGCGCTGAAGAGTCAGGTAGCTCCGATGTTGAGTCTCCTGCCATTAGCGCGATTGCAGCACCTGTCAAAGCCGCAGCCAAGAAGAAAAAACGTAGTAGCAACAATAAGAAAACTACGGGATCTTCCTCATCCACTAGCACTTCCACAGAAGCGCATCAACCCGATCCCCGTTGGGCTTCAGACCTTGAGCGTTTGAGACAACAGCTTCTAGAAGCACAGGGTGCTGTCAAGTAAACTGGTTGTGTTTTGCATAAAAAAGCAGTGGCAATTCATGGATTGCCACTGCTTTTTTATTGAAATATAGCGCTTTACGTTGTAGGATTTTTTGTCCGTCTTGGATTATAAGGGCGCTCGTCGGTTAATGGTGGACGAATCCAAAATCGCAATGAATAGCTAATTAGCTCCTTAACCTCTGACCAAACTTGCTCAGAATTATTAAGAGCTTGAAATGACATACCTAAGTAGTTTAGTCGAAAATATTTAATTAGCGGTTGCCATACCATTTCCGAAGAGTCGGGATTAATTTTCTCCCATATTAGGCATTCCGTACATTCATCTTGAACTGGATAAGGCACTACATTAAGTTCCTGAAGATCAAAAGTAAGAAACTCTCGACTAGTTTTGATCGCAGGCGTGATCAATAAAATCCGTAGATCCTGATAGTTTATAGCCTCATCTATGATTTTCTGAGATTGAAGTTTTTTAAACAACTCAACTACTTCATCTACTGCGCGTTTAACAGTTTTTGCATTGGGTTCTAAAACGATCGAAGGCTTGATATTCAATCCCATTCCACTAACAAAGCTAGTTAAATAAGCACACATTTCATCAGCTTGGGTTAAGTCTAATGGCTTAAGTTCGCCTTCTAAAGTTGAGCGATTTTTGAATAAAGTTTCCAATCTGGGATCAAAAAGCAAACCTTTTTCTCCAGCAATTTCCTGTTTAACTATATTTAAAGGTCGCACATTTTCTTTCTCAACTTCAATTTTACAAGGATATCCTTGTTCGTATATTAATTCGCCTCCACTTAACAATATGATCGGTAATTTTTGGTTTTGATTACGTTTGATTTGAATAAATTTGATTACTTCAATTAGTCTTAGTTTGGCTGAATTTTCATTTTCTACTAATGGGACAACGATTACATCAAATACTTCATTTTGGAGATCGCGCAGTTGTAATGGCGAAATTTCTTTCACTGGTCTTCTATAGGCTTGAACGATAGCATATTTAGCCTGTTGTGAAAAGTAGCAAATAAGAACTTGCGACAAAAAATTATTGCTTAAAACACAGAAAATTATGAAGGTAAAGAATATAACTTTCAATGAAAATTTTATCTTGTTTTCTATTTCTTTGTTTTCATATTTCTCGCCAACAAATTTTGCATCGCCACTTTTAATTTTAATTTCTGTAACTCGCCACAACATCCAAGCGATCAATATTACAAAAAGACCAATTAAAGTAAAAGGAAATCCTAAAACAACAGCAATTTCCCTGACAACAGGCGAATCGACAAATCTAAATTGGGCAAATAAAATTACTACAATTGCTGTAAATAGTAATAACCCAAGCCATTTAATCAATTCTTGGGGTAAATTCTTAAACAGAAATATCAGCAGGGGTAGGGCGATAATCCAAATTAGAATATTGGTGAGGAGATCAAACATTCCTTTGGTGTGGCAGCTAGCGTGCAGTAAGCAAATATGCTAGTCAATCAGGTTGCATCTGTAAAGACTTTAGTTTATTTTTTTATCTAAACACGCATATATCTCTCTAGGCTAGAATAAGTCTATTTGTACCAGCTAATTTAGCAAAGTGTTGTATATGCCCGCTAAGCAAGATCTCCGTTTACCCAGTTGGTTGCGTCCACAGATTGGCAAAGCCAGTGAAATCTCTGAAGTTCAGCAGATCATTAAGCAGAGAGGGATTCATACCATTTGTGAAGAGGGTCGCTGCCCTAATCGAGCTGAGTGTTATGCTCAAAAAACGGCGACTTTTTTGTTGATGGGACCTACTTGTACTAGAGCTTGTGGTTTTTGTCAGGTGGACAAAGGTCATAAACCGATGGCTCTCGATCCTGATGAGGCAAAAAAAGTAGCTGAAGCCGTAAATTTGTTGGGACTAGATTATGTGGTGCTGACTTCTGTGGCACGGGATGACTTGGCAGATCAGGGGGCTAGTTGTTTTGTGGAGACGATGGAAGCCATTAGAAATTCCCGTCCCCATGTCAAGATCGAAGTATTAACTCCCGACTTTCGGGGCGATCGCCTTTGCATTGAGACAGTGGCTTTGGCTGCGCCTGTTTGCTATAACCACAATATTGAGACGGTGCAGCGTTTGCAGGGCAAGGTGCGGCGGGGCGCAAAATATGAGCGATCGCTGTCGGTTTTAAAAATAGTCAAGGAAATCAATCCAAATATTATTACTAAGTCTGGCTTAATGGTGGGGCATGGCGAGACAGTTGCCGAATTAACTGAGACAATGCAAGATTTATATCATGTTGGTTGCAGTTCCCTCACAATTGGTCAGTATTTGCGTCCGTCCCTTGAGCATTTACCTGTGCAGAAATATTGGCTCCCTGATGAGTTTGATGAGTTAGGAGCGATCGCTAAAAATATTGGCTTTAGTCATGTGCGATCGGGGGCTTTGGTGCGGAGTTCCTATCATGCTAGTGATATGAGTGAAATTTAGCTTACTTGGTATCGCACTCCTTTTCTAATTCGCTAGTATCAGCATGGCGATCGCCTTTTTTAGCAGTGAGAATTTTATGAAATTAGTTCGCAAAATTCTCACTGCGAATGGAGCGATCAATTTAATTGGTAAATTTTCAAGATATTGCTTAGTACAAGTGATATATCCGCCTCTGAATTTATTGCTTTCACGATATATTATAAAAAGCCTCGCCGATCCAAACTTGAAATGCAACGGACTCTGATGAAGCAAAGAATACTTCGTATGGGGGGGCGATAGTCGAGATTTTCTTACTCTGTGATTTATAAAATCTACAACTTTCTGAAAGTCTTCTTGTTTTACGATTTTAAAGTTTGTGCTTTTGGGATAGAACTATCTAATCAATCCATTTGTATGTTCATTTAATCCACGCTCCCATGAATGATCTGGTGTAGCAAAGAAAGCTTCTACTTTCAAGCTTTCAGATAGCTTCTCATGTCCACAGAATTCTCTTCCATTATCAAAGGTCATTGTCTTCCCTTCTGAATCTGTTTCCACCAGTCAGACGTAAACGGAATATTAATCCAATCCACCCAAATATTTTTTTTGCTACGCTCAAACGCTGCATATAGGGTATTGACAAACTCTTTATCTTTGCGCGAGTACGAAATAAATCTCGGTAAGCCGCCCAACTTGGCTAAAAATTAGATTATCACGACTTACTAACGAAATCTAGATCGATTAGCCTCTCCCTCGTTAACAAAAAAAGAGAGTTGCAGCACGATGCACTACAACTCTCTTTTTATTTGCCTAAGCCGAGATAATAATCTAGACAGCCGCGAAGTTAGCTGCAACAAAATCCCAATTGATGAGCTTATCAACGAAATTGGTCATGAAGTTAGGACGGCTATTTTGGAAGTCCAAATAATAAGCATGTTCCCAAACATCCATAGTCAACAAAGGTACTTGACCTTCATGAATTAAAGGATTTTCGGCATTAGGAGTCTTGGTGATCTTCAATGTGCCGCCTTCAGCAACCAACCAAGCCCAGCCACTACCAAATTGGGTAGCACCCGCATTTTTAAATTCTGTTTTAAAGTTTTCAACACTACCAAAGCTAGCATTGATCGCATCCAACAAAGCTCCAGTCGGCGCACCACCACCACTAGGGGTGATACCGTTCCAGTAGAAAGTATGATTCCAAACTTGAGCAGCGTTATTGAAAATGCCAGTTTTGCCTTCTTTATAGCTAATCTTGATGACTTCTTCTAAAGTCTTGTCAGCAAGATCGGTATCCTTAATCAGGTTGTTGAGGTTGGTTACATAGGCAGCGTGGTGTTTACCATAATGAAATGATAGGGTCTCAGCAGACATACCCGAAGCAGCGAGAGCGTCTTGGGCGTAGGGTAAAGCGGGGAGTTCAAATGCCATTGTTTTTTAACCTTTTAAAGTTTGAAGTGCTTTCTAAGCTTTAAGTATTGTTACGATTATAAGCTAAATTGTAAACCGTAGTAACTGCTACAACATTGCTTTAATGATCGCTACGCTCCGAAAATTTTGTACTTGAATTTTGTACTTGATATAATCAATCATGAAAAAAAGAGATTTATTACTGACTGGAGTAGCGATCGCTGGTGGTGCTTGGATATATCAATTTTGGCGATCGCCATCCAGTGATTCGTCATCCAAAGACCAAGCGATCGCCGTAGACTCAGATATAGACTTAACTAAAGCAACTAAGAAATATCAAATCATGAAAACCGAAGAAGAATGGAAACAAATCCTTACGCCAGAACAGTTTAAGGTTTTACGCAAACATGGTACTGAGCGACCTTTTACCAGTCCTCTCGACAAGGAATATGGTAAAGGTGCTTATAACTGCGCTGGTTGTGATCTGCCATTGTTTACATCTGACACTAAGTTTAATAGTCGGACTGGCTGGCCGAGTTTCTTTGCCCCGATCGAAGGGGCGATCGCCACGACAACTGATACTTCTTTATTTATGAAGCGGGTTGAAGTTCATTGCAGCCGCTGTGGTGGTCACTTGGGGCATGTTTTTAATGATGGTCCTCAGCCAACGGGAGAACGTTATTGCATGAATGGGGTTTCTCTAAAGTTTATTCCTAATTCGTAATTCCTAATTCGTAATTCCTAGTTAACGATTAACAAGCGTGCAGTTTTCTCAACATATTTCCACTGAATCAGAGCATCTATCCCTAGCCGATCGCATTGAGTCTTTTAAAGCTGGCTTTCTCGGTGCGATCGCTAGCGTTTTTGCCTTTTTTGCGATCGCGGTACTTGATCATTTTATGAAGCAAGGCTTGTCGAAAATTTCATCACAAATCTTGCCTCCAATTTTTTCACAATTGCACTCACAATTACACCTAGTCAAAAGTTTTGAGCTTGACAAGCCGCTAATCTTGTTGGTCAAGCTAGGGATGATTGGATTTTCAGGTTTTCTGTTTGCTGTCACCTATCGGTACATCGTGCGCGGCGATCGCAACTCCCATCTCAAGTCAGGCGCAATTTTAGCCTTTGCCTGTATTCGTAGTTTTGGCACAATCGATCATGATTTGCCCACATTTATACATTTATCGTTAATTCAAGGCACTTTAGCGATCGCCATCCTGTTGCTGGAAAATATTGCATGGTTAGCGATCGTGCAGAATATTCTGGAAACGGCGATCCAGCATCAATGGATCACTGCTTTTGGCTCAGAAAAGCCATAAAGCGCCGCACTTCCTGCTCACATTTGTAAAAAAAACGTTTTTAGGTTTACCGACACCTGTCATAAGTATTAAAATAAATTACAGCTATCAAAAAATTGTTAACTAATTCAGCAATCTTGGGTTTTTCAATTACATGAGTAAAGTTTACGATTGGTTTAATGATCGCCTCGAAGTTGGGGCGCTCGCTGAGGACGTTACTAGTAAGTATGTTCCTCCTCACGTTAATATTTTCTATTGTTTGGGCGGCATTACCCTCACCTGCTTCCTGATTCAGTTTGCGACAGGTTTCGCGATGACTTTTTATTACAAGCCATCAGTCACCGAAGCGTTTGAATCAGTTCGCTACATCATGACTGACGTTAACTTTGGTTGGTTGATTCGCTCAGTTCACCGTTGGTCAGCAAGCATGATGGTGTTGATGATGATCTTGCATGTTTTCCGTGTCTATCTAACGGGTGGTTTCAAAAAACCTCGCGAATTGACATGGATCACTGGCGTAATCCTTGCTGTTATCACTGTCACCTTTGGTGTAACTGGTTATTCCTTACCTTGGGATCAAGTTGGCTACTGGGCGGTCAAGATTGTATCGGGTGTGCCTGATGCCATTCCTGTCGTTGGTGGAACCTTGGTAGAGTTGCTGCGCGGCGGTCAAAGTGTTGGTCAAGCCACGCTTACCCGTTTTTATAGCTTGCACACCTTTGTATTACCTTGGTTGATCGCAGTATTCATGCTGGCTCACTTCTTGATGATCCGCAAGCAAGGTATTTCGGGACCATTGTAAGTTTGAGATCTTGGACTACAGTTTAAGATTTTCATATCAGATAATTTTAGAAAATACATCGTAATAATCTAGATAAATAACATGGCAAAGACTGAAAAGCTCCCCGATTTAAATGATCCAATTTTGCGTGCAAAGTTGGAAAAGAACATGGGACACAACTACTACGGCGAACCTGCTTGGCCGAATGACTTGTTGTACATGTTCCCCGTTGTCATCACTGGCACGATCGCTTTGATTACTGGTTTGGCTGTTCTCGATCCCACCTTAGTTGGCGAACCTGCGAACCCCTTTGCAACTCCTTTAGAAATTTTGCCTGAGTGGTTCCTGTATCCTGCATTCCAAATTTTGCGGATTGTTCCTAACAAGCTATTGGGTGTATTGCTACAAAGCTTGATCCCCGTTGGTTTGATCTTGATTCCTTTCATTGAGAATGTAAACAAGTTCCAAAATCCTTTCCGCCGCCCTGTCGCAATGGCTGTGTTTTTGTTTGGTACTGCGTTTACCCTCTGGTTGGGTATCGGCTCCACCATGCCAATTGACAAGTCATTGACTCTTGGTTTGTTCTAATTTTCTAAGAGATCCCCCTCAATCCCCCTTAAAAAGGGGGAAGAAGATAAATATCAAAGAAGCTGATTCGCCTACGACGTGGGTTAATCAGCTTCTTTGGTTTTATACTTAAGAATTAAACCCAAGAAAAAGTTAGATCTTTTATGATGTCGATCGCCAAAATTCGTCAGACCTTAATTAATAAAGAGCGATCAGCAACCGAAATTGCTCAAGAGTATTTAGATCGTATTGATCGGCTAGAGCCGAAATTACATAGCTTTGTCACCGTTACTCCTGAAATCGCGATCGCTCAAGCCCAAGCCATTGATGCAGCGATCGCCGCAGGTGAAAATTTACCACTGCTCGCAGGTGTGCCGATGGGGATCAAGGACAATATGTGTGTGAAGGGAGTACCCACCACTTGCGGCTCGAATATGCTGCGAAATTTTGTGCCGCCCTACGAAGCCACGATTACGGCAAAATTGCGATCGGCGGGATCGGTAATGGTTGGTAAAACTAACCTTGATGAATTTGCCATGGGTAGCTCTACGGAAAACTCGGCGATCGCGCAAACTACAAATCCTTGGAATACTGATTATGTGCCTGGAGGATCATCGGGCGGATCGGCGGCGGCGGTTTCGGGCGGTGAATGTGTAATTGCCACTGGTTCGGATACAGGCGGCTCAATTCGACAACCAGCGTCCTATTGTGGTGTGGTGGGGCTGAAGCCAACTTACGGATTAGTTTCGCGGTTTGGTTTAGTTGCTTTTGCCTCATCACTGGATCAAATTGGACCTTTTGCAAATACTGTTGAAGATGCGGCGATTTTTTTACAGGCGATCGCGGGTTACGATCCCAAGGATTCCACCAGTATTAATATCGAAATTCCTAACTATGCAGCCTTATTAACACCAGATTTAAGCCAGTCTCTCAAGGGTAAAAAAGTTGGTGTGATTACCGAAACCTTTGGTGAAGGTTTAGATAGTGAAGTGGAAGTTGCGGTGAGAAAGGCAATCGCTCATTTTGAGGAATTGGGTGCGGAAGTGATCGAGATTTCCTGTCCTCGGTTCCGCTATGGATTACCGACTTATTACATTATTGCTCCTTCTGAGGCTTCAGCAAATCTCGCTCGATATGATGGCGTGAAGTATGGATTGCGCGATGAGAGCGCGGAGAATCTATTGAGTATGTATGAGAATACTCGTGAACAAGGCTTTGGTGCGGAAGTGAAACGGCGGATCATGATTGGAACCTATGTGTTATCCGCAGGTTATTACGATGCTTACTATCTGAAGGCGCAAAAGGTGAGAACTTTGATTGTTCAAGATTTCCAAAAGGCTTTTGAGCAAGTAGATGTTTTGGTTTGTCCTACTGCTCCCACAACCGCTTTTAAATCGGGTAGTAAAACCGAAGATCCATTAGGAATGTATCTATCGGATTTGATGACAATTCCTGTGAATTTGGCGGGTTTACCAGGGATTAGTATTCCCTGTGGATTTGACTCGAAGGGAATGCCAATCGGTTTACAACTGATATCGAATGTGTTGCGAGAGGATGTATTGTTGCAAGTCGCCTATGGCTATGAGCAGTCAACGGAATGGCATAAGCGCCAACCTTCTCTTTAAGTGACCATTTCAGAATTAGTTTCTACGGTCAGAGATCCGAAGAGATCCTCCTCAATCCCCCTTAAAAAAGGGGGAAGAAGATTAAAACAATGTTAAGATACTGCTGATTAAGAACGGATCAGGATGAAAAAATTAATGCGTTGGTCAATCGTACTGATGCTCAGTGCTACATTAGCAGGAGCTAGCGCCCCACTAATTACAGCTTCCTCTGAGTCAAATCTTGCTGTAAATGCTAGCTTAGCTAATAACCGAGATAGTAAATCTTTCGATCCCCTTACCTATTCTCCCATCGATCAAAGGCTTGCTAAGTTAGAAACCCAAGCCAATCAACAGGATTCCAGTATTGACCGTATTCGCGCTAGGTTTGTACTTGCCGATCTCTATATCAATAGTCGCAAGCCCAAAGAAGCGATCGCCGCTCTGGATAAATTGGAAATAGAATATCCAGTGCTGGCTGATTTTGTGCTTCTCAAACGCGCACAGGCGCAAACCCAAGCGCGTGATTTACAATCGGCAAAAGCTAATTGGGAAACGATTTTAAAGAGTTTTCCTGAGAGTTCCGCCGCCGCCGAGGCTCTATTTGCTTTGGGACAAACTCAACAGCTTTTAGATAAATTTCCCGCCCATCCCCGATCGCAAGAAGTTATCCTGCGTTTATTATCCCAAGCCCCTAACCGCATTGATTTACTGACCCATCTAGCCACATATTTTGGTGATTACCGAGAATCTCAGCCATTTTTAGATCGCCTTGTCGCCAGTTCGCCTAACCTCACGGGTGATCAATGGTGGGCGATCGCTGATGCTTATTTTGATAAATTTGAATTTGGCAAGGCGGCTAAATCTTATGCCCGTGCCACATCCAATCCGATCACTGCCTATAAATATGCGCGTAGTTTACATCGTAGCCGCCAAACTGACTCCGCGATCGCCGCTTACAATCGCGTAGTGCAGCAGTTTCCTACAAGCCCACAAGCCCCACGCGCTCTAGTGCGGATTACGCAGATTGATTCGGCTGAAGCAGGAGTTGCGGCTTGCGATCGGATTATCGCCAATTATCCCGAAGCGGCGGGAGAAGCTTTAGCAATCAAGGCGGGACTTTTGGCGGATAAACTGGGTAGTCCCAAGTCTGCAAGCGGTCATCGTAATCTATTGTTAGAGAAATACGGTGATAGCGATGCTGCGGGTGAACTGCGTTGGCGCATTGCCAAAGGACAAGGGCGGGCTGGTCAATTGACTAATGCGATCGCTACAGTTGAGATGTTAATCGCTAGCAGTCCCAAGAGTGAAGCGGCGGCGGAAGCAAGTTTTTGGGCGGGGAAATGGGCGAATCAAGTTGGTGATAAAGCTAGAGCCAAGAATTTCTTTGAGTTTGCCATCCGTCAACATCCAGAATCCTATTATGCATGGCGATCAGCTTCTTCTCTCGGTTGGCAGGTTGGCACTTTTACCACCGCCAGATATACCGCACCCGCCATATCTATTCCCAGTGCCAGACAAGCTTTACCTGCGGGATCGGCAAAACTGCAAGAGTTGTATATTCTTGGTTTAGATCGTGATGCGCGATCGCAATGGCAAACTGAGATTAAAAACAAGCGCAATCTCGAACCTAGTGAAGTCTTTACCGATGGCGTGTTGCGTGTAGCGGTTCAAGATAATTTAATTGGGATTAAAACCCTTGAAAGTTTGGATTGGCTAGATGTTACCCCTGCCCAAAAAGCGGAGATCGTCAAGATCAAACAACACCCTGCTTATATGCAGTCACTCTATCCATTCCATTACTGGGATACGATCGCCAACTGGTCACGCGAACGGAAACTCTCTCCTGCTCTCGTAATTGGTCTAATGCGTCAAGAGTCCAGATTTGAAGCCCAAATCCGTTCCAGTGCTGGGGCGATCGGCTTAATGCAAATCATGCCCGATACAGGATCATGGATTGCCAGCAAAAAGGGACTAACCAATTATAATCTCGATAATCCTGCGGACAATATTAGTTTCGGAACTTGGTATCTGGACTATACCCATAGCCGATATGGAGATAACTCCATGCTGGCGGTGGCTAGCTATAATGCAGGTCCTGGGGCTGTGGCTGGTTGGGTTGAGTCGCGTGGTGTGGGCGATCCCGATGAGTTTGTGAATAGTATTCCTTACGAAGAAACGAGGGATTATGTATCTAAGGTTCTTGGTAACTATTGGAACTATTTGAGGTTGTATTCTCCATCAGTACAGCAACAAATTGCGACTTTGCAGCCGTCCAATAATGTGAATGCTTCTACTCAGTTCTAACAATCACTGTCAGAATGCATAGCGATCGCTATTACAATAGCGATCGCCTAACTCCTCAACTAGAACCACAAAGTTCTAAACAACTCGCTGACTGGAACCTTGAAGTTTAAAATTACATCTTCTCCATCTAAAATATCATCGCCTCGCAATAGGCGATCGGGCTGAGGGCTATGGTAAACCAGCACATATCTTTCATCAGGATGGATTACCCATAGCAGTCTAGTTCCACTTGCAAAGTATTCTTCAATCTTGTTGTGAATTTCGTCAAAGGTGTTGCCTGGGGAGATAATCTCAACAACCAGATCGGGCGCACCATCAAAAAAGCCTTTAGGTAATCGTTTCAGCCCAATCAATCGCTCTTTACTCACAAAAGAAATATCTGGCGATCGCTTATTACCTCCTTTCATTTTAAATGCTGTACTGGAGTCGCAAGTAACGCCAAGATTATGCTGTCTTACAAATATCTCGATTAGCCCACCAAGGAATATGCCAATATTCCCATGCTCCATGCCTGAATTGCCCAAGTTTACCAACTCTCCATCTACAATTTCATAGCGATCGCCATCATCAGCTAAAGCCATAAACTCTTCATCAGTCCAAGCTTTATCTTTTATTTTTTCCAAAATAGCTGTCATATTATCCAAGTCCTTTTAATTTTCAGACAAAGCGATTCGTTTACATGACTAACTCAGTAATTTCTTTATGTAATATTAACGCAAATGTAAAAAATTTTGATTTAACTGGTATCATGATCGCCTAAAAATCACGACTCACAGTAATAGCGATCGCCTTTAGGAGATAGATTGTTGGTGCGATCGCCTGATGTTACTTGTGATAATTCTTCGATATCTATGTTTTCACTAACTCGCTGCCCAAATTACAGAAACATCATATCTATCAAACATTGAATCTGCGCTCACAAGCGTCATCCCCTCTATCTGAGATTGAGCGATCAACATTCTGTCAAAAGGATCGCGATGAAATAAAGGTAGCGCAGATGCCTGTAAAGCATGGGAGGCTGTAATTTCAAGCGATCGCGCTCCTAATTGAATCATCCGAGTGGAAATGTAATCGTCTATTTTTTCTGGAAGTGGCAATTTGCCAATTGAAACTTTAATGCCAATCTCCCAGACGCTAGCAACTGAGAACCATACCTGATTAGTCTCATCCGCAATTTGGTTAATCGCTTCCTCACTTAATCTTTCTGGCTGAGAAAACCACCACAACCAACATTGAGTATCTAGTAAAAGTTTCACTCGAAATCACCCTCAAAAGCAGCTAAAATTTCTTTCGGCAGAGGGGCATTAAAGTCATCGGGTACGACAAACCTTCCTCGATCTTGTCCCAAACTAGATCTGCGATCTGAAGTTGTCCGAAATGGAACCAACTTGGCAATTGGAACACCTCGGTTTGAAATAATAATTTCTTCTCCATTCTCTACACGAGACAATAGGCGAGATAGATTTGTTTTAGCTTGATGGATATTTATAGTTTCCATACTTTTCAAGAACTAAGTCTACAAACTAAGTTTAGTTTAATTCCGATAATTTTACAAGAGTGGATTGCAGAACTCATGATTCACAATAATAGTGATCACGTTTAGGAAACCTTTGGAAAACTTTTGGGAAATATATCGTTGAAGCGATCTCCCCATAAATCACGACTCACAGCAATAGCGATCGCCTTTAGGAGATAGATTGTTGGGGCGATCGCATGATTCGGGAGTTTTGTGAAGAGTTGGGGATTGTGTACCGTTATAATTTAGGCAATAGAAATAATATTTTGCTAAATTTATAAGTAAGACTTAAGGGAATCTACACTTATGCTAACTTTACAAATTACAAAAGATCAGGTTTTCACTTTGATCGATCAACTTTCGCTTAATGAGCAGCAAGAAGTTTTACATTATTTAGTCGAAAAAACCCGTGAGGATCTTGATGATACCCCTGATGATATTGTTATCGAAGGTATTAAACAAGGACTCAAAGAGGCAATGAGTGGGCAAACCATTCCTCTATCTCAGATGTGGGAGGGGATTGATGTCGAGTAATTCTATCGAAATTTTTCTGACTTCCCGTTTTAAAAAAGATCTCAGTCAATTAGCTAAACGTTATCGTTCAATTCGTAGGGATCACCTACAAGTCACAACTCACAACAATAGTGATCGCCTTTAGTAGATAGATTGTTAGGGCGATCGCCTAAAACTAACGCCTCACAATATTAAAATCTAAAATAATATGTAACCTAGCAGTTAATGAGCAATAATGAGTCGCAAAAACATTCCAACAAACATTGTTCGTCAACTTTGGTCACAATGCGGTGGTTTTTGTCAAAATCCAAATTGTAACAAATATCTTTTGGCTACAGTTGAAGATGATATTGTCAGCTTTGCTAATGTAGCTCATATCATTGGTTATGGTAAAAATGGACCTCGAAGTGAGCATGAACTTGCCGATTATATTGATAAAGATGGTATTTCAAATCTGATAATGCTTTGTCTCGAATGCCATAAAGTTGTTGATGAATTAGAAGATAAATTTCCTGTCAATCAAATGCGAGTATGGAAATCATCTCATGCACTAAAGATAAATTCTCTTTTTGATTTTCCT
The DNA here is from genome assembly GCA_044355035.1 of Pseudanabaena sp. Taxonomy (GTDB): domain Bacteria; phylum Cyanobacteriota; class Cyanobacteriia; order Pseudanabaenales; family Pseudanabaenaceae; genus Pseudanabaena. The sequence goes on along the minus strand of JBIKYX010000030.1, from coordinate 7,820 downwards.
CAGCTTAGAAATGAAAAAGATCTGCTTGAGCGAGTCAACGATCTCTTGGTTGAAAACAAATTTATTTTTGAAGAGTATGGACCTTTCTCAACTCAGGTATTTGAGGGAACTTCTGGAGATGCGCTTACCATCTGGCGGCGAAGATGTCTAGACACAATTCTTCCAAACAATCAAAGAATTATTGGTTTGATAGAGGCTAATAAAGGGAATTTTCCTTATCCATGGGAAGTATATCGGCAAATGATGAGCTATAAAATTCATGCAGATTCTTTTCAAGACAACTGTCTGTTAGAGAAAAAGATCAACGATTACAAACTATTTCCACGAGGATTTGATGAATTTATTAAACAGAGACTCGGCTTGAATATAGAAATTATAGAGAGGAGACCTGAAGAAGAGCTTGAATATAGAAAAGCAACAGTTTCAAAGTACATTGAAGAATTCTTGGCAAACCATTCGTTTATTACTCGAATGGAGAAGCTTAACATAGCAATGTTTGATGTTGAGCTTAAAAATAAGCGAAGTCTTCGAGTATTTGCAACAAACACTTATTTTTTTACTGAATATACGTTTGAACAGATCATGGCGATTGATCCATCGGTTGATGCAATCATTTGCTCTAACTATTATGGTGCTTATACAGAGGAAGCCAAATGCCTCTGCATTAATAATAAGATCGGATTATTCACAATCAAGACTTTTATGGGGGCAATTCGCAAAGATGGAGATGAGTTCTTAAACTATCTCCCACAAGATGAGAGATCAGGTCGTCTTAATCACTCAAAATCTCTGATCAATAAAGCCTCGATCCCCGTTGGATTTCAGGTATACATATTTGGATCGTATTTAAGACGAGAGATTTACCAAGATATCGATCTCATTTTGGTTTATCCATTTGGCGTAGTTGAAGAATTGGTCTCTTCAACTATAGAGAGTATCAATCAAGTCTTTAAAGAAAGAGCATCGCTACTCGACATCACAGTATGCTCAAACGTGGAGTATAAAACCATTAATTTTCAGGATGATAACCGTTATAGAATTAAATAATTATGGATGCAATTGCCCATAAACCAAGGCTTACGGTAATAGCGATCGCATTCTAAATAGTGTGATCACAAATCTCGCAGCAGAGTAAACTCTTAGTCAGATTGAAAATTTATCTGAAAAGTACACTTGGGATAAAATTCATGCCATATAGTAACTTTACAATCAAAAAAATTCAAAAAGACTTTGATATTGAAATAATTGAAAAAGTAGATTTGTTTTCTAATATTCAGTCTCGTGAAATTGGCGATCATTTAAAGCAGACATTATTAGACAACGTTTCCCTAGCCGTTGCTGTCAATACGGAAAAAGCTCGTTCTGAGTTAATTATTGCTCCTGTATTGATTGAAATAAGGAAAATGTTTAATAAAGAGATCAGCTTTTTTTCTGGAATTGAATTGAATATTGATAAAGAGCGTGATTTAACTGGGTTTTGTGATTTTATTATTAGCCAATCCCCTGAGCAATTGTTCTTAAATACTCCCGTAATTACCGTAGTCGAAGCCAAAAATGAAAACATTATGAGTGGATTAGGGCAATGTGCAGCCGAAATGATTGCTTCTCGCATATTTAATCAACAGGAAGGAACGACTTTAGCTAAAATTTATGGTGTGGTTACTTCAGGGAATATTTGGAAATTTCTAAAACTTGATGGCAACGGAATTTATATTGATTTAGATGAGTACTCTATTAAGGAAATATCGAAAATAGTGGGCATATTATGTTCCATGATTGAGCAAACAGCGTAATGAATTAATACAGACTATGCAACAAGATCCATTAAAAATTCTTAGTCAAACTCAACGACAGCGTGTTAGCGATGGTGCGATCGCCTCAATTTTTGATGGTTGTCCATCAGCATCACGCAGGTTAATCTTAGTCCTTTCCCAATTAGGAGATTTTGATAGCCTTGAATATATTTGGTGGATACAGAGAGAAATTGAGCGAATTCAGTCAGCAGGAATTGCAGTTAGAGCAGTAGGAATCGGAGATCGCCAGTCGGGACAATATTTTTGCAAATTTACAGGTTTCGATGCTAGTTGGTTATTTGTCGATCCCACTGGAGAAATCCATCGCCAATTAGATCTCTATGCAGGACTAACAACTAAGCTTCCATTGTTGTCATCTGGACAAAGTGCTTGGGTAAATTTAATGTTGATGTGTGCAGGAATTGGTAGCCAAGGCACGTTAAAAGAAGTGTTTCGCGGTTATCGAGGCGATCGCCATGCACCGCAGTTAATAGCCGATGACGAAATAATCAAAGCTGCACCATTACCCCCATTAAAAGGCTCTTTCTTCCAATGGGCAGGTGGTCGTGGATTTCAGCGACCCTTTGAACTAGCCACGTTACGATTACGAAATATGGCAGAAGTTCTCGGTAATTGGAACGCCTATGTCCCTGATGCTTCATACATGACTCAGCGTGGCGCAACATTCCTTTTTGATACCAACGATCAATTAGTCTACGAACATCGCGATCGCGGTATTTTAGGATTTGCCGAGAATCCTAGTTATCCATTATCTTTTTTATTTGAGAACCAAGGAATCAAATAGACATAAAATAAGTGGGGCGGCTTTGCCGCCCCACTCGTTATTTTTTCCCGCCGCCTTGGTTTTTGAGACGGTAGGTAATCCGTCCCTTGGTGAGGTCATAGGGAGTTAATTCCACTTTGACGCGATCGCCTGGCAAAATTTTAATGTAATTACGGCGGATCTTACCCGAAATGTGAGCGAGGACATTAAAGCCATTGTCGAGGGCGACTCGAAACATAGCGTTAGGAAGTGACTCAGTTACCGTCCCTTCCATTTCAATAGAATCTTCTTTTGACAAGCAACTTCTCCTAAATTTGGTATAAATTCTGATATTTCGATGTGTTTAAGACTTACGCAAAGGCAATTGAAACCGTTGTTCTAGCCTAGGGGCAATTCATGAATTACCCCTACATTTGGGATTTTTGCTCTCAGGGTATCTGTCTAAACTGCAAACTAAGCGGCAAAGAATTTTTTGATGGTTTCTGTTACCTCTGGCATCGACGGTGTGCCATCAATTTGAGTAACATTCTCACCATAAAATTCCAACAAAGGTTTGGTTTTAGCGTTGTACTCTTCTAGACGATTTTTGATCACCTCTTCAGTGTCATCAGCACGCCCCTGATCGATCGCCCTTGCTAATAAGCGATCGACTAAAAACTGATCTGGCACATCAAGATTGATCACCGAATCATAGGGCTGATTAATTTCGGCTAATAAAGTATCCAAAGCCTCAGCTTGAGCCACAGTACGCGGAAATCCATCTAGAATCCAACCAACTTGAGTGTCAGGCTGTCTTAATCTAGACTCAATTACTTCAATTACAACTTCATCAGGTACAAGACGACCAGAATCACTAAAAGACTTAACTTTCAGACCTAGCTCAGTGCCTTGCTTAATTTCAGCCCGAAAAATATCACCAGGGGCAATTTTCGGCACTTGCCAAGTGTCAGCCAAAATCTCACCCTGCGTACCTTTACCAGCCCCAGGGGGACCCATCAAAATTACTCTAGGCATTATTGTTTAACCATGCCTTCATAACGTTGAGAGATCACATAGGTCTGAACTTGCTTCGAGGTTTCGATCGCTACACCCACCAAAATCAGTAACGAAGTCGCACCAATTCCGCTAAATGTGGATACGCCTGTGGCTTTTTCCAAGGCACTAGGAATAATCGCAATTCCGCATAAAAATACGGAACCAAGTAAAGTTAGGCGATTAAGAACAGCACCGATATAATCTGATGTCGCTTTACCTGGGCGGACTGTGGGAATACTGCTTCCCATCTTTTTGAGGTTTTGCGACAACTCGACAGGATTTAAGACCAATGTCGAATAGAAGAAGCTAAAACCGAGAATTAACAACATATACACAGGAATATGTCCAGCACCGCTCGGCGATACCCAAGTAGCGATCGCCACAAATGCTTCGTTGTTAATACTTTGACTCAAGTAAGCTGGCAAAATCATCACCGATGAAGCGAAAATGATTGGCATAACACCGCCTTGATTTAAGCGCAAAGGCAAATAAGAAGCTTGTTCGCGATAGAGCTTACGACCGACCTGACGACGTGCCGAAATAATCGGGATGCGTCGCGTACCTTCCTGCACGAATACGATGCCCACGATCATTACCAAGAAAATCACCAGCAGCAGGATCACCCCGCCAACTCGTGAGCTATCTTTTTGGGCTAGAGCGATCGTGTCACCGAGAGACTTTGGCAAGTTGGCAACAATACTGATAAAAATCAACAGTGAAGCGCCATTACCCACACCTTTTTCGGTAATCAGTTCACCCGCCCACATCACAAACATTGACCCTGCGGCGAGAGCCACCGTTGTCTGAAAAATAAAGCTAGAAAAGATTACGCGCCCATCGCCGACCGTGATCCAGTTTGACACTGATTCAGATGACAACAAAACGTTAGAGTTCTGTACCCAAACGCCTAAGCCCCAGCTTTGAATCATCGCCCAGACAAAGGCGACATAGCGGGTGTACTGAGAAATTTTTCTTCGCCCTGCTTCACCTTCATTCTTTTGGAGGTTTTCTAAGGTCGGTAGTGCCGAGGTCATTAATTGCATAATGATCGAGGCGTTAATAAATGGCAAAATGCCAAGGGCAAAAATACCAAGTAGTGACAAACCGCCACCAGAGAAAATATCTAAAAAACTAACTACGGCGTTATTTTTGACAATTTCCGTAAATCGTAGGCGATCGACCCCTGGTAATGGTAAATAAATTCCCAGTCTGACTAATATTAAAACGCCAACAGTAACCAGCAAACGCCCACGCAACCCTGCGGCTTGAGCCATTTGCATAAAGGTTTCTTGTGCTGTTGGGGTCTTTCCTTTACTTACAACCATAACGACACTTACCTCAAAGCTAGTGATTATGAGTTGGGCAATCGCCCAACCAAAAAATTAATCGATATTCAGATATTGTAAAGCGGTGTTGAGTAACGTTGAGTAACAAGGTGCTTAAGCCCCTTGCCTAAACTTTAAAACCAAGAATTAAAACCAAAAAAGAGAATATGTGGCGAAGCGCTAAGCACTCCGCCACATATTCTCTTCTGATTAGGCTGCGACTTCAACAGTGCCGCCAGCCGCTTCGATTTTAGCTTTTGCCGATGCGGTGATCGAATGAGCGTGAACAGTCAGCGCTGTGCTAACTTCGCCTCTTCCTAATACCCTTAACACACCGTCGTTTTGAGTGATAATTCCTGCGTCCATCAGCGACTCAAGACTTACTACAGTGCCACTAGGTAAACCACTTAATTGGTCAAGATTAACAATTGTGAAATGTTTAGGATTAACAATTGTAAAGTGCTTAAGTTTGGGTACTCGTCTGTAAAGGGGGATTTGACCGCCTTCAAAACCAGGTCTGGTGGGACGACCTGAACGAGATTTTTGACCGCGCATACCAAATCCACCGCTAGCACCTTGCCCTGCGGCAATTCCGCGTCCGATCCGACGCTTGCGATGCTGTGAACCTTCTTGAGGCTGAAGATCGTCGATTCTCATAGTTTTTCCTTATCTTCTTTTTTTAAATTCTTGCTACGCAAGAATTTAAAAATGTTTAATTAAATAGCTGTTCCAGCGTAATTCCACGCGCTCTGGCAACTTCACCAAAGGTACGCAATGTGGAAAGGGCATTGATTGCTGCACGAGCATTGTTGAGAGGGCTGCTTGACCCGAGTTGCTTCGCCAAAATATTTTTGACACCAGCAAGTTCCAGAACTGTTCTCACGGCTCCACCAGCGATTACCCCAGTACCAGGGGATGCAGGACGGATGATGACCTTCGCGCCGCCACCGATACCATTGGTAGGATGAGGGATGGAGTTGCTCTTGGTCAAAGGCACGTCGATCGCATGTTTTCTAGCATCGGCAACACCTTTTTTAACAGCATTGATAACGTCAGCAGCTTTGCCAACACCAACGCCAACTTGTCCTTTCTCATTACCGACGACCACGATCGCACGGAAGCTGAGTTTTTTACCACCCTTGACAACCTTAGTTACACGACGGATTTGGACAACTCGTTCTTGCCATTCGGATTCTTTCTCGGTACGGGCGCGATCGCTTTTTTTGCCCTCGCGCTTACCTTTGCGTTTTTCATCGCGGTTGTTATCGCCACTGTCGCCGCTGCCACTGTCGCGACCACCACCTGGTCTTGATTCTCTATTTTTAGCCATATTTTTCTATCTACTAATTCACTGTTGGATACATTAGAAGTCGAGACCTGCTTCGCGGGCTGCTTCAGCGAGAGCTTGGACTCTTCCATGATAGAGGTTTCCACCGCGATCAAATACGACCTTGGTAATTCCTTGGGCGATCGCTCTTTCGGCAATCAAAGCCCCGACCTTAGCCGAAGCTTCAGAATTAGCCGTGGAGCCGAGTCCCGTGCGAACATCTGATTCAAGGGTTGATGCAGCCACGAGAGTATGCTGAGCTACATCATCAATTACTTGCGCCACGATGTGATTGTTAGAGCGATAAATTGCCAAGCGAGGGCGTTCGGATGTGCCTGACATACCTTTGCGAATTCGCTTATGGCGGCTTATGGTTGCTTGTCTACGACTGACACTCATATTTCTATACCTTATTTTTTACCCGTCTTACCAGCCTTACGTCTGACAAATTCACCAAGGTAACGAATGCCCTTACCTTTATATACTTCAGGTGGACGCACAGCGCGAATTTTAGCCGCTAAGTTACCAACGATTTCTTTGTCAATGCCTTCAACAACAATGAATGTGCCTTGAGGGACTTTTTTGCCAGCAGCATCTTCAACGCCTAGGGAAACTCCATCGGGAGGAATGATGTCAACGGTATGGCTATAGCCAACAGTAAGAACAATATTGCTGCCGTTCAGGTTGGCACGATAACCAACCCCTTGAATTTCCAACTTGCGCTGAAAGCCAGTGGATACACCTTCGACCATATTGGCAACTAGGGTGCGAAAAAGCCCGTGTTGTTGCCTTGCGGGACGAGACTCATTGGCGCGATTGACAATCAAGTTGCTTTCTTCTTGGAGAATTTCTACGGTGTTTGGCAACACACGCTTTAATTCTCCTTTCGGTCCTTTGACAGTTACCTCTTGCCCTACGATGGATACCGCAACTTTAGGGGGAAGAGGAATGGGACGTTTTCCAATACGAGACATGTCTGTTTTCCGTTGCTTGTGATGTTATTTGCTGAGTTAACAGCCTGAATTACCAGATCTAGATAGATAACCTAAAAGATCTGAATTACCAGATATAGCAAAGGACTTCACCGCCGACACCCTGTTTACGGGCTTCGCGATCGGTCATGATCCCTTTAGAGGTGGAAATGATCGCAATGCCGATCCCACCTAATACACGGGGTAATTCTTTGGAGTTGGAGTAAACCCGTAAACCAGGTTTGCTGACTCGCTTGAGGCGCTTGATAATCGATTGACGATTTTTGCCTTCATATTTGAGGGCAACGACCAATGCACGGTCGATACTTTCGCCTGTTTCTTCAAAATCTACGATGAAACCTTCTTGTTTCATCACTCGGGCGATGCTCAACGTCATTCTTGTGGCAGGAATGGAAGTTGTTTGGTGCTTGGCAAGTGTTGCATTGCGAATGCGGGTCAGCATGTCCGAGATGGTGTCGTTGGTAGCCATCCTTATCTCCTAATTCGATCTACTTATGATTCTCTAAAGGGCATACCAACTGCTTTCAGGAGCGCACGTCCTTCTTCGTCCGTGTTGGCAGTGGT
>JBIKYX010000029.1:0-39996 GCA_044355035.1 Pseudanabaena sp. | reverse complement strand
AGAGCAAGCAAGGAATCATTAGTACGCCGAACCAACCGATGTATAGACGGTTGTTGGTGCTGGTGATCCAGTTACAGAACTGATCCCAGACCGATGCGCTTTCGCGTCTTTGGACTGCTGTGGTCATAATTGCAGATAATCCGTTTGGGTATGAATTAGTTATGGAAATTAATAATTAAGCTTTCGCTATGTAATTAGATTAGGGCAATTGTTTCGTAATGTAAATACTTAAATGTTAAATCTATCTTTAGTTCAACGCGAGTGTTGGAAACCCTCAAAAATTTAGAAGTTACCGATCAGCTTGACTTCGGTTTCCAGTACCACACCATAGCGATCGCTAATTACTTGCTTGATGTGTTCTATGAGACTGAAAATATCTTCGGCTTTTGCATTACCGAGATTAACAATGAAATTTCCATGTAGTTCTGAAACTTGAGCGTTGCCGATTTGATAGCCTTTCAGCCCCGCATCTTGAATTAATTTGGCGGCAAAATGGGGTAAAGGATTGCGAAATACACTGCCGCAATTTGGTAGATGGTAGGGCTGGGTGCTATGTCTTGCTTTAAGTTTTGCTTCGGTGTCGGCAGCGATCGCCTCTGGATCGCCACCCATATCAAATTTAAAAGTTGCCTCTGTCACCAGTAATTCCGAGCCTTGTAAAGCGGACGTACGATAACTAAAATCTAAATCTTGCGGATAAAGTACCTGCGTTTCACCAGTTAAGGTCACAGTCTGTACTGAAACGACACAATCAGCAGCAGAGCCACCCTGCGCTCCACCATTCATCACCACTAAGCCGCCCACGCTTCCAGGGATACCGATCGCCCATTCAAATCCAGTCCAACCATGACTAGCGATTTGCATGGCAAGACGAGCCACGGGTTCTCCTGCGGCAGCGTTTACTTGTCCAGAGGTTTCGTCAAATTCAATACCGCGCAAATGTCTAGTGCAGATGACTAACCCCGCTAATCCTTCATCACTAATTAATAGATTGCTACCCGCACCGATAATTGTGATTGGCAAATGGCGATCGCTTGCCCAAGCTAAACTCTCAGCTAATTCTGTTGATGAACGAGGGGAAATAAAATATTCCGCCGCACCCCCAACTTTCATAGAGGTTAAGCCTGCTAGGGAGATATTGGCGCGAATTAGTGGCTGGGTATCAACGGACATTGGCTAAATAAGAAACGAGATTGTGCTTAAACCTAAATTAAACTGTGAGTTCTTGCATTGTTGGGGCGATCGCTTGATTCAGATTCCCAGCACCTAAAAATACGGCGAGATCGCCTGATTGCAAGTTCTTCACTAAAAATGACTGCACGTCCTTTAGGGTCGGCTGATAATAAACCATAGCGTGATGGGTTGCGATCGCTTCAGCAACTTGTGCGCCTGTAATCTTGCCATCGTTAATTTCACTGGCGGCATAAATATCGGTGACAACAACAACATCTGCGTCAGCAAAGGATTGGCTAAATTCTTCCAAAAACTTGAGGCTGCGGCTATAGCGATGGGGCTGGAAAATGGCGACTACTCGACTAGTTGTATTTTGTTGTCTTGCCGAAGCCAAAGTCGCAATTACTTCACTGGGATGATGTGCATAATCATCGACAAAAGTGATTCCCTTCTGTACGCCCTTGATTTCAAAACGGCGACTTGCACCGACAAAATCAGGTAACGACTCAGCGATCGCTTGCCATTCAACGCCAACATGACGCGCCACAGCGATCGCTGCCAACACATTGCTCAAATTATGTTTACCTAGAAGTCCCACGGAAATTCTGCCTAAGACTTTACCGCGCTCAATCACGGTTGCTTGTGTGTCCGAAGAATTGTACTCAACATCAGTTGCTAGATAGTCGGCACTGCGATCGCTCAGACTATAGGTAATATCTGAATGAATATGCGCTTTTACGGTGGGGCAGTCAATACAGCCGACAACTATTTCACATCGCTTGGCAAAGGCAAGAAAAATTTCAATTACCTGTTCGAGACTGTGATAGTGGTCGGGATGATCTAACTCGATATTGGTGATGATGCCAATATGTGAGGAGAATTTCACTAATGTCCCGTCAGATTCATCAGCTTCAGCAACTAAATATTTGCCTTGCCCCAGACGAGCATTACCTTCCCAAGCACTGACTTCGCCGCCAATGATGATACTAGGATCAAGCCCAGCCTTAAGCAATAAAAAACCGACCAGACTGCTAGTTGTCGTTTTGCCGTGGGTTCCTGCAACGGAGATCGCTTGAAATTGTTCGATCAAAGCGGCTAACAAATCGGAACGATGCAAAATTGGCAACCCGTTGGCGAGAGCCACTTGGAATTCGGGATTCTGTTGATTTATGGCAGTAGAACAGACAACTTGTGGCGCACTTGCCAAGTCGATGTTATCTGCATTATGTCCTTGAAAAACTTTGACACCAAGATCTTGCAGCTTTTTAGTGATGCGATTGCTACTAAGATCAGAGCCAGAAACCGTAAATCCTTGCTTAGCCAAAATATGGGCGATCGCGGACATGCCGATGCCGCCAATACCGACAAAATGAAACGACCTACCGCTGAAATCAACTGGATTCAGCATTTGTACTTTTTACCTACCAAATAACGAGCCTAATGATAACAGATCTCAAGGTGACGTAAAACGATACCTTGTCGTTTAAACCATCAAAGACGTTTAAACCATCAAAGCTTCTAAACCTTCAGCGTTGAGAATGCACAACACATCGCGATCAACAATACGCTGAATTAAATTTTTTCGCTCTAACTTGCCAAGCACGCGGGTAACTGTTTCTCTTGCTAAACCACAGAGACTACTAAGCTCGCGATGGGGTAGGTTAGGGATTTCGACACCATTACTTCCCTGTGTTCCTTGTCCTTCCGCTAAGAACAATAAAACATCGGCAACACGAGAAGTACTATCAGCTTCGCGTAGGCGCAAGCGGCGATTGACTTGACGCAAACGCTTAGCCATGAGCCGAGCTAAGTGAATACCTGCGGTTGGTTCAGTCTCAAGCAGATGGACAAAATCGGATGCAGGCAAACTGCCAATTGTTGTGGGCGTAAGGGTGATTACATCAGTTGAGCGGGGTACTTGATCGAGTGGAGCCATTTCCCCAAACATTTCGCCAAAGCCCAAAATATTTAGAGTTATTTCTTTCCCGTCAAGGTTATAGGTGCGGATTTTTGTCCAGCCGCCCAATATAAAATAGACTGAGTTGCCCCAATCATTTTCCAGAAGAATTACTTGATCGGCTGGATGTGAGCGAGTCACCATGTGGGCTGTAGCCCTGATCACGGCGGCTTCAGGCAGCCCCACGAAGAATGGAGCGGACATGATTTTTTGCTGAAGATCTGTTGCATCCCGCATAATAGCTCTTAGTGGCTCTTAGAAAATAGCTGTAAAGTTTCACTACAAGTAACTACTTTATATGAGTTTGTGGCTATAGGTAATGCTAATCAGCAGAATGACTGACTGACTTGTCTTTTGTGCAATTACAACACCTTGCGCTGACTTAAAACTTTTCGGGAATTTCTTTTCACACCTATTAAAAATTACCCAATAACTTATGCAGTCTTGAGGCAAGCGCCTTAACAATTCCGTTAGGGTGAGATTGATCCGTTAAAGCGATCGCCCCTTCGATTTCAGCCACAACATCTGCTGGTAAATCTAATATTCTGACTAACCTCTGATAGGCGGCAGCTTCATCAAGGTTGATCATCGGCTCATCGGGATTGCGACGACTTGCCTGTATAACCTGATAGCCTAGTCTCAGAATCATTTTGCGATCTTCGATGCTTTTGATATTCGGGATCACTTCTTCGAGGGGAATATTCTGCCCTAAGTAATCCTTAAGTTGAATTTTCAGCGAATCACGCTCAGCTTCCGACGTAGAAAATAAAGTTGCAAATTCATCAAGCATGAGACGGATTTCATCAGGCTCCAGCTTGCCATCTGCCCAAGCCATTGCTGCGACTGCTCGTAGCATATCCATCTGACGCGGACTAATCGGAGGTGGGAGTTCTTGAAGTGCCATAGATTTACCTGTGATTCAAGGTTGTCTAAGAAGTTTGCCTAGCCATAGATCATAGGACAAAGACGGAGATTTACTTTTAGTTTCGTTAGAATACTTCGTATTTCACGATATGAGTATTTTACGGCGCAAGTTTTTGCTGAAGTAAATTAACATTGTTGGCGTTTAGATCAATTTGAATTTCTAGACGTTGTTTTTCATCACGAAAGAGTAATACAGCATCGCCGTTTGATTGGAGGAGGCTACCAAATTGGGGATCGGTGATCTGAATTTTTTGATAGACAATCTTGGGCAGGGTAATCCGAAGTTGATAACTGCGTCCTGATGATGGCAGTATGTCTAGTTTTTGATTATGTAAATCAAGCTGAACATAGCCGACAGTGATATTGCGTTCATCGGGACTATTCGGCTTAAACCAATAAAGGGTAATGCCGCGTAAAGTGGGATTGTGAATCGTAAAAGTCTCATCAAGGGATTGTTTGCTCCAGTCGATCGCTTCGCGATCAGTATTTTCAGCCAATGGACGCTGTTGCCAGATAATTTCTTGACCTGCAAGGGCTGTCCACCATTGAGCAATACGCGCTAAATTTGTCTCAGCATCAGGATCGGTGCTACCGAGTGTCCAAGTAATAGTTGAGGTAATAGTTGATTCCATTATTTTTTAGGTATGCTTATTGGTCATTTGGATAGAGAATAAGAGAATAGCAGAAGCGTTTGAGGAGATGTAAGAGCAATGTTTGGAATCGGCTGGCCAGAGGTAATTGTAATTTCCCTTGTTGGTGTGGCAATTTTTGGGGCGAAGCGTATCCCTGAAATTGGTCGCAGTGTGGGGCAGGCGTTGCGTGGTTTTCAGGATGAAATTAAAGGTGATAGTGAATCTGAGACATCAGTAACCAAGGATAAAGATAGCTAATTTCTGGTGATAGGTGATCTAACTAAAATTGAAATTCCTTAATCATCTCAACATAGTTTGAACCCTTGGCTACTAATTGAATTATCCGTTCTTGAGGCAGATATTCTACATCCTCGTCAGCCTCAACCAAGTCTTGTATTGATGCTTTTGAGGAGTTTGGTATTGAGAGATTAATTTTGAGATGGTGGGGCGGAATATTTATTAATTTACTAGCCCACTCGATCGCTACGACACCGAGCGGAAAATCTTCACCGCGCCAATATTCTTCGAGATGCAAACTAGGGACTTGAAATGGTTCTAGGCGATAGAGATCAATGTGATAGAGGGGCAAACGTCCCTCTGTATATTCATCAATGAGCGTAAAAGTGGGGCTAGTAATTGTCGTACTAATGCCGAGGGCGCGACCAAAAGCTTGCATAAAAGTGGTTTTGCCACTGCCAAGGTTGCCTTCTAGCAAAATAATTGTCCCTGCTGGGACTAGTAGCGCCAATTGGGTGGCGATCGCCTGAGTCACGCCTAGATTTTGGGCATAAATCTCAATATTTGTGGACTCACTTATAGTCTCAGACATAATTCGAGTAAACTGTAATTAAATATAAAACCCCAAAAAGCTGTAGCGCACGCGCAGCTTAGGGCTTTGGATTTTAATTATACCCAGCTACACTACTGGTAAATTTTTTATACTATTCTGCGGACTTCAGCAAAGCTTTTATGGATACGGATAATCTTCAGTCACTCGCTCATCTTGATCAAAGTGGTAATGCTCAGATGGTGGATGTGACTCATAAACCGCAGACGGTGAGACGGGCGATCGCAATGTGTGAAATATCCATGAGAACAACAACTTTAGATGCAATTCAAGCAGGAAATTTACCGAAGGGGGATGTGCTGGGGACAGCAAGACTGGCGGGGATTATGGCGGCAAAACAAACGTCAAACTTAATTCCCATGTGCCATCCGCTTAATTTAACTAGTGTCGATGTGCGGATTATGCTTGATGAAAATATTCCAGGGTATCAGATTGAGGCAGAGGTAAAAACTAAGGCTGAGACTGGTGTAGAGATGGAGGCGTTGACGGCGGCGGCGATCGCGGCTCTGACTATTTACGATATGGCGAAGTCTTTAGAAAAGACGATGGTGATCTCTAACGCAAGACTGGTCCATAAGAGTGGTGGTAAGTCTGGAGATTTTAATGTACCCAGAGGCGATTATTGCGATATTTAGGCTGTGCTAACCACTCAAAGTGCCGCTTCGCGGCACTTTGTTTTTTTGTAACTAGCTTTGCCAGATCTTGGCTGCGGTCAAATCGAGTTCTCCTAATAGCGGTGAGGCGATCGCCATCTCTCCCGTAAACACCAACTCATCGTAAAAGCCCTCAACCCATTGCAAAATCGTCAATTTTTGGGCGATCGGGTCGACAATCCAATATTCCATAATTCCCCGCGCCGCATATTCTGATCGCTTATAGCGATAGTCCCGACTCTCTTGATTGGGGCTGACAATTTCCACTACTAACAACGGCGGCGGCATATCCATCAAAACTAGCGATCGCTTGGCTCCCTGCATGGCAAGTTCTAGCTCCTCCGAAAAAATTACCAGATCAGGTACACGCACACCCACCTGTCGGCTATGAACTACAATCTCTGTTTTTAGCGTGATTCGCCTATAGGAAACGCCTAGCTGCAACAAATACGCCACTAAAAACATGGCAATGCGCCTATTGATCTCGCTCTCCAAAGCCATCTCAATTAATTCTCCATTCTCTAGTTCATATAAAACATCAGTGTCAATGCTAAATTCCAGAAACTCGGCAAAGGTCAATTTCTTTACAGGCGCTTGATTTTGTGTTTGAACTGTGGGCTTTACTTGAGCGATCGCCATATTCATTAATTTGATCTCCTACGCGCACTGAGTCTTAATATTGGCTTAATTTTGAGGGGAAATAATAAATTAGTCAGCCACTTTATGCCCTGCGATCGCAATTAGCTCACGGATTTTGGTTTCGGGCAGTTGGCTTACGATATCTAAAGATTTACTAGGGGCATCACCTGCAATTATTGCCGATGCGTCAACAGCATGGATGGCTTTGGTGATAGTTTCAATACAGATAGCACAGCCGATGGACGGAACCGAAAGTTTTAGGGACATAATAAAATTTACCAATGATTACCAATAATTATTTTTATTTCAGGATAACAGTCAACGGTTGAAACTCTTGAAAGTATTAATGATTAGTATATTTTCCATAAAGTAAAATTAACATGGTCAAGATATTCGATGGGGAACTTGGCAATGCAAAATATTCTCAATCATATTCAAAGCGGGGTTTTTGTCTTAACTATTGAGTCAAAAACCGATTTGATTAATCCCAATAATAAAGCCAACAATGAAGCCAACAATAAAAATGATGGTGATGCAAATGAATTTACATTGCGATTTGCGATCACTAATCACTACTTTGTGCATCTTATTTATGGGGAGCGTCATGGAGAGCGTAGTGAGGAGCAAAGATTTGATGTGATTGGTTTGCAACCACATGAATGTCTGCCAATAGAATTTGCACAGTCATTGAATGTTCATGTTAACCAATGTTTGCGATCGCATCAGCGCGTTGATTACGAAGTAAAAGTTGATTTAGTTACTCATCGACTTTTGGCGATTTCTCTATCTTTCAATATCGATGAAAATAGTAATTTGCCACAGATTGTTGGTACTTGTAGCGATATTACTGATACCTCCCTCTCTAAATCGCAAATTAAACTATTTAAAGATCAAAAATTTACTCAGTTGATTAGTGAAGTTTCTGATGCTTTTGTCGTCGTAGATCGCGAAGGAATTGTTCGCTACATTAATCAATCCGCAGAGAATCTGTTTGGGCGTAAGGCTCTAGATATTGTGGGGGAAGTTTTTGGGTTGCCTGTAGTCGCAGGCGAAAGTACGGACATCGATATTCTTAATCGCGGTAAAACCACATCGGCAGAAATGCGTGTATCCGAGACAATGGATGAAGATCGCATGGTTTATGTCGTCGCCTCTTTGCGAGATGTGTCAGAACGGAACCGCGTAGAAGATTCTTTGAAATTACGCGAACGGGCGATCGCCGCAAGCTCTAATGGAATTGTGATTACTAATGCTACCGATCCTGAAAATCCAATTATTTACGTCAACCCTAGCTTTGAAAGAATTACAGGGTATAATGCTTCAGAAGTGATTGGGCGTGATTGTCGGTTTTTGCAACGGGGAGATCGGCATCAACTAGGAACTTTGGATTTACATAAAGCCATTCAGGAAAAACGCGAATGTCACGCGGTGCTGCTCAACTATCGCAAAGATGGCACACCATTTTGGAATGATTTGTACATTGCGCCCGTCTTTAATGAGCAGGGCGAACTCACCAACTACATTGGCATTCAAACCGACATTACCGAGCAAGTCAAATCTACGCAAAGATTGCTTGCCAGTGAAGAACGCCTGCGGACAGTGCTGACATCGATTAAAGAAGGCATTACCTTTAGTGATGACTCAGGTTATTTTGCGATTTTTAATGCAGGGATGGAAAATCTCACGGGATATACGATCGCTGAAGCCAATTCTAATCAAGATTTTACTAGTTTTTTATATCCCGATCGCTCTGAACATCATAAAGCTCTGCAAAGATTACAGCAACTTCAAGAAACGGGCTTGCCGATGACGATAGAAACCCGCATCTGTCATCGAGATGGCACGTTTAAAGATGTCTTAGTTTCTACTACGCTGATGGCTTATAAAGGTAAGCGGATGTACTTAAGTAGTTACTATGATATTACCGAGCGTAAAAAGGGTGAGACTCAACTCCGCTATCAAAACGAAAGAGAACGTTTATTAAATGCAATTTTACTCAAGATTCAGAAAGAGTTAAGTCTCGATCAAATTTTAGCAATTACGGTTAAAGAGACTCAAGAATTATTACGCATTGATCGTGTCGCTATTTATCAGTTCAATCAAAATTGGAATGGCACATTTGTTGTCGAAGCTGTTAACGATCCTGAGCTATCAATTCTTGGAAGTAGCGTTAATGATCCTTGCTTCAATCAAGAATATATCCAAAAATATCTCAGTAATTCTATTGCGAGTATTAATGATGTCGATCTGGCGAACTTAAGTGATTGCCATAAAAGTCTTTTGCAACGATTCCAAGTTAAAGCAAATATTGTAGTCCCCATTTCATTTGGTGACACCTTATGGGGTTTATTAATTGCTCACCAATGTTCGGCTCCTCGCCAATGGGAAGGGTTTGAGATCGATCTGCTCAGACAATTGGCTAATCATGTAGCGATCGCGATTCAGCAAGTCAAATTATTTGAACGTGTGCAAGATCTTAACAAAAATCTTGAACGTCAAGTCACTGATCGCACCCAGCAACTGGAGCAAAGTTTACGCCAATTGGAAATAGCCTTACGCAAAGAAAAAGAACTGAATGAACTCAAATCGCAATTTATTTCTAGAGCCTCCCACGAGTTTCGCACTCCTTTAGCAACTATCCAAGCTGCAAGTGATTTATTGCGAAATTATAGTCATAAAATGACGAATGAAAAAAAATTAGAAAAGATTGATAAAATTCAGCACGAAGTCAAGGGCATGACTAATCTATTAGAAGAGGTATTGGTGATCGGCAAAACTGAGTCTGGAAAGTTTGAGTTACAGATGGAACAAATCAACCTAGAAAAATTTTGCTTAGAGATTATAGAGCAGACTAAACTATTAGCAAATGACAAACATCAAGTTGTATTTGTAAATGTTAATGCTCCCGTAAGTATGATGATTGACACTAAGTTTTTTAAACAAATTATTTCCAATTTATTATCAAATGCAATTAAATATTCGCCTGATGGCGGTGAAGTAACTTTTAGAATTTCTAAAACTAGCGATCGCCTTCCCCAACTTTTACTGGAATTTAGCGATCAAGGAATTGGCATTCCGTTAGCCGATCAAGAAAAGATTTTTGAGCATTTTTATCGCGCTCACAATGTCGGTATGATTGCGGGAACTGGGTTGGGAATGGCTATTATTAAAAATTCCATTGACATTCTTGGCGGTACAATTAGACTTAATAGTGCAGAAACACAGGGAACAACAATTCAAGTAAAGATTCCCCTTTAAATTGGAAAATCAAATTAAAGAGTTATAAATTAAAGAGTTATTATGACAACAATTCTAGTTATCGAAGATGTAGAGTCCCTGCGCGAAGAAATATTGGAAACACTGTCTTACGAAGGATTTGATGTCCTCGGGGCAGAAAATGGAATCGTTGGGGTCCAGATGGCAAAAACCTATATACCCGATCTAATTATTTGTGATATTGCCATGCCTGAACTGGACGGCTATGGAACCCTAGTCGCCCTGCGAGAAGAACCGAAAACATCAATGCTCCCGTTTATATTTTTGACGGCGATGACCGAAAAAGGGGATATGCGTCAGGCGATGCAACTAGGAGCCGATGACTTTCTCACCAAGCCGTTTACCTCGTCAGAATTGCTGGGCGCGATCGCCTCTCGCCTCCAAAAATATAACTCTGTTAAAGAGCATTATTACGATGAGATCAAAGCCGTGGGGGCAAAATTTGAATACCTATCGCACCATGACGAGCTAACCCAGCTACCCAATCGAGTTTTGTTTCACGACTCCCTAACCCAAGTAGTATTACATGCCCAAATTAACCATAAATCCTTAGCTTTACTGTTTTTGGACATAGACAACTTCAATATTATTAACAACACCTTAGGGAATGATATTGGCGACCAATTATTTAAAGCGATCGCTGAACGTCTAAAGCGCTATACGGCTCCCTGTGATATGGTGGCGCGGATACAGGGGGACGAATTTGCCATGATTATTTCTGAAATACAAAGTCTATCTCACGTCAAAATTGAAGCTGAAAAAATCTTAGATTTATTGAGTCGTCCTTACAACTTATATGGGCATGAAGTTTTTATTACCAGTAGCATCGGCATCACCATTTTTCCTGAAGATCATCAACAGGTTGAGGGGTTGATTAAAAATGCGGAATTAGCCATGTATTATGCCAAAACTCATGGGCGCAATAGCTACAAGTTATATAGCCCTGAATTAAACGCCCAATCTGCGGAATATATGGCTTTGGCGAATAGCCTCCATCGTGCCATTGATCGGCAAGAAATTCGCGTCTTTTACCAGCCCTTAGTTGATCTGCAATCAGGAAAAATCATCGGAGCCGAAGCCTTAGCGAGATGGCAACATCCCGATCTGGGGCTAATTATGCCAAGTAAATTCATTCCTGTAGCTGAACAAACAGGGTTAATCTTACGTTTAACTGAGTTAATTTTAGAAGCCGTTTGTCGTCAAATGCGATCATGGAAAGATCTGAATATAAATTATGGATTTATTGCCGTAAATCTTTCTACTCAACATTTTCGCCCTGACAGTAACTTAATAGAGATGCTCACTAAAGTTTTGCAAGAAAGTAGACTTGAACCAGAAGATTTAGAACTGGAACTCACGGAAAGTATCATCATGCAAAATGCGGAATTTACGATTAATGTGTTATCTAAGTTACAGACAATGGGTGTAAAAGTGGCGATCGATGATTTTGGTACTGGCTATTCATCCTTAAGCTATCTCAAGCATTTTCCTGTGAATACACTCAAAATAGATCGCTGCTTTATTCAAGACGTAACTAGCGATCGGCATGATGCCACAATTTCTCTAGCAATCATTGATTTAGCCCATAGTTTGTCGCTTCAAGTAATTGCTGAAGGTGTGGAAACTATAGAACAAGTTCAATTCCTAAAAGAACATAGTTGCGATCAAATCCAAGGTTATTTCTTCAGCCCCCCGTTACCTCAATTAGAATTTGAAAAAATGTTGATTGATGGAAAATGCTTATAAAAACATCAGTCTTGATAATCTTGGCAATTTATTAGGTATGCTAGCTTAGGAAACTTTGTTGAACTTTGCAAACCATACTTCATGAGTAAATCTAAACGCGCCTTAATTACAGGCATTACTGGTCAAGATGGCTCTTATTTATCAGAACTTTTGCTAGCTAAAGGTTATGAAGTTCATGGCATCATCCGCCGCACTTCAACGATCAATACCGATCGCCTTGACCACATGTATCAAGATCCCCATCTTCCCGAAACAAAATTGTTTTTGCATTATGGCGATCTCACCGATGGCACGACATTGGGGCGAATTTTAGAAGCAGTACAACCTCATGAGGTATTCAATCTTGGCGCGCAGTCCCATGTGCGGGTTAGTTTTGACTCGCCCGAATATACGGTTGACGCGGTGGGGATGGGAACTCTACGGTTATTAGAAGCTTTGCGTGATTATCAACAACGCAACGATCAGGAGATTCGTTTCTATCAAGCAGGATCATCGGAAATGTATGGACTAGTTCAAGCTGTCCCACAAAATGAAGATACACCATTTTATCCCCGCAGCCCTTATGCCTGCGCCAAGGTTTATGCTCATTGGCAAACCATAAATTATCGTGAATCCTACAAACTATTTGCTTGTAATGGGATTTTGTTTAACCATGAGTCTCCCCGTCGTGGCGAAACCTTTGTGACAAGGAAGATCACTAGGGCGATCGCTAGGATCGTAGCAGGGCAGCAGAAAAAATTGTATTTAGGGAATCTTGACTCAAAGCGCGACTGGGGCTATGCCAAGGATTATGTCGAGGCGATGTGGTTGATGTTGCAGCAAGATGAACCCGATGACTATGTGGTTTCTACGGGTGAAACCCATTCAGTGCGTGAGTTTCTCGAAGAAGCGTTCACCTATGTCAATCTCAAGTGGGATGACTATGTAGAGATTGATCCACGCTATTTCCGTCCTGCGGAAGTCGATCTATTGTTAGGGGATTCAACTAAAGCCAAGCAAAAGCTGGGCTGGGAACCAAAGGTCACTTTCAAGGGGTTAGTCGAGTTAATGGTTGATGCTGATTTGTCGGCATTAGGCTTACCGAATCCTAAAGGTACAGCTTCTGAAGATATTGCCACATTACGCAATGCTTCACAGACCGCAACTTGGTAGATATCAAAGCCCTGCTTAGCAGGGCTTTTAAAATAATTTGTACTTTATCTCGAAAATTTTTATGTTACAAAATCAATTTGCCAATAAAAAGATCCTAGTGACTGGTGGTGCGGGCTTTTTAGGCAAGCATGTGATTGCTCAGTTAACAGCATCAGGAGCTAACCCTGAATTGATCACTGTGCCACGCTCAAAAGAACATGATTTGCGATCGCTGTCAGCGTGCGAACAAGTAGTTCAAGGTCAAGATCTGATTATTCATTTGGCGGCACATGTGGGGGGGATTGGCTTAAATATGAAAAAGCCTGCTGAACTTTTTTATGACAACTTGATGATGGGTGTGCAGTTAATTCATGCCGCCTATCAAGCAAA
The DNA here is from genome assembly GCA_044355035.1 of Pseudanabaena sp. Classification (GTDB taxonomy): domain Bacteria; phylum Cyanobacteriota; class Cyanobacteriia; order Pseudanabaenales; family Pseudanabaenaceae; genus Pseudanabaena. The sequence continues at coordinate 26,628 of JBIKYX010000029.1, read as the reverse complement.
TGTTAAAAAATTTGTCTGTGTCGGCACAATTTGCGCCTATCCCAACTTTACGCCTATACCTTTCAAAGAGATCGATCTTTGGAATGGTTATCCTGAAGTCACTAATGCTCCCTATGGTGTTGCCAAAAAGGCTTTGCTGGTGCAGTTACAGTCCTATCGTCAACAATATGGGTTTAATGGCGTTTATCTATTGCCTGTAAATCTCTATGGTCCTGAAGATAATTTTGATCCTAGTAGCTCCCATGTGATTCCAGCTTTGATCCGCAAGGTTTATGAAGCACAGCAGAGAGGCGATTGCCAGATCTCGGTATGGGGCGACGGTACACCAACGCGGGAATTTGTCTATTCTGATGACGCGGCGCGGGGCATTGTCATGGCGGCGGCGGATTACAACGAATCGGAGCCTGTAAATATTGGTACGGGTTCGGAAATTTCGATCAAGGACTTAATTCATTTAATCGCGGAATTAATGGGCTATGAAGGTGAAATTGTCTGGGAAACTGACAAACCGAATGGTCAGCCCCGTCGTTGTCTTGATGTCGAAAGAGCTAAGTCTGCTTTTGGCTTCACCGCCGCAGTAGATTTTCGTCAAGGTTTAAAGAATACGATCGCTTGGTATCGTGAACACGCTATTTAACCGCAAGGCTAGATGTGGCGCAAAGCTCCACATCTAGCTGATATTCATGGGTATTGATCCCGAGCAGATGTAGATGGAAAAAATTTTGCATATGTGTCATGTTTTGTTATGATTAAATACCGCGCAACAAAACAGGTAAATTCGTAAGAGTTTATGGTGGAGTTAAGCGAGGAGAGATGGCCGAGTGGTTGAAGGCGCAGCACTGGAAATGCTGTTTAGGGGTAACTTTAACGAGGGTTCGAATCCCTCTCTCTCCGTAGTCACAGCGCCTTGCGCTGAACCCTATAATTAACTTGGCGTGGCTCCGCCGCGTCGGCACAATCATAGGATTTTTGTAACTTTATGCGCTATACACCGCCTTGGCATCTCACTAATGGGTTGCTGATGACTTTATATACAGCTTTGCGTGTAAGTAAAAAATGGGAAGATTTTACTATTGAACCAGATCCAATTTATCAGGAGCATATATTCACAGGTGCGGCAGGTGTGCCGATTTTTGGTAAATACGCGATCCCAGCAGGAGCGAAGGGAACCATCGTGGCAACCTACGGGATTACTGGGGATTTAGATAATCAATGGTTTTTGAAAATTTTAGGTCGAAAAGCTTTTGCTAAAGGCTATGCGGTAGTTTTATTTGATTGGCGATCGCATGGTAAAACTGCCGAACTGTCACCCGCGATTACTTCTGATGGATTATATGAAGGTGAAGATTTTATTCGGATTGCTAATATTGCCAAACAATTAGGATGTCCATCGAAATTTTGGTTAATGGGATATTCACTGGGTGGTCAGTTGGCTCTATGGGGGATTAAGGCAGGTGAAGCGATCGCTGATTGGGGGCGTGATTTAGAAATTACCAGCGATGATATTGCGGGGGGAGCGGTGATTTGTCCGAGTGTGGACTCTAATCGATCGCTTACTTATTTAGTTAAAGATGAGCTTGGGAGATTTCTGGAAAAGGCGATCGCTCGCGAATTAAAAAAACTGGCGCGGCGGATGGCAAAAAATCATCCTCAAGCAGTTGACCGTGAAGCGGTGGAACGAGCCAATAGTATTTGGGGTTTTGATCACGAATTAACGATCGCTAAATTAGGGTTTTCTAGCGTTGAGGAATATTACGATGTTAGCTGTCCTCTATATTTCATGCCCCATCTTCAAAAGCCAATTTTAATTCTCTATGCTGAAGATGATCCGATGTTTGATCCTGCGATTATTCCCGATTTAAAAAAAATTGCCCAAGAAAATCCTGCGATTAAGTTGATATTGACGCAGTATGGTGGTCATGTTGGTTATGTCAGCAGTAAAAAATGTCAGTACGAATATGGCGATCTCGATCGATGGTGGGCTTGGAATCGCATTTTTGAATGGATTGAATCTCTTGACATTAGCAAATAGACACAAAAAAGCACTTGCTTAGCAAGTGCTTTTTTATTAGGTTAATGGAATCGGGCAGAGTCGAACTGCCGTCCGCACTAGCGCCTAACCTCCCAGTCATTCACAGGTTTATCCGATTTGATCCTCACGGAGGGAATTACTAATTATCTCTAGTAGCCAAAGATGCACTGATAAAGTCTTAAGCGAATAACCTACCAGAGAAAGTTATAAGCAGCATCCGTTGGGGGTTGGAGTGACATATTTAACGGAGTCATACATCACACCTCGAAACCGAAAAGGTTCTTAGGCGGCTACAGGAGCTGCTTTACGAGAAAAAGATACAATGTTGTTCGCATGTACTTGTTTGAATCATTGATTTACGAGAGATAATTCGCTCTCGACCTGCATCAAAGGACAGTTTCTACTAACACGTCGAAACCCTTACGATCCCAATTGTGATTATCATAGCACAAAAAAATATAAAACCAATAATTATAAAAGCGAGCCACCGCAACTAGAGCCACTTCCTGCGGTGCAGCCATAGCAATAGTCGGCTGTTTGAATTTCGTGGATGATATCTAAAGAATTTTGCTCTAAAATTTTGGCTACAGTGAGAAGTTCCCCATTAGGCGATCGCGCTGGCAGATTTTCCATTTGATTAAAGTCACAATCGTAGATATAGCCTTGATAATCAACTGATAGCTGATTGCGACACATCAAGTGATCGAGCGTAGCGGGATTGTAATGGGTTTCCAGAAACTGTGAATATTCATCTTCTAATTTACGATGTTGTAAATGGAATTTGCTGCGTCCGATGGGAAGATTGGTAATCGTAAATAGGTTATTAAAGACAATGCCAAACTGTTCTTGTAAATGCTGTTTGTAAGCTAGTTGTAAGCCTTCTTGGTTGGGAGCAAGAGCGAATTTATTCGAGCTGGGAAGCGGGGGATTGTAAACCAGATCTAAAACTAACTGGCGATCGCTCCCATAACCGAGACGATTCAGCCATTGTAAAGCTTGGATCGATTGCTCGAATACACCTTTGCCACGCATCTTGTCCACATTATCTTCAAGATAACAGGGCAGTGAGGCAACTACCCGAACTTGATGCTCAGCAAAAAAGTCAGGAATATCTTCGTAGCCTTTTTCAAAATAAATCGTCAAGTTAGAACGAGCGATCGCCTCTTTCTGATTGTCTCTGGCGACCTTCACTAAATCTCGAAATCCATAGAGCATCTCTGGAGCGCCGCCCGTAAGATCCACGGTTTGAATTTGGGGAAAACGCTGAATAATTTCGATTAGTTGCTGACATATATCAGCCGATAATTCTTCAGTACGATGGGGACTAGCCTCAACATGACAATGGCTACAGGCGAGATTGCAAATTTTACCAAGATTGATTTGTAATACCGAAACCTGATGTTTTAAAAACGGTGCTTGTAGTTTTTGAGAAAAGGGCGTAACCGCGATCGCATTAACTTGCATGAATTGGTAATCTGGGGCAGTTTTCCTCTCATTCTACCATAGACTTAAGCACGAACATGCGAATCTCGGCGATCGCTCGATCGTATTCACTAATTAAATGATTTAAAAGTTCAGGTGCGATCGCAATTAGCCCTGTATTGCTTTTTTTCTCAAAATAACGACTTATTTCTGATAACTTCATTGCACCAATACTGGCGCTGGTTGATTTTAATGTATGGGATGCACGACCAAATGCAGGTGCATTTTGAGCGATAAAAGCCGCTTGAATTGCTTCAAGCAAATCTTCGGCTGAACCAAGATAAACCGTAACTAGGTCAGAAAAAAGTAAATCGTCACCAATTGATTCTCTCAATCCTTGGAATATATCAATGTCCAAAATTGGGGCGTTAACGTATTCTGGACAATCATTTTCTAAATCTGATATGTTAGCGATCGCTCGATTTGTTATAGTCTCAACCATAGTATTTATCAATGATTTACATTACAAAGAACTTAGCAAAGAACTTATCAGGCAAGGGGCTTAAGCCCCTTGTTAACCGAGAATAAATCTTTTGTGATGTTCAATTTTCTACAGCTTCAGTTTACGCAAATTTTTGATCGCTGATTCGATAGTGCTATCTTTCTTTGCAAAACAGAATCTTAAGCCATTTACCTTATCGCGATTGGGTTGGCTAAAACAATTTCCTGAGACGGCGGCTACTAAAGCTTCTTTGGCTAGACGAAATGAGGCGCTATTGGCATCACTGGCGATGACTGAGCTATCCGTCCAAATGTAATAGGCTCCTCTTGGCAATACAGGCGACAAGCCAATTTCCGCTAATACAGGAAACAATAAATCGCGCTTACGTTGGTAATTGAGCGCCATATTTGTGAAATATTCACGACCAAACTGCATGGCGGTTAGGGCTGCATGTTGCAAAGGTGTAGGGGCATTAATAGTGATAAAATCATGAATACGACGCATGGCCGCGGTGAGTTCTGGACAAGCGATCGTATAACCTAATCGCCATCCTGTAATGCAAAAAGTTTTGGAAAAGCCATTCACGACAATTGTGCGATCGCGCATTCCCTCAATGGTTATCAAGCTAATATGCTCTGCCTCATAGATGATATATTCATAAATTTCATCGGTAATGGCATAAACATTATATTTCTGGCAGAGTTTCGCAATCAATTCTAATTCTGTCCTTGTCCAGACCTTGCCCGTAGGATTGGCAGGGCTATTGATGATCACCGCCTTCAACCCTTTTTTAAAAGCAGGCTCCAGCAATTCTTCCGTAACTTCCCATTGGGGCGGATGCAGGGTAATAAATTCGGGAATACCACCCACGGTCGCTAAATTGGGAATGTAGTTTTCATAAAAAGGCTCAAAAACTAAAACGCGATCGCCCTGATCGATTAGCGCCATCAGCGCCACATTTAAGCCCTCGGTTGCGCCACAACAGACGGTAATTTCGGTATCGGGATCAACGGTGATCTGGTTATCGCGCAGCATTTTTTCAGCGATCGCGATCCGTAACTTGTCCCAGCCCCAACTATCTGAATATTGATTTAAATCGGCAGCGATCGCGGCTCTAGCAGCTTCTTTCAGTGCTTCTGGTGCAGGGAAATCGGGTAAACCTTGAGCAAGATTAATTGCGCCAAATTTCTCGCAATAACGGGAAGCTTCACGAATTTGGGATTCTTTAATTTGATGGGCGCGTTGTGATAGTGAATGCGATAGCGAAACAGTAGTCAAGGGAATATCTCTGGTTTATATCTCTGGGCTTCAAAAAGTAAAAACGACTAACAGTCGAGTCTTTACTCAATCCTAAGCGAGATCGCCATGACTGGTCAAGGTTGAGGTTTAAGTTTACCAAGCTACCAAACTCGCCGTTCCAAATTTCGACTATTGGAAATAATTACCGAATCTCCCGCAGGTTCGATTAAAAATAGTCCCTCTTGGGTGGCATACTCATCAGCTTTTTCGTCAATTTTTATTCCTGCTACGGCTCCATAGAGTTTGTAATTTTGATATTTGGGAAATGCTTCTTTAAATCTGGCTAATACTTCCAAAAAACGCTTCACATTGCGAACTTCTAAGTGTGATTTCACCTCTATCGCTACGATTTCATTACCATTTTCCACCAGAATATCAATTTCCATAGAGCCGCGATCGTCATCACCTCTTACGCGCATGGCGGTGTAATGTACATCTATTCCCTGTTCTCTAAAAATTCTAGCGGCGGCGGGTTTGATGAGGTTTTCCACAAATTCTCCCCATCGGCTGGTTAGTCCTCCAACTTGTTTGTTAGTTTCAGCAACTAGCTTTTCAGTTTTGGCAATAGATGCACGTAATGCTGACATTTCTTGTTCAGCTATAAGCCGATGTTCTTCGTAAACACGTTGACGTTCCTCGAAAGCTTGATGCTCTTGTTTGCGCTCTAGCTCGTAAATGCGCTGACGCTCTTCAAAAGCTTGTTGATATTCCTTGCGTTGTTGTTCTCCTTCGCGGCGTTGCTGTTCGCTTTCGCGGAAGAGTGCGAAGATGTCGTCTAGGGTGATAGTGGTTTCAGACATGGTTTTCTTGAGATTGACTGCCTTGTAAGTATTTTAGCAGTTTCGATAAAAATTCTTAGAACTAAATCACTGGCGAAATTAGCTTTTATGAATTTTAGGTGTGACGTTGTTTGCAATTATCCCCCGAATTAAGAATCACATCTTTCTAAATTTTTTGTTTAAATAAGTAACAATGCTCACAGTTAACACATCGCACTCGATCTGACTGTAGTAAACTGACTTATTAAAAGCATCTCTACAATAAACTTTGCGTTCAAACGCGACCTATGGACTTTGCATATCAATACGCATGGCTGATTCCCTTGCTGCCACTTGCCGCAGCATTGATCATCGGCACAGGACTGATTTCCTTTAACAAATCCACCAACAAACTGCGATCGCTTTGGTCAACACTCAGCGTATCGGCTACGGGTGGCGCAATGGTGATGGCGTTTAATCTACTCTGGAGCCAGATCCAAGGACATGATCCTTATCTCTATACCTTTGAGTGGGCGCAAGCAGGTACTTTTCATCTGAACATGGGATTTGTGATCGATCACCTCACAGCGATGATGCTGGTAATCGTCACTACGGTTGCTTTTTTGGTGCAGATATACACCGATGGCTATATGGCGCATGATCCCAGCTATGTCAGATTTTATGCTTACCTGAGTTTGTTCACCTCCTCGATGTTGGGATTAGTAATTAGTCCTAATTTGGTTCAGATTTATATTTTCTGGGAATTAGTGGGGATGTGTTCCTACTTGCTGATTGGCTTTTGGTTCGATCGCAAGGGAGCCGCCGATGCTTGTCAAAAAGCATTTGTAACTAACCGCGTGGGTGACTTTGGGCTATTACTGGGCTTACTTGGTTTGTATTGGGCAACGGGTACGTTTGAATTCACAGCAATGGGAGAAAAGCTGTCCCAATTAGTCGAATCTGGCGGATTAAGCGTGGGACTAGCAACTTTATTTGCGATCCTCGTATTTATGGGACCTGCGGCAAAATCTGCCCAATTCCCACTCCATGTATGGCTGCCTGACGCAATGGAAGGTCCTACACCAATTTCCGCTTTGATTCATGCAGCGACAATGGTTGCCGCAGGCGTATTTCTGATTGCTCGCATGTTCCCCGTATTCGAGGAAATCCCTGCGGTGATGAACACGATCGCTTGGACAGGTGCATTCACAGCCTTTCTTGGCGCAAGTATTGCTGTTACCCAAAACGATATTAAAAAGGGCTTAGCCTACTCCACTGTTTCTCAGTTGGGCTACATGGTCATGGGTATGGGCGTTGGTGCTTATGGCGCAGGGCTATTTCACCTGATGACCCATGCTTATTTCAAAGCGATGATGTTCCTCGGCTCTGGTTCCGTCATTCACGGCATGGAAGAGGTGGTCGGACATGATCCCGATGTTGCTCAAGATATGCGTGTGATGGGCGGCTTACGCAAATATATGCCAATCACCGCGATCACCTTTTTTATCGGAACTCTTGCCATTAGTGGCATTCCGCCCTTTGCTGGCTTCTGGTCAAAGGATGAAATTCTTGCCTCTACATTCAAGGCTAATCCTTTACTCTGGGCAATCGGCTTCGCAACAGCAGGACTGACGGCTTTCTATATGTTCCGTATGTACTTCACTACGTTTGAAGGTGATTTTCGCGGTACGGACAAAAAGCTCGTGGCAATGGTCAAAGCTGAAAACTCAGTAGGCAAAGAGGCTCAAGCTCAGGATGGACATAGTTCGCATCATGCTAGCAAGCCCCACGAATCACCAATTACGATGACTTTCCCTCTGATGGTTTTGGCGATTCCTTCAATGGCGATCGGTTTAGTTGGTACGCCTCTAGGTAATTACTTTGAGTACTTTATCCATGCACCATCTGAAAAAGTTGCTGAAGTGCCTGTAGAAGGCTTCACTCCTGAATTTTTATTAATGGCTGGAAGTTCAGTGGGGATTGGTCTGATCGGTATTTCGCTGGCAATTCTGATGTATATGCAAAAGAAAATCGATCCCAGCGCAATCGCCAAAGCGATTCAACCGATCTACAATCTCTCGAAGAACAAATGGTACATTGACGAAATTTACGGAGCAGTATTCGTAACTGGTTCGCGCCGTCTCGCTCGTCAAGTGCTAGAAGTCGATGCCAAGATTGTCGATGGTGTGGTGAATCTTGCAGGTTTTGTCACTGTAGTTTCTGGCGAAGGTTTGAAGTACTTTGAAAATGGCAAGGCGCAATTCTATGCCCTCGTAATTTTCATTGGTGTTCTTGGTTTGGTAATTGCAACTTCGATTTAGACAATTACTCCCTTCTCAGTCAAAAAATAGCGGTTTTCCAATGACCGCTATAATACAAAAAAAGTAGTGGTAATTCATGAGTTGCCACTACTTTTTTGTGATTTTTTATGTTTGGGAATTTAGATTTCGCTCCCAAACCAAATTCTGACTCCCCACATGCCAATTAATAGAATTAAAAAAACAACGTCATAGGGAAGAAATTTAAGCGGATTCCATACCACAAGGTGCGTATTGGGAGTTGTGAATCCGCGAACTTGCATGGCATTAGCGGTCTGTTCAGCGCGGATAAACAGATTGTCAATCAACCGTTCCGCAAGAATAAGCCATATTTGACTAGTTCTTTTAAAGCCCAACCTTTTCCAGTTAATCGATCGCGTCCGCATGGCTCTAGCAAGATTTTGCACTTCTTCTAAAACTAAAGGCACAAACCGCAGGGCAAGTGTCAAGGTGAGAACGATTTCGACAACGGGAATTTTCAGGAATTTCAATGGGGAACAAATAGAAGCGATCGCCGCCGTAATTTCTTCAGGAGCGGTGACTAACAAAAATAAAGTCGGAGCATAAAGATAGGTAAAAATTAAGGTGCAGACGCGCATTCCCAAATCAACGGATCTACGGGTAACAGTGATATTGCCAGCCTTCCAGATCACATAACTGTAGGGATTTGGCTGAGGTAACTTAATCGTTAATGGTGGTGCAATGATCGGCTTATCGGCATTGACAGTAATTTCAGGAATGGGGCGGCGCGGCTGCACAGTCGTATTAAATCCATCGGGAGAAATCGTGGCGATCGCTAAGGTCATGAATGCGAGTAACAACAAAATCCCCATCTGCTGTTTCCAAATCCGCATTGGAATCCTTGAGGCAAAGGTCAAGATGATTAATAAAATGGCGATCGCAATTCGCCAAAAGGCATTGGCTTGGATTGGCGATAACAAAACGGTGAGCAATCCAAATAACTTAATGCGCGGATCAAGTCGATGCAGCCATGTGATAGGTTGCTCAAGGTAAAGTCCGATGGGAAGCGATCGCAGTATATCCACTATATTATGAAATTTTAATGTTTTTTGACAATTTGGTTATGCGGTTTCCAATATATAAAGAAACCAAATTATTTTATAGACTATCCATCGAAACTCTTTTTATAAATGTGTCTAGCTAGCTCAAAAAGATAGTTATCCTTTTGATTTTTGAGATAATCAAATTTGGGAAACTTGTACTGTTTTGTTATGCCATCTTTATGTTTTATCAAATAACCACGTGAAGTTAAAATCCAAAAGGTTTGATAAAGCCCCTGAATTAGGTAATTATTATCCTGTGTATTACTTCTCTGTACATCATCTAAGACACAATTAAAATCAGTTTTGCTATGATGATCTAGTAGAGTAAATAGATTGCTATAGCTTTTCTCTAGTGCAATTTTGTTTATAACGTCTTGCTCTGAAATTACAAACTCTTTAAGTTGGAGCAAATGTTTCTCGTATCCTAGTAAATCATCATCTAAGAAAAACATAGATCGCATATTAACTATAAATAGATAAGCTACATCTTGTTCTTTGAGTTCTTCAAATACACGACTATGAGCCGACCAGTTTCTAGTCAATTTCATGATTGATGTGAAGGCATATAACTCTAGACTTGCTAGTTTTTTTGATTTCCAAGGGGTAGCAGATTCCCACTCATGAGCTAAAGTTCTAACGAAGAGCTTATAAAACTTATCCTTATCCTTCTTATTTGGTGGCTCTCGTAGTGGTAAGAAATTTTCTAGGACATCTAAATAATTATGTAAATCTTCAAGAGTAATCTGTTTATCTTGATCTTGAATAAAGTCGTTAAAACGCAGTTTTTCTTCGGTCAAACTTTTAAGATACTTACATCCTTCGATAATTCCACGACGCAATCGAGAATATGAGTTTGAATGTCGTTTCTCTACCCAATCTTTGACAAAGTAATTTGGAATAGAGTCTTTTGTATAAATATCAGGTGGCAAAATTTTTGCGGTTTTAAAAGCATCTTTTATTTCTTTAGCGTCGTTACCGTGATTAGAACAGAATAAAATATGTGCTTTTGGGAATCCCAATTCAACAACTAAATGGGTATAAAGATAGAAGCCAGCAATTTTTTGTAAAGCGTCACACGCTTTGACAAATAAACCGTTATCTTTAGATTCATATTCTATTTTTTTATAACCTTGAAACTCATATAATAATTCCAATACATCATCACTAATAGTGTCTATTGTTGCATTATGAGGTGGCAAGTTTATATCAAGAATAATATAATCAATTTTATTGAGTTCATTTTTGATAAATTTTAAGCCATCTTCAAAATTTAACTCAATAAAAATACCTTGATCTTTTAATCTTCTCCTTAGTTCTCGTTTTTCACTATCAAAAGAATTGTTTTTAATAATGCTTCCTAGTACAGTTTCTGCAGTCGCAGCTACAGGTGTACCCTCAAAATCTTCAACCCATAAAAAGTAGCTCATAAATTCACTTAAAAAGTATTTGTTAAAAATTGAGTGGGAATATTAAATCTAATCACAAAATCATCTTGATATGCAGGCTTAATAAAATGAATATTCGTTTTACGCGCTAAAGTTGATAAGAAGGTATGTCCCTTACCATCACCCTTAATTCTAGTGCGTTCCGAACGAGTACTCGGATTATGACATTCTATAGTTTGATGATCACCATTATCAACCCATTGCAGTACGACTGATTTTTTATTGTCAGATGCGTAATACTTAAAGGCATTCACTATTATTTCATTTAATAGAATAACCAGAAAAGATTCAGTTACACCATATTCCTCAAACTGAATATCCTCACGATCAAATCCAATAACTTCTAATTTAAAGAAATGTTGCTCAATCCACTTGAGTTGATCACCTAAATTAAATGGCTGGCTAATTAAGTTAGAAAAACTTTCTTCCCATTCTAACTGTAAAGATGATTCCAACTTATAATAATCATCATACCAAATTTTGCGAGTTGTTTGATTGTCTACTTTGCCCTGTTGAATTGCATAAGACATATAGTGCTGACGTATTTTATTCACTGCCGAAACGGACAATAAATGCAGTAATGCCATTTTTAAAGTGCTATTCAGTATATCAATTAGTCTGCCTTTGCCCTGCATATCATCTTTTAATTTTTCCTTGAGCAGTTTATCATCAGTAGAAATAATACTAAATATATTCAATAAGCCGCCCATAGTTTGTGCGGCTTCAATATAAACTTTAGGTGTTTTTTCGTGAGTTGTATTGTGAATAATTGCCTGTAAAGGACTACGGAATTTATGAGCAAACATAGACATCACGTCTTCTAGCTCTTTTTCTTTTTCTTCCAATTCCCTATTTTTGCGTTTTAACTCTTCTTCCTTGTCAATAAAACTACTATAAATCTCCTTTTCTTCTTCACTGTAAGCTTTAAATCCTTGCTTAACTAAAATTCTAGCCTCTTCATATTTTTCTTCCTTAAGTTTGTCAAAATAAAATTTAATATCATCCTTAAGTGCGTCACGTGATTCGATTGCATCTTGAGAAATTAATTTTTCAAATTCTTTATCTGGAATAAGTGGAATCTTGATGTCTGAGAGGCTTTTTTTAGTCAAATGAGGAATCGTTGAATCTTTAACAGCCGCTTCTTTTACTGTTTCAAAGAATAACTTTCCTTGCTCTGTTTTCAAGTATGTTTTAAAATTTAAATAATTGTCTGGATTACCTGACTGACGAATTATCGCATAGTCTTTAGGTGCAACTACATCAAAACCGTTTTTCTCATATATTTCAACAACACTTTTTTTGCCAGTAATTCCGACAACAATATCATTTTCTCGTAAAATACACTCGTCATTTTTGACCGTATTTACAAAATTGTTGCCTTCTTTATCTTTCTTGTTAAATACTAAGTATTTACCACTTGATTGAAAGTCATCTAATTTTTTACCAAGTGTAATTGTAGCTATTTCTGATAGCTTTACTGTTTCATATTTTTCTAGATGTTCCTCAATAGACCTCGTTAAAAGATAAAATTTTCTATCTAGTCTGTCCTTAATTTTAGAGGTTTTGATATAGAATTCACCTTGACGACGTTTAAACTCATCGGCTATTACAGATATATTTCCCTCAAAAACAGGCATAAATATTTCCGCATTTGGCTTGCCATTTCTGATGATTAAAAGAGAAGTTTTTATTCCTGTATAAGTATTCAACACAGATTCATTAAAAATGGCAATCGGAAGGCTAACCACCATATCCAGAGCAAATTTGCCAACTAAATTAGCACGTAAATTTTCATATCTATCTCCAGAAAGGACTGCTTCTGGAACTACAAATATAGCTACACCATTTTTACTCAGTAGTTCTAACCCTTTATTTATTAACAGTGATTCTAATGGCATCTGGTTAGAAGATTTTATGCCAAAAGGTAAAGAACCTAGAACTAAATCATACCTAATATCGCCAAAGTCATATTTAAGCGTGTCAGCCTCTGAAAAGCTAATATCAGAATTTATAGCTTTAGCTAGTGAAATAGCTTCGGGATTAATATCAATCCCTTTTACAACTTGCAAATCACCAAAGTAGCCTAAAAGATTTCCTGTGCCACAACAAATATCAATAACAGTTTGTGGATTGTAAATTCTGGCAATTGATTCAATTAACTCACAGATCCTATCTGGAGTGTAAAACATACCTCTTATTCCAGAGATGTCCCCATTTTTTTTTAAGTAATCCAATACTTTGTTGTGCTGTATGGTACTCATAGCTTTATCTCCTCAGAAAGACTAAATTACCGATCACAACCATACTACCCTACTCTTTTTAAGCAGGTTTGTCTAGGTAGTAGACTTTATCAGTTTAAAATAAACAAACCTTAATCAACTACCAATGTCCATTAACCCCGAACAGTTATTAGAACTTGCCCTCAAATCTGGTGCGGAAGCAGCCGAAGTTTACGAATCCCGATCTGTTTCCCGTCCTGTGTTTTTTGAGGCAAATCGGTTGAAACAACTAGAAAGTGTTGATTCGGAAGGAGTGGGATTGCGGGTTTGGCAAGGTGGACGTGTGGGACTAGTGATCGCCTATGGTGCGGTGGAGCCAAAAGATTTAGTAGAGCAAGCGATCGCCCTGAGTGCATTGAATGAACCTGAAGAAATTTTGTTACGTGATTCCACGGTTGTTGATTATCCGAAATTATATGGACAAGAGGTTAGCGTTGAACAGATGATCGATTGGGGGAAATCAGCGATCGCGCAAGTGTTAGAGCATTATCCTGAAGCCATTTGTGGCGCGGAATGGGATTGTGGACGCGAGACGGTGCGGATTATGAATAGCAAAGGTTTAGACTGTGGTTATAGTGATATTACGGTAGATGGCTCTCTGAGTGCAGAGTTAACGCGAGGGGATGACTTTCTCAATGTTTGGTATGGTCAGTCGGAGCGGGGGGATTTACCACCAGAGGCGATCGCCCAAAAAGTATTGCAGTATCTAGATTGGGCGAAAAAAAATGTCAAAGCACCATCGCGTAAATCACCTGTAATTTTTACGGGCAAAGCGGCGGATTTGTTGTGGGGGGTAGTAGCGATCGCGATGAGTGGGCGACAGGTACAGCAAAAGGCTACACCTTGGTTAGAGAAGGTGGGACAGCCTGTAATTTCCGATATTTTTACGGTGAGTCAGCATCCAGATTTTGGGGTTTATAGTTCTCCTTTTGATGATGAAGGTACGCCTACGCAGTCAAAAACTTGGATCGATCGCGGGGTTTTGCAAGGATTTTATGGTGATATTCGCACTTGCAAGGAATTAGGGATAACGCCAACGGGTAATGGTTTTCGCGGTGATTTGGGCAATTATCCTAGCCCTGGGTTATTTAATTTAGCGATCGCTGCTAATCAAACTATTCAAGGCGATATTCTGGAGTTAGCGGCAACCCTAAAGAATGGTTTAATTGTCGATCAAGTTTTGGGTGAAGATTCAGATTTGTCAGGAGATTTTTCGATTAATATTGATTTAGGCTATCGCGTTAAAAATGGCGAAATCGTGGGACGAGTCAAGGACACGATGTTGTCGGGAAATATTTATAAAGCGCTCAATCAAGTCACAGCAGTAGCAAGCGATCGGGCTTGGCATGGTTCCCTATATGTTCCTGCGATGATTGTTGAAGGGCTATCGATTACTTAAAGCCTCCATAGGCTTCGACATTTTATTAGGTTTCTAAAATATGAGTCCAAATCTGTCTACAAATTTACAAGTCGAGAAATTGACAGCTTCTTTACCCGCTTTACAAAAAAAATTAACCCCTAAACGTCGCTCTCTGTTTGGTTTAGATAAAAATAAAATTATTATTGGGAAAAAATTTAATGAGCCTTTGACAGAATTTCAGGACTATATTTGATGAGTCATTTCTGTGGATTCGTAAATTAAAAAGAGTATTGATATGGGACTTGAGGATGCGTTTGTTTTTCTGGTGGTGGGTTGTGCAGCAAGTTATCTTTTGCGATCGCAACGGGATGCTCAGAAAATAAGTCGATCGCAGATCATATTGATGTGGACTTTAGCGATCGCTTTGCCTAGCTTAGCGATCACATGGATGCTTTTTAGTCCCAACCTTAATCTCAACTATTTTCCAACTTTGCCCTTGATGGTTTTCTTCACGGGGATTTTGCTAAGTGTTTGGCTTTACTTCAACTTATCACCAGATTCTCAATTAAATTCTGAGTCTAGACTTATCCTCTCAATAAGCGAAGAAAAACAACTGAGAGACTGCTTTCCCCACGCGATTTATCAACTGAAAAGTTTAGATTACCAGTCTCAAGAAATCTATTGTCGCGGCATATTCCGATCGCAAAATTATAAATATGCCTACGAGACAATCAATCAAAATCTGCAAAAAACATTCGGCGATCGCTTTCTCTGTTATTTACAAGAAGCACCCCTAGAGAATTTGGGTTCAGGTTTTAGAGAATCCGAAAATGGTCAAGATAATTTTTCGGGCAATGCTTGCTATGACTTTTATCTAGTACCAAATAAAAATGCGCCAAAATCCCACCAATTAGATGCGATCGCTAGCATAGTTAGCGCGATCTTGACTATATTCACCTTGCTACTAGTTGGCGCAAATATTCATCGTTTGCAAGATCTGAGCCTAAACAACCTCCAAGCAAGTATTCCTTATGCATTGGCTGTAGCCAGTATCTTCGTTGTTAAAGCGATCGCTCAGTACTATATCGGCAAAAAAAATAAACTCAAACTAGCGCCACCTTTATGGCTACCCAGTGGCGGTTTTGGTATACTCGGCAGTCTAACCAGAAATACTGACCGATGGATTAAGACGGTTAACCCCATAAATCAGCGCCGCATTTTATTTGATCTAGCTGTAATCCCCAGCATTGCAGGTTTAGCAGTTTCCATAGTCTTATTAATATTGGGAAATTGGATACTAGTTCCTACAAGTCTAGCGATCGCCGATCCCGCTATTTCATCGCCATTGTCACCATCACTATTAACAAATCTAAATACCTTCGATTTTAAAAACTCGATATTCGCAAATCTACTGCAAGGACTTGTGGAAATGTTATTTAACATCAACAAATCCGAGATTAGTCCAGATATGATTGCCACTTTTTCACCACTGACCCTAGCGGGTTGGACAGGCTTAGCTATGAGCGCATTACAACTCATGCCCTTTGATTTGCTTGATGGTGGTAATCTCGCGATCGCCATGTTTGGACATCGCCAAGCCGTCCAAATTGCCCGTATTACGCGGTTAGTCGTATTGGCGATCGCTTTACTTGTGCAGCCTTGGTTAAGAATTTACAGTCTGTTGCTATTTTTATTGCCTAATCCGCGATCGCTCATTAACAATGAAAGTATCGAACTCGATCGCAATCGCGATGTAATTGGTCTAGTTTTAATGGCGATCGCCTTACTGATAATTCTCCCCGCATTAAAAATATAGTGGTAATTCATGAATTGTCACTGTATTTTTGGGTTTTATTTTTGGGGTTTATTGGTGTAAATGTGATTTTGCGCTTATTATTAATTTTGGCATGAGGTAGCCACGCTTTCTTGCTACTGCTAACATCAGTTGAGTCAACAGTAGAGACATGTTCATTCTGAAGCGCCAAGACGTTGAAATAGTCAATGTCCAAAATCCACAAAATAAAGATCAACAGATACCGATTTTGCAGTATCAAGGGCAATCATTTCGATTGCTCAATATGTTTGGAGACAATCGAAATGAAGCGTTAGCACTCTGGCGAGACTTAACTGACAACAAAGGCAAAGCTTGCGTATTACTAGAGGAGCCTCAGCGTTTTAGCGTCTGGGGGCGGGTCAAGATTGATCAAATGCATTCAGCACCCACAGACAGTTCCTCTGAGGGTACATATCTGGTACAGGGCTGTTTGCTAATGCTACAAGCGGTATATATCGAAGTTGAGGACATGCTTGGCATTAGGCAAGCGGGTTCATTCAAGCAAGATTTACTTAAGTTTATGCAACAGGGAAATTTTGCTCAAAGTAATACAATGGCTGCATTAGAAAGCGTTTTGTCAATTAACCCACTTGATCCCGTACAAGTGCCTAACTGGGACGAAAGCAAATTACAACTTATTTTAGGTGAGCTACATAAACTCGCTTCTTCCTATTTCGGGAATAGCAGTTTTGTCGATAGTGCGCTTGAGGCTTTAAATGATCTGCCTGAAGCAGTTTCCGTAACCGCTTGGCTAAAAAAGACTCCTAAAGGTAAGCTCTGGCAATAATTTAAACATTAATTTAAACATTGTCTAGATCTGCGTACTAACCTACTTTTCCCATTTACCCTTTTTCTTTTTCTTTTTTTATAGTTGTCGTCAAGGTTCAATTTACATGAGTAGAGCCAAGTCTCCCGCCCCATCAGGGATTCCCACACAGTATATTATTTGGGCAGCGATCGGATGGGCTGCTGCCGCCTTGATGTTTTATTTGTTTTTGAGCGCTCCCACTGATGGTCCACATACCATCAAGCCCGAAGAATGTGAAAAAATAGTAAAAGATTTAATCGTGCGTCCCAATTGGTATCGTTACGGGACTTACCTTTTTCAAACGGTAGCGATTGCCTGTTCAGGAATATTATGTCTGCGTAACTGGCGTAGCCCCAAGATTATTAGTGGTCGCAACGTTTGGTTGGGTCTAGGTTTAGGGATTATTTCTTGGGGGATCGGCAATTTAATTTTTGGTTATCTTGATTTTCAATACCAAAGTGGACTGATTGCGGGTGGAGCCAAGGGCGCTAAGGGTTTAGTAGAAACATTTCCATCGATCGCTGATGTTTTCTTTACTGCGACCTATGTATTTTTATCTTGGGGTATGGCGATGTCCGTTATTGGACGAAGGTTAAATCTTTATCCCAAGCAATGGGCGATCGTTGCGGGAGTTGGCTTTGCGGGCATAGCGATGGCAGCTTATGTCACCTTTGCGGCTGGTGGAGGGTTTGAACTAAGCTTAGGTAAAATCCTAAACATTGTTTATGCTTTAGGCGATATTTGGCTATTAATTGTTGCCACAATTTTGTTACTAGCTTTTTGGGGTGGTAAAGCAGCGCAATCATGGCGGTTACTCGGTAGTGCTGGGATCGCGATGTTTTTGAGTGATTTATTTTTTAACTACAGCATCAATACCAGTGATATTTGCAAAGCTAAGCCTTATCAAAGCGGTGAACCAACGGAATTTTTCTGGATTCTCGCTTTTCTTCTATGGGGTATGGCGGCGGCTCTAGAGTTTGATTTATCTTCGCGTCCAGTAACCCGTAACCGCCGAGGTTAATATTTCGTTGTTAATCAAATAAAAAAGCACCCACTTAGTGGGTGCTTTTTTAATCGAATGAATTAAGCAAACTTGAAGTTAGCAGTGGTCAAGCTGGAAGTCTCTACACCTGTCAATGTGGCAATCACGGAGCTACCGATCGCAATATTGTTACCAGAGAGAGTCAAATTTCCAATCCCAAACGCAGCGCCTAAACCATTCAATTGAAGCGTGTCTGTGCCAGATT
Organism: Pseudanabaena sp.; assembly: GCA_044355035.1. Taxonomy (GTDB): domain Bacteria; phylum Cyanobacteriota; class Cyanobacteriia; order Pseudanabaenales; family Pseudanabaenaceae; genus Pseudanabaena. Next base: position 8,260 of record JBIKYX010000029.1, on the reverse strand, counting down.
GGAAGTCAAGAATGGTATTGAAACCAGTAGGAATCGTACCAGCCATGACGATATTGAATATGTCAGCACCAGCGCCGCCCGATAGGAGGTTATTACCACCAGTGCTAACGAAGAACTGATCGTTGCCATCACCACCGAGAGCGCGATCGCCTGCTCCCAAATAGAAGAAGTCATTACCAGCGCCGCCAGACATCCGATTGCCGCCCTTGCTATCAGTAGCCTCAAAAGTGTCATCACCATCACCACCAAAGAGGCGATCGTTTATATTCACAAAGATACGATCTTTGCCACTACCCGCATCAACACGGTTATTACCAGCGATCGTGGAAGCCGCAACCGTGGTGAAGTCAATTATGTCATCACCTGCACCTGTAAACACAATGTCTTCACGACCATCAAAGCTAGTGTTTTGAGTGGGGAAGATATTATCAACACCCGATGAACCAACCGCGACTAGCTTAGGAGTACCGACGATCCCAGACTGAACACCATCACTACGAAGACGGAGGTTCTGGATACGAGTGTCCTGAGCAGGGGTGACATCGGCAACGCTGTAAGCTGTAGTGCTGAATTTATCACCGAGATATTCAGCAAAGGCATCTTGTTCGGAACCAGCCGCCGCAAAGATGAATTTTCCAGCATTAAGCGGAAGGGCTGCATCAACTTTACCGTTGCCGTTAAGATCGGTAGTCTCGCCGCGTAGGTCAACCCGATTGGCAAGAGCCGCATTTTGCTTGACGAATACTGGGAAAGGATAGCTGTCACCGCCAAGAGCGCTAGTGGCGCTTGTGCCAGCCAAGAAGTTGAGGGTGATCATGCGGAAGGTGCGGGTGGCATCACCAACCAAGACTCCATCTTTAATAATGATGTCGCGGGGCGAACCATCTTCATTAAGGACAACAAGATTGCTCACCCGATTGCCTTCGGTTGTGACCGCACCAGTGGTGGAGTTAAAAGCGATCGCGGTTTTAGTTGGATCGAAGCTAAAGGATAAGCCACTGATTTGAGGGAATCGTCCAGGGGTTGCTCCAGGCGCAGTGTCTGACACAGCATGTTCGATAACTTGACGCAATTGCTGCGCGGTCACAGTAATCAACGACAAATCGTTATTAAAGCGCAGAGAGTTCTCAATGTCTAACTGCGAGACATCGCCTGTCTTTTTGTTTGGCGCAAGGGGGTTGGGTTGGGTTGGCAGCTTAACGATTTCATCCTTGCTAGTAGCACCAGCACCTGCGGGAATCACTCCGATATTGTCGCGAATGCCGCCGCCATTTTTGAGAGAAATCACCACTGTGGGGTCGATCTGTTTGGCAAGCCAGAGATTAGCATCGGCGGTCAAGTTACCAAAGTTGGTTTCTTGGGTACGGACATCATCGCGAGTACCGTTCAGAAATACATTTGCCTTACCAACGATCAAGTTGTCCTTGGTGGAGATAACGGCTTTAATGCCATCAGCGATCGCCACCACATTAGGGTTAGCAACTGCACGAGTGTCAACATCACTGCCATAGACGCGATCGACACCTGCATCATCCGTTGCATAGGCTCCATTAATGACGTTGTTGAGCTTATCAACCAGAATTTCACCTGCCTCGTTGAATTCTGTAACCAAGCGACCGACATACTTGTAATTAGCGTCAGTATTGACCACCAATACAGGCTTGCCATCAGCACCAGTCTTAACAACGGGATAATCGCCCCTAGTGCTGTCTCCTGTTCTGAGAATGTCATTTGCATCTGACAGCAAAGTGTGAGAACCACCCGCGATGATAATATCCACACCTGTGAGACGCTTTGCCAATTCATCGCGCTCGATGTTCAACTGCTGCATATGGGATAACAAGATGATCTTGTTAATGCCCTGCGCCCTGAGGATATCGACAGAAGCTTGGATTTCGGCGGCTAGTGCAACATAGTCAATTGGTTTAGCTGGTCTGACAATAGTGCTGCCACTTGAGGAAATATTAGAGAGGGTAGGTGTAGTTGCACCGACAATGCCAATTCTTTGATCGTCAGGAGTACCCACAAGTCCATCAATACCCGCAACGTTAATTACCGTACTCTTGGCAATTTTGCCCTTGATCGTACTGGCATCGGCGGTATTTTGATTGGCAGCGATGTCAGTTGCACCTAAGTTCCCTGCCGTAATTTCGGGTGTAAAATCAAGGTTGGTGCTGAGGTATGGGAAGTTAGTGCCAGGGTTACCGTTATTTGTGGTGCCTGAACCTGTACGCAGGATATCGCGCACTTGTCTAACGCCAAGGTCAAACTCATGGTTGCCTAATGCCGATGCTTGAATGCCGATCGCATTGAGAATGCCGATATCACCACGACCGATAGCTGGTTGTGTTGGTGCTGGCGAAGTGGTGAGCAGTCCACCAACACCGTCAAGACTGCGATCGCTAGATGCATTGAAAAATGGACCTGGGATGTAGTTGTCACCAGAGGAAAGAATCAGCGTATTGGTTTTGTACCGCGCATCATCCTTCAGTTTATTAACTACTGCCGAGAAGCCGATCGCATCGGTAATGGCAGGAATACCGCCTTCAAAGTCAGAACCATGCAGTACTTGGAGCGTGAAGTTGCCTGTAGGGGCTGAAGCCGCCGCAGTTTCAAATACGCTAACGGTATTGCTGGTTTCATTGGCAGTGATCACTAGGGGCTTACCCGTAGGGCTGTCGGCTGCGGAGACAAAAACTAGCCCTTCTACGCCACGATCTTCCGCAGGATTGACATACTGCACAAAGGTGGGGCTGACAGGGTTAGTAATGTCATATACGATGACATCGCCGACGCGCTCTAAACCGATAAAGGCATAGGTGCGTCCATCAATTGTGCCAACGGTGACACCCTCTGGCTCAGGTCCTTTGTTATCGCTGCGAGTATCGAAACCTAGGTTGGGTTCGCCATTAGAGTTAAATCCTGTAGGATTGAATTGAGCAGTGAGTTTCTCTAACTGATCGCCACTGTCATAGACCAAGTTGCCAGTAGCATCCCAAATCGTAAAGGATCTGGAACCAAAAGCATGGATTTGGTCAAAATCGCCATCATTATCAATATCGCCTGATTTGTTGGTAACAGTTAAGCGACCGAGATTTTGATTGAGCTTAAGCTCATCAGCAATGGGTTTGGGGAAAATGATGGGATCAAGTACATAGGAAGCAGATCCAACTGTCGTTTCTTCATCGAATGCTGGACTAGAAGCAGGACGTTGACGGGAATCGCCTTCATTGGCGGTGATGTAGTAGGTTTGACCATTGGCAGTAAAACTGGCGATCGCATCGGGCTGATACATCCCGAAGACAGGCACATTTTTAATGTTGATAGTACCGCCGCCGCCCGAAGTCCCATTGACATCGCGATCGCTGGCATCAATACCATTACCAGTCAAATTATGATTCTTTAAACCTAATGGCTTAATACCAGTAATTGTAGCCGTAGCGATGTTTAATGTCGCGATCGCATTAGCTTCTTGCAAGGTAACAGTCGCCGTCAAACCATCGGGGGAAACAGCAATGTACTCAGGTTCGACATCTTGAGCAACGGTTGTACCAGTAGGACCAATGATTCTTACGCCATCAGCTTTAAGCTGAGCGATTTGCGAATTAAAGCCAGTAAAGCCTGCCTCTTGGACTGTTGCAGCGATCGTTCCACCTGCCAAATTCACATTGGTGATGGTAATGACGCTGACAGATCCCTCAGGATCGCTGGTATAGTTTTCGTTCGGTTCGCCTTCATTAGCAACTAATACCTTAGTCCCGTCAGGAGTAAAGGTAAGCATATCTGGCAAGAAGCCAACTTCTACAGAGTTCAAAAAGAAACCATCAGCAGCTCTAAAAAAGCTGACTCTTCCCTTCTGAATGGTGTTTGGAGGAGCAGTATCGCGAACTTCGTAGGCGACTGCAACTAAGCCATTTTTGATGGCTACACTATTAGGAGCGATTGCCGTGCCAGCCGCACTTGAAAAACCTGGTGTTAGTTCACCGACTTTAGCTAAAACACCCTTGTCGCTTACCGAATAGATATCCACTTTACTCGCTGCAACAACGTAGAGTCTGTCGCTAGCAGGATCGAAAGCAGGAATTTCCGATGCGGTTGTGCTAGAGGCACTACCAACCTTATTTAAAAATATTGACATGGAGGCTATTTATTCCTTCTCACTTCACCTCAATATTAGAAGCTGAACCATAACTTCCTTAATAAGGTATAGCTAAGCTCTATTTAAGCTTTGATTAAGAAAATATTTATTTCAGATCGCGATCGCTGATTATCACCAAGTGATTAAAACAAGAATTTTAAATGCAATAGATCGCATAGATACACAATACAAGCTTTTCTCGATGGGGCGATCGCTTAAAATGCTATGTTTCCTACAGCACAAACTTAACTAGATATTCCTATGGCTGCACCTTGGGCGGGAGAATTAGAATTAGAATTTGCGAAACGGAACCAACAAACCGTATTAACTCGTAATTACACCGTTGCTCCTTGGAAAATTCAGCGATCGCTTTATCCAGAAGGAGAAGAGATTTGTCATTGCATTTTGTTGCATACCGCAGGTGGACTAGTTGGCGGCGATCGCCTATCCGCAAAAATCCATCTTCAACCCCATAGCCAAGCCCTATTGACCACAGCAACCGCCAGTAAGGTCTATCGCAGCAATGGTGAAGAATCTTTGCAAAACATGCACTTCCGCATTGATGAAGGCGCAAGTTTAGAATGGTTTCCCCAAGAAACGATCGCCTTTGCGGAGTCAAAATATCGTCAAACTACCAGAATTGACCTTGCGACCGATGCAACCTGTACCCTATGGGAAATTGTCAGATTTGGTCGAACTGCAAGGGGTGAAAAATTTATCGATGGCAATTGGCGGTCGCATACAGAGGTCTGGCGCGACCAAATGCCATTGTGGATCGATCGGCAATATCTGAATGGAAACACCGAAATGTTAGGAAGTCCTAATGGATTGAATAACTATGCGATCGCCGCGAGTTTTATCTTTGTCGGTGCAAACGTGGAACCAGAATTAATCACCCGCATTCGTTCTACTTGGGAGCAGGGGAACTATCAAGGTGTATCAGGAATAACGCGATCTCTTTGTGGTTTAGTTTGTCGCTATTGTGGGGATTCTTCCAGTGATGCGCGTAAATGGTTTCAGCAAATTTGGCAGCTTTTGCGTGTATCCTATAAAAATAGAGAAATATGCGCTCCAAGAGTTTGGTAATTATTCATGCAGCTAACGCCTCAAGAAAAAGATAAGTTACTAATTTTTACCGCCGCCCTTCTAGCAGAGCGACGTAAGGCTAAGGGTTTGAAATTAAATTATCCTGAAGCGATCGCTTTTATTAGTGCCGAAATCATGGAAGGGGCGCGAGAAGGTCGCACGGTTGCTGAGCTAATGTCATACGGTGCGACTTTACTGACCCGCGATGATGTGATGGAAGGTATCCCCGAAATGATTCATGATGTACAAGTGGAAGCAACTTTTCCCGATGGCACAAAACTAGTTACAGTGCATAATCCTATTCGCTAACCTGCAATCAGATTTATTCTGATTGATTCCAAATACTTTATGGAGGTTTGAGATGGTTGCGATCGCTAAAGATCAAGAGCTAAAAGTCAAGACAAAGTTAACCTATGAAGAATTCCTAGAAATTTGTCCAAAGGATGGAAAATATGAGCTTATTGATGGGGAACTAGTTGCTGTGGCAAATACTCGACAACATGAAAATATTGTTGCGTTTATCTATAAGAAATTTGACCACGAAATCGATCGCTTAAATCTAGATTTGGTTGTGCGGCAGAATGTAAGCATCAAAACCAATAAAATTAATGGTTTGTCACAAGGTAGAGTTCCTGATATTAGCGTTATTGATAGGGACTCTTGGTATTCTAATCCTTCGGATTATTCTTCGCTAATAGAACCAATTCAGTTAGCGATCGAAGTCACTTCAATCAATTGGACTGATGACTATATTGAGAAGTTTGACGAATATCAACGGTTGGGTATTCCTGAATATTGGATTGTAGATTACAAGGCGATCGCTAGTCGGGAGTTTCTTGGCAACCCAAAAATCCCTACTGTATTTGTTAATTTACTAGATGAAAATGGTAAATATCAAACTTTTAAATTTACAGGAGAAGCTATAGTCAAATCTAAAACTTTTCCTGAACTAGGATTAACTGCCGCTCAGATCCTAAATATCTAATTAATTTATAATTTTATTAACAAAAAATGGAGATTTGAGATGGTAGCGATCGCTTCAACAGAAAATAAGACAGAAAACAAGCTCAAGATAATAGATCTAAAACCTAAATTAACTTTCGATCAATTTATAGAAATTTATCCAGAGGATGGAAAGCACTATGAACTTATTGATGGCGAGATAATTGAGATTTCTGAAATGGCATTTACACGCAATCATGATGATGTTGGTGAATTCATTGATAGACGCTTTTATCAAGAAGTGGAACGTTTATCCCTCAACTATGTGATCAAAAGATCAATTCCCATCAGAACTATTAGTCAAGAGGGAAATGAACGCGGACGTATACCTGATTTAAGTGTAATCGATGCAACTGTTTGGCGGTCTAATCGTGGCGATTACAAAGGGTTGCGTGAAAAAATCCAGTTAACCGTTGAAGTTGTCTCGACCAATTGGGAGGATGATTATATTGACAAATTTCAGGAATATGAACGCATGGGTATTCCTGAATATTGGATTGTTGATTATCTCGCAAATGGCAGTCGTGAATTTCTTGGTAATCCCAAAATTCCCGCAGTATTCGTTAATTTGCTAGATAAAAATGGTAAATATCAAACAAATAAATTTACAGGAGATGACAAAATTATTTCGAGGACTTTTCCTGAGTTAGATTTAACTGCGGCACAAATTTTGAATATCTAACTTCTGTAGGATGCAACGGGAAGCGTCGCATCCTACACCTACATCTAAAACTATTAGTAACAGAGACAAAATTATGATTCCTGGTGAAATAATTGCTCAAGATGGCGACATCGAACTAAATGCAGGACGCGAAAGCATTACCTTAAAAGTTGGTAATTCAGGCGATCGCCCCATCCAAGTTGGTTCGCATTATCACTTTTATGAAACAAATCGCGCTTTGATCTTTGATCGCGATCGCGCCAAAGGTAAACACCTCGATATCCCTGCGGGTACTTCCATCCGCTTTGAACCAGGGGATGAGAAAGATATAAACCTTGTACCTTATGTGGGTACTCGCGAGATTTATGGATTTAATGCTTTGGTTGAAGGCAAACTAGAGGGTTAAATTTATGGTTGCGACGATCGCTGCGGAAAAATTAACACTTTACGATCTGGAAAAGTCTTTTAATTTGACTTTGTGCGATCGCGCTGACTTTTTCCCAGAATGGAAAATTGATCGCTTGGTAATATCCGAAAATGAAAAAGATCAGTTAGACCGTATTAAAACTAATTATCTTCATTTATCAAAGCGGTTAATGCTAGAAGAAATGGTGAAAATGGTTGTTTTGTCACCACTGCTCGATATTGTAGGATTTTATCAACCGCCCTTTTATTCTGTTGCGGAAAAATCAGTTAAAGTTTCTGTTAAAGATGAAAACTTGATGATTCGCGGCAAAATCGATGTTTTGGTGATGCAAGATCGCTTTTGGATTTTAGTGATTGAATCAAAACAAGCTGGAGTTTCTTTGCAAAAAGGAATTGCTCAAGCGATCGCCTATATGATGGCAAATCCAAATCGCGAAAAAGATGTTTATGGAATGGTTACAAATGGCAGTAATTTTATTTTCCTTAAACTATCATGGCGAGATAAACCTATTTATGGGATTTCCGATGAATATACTTTAATGCGTCATGAGAACGATCTGTACGAGATCTTGCAAATATTAAAAACAATTGGGAAAGCAATTATTTAGGAATAAAAATTATGAGTTATAGAATGTCTCGTCAAGCTTATGCCGAAACCTATGGACCAACCGTAGGCGATCGCGTTCGACTTGCTGATACGGAATTATTTATTGAAGTGGAACGCGATTACACCACCTATGGCGATGAAGTCAAATTTGGTGGCGGAAAAGTGATCCGTGATGGCATGGGACAATCACCAATTACCAATGCCAATGGCGCAGTAGATGCCGTAATTACTAACGCACTGATCCTTGATTGGTGGGGTGTCATCAAAGCCGATGTGGGCATCAAAGCAGGCAAAATCGTAGCGATCGGTAAGGCGGGAAATCCTTACATTCAGGATAATG
>JBIKYX010000028.1:0-40752 GCA_044355035.1 Pseudanabaena sp. | reverse complement strand
AAGAAGACTTTCAGAAGGCGGTAGATTTTATAAATCACAGACCGAGAAAATCTCTTGACTATCGTACCCCATACGAAGTATTCTTTGCTTCATCAGAAACCGTTGCATTTCATCCTTGAATTGGCGATTCTTAAAGGTTGATAAATTGTTCTACCAAAATATTTTTTTGGAGTTTACCCATTGCGTTGCGCGGAAGTTGCTCAACAAAAAAGATTTGCTTCGGGCATTTATAGGGTGCAAGACGAGTTTTGCAATGTTTGATTAGAACTTCAGGTGTGACGTTAATTTCAGATTTGAGCGCGATCGCTGCGACTACTCTTTCACCAAAATCCTGATCGGGTAAGCCAATCACTGCGGATTCCTTAACGAACTCATGGGATTCTAAGACATTCTCAATCTCTTTAGGATAAACGTTAAAACCACCTGTGATGATTAGCTCCTTAGCGCGACCGACTAAATACAATCTATCGTTATCATTGGGATCTTGAAAGCCGAGATCGCCCGTGCGAAACCAACCATCCACAAAGGCTTCCGCAGTTTTTTCGGGCATACCCCAATAGCCTTGGAAAACATTTTCGCCGCGAATCCAAACTTCACCCACCTCCGATTTTTGGACATCATCACCATTGCGATCGACGATCCGAATCTCCACAGATCCTAATGGGAAGCCGACACTTTTGGCTTTGCGATGTTCAGGATCAATGTGATTAGAAACATTCATTCCTGTTTCGGTCATGCCATAACGTTCGAGAATGCGAAAACCCGTCAAGTTCTCAAATTGATAGAATTGCTGATCGCTTAAGGGCGCTGAACCAGAGATGAATATACGCATTGCAGTCAAATCTGGCTGAGATTCTAGCTTTTCCCATTCATTGATTAATCTTTGATAGATGGTGGGAACTGCCATAAAAACTGTACATTTAGTGGATGTAATAGTTTCCAAAACTCGGCGCGGCTCAAACTTCTCAAACATGATCATGGTTGCCCCTGCGTACAAACAGCCAAGGGTCGCAACATTTAAGCCATGTACATGAAATAGCGGTAGAACATGTAATAAAATATCGCGATCGCTCCATTGCCATGCTTGATGAAGATCTTTGATATTCGTGATCAAATTCCGATGGGAAATCGCTGCACCTTTGGAGCGTCCCGTTGTGCCTGATGTGTAACAGATCATGGCAACATCATTATCTCTGGCAGCATATTCGGACAGAAATTCTATTTGAGGGAACGTAAGCAGATCTTCGGGAAATAGAACTTGTAATCCTGATAAATGGGCGATCGCTGATTGAACTTTGGCATGGCGATCGCTGGTTGTCACAAATAGAGAACTAGCCGAATCAGTTAAAAAATAGCTAATTTCTTCAGGTCGATAATCGGGATTTAGAGGTAAGGCAATCGCGCCGATGCTGAGAATGGCAAAATGCAGAAACAGAAATTCTATTGATTTTGGTAACTGCACGGCTACGCGATCGCCTTTTTTGATGTTTAAGCGATCGAGTATGGATGCGTAATGCTGCACTTGAGCATAAAAATCATGGTAAGTCCAAACTTTGCCCTCAAAGATAATTGCAGGTTTTTCAGCGTATTTGACGGCAGTTTGAGCAAGTAATTGGGCTAAGTTCACAATCTAGTCCATGTCTAATAGTTTTCTATTATCGTAAGGATTGACAGCGCTTAGCGCTGTCAATCCTACCCTTTATTCTTTGGTGATATTCCCATATCTTACCCAGCCTTCTTCTTTGGTGGCCTCATTCCTGACATACACCCATTGGCGATCAGGGGTTTCTTTCATCACGGCAACCTTGGTGTTATAGTCGGCTCCACCAATATTTTTTGCCGATTGACTAGGCTCAGCCCGAAATACTAAGCCAATATTGGCATTGACTTTGCCTAGATATTTGGCATCAGTTGGTTTTGGTTTTGCCTTCACCGTTGGTTGGGGCATATTGGGGATTTTAATCGTAGCGATCGGCGATACAGGGGGTGGGGCAGCCTTAAGATCGTTGCTAAAAGCGGGTTTTTGGGGATGTCTCTGGAAAGGCAAAATGATGTAGTACCAGCCTGTCGCTACGATTGCCACAATTAGCCCTAGGCTAAAAGCCAAACTAGTAGTTGATTTTGCAGTTTCTGGAAATCTCATTTCAGTAATACCGTATCACTATCAAATCATTAAAAAAATGGATGATTGGTTGAATAGAGTACCGCAATTTGTCGAAATTTGACAAATTACATATAAATTTTTAAAAAAACCATCCAGATCTCCAACTAAAGATTTCCCGACTCGATAGCCACTACCTCAACTGTTTGGAGCGAATTTACACTAAGTCTAGAAATTTATTTGTCTGACTTTAAGCAAGCTTTGGAAGATTATCGAAAAGTTTGCCATTAGTTCCGCGATCGCTTCCATAGGCGATAACCAATAAACGAGACGATCGCAATCAACACACCGAGAACCACAACTTTACTGATGGGATCAATATAATCTTCAACCAGCTTATAATTTTTGCCTAGAAAATAACCTGCGTAGGTTAACAAAGTGACCCAGCCAATCGTGCCAATTGTGGAATATACAAAAAATGGGAGCAGTGACATTTTGCTAATCCCTGCGGGAATCGAAATCAAAGTCCGAATCCCAGGAACAAGACGACCAACTAAAACGGCGGTCGAACCATGTTTTTGAAACCAATCTACAGATTTAGCAATATCCTTATCAGAAATGCCAATCCATTTGCCATAACGACTTGCCAAGACCTCTATTCTTTGCTGCCCCAGCAACAAGCCTGCGTAATACCAAGGGATCGCGCCCAAAATTGTGCCAATTACCCCAACCACGATCGCAGGAATGATTTGGATTTGCGTATTTGGTAAGGTTGCGGTATATCCTGCAAGCGGCATAATCAACTCTGAGGGAATTGGAGGGAAAAGATTTTCCAAAAACATCAGCAACCCAATTCCCAGATAGCCGAGGGAATTCATGGTATTGGTAATCCATTCCTGCATATTGTTAGCTAAGTTAAGATAAGGTAAAGATGGTAAGTATAGCCATTCATAAGTAACCTTAAACCCTAGAAATATGGTTTGCAAGCATCGGACAAACGACGTTCGGGTTTTTGGGTTTAATTATGCTGACTTACCTAACGTTTTATCGTACGGTAAAAATAGTAGCAAACTTGATTATCGCTAAGCTGAATAATGGTTATCCTGTGGATCTAGTAAGTCATGAAAAAGTCTTTTGTTAATCGCAGTTTACAAATTGCATCAGTCGTAGTGGTTTATTCGGCAATTTCTATATGGTCATCGACATCCCATGTGCAAACAGTTACTGATGCAATTACCAGCTTAAATTCGTTACTGGTGATTTTGGCGATCGCCTTTGGGCTTCCTTATTTTTGTTTCAAAGTTTTGGCTAAACTCTACACACCGCCAAAATTACGCAATTTAGATGAAACATCAAGTCGTAACTCACCCAAGGTTGAACAAGATGATAATGAAGCGATCGAGCAAGATTTAGCGGCTATGCAATATCGTGGCAGTCGCTACAACCCTGAAGATATGCCAATCGCAGGCAATGATCAGAGTCAACCGAGTGAACAGCCCGTGATTAAATATCGCGGCTCTAACATCATGAGCGATTTAGAGAAATCTTTCCAAAATTCAACCGAATCTTTTGCCTCTGAAAGGGAAGCGCAAAAATCAGCTAAACCTAAAGACAGAATTAAATATCGCGGCTCTTATGTTGATTAATATTGTAAGGGCAATTCATGAATTGCCCTTACAATACGTTCTCCTGAGTAAGTTAGTAAGTGTAGAAATCATGAAATTTAGAGCTAGTAAACGTCCGATCGCGATTACCATTCTTGTCAGTGTCATGATTGGAACAAGTGCTTTGTTAATTGGCGATCGCCTACTTAATTTTTATATTTATCGTTTACTAGAAGGTAATGTCCCGCTCGCTGATAGCAGTTCCATTAACCTACAATTAGTTTCAGGCATGGCTTTTTTAGGTTTTGGCATAGTCCCAATTTTATTGGCAGTTGGATTATGGAATTTGAAATCTTGGGCAAGAGTTCTCAGTATTTTTATGTTTAGCTCCATAACGTTTCCTGCGATCGCCACCTGCTTTAATTGGATATCGCCGCCATCAGCAACAAAACTCTTAGAAATTCCTACGGTTTTTGATGATGTGTTTAGTGTTGATCAAGCTGTACCGATTTCACGGTTGATGATGTTAAATCCTTATATAGCGGTTAGCAGTGCGATCGCACTTGCGATTTTACTAACCCCTGCGATCGGTAAAACATTTCGCCATCATTCATAAAAATTACATTTATCTTCTTCCCCCTTTTTAAGGGGGATTGAGGGGGATCTCTTCGAGAGAAACTAATTCTTAAGGAGAATCTCTACGGCTTGGTAATTGACCACCTTTGAGAACTTCAATAACAGCCGTGTGGCGCTTGAGATCCTTTTGGACTTGTTCATAAACTTGGCGATCACCTCCCTTTAGCCCAATCACCCCATAGAGGCGCACATTGCCAACTCTCCCCTTCAGAGCATGTTCGCCAAAATCAACCACATCGATCTCATCTTTGACAATCTCATAGAGAGCGCCTGTAATCACAATATCTGTACCAAGATCTTTGGTCATGCCTTCTACCCGACTAGCGACATTGACCGCATCACCAATTACGGCATATTCAAGACGACGCGCTGAGCCGATATTACCGACTGTTACTTCTCCATAATTAATGCCAATACCATTGGAAAAAGGAATTTTATTTTCGCTTTGCCATACTTGACGTAGTTCCATTAAAGCCGATCGCATATTTAACGCCGCATTAACCGCATTCATCGCATCGGCTTTTTCGCCACGCGAAACTGGTGAACCGAATTCCGCCATGATTGCATCACCGATAAACTTATCAATTGTGCCTTGACATTCTAAAATTGCGTCCACCATCCCCCCTAGATAGGTATTCAATTGTTGAATCAATAACTTGGCGGGTAATCGGCTAGAGAGCGTGGTAAAACCACGGATGTCAGAAAAGAGAACGGCAGCTTTGATGGTGCGCCCTTCTAATAAATCACGAAAATCTTCTGGCTGATTCATGATCTCTTCCACAATTGGCGCTGCTACATAGCGCTCCAGAGTGAGCCGCATTATAAGTTTCTGCTTTTCCGCAGCAAGTTTCTCAATTTGAGCCGTGATCGCACCTATGGCTAATAATGCAATTCCATTTAATCCGATCGCGATGGCAGGTATGGCGATCGGCAAAATTGTACTTCCATAAATAAAGCTAACGTAGCCAATCCCAAACCAAGCGATCGCGATACCGAAGGAAGTTAAAATTTGGATATAGGGACTCTTGATTAAGCAAAGCAAAATTCCTGATATTCCTACTAACAGCAGGACAAAACCGCCCTGATATGTCGGTGTGGGCAATAAATCACCCATACTTTTATTTTGCATGAGCGTAGCGATCGCATTAGCATGAATCTCAATTCCCGCCATGCGTCCCATTGCTGAGTTTTGAATATCCTGTTTTGAGGCTGCCGTTGCGCCAATTAGTACGATTTTATCTTTAAAAAATTTACCCCCCTGAAGCTGCTCGCTATTCCAATTTTCAGGATCAATAACGTAATAAAAGGGAACCTGTTGCTGAGCATTTGTCCAAGTATCGGCTCCTCCAAAGAAATAAATACCATCACCTTTGGCTTTAGGATAAGAGATCTTGGCAACATTGAGAACGGATTCGGCAAAGGTAGGAATTATCGGTAAACCGCTATCAGGTGGCGGTTGCACGCCTACACGATGGATATTAGTCGTAACTTCGGGCTGAAAATTAATCAGTCCTAATGTGTTTGGCTTGATTTTGAAAATTGAATCAGGTGAAGCAAGTTGCATAATATTTGCGTCACCGAGTAGGGTCGTTTCGTAACTCGCCGCAAACACCGCCCGATCGCCATATTTGGTAATTGCTTTCTGGAATTTGTCATCATCGACAGCACCATGATCCCCTGGAGTCACGAACAAAATATCAAAGGCAACTACTTTTGCACCTGCTTTGACTAATTTTTCTAGCACTTGAGCATAGACAACCCGCTTCCATGTGGTTGTCCGAAAGGGTTCTAAAAATGGTCGTTTTTTGGGATCATAAAACTCGCCTTGACGCAGGGACAAGTCATCGATCGCTAAGATGACGATATCTTTAGGCGGCGCAATCGAGCCGCGCCAATAAAAAAATGCTGATTGGGTTTGACGTTCAAGATTCTGCACTTCATTTAGTCCCAAGCCTGTGGCGATCGCGCTGAGAGATGCGATCGCGGCAATCAATCCATAACCAATTGATTTAGGACTTGATAAAGACTTAATTTTTTTTCGCAGAATCTCTTTAATCATGACTTTCTCAGAGTAAATCAAAATCTTATCCCAAATCAGACTTCTGTGTTTAAATATTACTTAGATATTAGGAGTTATTGGTGTCAAAGTCTTTATTCGATCAGGCAAGCGAACGACTTGCGGATGCGATCGCCCATGTCAATATTTCCGATGATGCGATCGAGCGTCTTAAATCACCGAAAGCAAGTTTACAGGTTTCGATTCCTGTGAGAATGGATAATGGAACCTTAAAAGTCTTTCAGGGCTATCGAGTACGCTATAACGATCTGCGGGGACCTACCAAAGGCGGGATTCGCTTCCATCCCAATGTAAATATGGATGAAGTGACATCCTTGGCTTTCTGGATGACCTTTAAATGCGCGGCAGTGAATCTGCCCTTTGGTGGCGCAAAAGGTGGGGTGGCAGTTGATCCTAAACAACTATCAAAGTTTGAATTGGAACGTCTCAGTCGTGGTTACATTGATGCGATCGCTGATTTTATGGGAGCCGATGTTGATGTTCCTGCGCCCGATGTACAGACTAACGCCACGATTATGGGTTGGATGGTAGATGAATATAGCAATATTCAACGTAAGCTCTGCCCCGCCGCAATTACAGGTAAACCATTAGCGATGGGTGGCAGTCTGGGGCGCGAAACTGCCACGGGATTGGGAGCATTTTTTGCGATCGAGACATTATTGCCATTGTTAAAAATGCAACGCGAGCAGACGACTGTAGCGGTGCAGGGATTTGGGAATGTGGGATCAGCGATCGCCGATCTGCTCAGTCAGGCGGGTTACAAAGTTGTCGCTGTCAGCGATTCTAAGGGTGGGATTTATGCTGAACAGGGGTTAGATGTACCGAGCATTATCAGTTATAAAAATTCCACGCGCAAATTTGAGGCGGTCTATTGCCAAGATACAGTATGCAACCTGATTGAGCATCAAACGATTACCAATGAAGAATTACTGAAACTGGATGTTGATATTCTGATTCCTGCGGCGCTGGAAAATCAAATTACGGAAGCTAATGCCCATGAAATCCGCGCTAAGTATATTTTCGAGATTGCCAATGGTCCTGTCACCCCTGCGGCGGATGCGATTTTAGAAAAAATGGGAATTATGGTTTTTCCTGATATTTTAATCAATGCGGGTGGCGTGACGGTCAGTTATTTTGAATGGGTACAAAACCGCAGTGGCTTATATTGGGCGATCGCCGAGGTTAACGATCGGCTCAAACAAAGTATGGTCGCGGAAACCTTAAGGATTTGGGAAATCTCACAACAAAAACAAATCTCAATGCGGACGGCTGCTTATGTCCACGCGCTTACTCGGCTATGTGAAGCGATCGAGGCAAAGGGTACAAGTACTTATTACGCTAAGTAGTTATGTCAAATGTTTTACAGGCAAGGGGCTTAAGCCCCTTGTTCCATGCGATAAGTGTACTTAAATCATGGAACAATCTCTATAGCTGTAATTTCTAAAACAGACTTAATGGGTAATTAATGATAGGTTAAAAAATAATTCATACTTAAGACAGTTGCAAAACAAGCAAATAAGTAGAATTACTCAACTACCTATCCAGAGAAAGCATCTCTATGTATCGATTTCAGGTAAAAGCTCCCACTCAAAGTGGCGAAACGATTGGCTTAGTTGGTTCGATTCCGCAATTAGGATTGTGGAATATCAAGAAATATTTGCCATTGCAGACATCTGGCGATCGCTATCCCATTTGGTGGTTAGATCTCGAAATTGATGCTTTGAATTTATCTGATGTAGGACAAGAAAATGAGTCTAAAGTCGAATATAAGTATGTTCGGATTGATGCAAATGGCAACGTAGAATGGGAAGCTGAGAGTGTTGTAAATCGCTGGGTTCCTATAGAAAGCGACTATCTCTCTCCACAAAAGCCGACAGTGATCGTTGATGATGGTACGTTTGGAGTGGTTCATCCTTATCCCTACGGATATCTCGAACAGGCGATCGCTTCTACACCTCCAAAACAAAATTCTTCTGCTCACAATGGGAAGAAGGTATTGGTGATTGGCAGTTCCGTTGCAATGGGCTGTAGTGCTTGGCTGCTCAAGGGTTGGGCGAGTCATTTAGAGACTGCATTACAAGAAAAATATGGGCATACCTTAATCAACCGATCGCAATTAGGGGCAAATGTCACCAGTACGATTGAGCGCTTTGCTTCAGTGGTCGTTCCAGAAAAGCCAGATATTGTCGTGATTGCGCTGTCTTTAGGAAATGAGGGTTTAGCTTACTGTCGTCCCCACGATCGCCGTGCTGTCCAACGCCGCTTTGAGAGTGGATTGCTGCAACTGATTAAAATGACTCAAGATATCGGAGCAGTCCCGATTATCGGTGGACTATATCCCCACAACGACTATACCCCTGAGCATAATTGGCTATTGCGCGACACCCATGCACGAATGCTCCAGTGGCGTGTACATATGCTGGATTGGCTGGATGTTTTAGACAATGGTTCTGGCAATTGGAAGTCAGGAATATGGCTAGATGTCGCCCATCCCAATACTCTTGGGCATAGGTTGATGTTTGAGGCGATCGCTTTAGATCTGTTTCAGAAACAGTCTGTAGCATCTATTCCCTCTTCGTTCCTATCTAACCAAAACAATCAAGAAATTCCAGTTTATTTGGATAAATACGGATTTGAAATCGTAGCCTGTCCTGCAACTCAAACATTGAAGATTATCAACAATTCCCAATACTCGTACAATATCACCCCTACTTGGAGAGTGTTACAAGCAGCACTAAAGCTTAAAAGTGACTTAAGCTTTGGAACGTACATCTCCAAAAACGATGAATTGGGAACATTACCATTATTAACTGTGGGTGTTGATGGTGCGATTGAGAATACAGTTACGATTTCCAGTGGCGCTAAATTAGAATATGGATCGGCTCTCAAATATTTTTCTCCCAAAAATTCAGAAATCCTTTACTATGACGGATATTTAGGCGTTCTCAAGGAAGGCGATCGCACAATTCGGATTATCAATGAGTCTGACGAAGAATACAATATTCATCCGATGTGGAAAGAGATTCGGGCGGCACTTGCCGCCATGCCATCGGGTGTTTATATCGACGAGGCGAATCCAGAAGCGCCATTTCGGACAATGATGATCGGCGATCGCGGTTTAGAAAGTCGTGTCAAAGCCCCTGTCAAATCAACGATGGTTCTCAAATACAAATGCAAATTATCAGAAATTAATCGCATTGCCATTTTGCCTTTAGGCGATCGCTGTGCGGCGCGGATGTTGCTATACAAAATGGAATTTGATGGACCAGCATTTCCCTTTGACTTAACGCGATCGACTAATTTAGGCGATGTCGCGGATTTAGTCGCCAACGATTTCAAAGACATGTGGAATCCCGCCTATTTACATTACAACTCGGAAGAGAGAAGAATCTATCACTCGAAATGGTCTGGACTATCGTTTGCCCATGAGGTTGAGGATTCGGAAGATCCGATTAATAATATGCAGCCGATATTTGAGAGGATGCGAACTCGTTATTCGGCGCGGGCAAAACGATTTTTATATACTCTCGATCATGCCGATGAGATTCTATTTGTGCGTACTGGTGTAACTAATCGCGGCTATGTCGAAGATTTAATTGAGAAATTAAAGATTAAGTGCAAAGGTAAGCCCTTTCGAGTTTTGCTGATTTCCAAGCAAACAACGGATGAGTTTGTGAATATTCCCTATTTATTGCATTACGATCTGCATTTCAGTCCTGACTGGATGTATGATAGCCAAGACTATTGGATGGAATGCACTAAAACGATGAAGGAAATTCTCGAATCTCTGGGTATTTCTAGCCAAAATTTGTTTTGGTGTCCACCTAATCCTTAACTAAAAAACCTTGGAGCTAAGAATTGTCTAGATCCCCCCTAGCCCCGCTTACGAAAGGGAATCAATTAGAATTATCTTCTTCCCCCTTTTTAAGGGGGATTGAGGGGGATCTCTTAGCGTCTCTGACCGTGGTAAGTAATTCTTAAATGGTTTCTAAGAAAGATTAGTAATACCTGAAATTAGTCCTTGGCAGACGTTGATGAGAAATTCCATATCTAGAGTCTCTAAGCGATCGCTACTTTTGTGATAATGAGGATTTCGCATATTTGCGGTATCTGTCACCATCAAAGCTTTGTAACCAGCATCCCAAAAGGGTGCATGATCACTGCGACGAGTATCAGGTATCATCAAGCCACGCCAACCTGCGGGCAGCCATTCACAGGGGACAGTTGATTTTATGTGATGTTGTAAATGGATTAGATCGGGAATTGTGGGGATACTGCCGATTAAGCCAACAAAGTCGCCTGTGTTGGGATAGAACTTATCTAAGCCCTTGGGATATCGCTGCGAATTGGGAGTGCGATCGCAATATCCTAACATCTCTAACGAAATCATTAGGCGTAATTTTTGCTTGTCTTGCTTGAGTTTCTGAACATAGGCGGCACTTCCACACAAGCCATATTCTTCCATATCAAAAGCAATTAACTGGACAGGATATTTGAGGGGATTTATCGAAAGATATTCGGCAAGTTCTAAGAGTACAGCAACGCCTGAGCCATTATCATCAGCACCAACACAGCCAGCAACGGTATCATAATGTGCGCCAATGATGATCGGCCATCGCTCTCGACTAGAATTAGCATTGATATGCAATATCAAGTTCTGATGCTTATTGCCATTGACTTCAAATTCATGGGTGACTACTTCACCGAATTTGGCAAAGTGCGATCGGATATATTCACGCGCAAATAAATGTCCTGCTGAGGCATAGTAAGGATTGCGCTCAATGACTAATTTTTCCAGATATTCGAGCAATCGCGATCGTAGGTTATGCATGATTCAAATCAGGAAGTTGTGACTTTTGAGTTAATATTAGAGAGAAAGCTACTATAGCGATTTTCCCATAAAAACTTACATAATCCCTTAATATGCCTACACCTGAAGCTCTCAAAGAAAAATTTGTAGCGATCGCCAGCAAGCGTGAATTATTAGTGCAACTGTCGCTCAAAGATAATTTGGGTACATTAAGCATTGATGTAATCCAAGCCTTAGAAGAACTTGATGATCTCCTCATTGAAATCAGAAAGATCTTTCCTGATTGGCAACAGGGCTAGATCTCAATGGCTCCGAAATTAACTGCATTCCATTCTAAAGTTAATGTCCAGCGTCAAGTTAAAATCCCGATGCGCGATCGCGTCAACTTGACGGCGGATATTTATCGACCCAAAGGAATTGATACCGCCCTACCCGTGTTGTTGATGCGCCTGCCCTATGGTCGAGCGATCGCTTCTACCTGTACCTATGCTCATCCTAGCTGGTACGCCAATCAGGGCTATATAGTCGTTATTCAAGATGTGCGCGGTTGTGGTACTTCGGAAGGTGACTTTTATCCATTTCGGAATGAGTATGATGATGGATTTGATACGGTCGAATGGTGTGCAAAAGAGCTAGAAGGCAGTAACGGTCAGGTGGGAATGTATGGATTTTCCTATCAGGGTGTAACTCAATTTCAGGCGGCAGTGCAGCAACCCGAAGGATTAGTTACAATATGTCCGAGCATGGCAACAGCGAATTTGTATCATGGCTGGTTTTATTTTGGTGGTGCGGTTTGTTTAGATTTTGATTTGAATTGGGCTTTGCAACTAGCCCAAAATCATGCATGGTATTTAAAACAAGAACCACAAGCAAGTCAACTTTTTGCAGCGCAAAAACAATCTGCAAAATGGTTGGATTCTTCTCCTTTGAGCGAAATAGAATTATTTAAAAATCAAGAATTCGGACAATTCTTTTTTGATTGGATTGGAAATCAGCAAGCCGATGATGAATATTGGCAGAAACTAAACCCTTTGAGCTATTTCGATCGCTTTGATTTACCCGCCTTACATATTGCGGGGTGGGCGGATATTTTTATCGAAGCAACGATTAATACTTATCATCAAGCTAAAGCTGTCACCGATAAACCTCAACATCTGATCGTTGCACCTTGGCAGCATTTGCCTTGGTTGCCGAAAGTCGGTGAAATAGATTTTGGTGAAGCTGCGGTTTCTAAAATCGATCAATTACAGATTGATTGGTTTGATTTTTGGCTTAAAGGAATTGAAAATGGGATAAGCGATCGCGCTCCTGTACAGCTTTTTCTAATGGGAAAGAATCATTGGCTCGATCTTCCCGAATTCCCAAAAAATCCAATTACTCAAGATTTTTATCTCGCTCCCCAAAAGCAACTAAAATCTCAATCACCAATTACTAATCAAGCCAGCAATTGCGAATTACCCGATATCTACGTCTACGATCCTCGCAATCCTAACTCTTCTACAGCTTATGGATTTTACGATCAACGTCATCTCCATCAAAGATGGGATATTTTGGTATATCAAAGTGACGAATTAGAAGATGATTTAGCGATCGCAGGTATTCCTGAATTTATCCTCTATGCCGCAACTACAGCCCTTGATACTGATTGGGTAATTAAGCTTTTAGATATTTATCCCGATGGCAAGCAAATGCTCGTAACAATGGGAGTTTTACGCGCAAAATATCTGAACTCATGGACTGAGCCTGAATGGATAGAATCGGATATGGTGAATGAATATCGGATTAAATTGCGCCCAACCTGTCAGAATTTTGCGCGAGGGCATCGTCTTGGTATAGCGATCGCTAGTTCTGCTTTTCCTGCGATCGAGAGACATTCCAATACCCAAAAATCTCCATCTCAGGCAACTATAAGTGACTTTGTGGAGGCAACACAGCAAATTTTTTATAGTGCTGAATATCCATCTCATTTGCAGTTACCGATGCTCACTTAAATAAAGTGTCCAACTACAAGGATACTGAAGTTCGCTATGCTTTCCTTGGAGCATCATCCAAACACTCTGGCGTGTCCAGAAATATGCGACTACAGCAAAGTGACCTTCGGGGATCTCAATCTTTTTGAATAAACTCAGATCGGCAACTCTCACTTCAAGTGGTTCATCTGAACCGCGCACTGTTACTAGAGTGTGATATTCACTAAAGGATTGCAAATATTTATCTGGTAGAACAAATAGGGCATAAACATTATGTTCACCTCGCCAAGGCTCGACAACGACTCTAGCAGGATTGGCTTTATAAATTTTAGCGTCAACCGAGATTTCTTTGCGATCAATACAGGAAATAGATGATATGTCAGTAAATACAAAACCTGTGCCTATCCATAATACCAATAGCAACAGAATCGAACTAGTTATCCAAACTCCTACTTGAAAATTTTGTTCTCTTAAATTTTTATTTCTAGATTTCATCGACTAAATTTCGGGCTAATTCTATTGGCAACCCTCAAGACTGGTTAATGTTAAGGCGATCGCATCAACATATTGTTGGGTCTCCCTATTTGAGAGATTGCTATTGTTAATCATAATACTGAAAATGACTTCGCGATAATTTTTTGGTCTAGCATATCCAGATAGGGTGATTACCCCTGTTAATGTCCCAGTTTTGGCTTGAATTACACCTTGGGTATCTATATCTTTAATGCGATTCTTCAAAGATCCATCAATATCGGTGTTCGGTAAAGATTTCCGTAAATAAGGGGCAATATCGCGATCGCGGTCAACGGCTTGCAAAAATTGGGCGATCGCTCTAGGTTTGGTCAAGTTATGGCGAGATAGCCCTGAACCATCGGCTAGTAGTAGGTCGTCAGGAGCAATATTCACCGCTTTTAGAAATTCATTGATCGCCAATAGCCCACCACTTTCATCATTAAGAGCTACGAATTGATGGAAATTAATTCCTAATGATTTGCTCAATAAATTGGCATAAAAGTTTTTACCTAAGGCTCTGAGTAATAATTCTGAGTAAAGATTATTACTATCTATATTTGTGGTAGTTACTAATTCCGAAATTGGAGGTGAATCAACTTTAGCAATTTGGATGAGATTTTCTGACTTTTTAGGGGCTGTTGCGAATGGAGAAATTTCAATTCCTTGGTTGATCAATTCGCGCTGTAATAAATCCAAAAAATTAGCTTCAGGCTCAGGAACTGCCACGCCTCCATCTTTTGGCACGGCTTTTTCAGAAATTTGTCCACTTATTATTAATATTTTCTCTCCATAAGGACGTTCAAGTTTTAAAGATTTGTCGAGTAAGTTGTGAAGATCCGCACCATCAGCGATCGTAATTGAATTATTTACCACTTGCCAATCCCTAGCCAAGGCAGGAGTTTCCCATTCAAAGATTGCAGGTTCACCAACTTTATTTGGTCGAATAGTCCAGTTTAGAGAATTTTCATTAATTGTGAATGGTGAAACAATAGCTGCGTAATATTCCTGTAGATCGCTCCATTCCCAACTGCCAACTATGCCTACTCCTTTGCGAATTGTCGTAGTCCCAATTCCACCGTTAATGCGCTTGATTCCTTGATTTTTAAGTTGCGTAACGAGAGATGTCAAACCCGTTGTTGAGTTGAAACTGGGATCACCTGCACCCAAAAGCCATAATCCATTTTTAATTTCACCCAGAATATTAGGCTGCTCAGCTAGTAATTGCGTCTGAAAGCGATAATTAGCACCCAAATTTTTTAAAGCCGTTGCCGTCGTGAATAATTTCACATTGGACGCAGGGACAAAATAGCGATCGCCATCAAGATTAACTAACACTTGAGGATTTAGCTCATTGGTTTGGACAAATACACCTACTCGCGCTGCTTGCAATTTTGGCGATTGAGCAATTTTACTGATTTCCTGTTGTAATTGTGCGGGGCAGATGCGGTTATTGATGCTATTTGCGTGGACAGGGAATGTCGCAGTCAGTGAAATAACAAACGCAAAACCACCAACAAGGGGCTTAAGCCCCTTGGCTATGAAAAGCCTTATTAAATCCATAAATAAATCTTATTCTCCCGATCGCCGTCTCATCTTTTACTGTAGCACCGCGCAAATCGGTCTTAAAAAAAATTTGCCATCTCAAAAACCTAACTTCTGTAAAACTGCGGTCTGGGCTTCGGGTTGCTGACTATAGGCAAAGCCCCAAGGTATTTGGGCTGGCAATAAAGGTAGTAAACCATCTAAAGCGTAAGGACTGCCATAGACAACTATTGCTTCTAATTTATGCTGGGCGACTAGTTCCGTTACTAAAATTTGCGTCTTTTCGTGCAAATTGGTATTGCCGCGAAATGGATTACCGCGACTGAAGACTTGTAGAAAAACGTGAGAAAAGCGATCGCTATGCAGATTTTCTAATGTGAGTCCGTCAGCGACAATGCGAGCGTAACCATGATTTTTGGGTATTAACACCGCAGGCGATCGCGAGTTGAGAAATTCATCACAAGTCAGGGGATCATCAACAATGATCAGATTGAGATAATCTGCCGCGATTTGTTGTGGGTGATCGCCAGATTGCAGATTTGGGAGTGAAGAATAAACGCTAATGGCTTTGGAGGCGATCGCTTTAGCCGTTTCTAAATTTTTAGGATTACCAAGTTTAGTTAAATCCGTAGGAATCCCACATACTTTTTGCTTGGCTGTCCAAATCCTCTGCACAGATTCCTTAATGCGATCGCGGCTAATTTCTCCCGATTCCACCGCCGCACATACAGCTTGAATCGTAGCGATCGCATCAACAGGCATTAATAAAATATCCGCACCCGCTTTGACGGCTTGTACCGCGATCGCGCCTGAACTACCGAGATTTGCCACCCCTGACATCATCAAGGCATCGGTAGTAATGATCCCCTGAAATCCCAATTGATTTCGCAAAATATCCGTGAGAATATGCCGTGATAAGGTGGCAATATTGTCGGGATCAAGGGCTGGAGCTAGGATATGAGCACTCATGATCGCATCTACTCCTGCGGCGATCGCATTGATAAATGGTGGCAACTCAATGTCATCAAATCGGTTGCGATCGTGCAACAAAGTCGGCGTTTGCAGATGCGAATCCACTGATGTATCACCATGTCCGGGGAAATGTTTGGCAGTCGTCAGCACAGGATATAGCTTTGCGCCAGCGATAAATCCTCGCGTGGTTCCCATCACCTCACCGATGGTAATCCCAAAGGCGCGAATATTAATCACAGGGTTTTCGGGATTATTATTCACATCAACAATGGGCGCAAGTACCCAATTGATCCCGATCGCTAAAGCCTCCTCAGCCGTGATCCGCCCCATTTCTTCGGCATACGGCATCGCCACATCTTGCAAAGCCATCGGCGGCGGAAACCATGTTGCACCACTAAATCGCTGTCCTACCCCTTCTTCAATATCCGCAGCAATTAACAAAGGCACTTTCGCCCAAGACTGCATCTGTTCAGTTTTTAAAGCAACTTCCGCCGCACTACCACCCATCAAAATTACGCCACCAACTCCATATTCACTAATCAGAGTTTGCAACGTGGCGATCGGTAATTCCCACTTTGGATATTGAATTTGATGGTCATAGAGCATTCCGCAGGTGCGAACAACCACCATTTGCGAGACTTGCTCAATCAGGCTCAGGCTATCAATATCAGGCAAATTGATGTCAGGCAAATTGGTTGGCGGCATAATTTAGCTAAAAGATATTTTGAAATAAATATGTGCAGCGCTTCGTGCCGCAGATATTTGCATATGACTAAAACTCTAACGCAAAATCTTTGCGTGTCATCGGTTGTGGTACAGGCAAACCTTCACCACCAATATATTTTAAAGCTTTGCCTTCAACGGATAGATATACCTTTGCGTTAGGTTCCAGACTAGTAGCTGTGTAAAGAACCTGAATGATCCGCCCTTGCATGGAAGCCGAACCGCCGCCACTGGTAAAGTCTTTGGACAGGTCAAGTCGAATTTCTTGATCCTTCGTTACCGCACTCAAAACTTTGGTATTAGCGGGGATCGCACTGTACAAAGTAGATTCGGGTGGATTTTCGGCAATTAAACTATTGAGAACCGAAGCAATCGCCTCATCATTACTTTTCGCTTTAACGGCGATCGGTACAGCAATTAGTTTATTGTTTTTAGACTCAATCCAATACACCGCTAATTGTCCATCAATAGCTGGCTTTGCGACTGGTGATTGGCTAACTTGGTTAGTTGATGGCGCGATCGATGATTGAGCGGGATTATTTAACTCAGTTATGGGTTGATTGGCGATCGGTTGATTAGCGCCATTATTAATTAAGACAGCGCCGCTAGCTCCACCCACGATCGCTACAGCGAGTAGCCCAAACCAAGTACTTTTTTGGAAAACTGGAATTTTCATGATATTTAGTCCTCACCGCTTGTTCTTTTTTGTTTTTCACTGCTAATACTTGTGACGCAAATAACCGTGATTAGCTCCCTAACTCCATAATTCGACACATATCCAATGCTTTGCACCGAAAGAAAATTTTAAAAGCGACGCTTTTAAAATTTTCTTTGAATCACCTCGCGATCGCCACAAATTTCCGAACCTTATCTAAATCCTTATCACCTGCGGAACGTTCTACCCCACTTGATACGTCTAAACCACTGGGACTTACTAAGGCGATCGCCTGTGCGACATTCTCTGGTGATAGCCCACCTGCTAACCACCAATCACAATTAGGAGCAAAATCGCGCAACATTTGCCAATCGAGGGTTTTGCCAGTACCGCCTGCCATTTTGGGATCGTAGGCATCGAGCAACAGTGCATCAACCACTTCGCTAAAAAGTAGAGATTGAGCTAAACCTGCTTGATCTTTTACTCGAAAGGCTTTAATTAACTTGATTTTGGTTTTGGTTTTGTTGTTAATTTCGGCTAGATGCGATCGCAACTCAATGCAAAATTCTGGCGACTCGTCACCATGTAACTGCACCGCGTTTAAGCCAGCTATTTCAACAATCTCACAAATTTCCTTAATACTTGCGTTTACAAACACACCAATTAAATCCAGTAAATCCAGATCTGCAATTTCAGATTTAGATGCAATCAGGTTAGCCGTAATTTGCCCGATCGCTGAGGTGCTGATATATCGTGGAGAGGCGGGTACACAAATAAACCCGATCGCATTAACCCCCATTTGGGCGATCGCCTGTACTTGATCGAGTTTCGTCAAACCACAAATTTTGATATACATACAAGAGCCGCCAATTTGATAACTAAGTATTCATCTTATAAAACTTCTATTAAAATTTCCATGCTACCAAACTCAAATTCAGGTAAAAACTTCGTGTCTAAACTTTTCACAGGATCGGCGATGATCATGGCGATCGCGATCGCTTGGAGCGCCCCAATCATGCCAGCCCATGCCGAGCTATTTGGTGGTCCCGTTGATCGTTTGCCATCGGTACAGCGCAACTCTTTGCGAAATGGACAAACTGTGGTCACAGGCGATAACGGTAAATATGTTGCCAGAGTATTAGTTAAAGCCTCTCCTGAAAAGGTTTGGCAAGTTTTGACTGACTATAGCAATCTCCATAAATTCATTCCTAACATGACTTCCAGCAAGATTCTCGAAAGTCGCGGCAATCGCAAAGTGATCGAACAGGTGGATTCGCGTCAAGTTTTCTTGATTTCCATTGTATCGCGCACCAAATTAGCTATTCAGGAAACCGATCGCCGACAAATTGATTTTCGACTTCTGGATGGCGATCTTTCTAAAATGGAAGGCTATTGGAAAATGGAACCTGTCTCTGATGTGCCGAATAAGCCAGCCAACAAAATCTTGATCACCTACACTGTCAATGCTCAACCTAATAGTTCTACGCCAACAGATGCTTTTTATAGCATTTTCAAGGAAGCTCTAGGCGATACATTGCAAGCCATCAAACAAGAAGTAAAAAATAGAAGCTAACCGCCCCCTAGCCCCAAAACTGGGGAATAAGTTGTAGTGTGTGTTAGCGCAGCGTAACGCACTACCAAAGGTTAGAGAGACTACTGTAATGATTTCAAAGTCCCCCAGAATTGGGGGATTTAGGGGGCTTTGATAAATTGCAACGAAGAGTCTGAGTTAAGAATTGAGATTCTGAAAAGCAGCAAAAGGTAGCGCGGCGGCGATCGCTTTGGGCATTGCTCCTGAAATCGCTTTAACCGCCATATCCCATAACTTGGCAGGTTCCAGATCCACGCCGAGCATTTGCCAGATTCGCATTACTTCCTCAGTATGCAGACGATTATCTTCGGTAAGCGCTAACAAAATCCGACGGCGGAAATATTCACCATCTTTGGAAGTAAGGAACTTAAAGCCCATACTTGCTGTGGGAATAATATCAAAATCATCATCAGATTTAGCGATCGCTAAAAGATTTTCCAAGCGTGACCATTGGAACTTATCGTCCTTAAAAAGGATTTCCACTAGACGTTGACGCAGACTTTCTGACTCATCCGTGAGTAAGCGCTTTGCCACATAGGGATAGGCGACTTGGACAATTTGAAATTCTGGATTGAGACTGAGGGCAACACCTTCCTGCGTGATTACGGAGCGGATGATCAATGCAAACTTGGCAGGCAAACAAAATGGATATTCGTACATCACCTTTGAGAAGCGATCGGTGACAACTTTGAAATTAAAGTCTTTAACTTTTTCCGACATGATATCGCCTAGTACCGATTCTAAAGCGTTGACGATCGGCTTCATCTCAATATCTGGCTGCAAGAAACCGAGCCTCACATAGTCCTGACCAAGTTCATCGTAATCTTTGTTTAAGAGATGCACGACCGAATCAACTAACTGCTCTTTGGTTTCTAAATCTAATTGATCCATCATCCCAAAATCAATGTATGCCATCTTGCCATCATAGGTAGCAAAGAGATTGCCAGGGTGAGGATCGGCATGGAAAAAGCCAAACTCTAATAATTGTCGCAAACCTGACATCACACCTATTTTCACCAGCTTATCGGTATTTAGCCCTGCGGATTTAATTTGATCAATTTCCGTGAGCTTAATGCCATTAATCCATTCCAGCGTTAGGACTCGATGCGTGCTGTACTGCCGATAGATCGATGGCACTTTCACATTCGGATCGTTTTTAAAATAACCCGCAAACCGCTCGGCATTAGTTGCTTCATGGGCATAGTCAATTTCTTCAAACAGTTTGAAGCCAAACTCGTCCACGATCGCCTCTAAACTATTGCCAAGATTAAGCGGCAGAATCGGTCCTAACCATCCCGCAATCCCACGCATGATGTATAAATCAAGTGTCAATGTGGGAATAAGTGTAGGGCGCTGCACTTTGACGGCAACTTCTTCACCCGAATAAAGGGTCGCTTTATAGACTTGACCTAAACTTGCCGCCGCAACGGGATCTTCAGAAATGGTGCGATAAACTTTGCTGACAGGCTTACCTAGCTCAGACTCGATGATCGAAAAAGCTAACTCGTTAGCAAAGGGCGGCAATTGATCTTGAAGCTTGGTTAATTCTTCTAAAAAATCGACACGCACCAGATCGGGTCTAGTCGATAGAGCCTGTCCCACCTTGATATAAGTCGGTCCAAGAGCTGTAATAATCCGCCGTAGCTGCTCAGCTAGTTTGGGCTGACTAACTGTATTTCCAGTCAGAACATCCCAGCCAAAGGCTAGTGCAAAGCTCAATGCAAAATAAATGATTTTAAAAATTCTACCAATCGCTAGCCAAGGGCGACGACCGTAATATTCGGCATTGGCTTGTGCGTTGTAGCGATTTAGCTGTTCTAGGGGATGCTGACTCACGCTGTTAAATACCTTTTTTCTTTCCCATTCAACCTGTCAGTATACAAAAATACATAATGTAGTTGTAATAATTTTTAAAGAGTTATAAGTATTTCGGCTTACCCAAATAGGCTGATTCGCCTACTCTGTGTGCAAATTTGATTTTTTTGGTTTTATATTTAATTTTATGTTTGTCTATTTCTCGTTTTGTGCTAGCTTAAATAGACTTGATCTTTAAAGGGTATAACGGTTTAAAATGGCTAAGCGCCGCAATCAGAAAAAAGAAAAAGCTCTTCGCAACCAAGCGTATGCGCGTAAGTTTCGCAAGCGCACCCCTATGGGTCGCTTTGGACGTAGAAGACCAATGGGTAGCTATAACGATCCTGAAGATTCTGAATCTAATGGAGCTGCGGATACGGGGGCAGCCGATACTGGCGCTGCCGATACTGGCCCTGGTGGCAACAAGTTCTAATGGTGATTTCTAGCTCGAATTCTGGCGATCGCCGCATAGAATTCTACAGATTATGACCACAAGTTTTGCCCTTGCCTTACATACAACGACCACAAAGTTAGAGCTTGCGATCGCTGAGTTTCATCAAGATTCAGATCGCATCGCTCAACCCGCCATAATCCACAAACAGCAGTCATGGGAGCTTGGACGAGAGTTATCTGTCCAGTTGCATGGCTGCTTAAGTTTGTTTGTCGGTGATATTTTGTGGTCTGATTTTGCTTATCTAGCGATCGCTACGGGTATTGGTAGTTTTACGGGTACGCGCATCGGTGTCGTGGTCGCGAGAACCCTCGGCGAGCAGCTTAATATTCCTGTGTATGGGATTAATTGTGAGCAGATTGTCTCCAGATCTCAACAATTTGAGCCGACTTTAACTTTAAGTGAAGCTCTGCTGGCGATCGCCCATGACCAATATCAAGCAGGAATTTATCCTCAATGGCAAGATGTTTTGCCAATATATGAAAATTAGATTGCGAAATTATTGAAAATAAAGAGGTCAACTCGACCTAGTGGGCGGTTCTACCCATAATCTCAAATGTTTTTTGACTTACGCAAATGTTAGAATTACGATGCTTAACATATGTACAAGGTTAATTTAAGTTTAAATTTCTCAATTAGCGATCGCTGGTTAGCGTTGCCGAGAAACCTTAAGCAGGAACCTTTTACTAGTTAAGCACATCCATTTAGGACGGTAGTTATTCCAGCTTGACCTATGCTTCAAGACGCGATCGCCATTCGTCATTATCAAAAGATCACCGATTCCCTCGTCGAAATGTCTGAACGGGGTTATCGTTCTACCGATGAAATGAGACTCTTTTTGGACGGTTATCTGTCGGCTTTACGATTTTCTAACATCGTGGAAGCCCATCATATTCACCGCCTTGAAGAAGAAGTAATCCGATTTTTATATGATTCTTCTAACTTTGCTTCTCCCTACGAAATGGAACTGGAGGTGGAGCGCTAGGAGTTAGGTAAACGCTATGGCGGACACCTGCGGTAATCGGAGTTTGAAAGCGCTCCTGCTCGACAACTTGCAAACCCTCGCGTTCGCAAAATATATCTAGTTGCTCACTTTCTTCGGGGAGCCATTGACCTCGATATAGTATGCCATTGCCAGTGGGTTTGAGAAATGGCAGACAATAGCTAGCACAAATATCTGGCTTTCCTACGGCTCTAACCAGAGCTAGGTCGTATTTTCTTCTGTATTGGGGGGTTTTGTTAATATCCTCGACTCGACCTGATTGGGCGATCGCGTTGGTTAATTGCAAATTTTGAATCGTTTCTTCAACGAAGGCAATCTTTTTTTGTTTGCTATCGATCAGGGTGATTTTCCACGATGGTTTTGCGATCGCGATCGGTAAACCAGGAAAACCCGCACCCGTGCCAATATCGATTACCCGCATATCTTCGCGCTCCCAATAGGTCAACACTCCGCGCAGTGAATCCCACAAATGCTTTTCCCAAAAATCATCGGCGGCAGTAATCCGAGTGAGGTTTTGTTTGCTGTTGCCTTCTAAAACAAGCTCGTATAGCTTTTCAAATTGGGCAGTTTGTTCTGGATTTGGCGACCAGTTGAGGGTGGATTGCCAATAATCAAATAAGTGGGAAAAGTGGGGCATAAAATATATTTAGTAGAAACAGCGCAAAGCGCTACTCCTACTTTACTCGCGATCGCCAATTCTCTTCTTGGTTGTTTGTGATATTTCGACATTATAGCGATAAGATCAAGAAACATTAAGATTCATGTAGGATTGCTAAGCAATAACAAAAACATATAAAAACTTTAAAATTTTAAAAGGTAAAAATTAATGACCGAAGAAACTAAAACACGCACAGCTTTTACAAAGGATGAACGTGGGATTTTGAACAACTGGGCGATCGAACCCAAGATGTATTACGAAGACACAGTTGAGAAGAAATCCACCAAAAAAGTCAAAGAGCAAGTCGCAAATCAAAGCCAAGACCAAAGTGACAAAGAACAGAGCGAAGCATTGTTTGGTATTACCGAATACGCTGAACTTCTAAATGGACGCTTGGCGATGATCGGAATTACCTTGCTTGTCATTGTTGAGGTGGTAACTGGTAAGGGATTCTTGCAAATTATCGGTTTCTAGTTACTGCCCAACAGAAAAATGTGGTGGTAATTCATGAATTGTCACTGCATTTTTTGTGTTGGAATCAGCCGAAAAAAGCCATAAAGCAGAGCCTTGACTCTGAAATATAGTTCTATGACAATTCCCCAAGACCCAATTCAATTTTTAACGCTAGATGAAGTCCATGCGATCAATGGAGCGATGCTGTCCACAATGGATAAGTTCATGACGCGCATCACCGTTTCATCAATGCGTATCATTAACAAGATTTCTGAAGAACTAAAAGTTCATAGCGAAGAGATTTCACAGAGTCAGATTGTGAACTGGATTGAGCATGATTCTCAGATACGGAAGACAGAGGGAGAAGATGCGGCTTTTTTGAAATGGACTTCACCTCATCCCGATTTAGATTTTGAGGATACAAGGCAAGATGTAGTGACGGAGGCAAATCTATCCAGTCATGAAAAGTTTTTGACGCGAATGGTGATTTCAGCGCTGTCCGCACTTATGGCGATCGCTAAAGATTATAGTGTTCACATTGATGATTTGAGCGTGGCGCAGATAATCGATTGGATGGAACGCGAAGCTAAAAGTAAAATGCTGAATAATGAATAAAAAATTTGATTGCTGATGTCGCCAATTCAAGCGCCAATTTCCCTTTACGCAAAGATCTCTAGGTATTGCATTTCATCCTTGAATTGGCGTATTGCATTTCATTCTTGAATTGGCGTATTATTTTTTCTTCCATACAAAATTAACGGTCTTAAAACATTTAAGAAATGAAAATTAAGCAAAAGTTGATTCTAAGTTATTTAGCGATCGCTGCTACCACAAGCATCGTTGGCGTAATCAGCTACAAAAACATAGAAACGATTAGCCAAGATTTTCAAGCTGTTTCCGAGGGAACTATACCTTCTAACTCGGCGCTCAAAGATCTAAAAATTTCTGGCTCAAAAATGATTGCCGCTACTTCTGAATATACAACGATTTCAGCGCGAACTAAAGGAATAATTTCAAGCTCCAAAATTAACGACGCATTACTCGAAGAAGAAGAAGAGCTAAAAGAAGGATTTAAGAAATATGATTTGGCATTGAGTCTTTACAAGTCCATCCCAGAAAACTTGTCTGCTGACAAAAGTAGCACCCTTAGCGAAATTCAAGCCGCAGGTGAATCCCTCAAAGCAAATAGCTTAAAATTAATTGAAGTTCAAAAAACAAGTAATGATCCCCAGAAGTTTTTCGAGCAGAAAGAGGTGTTTGAGGATAGCGAAGAAGACTTTATTAAAGCAATTGATGTCGCTCTAAAGGCAGAAGAATTAAAGCTACAGGTTCTTAAAGTTGAAGTCCAGAATGCAATTATTTACAGTCGAAATATTTTCTTAATAGCCAGTATTTTTTCATTCGTTTTTGCGGGAGGAATTGGGCTAGCTTTATCAGCTTTAATCATTAATCGTTTACAAGAATTGGTTCTATCTACTAAACAGATTAGCCAAGGAAATATAGATGTGCTGCTTCCCTCGCCTAAAAATGATGAATTGGGAGAACTAAGTCAGAGTTTTGCGATTATGCAAAATGAACTTAAATCCAGTTTTGAAAGACTTGAAGACACCGTTAAAGAACGTACAAATCTTTTAACACTTGAACAGGCTAGTTTAAAAAGGAAGCTAACTCAAGAGCGAATGGTATTGAGCATTGTGGAACAAATCCGTTATTCTTTTGAGATTGCGGAAACCCTCAACTCGGTTACGGCTGACATACGTTCAGTATTTGCTTGCGATCGCATAGCCATATTTCAATTTAACGATCAAAACTTTGCGACTTTTATTACCGAATCATTGGGACAAGGTAACGAACCTATGGGCAGTGATACAGAGCAAGTCTTTTCTGTCGAGAATAAGGCTTTTCGATCTGGCTTAAGTCATCTTGCGATCAAAGACCATGAAGATATTTGTTCTCGTTTGAGTATGCCGATATTTGTCGGCGAGAGCCTTTGGGGAACATTAGTTGCTTTTGACTATCAGCAACCTAGTCGTCTCTGGACAGAGAGTGAAATTGCGATCGCTACAGCAGTTTGCCTACATGTAGGAATTTCGGTCAAACAAAATATTCTCTTAAATGAACTAAAGAATTCTAAAGACAAAGCTGATGCCGCAAATGTTGCCAAAAGTGAGTTTCTATCGATGATGAGTCATGAGATTCGTACTCCCATGAATGCGGTGCTCGCTATAAGCGACCTGCTAAGTTTTACCATTCTGGATAATGAGCAGGAGGAGTATGTCAAGATGATATTGCAAGGAGGCAGAACGTTATTAAATGTGATTAATGACATCCTTGATTTTTCCCGCATGGAAGCGAATCACCTAGAGTTGAATGTACAAACTTTTGAATTGCGAGATCTTATAGAAAATACAATTAACTTACTCAGTTCACAAGCTAGTCAAAAGAATCTCGGTTTATTCTCCGTGATTGACCCATTGTTGCCAGATTTATTGTGGGGAGACAGGTATAGATTAGAGCAAATTTTAATAAATCTGGTTGGTAATGCTATTAAATTCACTCATTCTGGAGAGGTTAGAATTTTTGTAGAAATGACCGATTACAACGAAGGGGATTGTACGGTTAAATTTAGTGTTTCCGATACTGGGATCGGGATTGAACCAGCAAATCAAAATAAGCTTTTTAATCCATTTATTCAGGTAGACTCCTCAAATACCCGTCGCTATGGTGGTAGTGGTTTGGGGCTAGCAATCTGTAAACGATTGGTTGAGAAAATGCAGGGAAATATTTCGGTGCGATCGCAACTAGGCAAAGGCTCAACGTTTAGTTTTGTGATCCAGTTAAAAGAAGAACAAGTGCCGCACTCAACTATCGCACTAGCTAATGACGCTGAAGAATTTGTATTGACTCTTTCAAATGCCATAGTTCCTTCTCCAGCTATTGACACAGAATTAAATCTACAAGTCTTAGTGGTCGAAGACAATTCCTTAAACAGGATGGCAGCATTGAAGTCTTTAGAAAAAATGGGCTGCTCAGTAACTTTAGCGGGAGACGGACTTGAAGCGATCGGGTTAGTTAAACAGAAACATTTTGATTTAGTATTTATGGATTTGCATATGCCTAAATTAGATGGAATTGGTGCTACTAGGGTAATTCGCCAAGAAGTATCTGATGATCATCCTTATATCATTGCTATGACCGCAGATATAACTCAAGGAGTAAGGCAAGATTGTTTAGATGCTGGTATGAACGACTATATTAGCAAGCCAGTCTCGTTTAAAGAATTAGATGAAGCCGTAAAACGAGCATTAAAATCAATAAATTCCAAATCAACTTGAGAATCTAATGATTTATAACAATTTTCTTGACAATAGATTTATCAAATCAAGCCCTGATGTAACCCTGCACATACTAAAATTAGACTGAGACGAAATTTCAACATTTCTTAGCCTCTATACATTTCATCATTAAATTTTTAGTCTAAACAAACCCAAGGTCAAAAAATCTATGGTCGCAACCCCTGAAACCACAAACGCAGCCACTCCCGCTTTCAAAGATGACTTTCGTGAAGGCATTCAATACTTTGGTGAACCGTTGGAGGGGTTCGACGAACTAGGACGATCGCCCGTACTCAGCCCAGAAAAATCTGGCGTTACCGACCCTAGCGATCGCGCCGCCGTATTTCAAACCTTACTCGCCGCCGATGCATTGCGTTACCTAACTCTACAAGTTACCGCCAGCAAAGCATCAGGACACCCTGGGGGATTTGCCAGTAGTGCCGAAGCCGTAGCTGCATTTTATATGCTTGGTCACAAGAATATGCCCACCGAAGTCGGACACCATGCCCCTGGCTACTATAGCGGCATGTTTCTCGATCGCTCTCTCGAAGATATGGGCATCAACACCGTCACGCAAATGCGCGATCGCTACCGTGAAAAACATGGTTTACTCGGTCACTTGTCAGGTTTCATCCCTGGAATTCTGGCTCCTGCGGGACCGCTTGGACAGGGACAGCATTTTGCAATGGCGGCGGCGCTGTTACATCGTGACAAACTTTTTCCTGTGACGATGGGTGATGGTGGACTGGGTGAACCCTATCCGATTAGCTCGATCGCCCACTTCCATACCGCTTATCCAGAAGTCACTAATT
The DNA here is from genome assembly GCA_044355035.1 of Pseudanabaena sp. Classification (GTDB taxonomy): domain Bacteria; phylum Cyanobacteriota; class Cyanobacteriia; order Pseudanabaenales; family Pseudanabaenaceae; genus Pseudanabaena. The sequence goes on along the minus strand of JBIKYX010000028.1, from coordinate 12,992 downwards.
TTGTGCCGATTCTGGTTTGGAATGGCTATAGCCAAGAACATCACAGCATGGTTTCCACCAAGACCAATGCCGAAATGATTGCCTTTTGGAAAGGGAATGGTTTTGATGAAGTAATTCTCATTGATGCGAAGGATTTTGACGATCAAAATCAACCAGAAGCCTATGTCAACAGCACCATCTTCTCTTTTAAACAACGTCTTGCTTTTACAGAAGCCGTTCTTGTTGGTGCTGATAAAGCCGCAAAACTAGCTTTTGGCGGTAAACTCACTGTATTTATCATCAAACAACTCAAAGGCGCAGGCGTTCATGCCAATGGTGCAAAATCCCATAATCTCTATGCCCATCACACCCTCGAAAATCCTGATGTGGTTGCAGCTTTAAAAACTCGTGCGCTCAATCCTGAAGCATGGCAAACCGTTCGCACTAACCTCGAATGGGCTGGTGGTGGTTCTTCTTCTAAAACCGCAGTTACGGAATCCGTATTGCCATTAACTGATTTGGGGACTTTGCCTTTGGAAGAATATGCGATCGCCGAACCAAAAATCTCGACAACTGCAATGGGTCGTTTAGTTGGCTATGTCGGACAAACCGATAAGCGCTACATCGTCACCAATGCTGATGGCAACGAAGCTTCGGGAATCGCCAATATCAACCAAGCTCTGAAAATCAATCATCCCACCAAAGATGATCTCTACAATCAAGCTCCTGGTGGTCAAGTCTACGAACCCCTCAGCGAAGATGCCTGTGCAGGTTTAGCCGTTGGTTTAGCCTTAATGGGAAGCCGCACTCTCTGGTGTTCCTACGAATCCTTTGCGATTAATGGACTACCGATCTGGCAGACAGTCACCCAAGCAATGGCAGAACTCCGCCGCCCAACTCCTGCAACGGTTTGTTTATTTACCGCAGGTGCTTTGGAGCAAGGTCGCAACGGTTGGACACACCAACGCCCTGAAATCGAAGGTTATTTTGCCTCGATGATGCGGAATGGAAATATCTTCCCTCTCTTCCCTCTTGATGCGAATAGCATTCAAGTTTGTTATGACTGGGCGTTGAAGGCTGTGAATAAGGGCGTGGTAATTACTGCTAGTAAATCACCTTTGCCAATTCGCACTACCCTTGCACAAACCACACAGGCTCTGGAAGATGGTGCAATTACCTTGCAAGAAATTGAAGGCAGTAAAAAAGTTGTCTTCGCAGTCATCGGTGACATGATGTTGGTTCCTGTTTACGAAGCTGCTCAAAAGCTTGCCGAACAAGGTATTGGCTCTAAAATCGTCTCAATCGTCAGTCCTCGCCGTCTCTATCGTTCTACCGATGTGGCTTGGGATACTTGCTCTGAGCCTGATGACAAGTTCCTTACTGATGCTGAATTTGAGGCTTTCTTTGGTGGCGATGCTCTGATTGGTGTCATTGGTGGTGCTTCGGCAATGCTAGAACCTGTGATGTTGCGGAGTACTAGCAAGCGCGATGTCTTCTCATGGAAACGTGGCGAAACTACGGCTTCGGCGGGTCAATTGTTTGAGTTCAATGGCATGAATGCTGAGGCGATCGCTAAGCGTGCGAAAGCATTAATCGACTAGTCAAATTGTCTAGATTCCCCCAGCCCCCCTTGCTGCTAGCGTAACAGGGCAAGCATGGGGGCATTGCCCCTACCTGACAAATTCATGTTTTGTAGGGGCTGCGCCCCCGTGCCAGCCCCAACCTTGAGGATTGCAGGAATTTCTTCATTTGGCTTTTTCTGTATTGATTCTGTAATCACATTCATCCGAAAAAGGTCACTTATGAGCTTAGCGATCGCGAAAACCAGCATCTTAACTAAGAGTATCTTGACCGTCAGTATCTTGGCTACAAGCATCCTAGCTAATCCAATCCAAGCTACAGCCAAAGATCTCACCCTAAAAGTTTTTCCTGCCAATACTGCCAGATCAGGTATCTGCCCCTCTGACATTACCTTGACAGAGAAGGGTCGTCCTTATACCGAAGGCAGCTACACCGTTGATGGTGAAGCCAAATTAGATTGGCTAGCGGGTGCGTTTAAAATTGTTGCCACTGATCGCTTTAGCGTCACTTGGCAAGCCAAACTTCAGAATAAATACCAAAACTGTATAGCCACGGCTGGTTTTGACTATGATGCTGAAGAAAGGACTCAGCGACATTCTTATCTGCGAATGCAGTTTGATAAAGGTAAGGTTTATCTAATTTTAGACATGACGGGGCGGTATGATGCTAATAGACTCACTCCAACTATTCTCTACCAAGCTGTTAAAGATGGAAATCCCATCTGGTCATGGTCAGGTTCTGATTAATTTAGTTTTAACTTAGGGCGCTAAGCGCAAAAAATCAGGAAATTATGCTACTACAGGGACAAAAAATTACGCTCATCATTGACGATCTCGCTGATAGCGGTGACGGGGTGGGGCGTTATGAAAACATTGCCATCTTTGTCCCTAATAGCGTCCCCGGCGATCGCATTTTGGCAAAGCTAGAATTTGTCAAAAAGAATTTTGCCCACGCCAGTATTGAAAAAATTTTCTCACCCTCAAGCGATCGCGTTTATCCCAAATGCATCGTTGCCGATAAATGTGGCGGCTGTCAATGGCAAACGGTCAGCTATCCCGCACAGCTACGCACTAAGCAAAATATTGTTTTGCAAGCATTACAGAGAATCGGTGGTTTCGATGGTGAAGTTCTAGAATCCCTAATTTCGCCAATTGTCGGTGCGAAGGAAAGCTTGCATTATCGCAACAAAGTCACCTATCCCTTAGCCACAGGTCGCGATGGCAATATCAGGGCAGGATATTATCAAAAGGGAACCCATAAAATTGTCAATCTCAATCAATGCCCCGCCCAAGATATCCGCCTCGATCCCATGTTGGAAGAGATTAAGCGCGATATTCACAACCAATGTTGGGAAATCTATGATGAGAAGACGCATACAGGACTATTGCGCCATCTAGGATTGCGAATTGGACGGAATACGGGCGAAGTCTTGATTACCTTAGTGACACGAGATTGGGATGTGCCGAATTTGAGTGTATTTGCCCAAACTTGGTTAGACCGATATCCTAAAGTTGTAGGCGTAATTCTCAATCGTAATCCCGACAAAACCAATGCAATTATGGGACGCGACAGCCGTTGTATCGCTGGAAAGGATTATCTTTTAGAAAAATTTGCGGGTTTAACCTTCCGTTTGCGCGGGGATACCTTCTTTCAGGTCTACACTGAACAAGCAGAGAAGATGCTAAAAATCATTGAAGTAGAACTCGATCTAAAAGGAACGGAAATTCTCTTAGATGCCTACGCAGGAATTGGCACGATCGCTTTGCCATTAGCCGAACAAGTGAAACAAGCGATCGCGATCGAAATCCAGCCCCAAGCCACCGCACAGGGCAAACTCAACGCCGAACTCAATGGCATTGATAACGTGGTATTTCACACTGGCAAAGTCGAAGAATTAATCAGTACGCTCAATCTGCAACCCGATATCGTGATCCTCGACCCGCCGCGCAAAGGTTGCGAACCTGAAGTGATCAAATATCTGCGTGAATCTGCTCCTGATCGCCTTGTCTATGTCAGTTGCAATCCCGCCACCCAAGCCAGAGATTTAAAATTATTATGTGAAGGCGATCGCTATCAAATCACCCGCATTCAACCAATCGACTTTTTCCCACAAACTTCTCACGTTGAGGCGATCGCTTTTCTTAAAAAATCGTAAATCAAACAATAGACCAAAGTAGCGGCAATTCATGAATTACCACCACCTTGATTTCGGGAAAAATTATGCCTATAAATTTTGAAGTCTCAGTCTGACAGAATCGCCGTGAGATGGCAAACCTTCAGCTTCGGTGAGTAAAGCGATCGCACCCGATACTTCCTTTAAGGCTTCTGGACTATATTGAATCAAACTGGAATGCTTCAAAAATGTCTCAACTCCCAAAGCCGAAGAATACCGCGCCCCACCACAGGTAGGTAAAGTATGATTTGGTCCCGCGAGATAATCACCGACGGCTTCGGGCGTAGCATGTCCGATAAAGATTGCCCCTGCATGACGAATTTGATCGATCAATTGCCAAGGTTCTTCAACTTCTAATTCCAAATGTTCAGGAGCAAACTGATTAGACAACTCGGCGGCGGTTTTCAAACTATCGACAACAATAATTAATCCATAATGCGCGATCGCCTTTTCCGTCATTAAACGGCGAGGATGATTTTCCAGCATCCGATTTACTTCTTCAGAAACACGATTGGCAAGACGGGAATCATTGGTAATCAAAATTGAAGCTGCCATCTGGTCATGCTCAGCTTGAGCCAACATATCGGCTGCAACATAAGTGGGGTTGGCACTGGCATCAGCAATAATTAAAACTTCCGATGGTCCAGCGATCGAGTCAATGCCCACCCGTCCAAATACTTGTTTTTTGGCGAGAGTTACATAGATATTGCCCGGTCCCGTGATCACATCAACCTTGGGAATTGTCTCCGTACCATAAGCTAAAGCGGCGATCGCTTGCGCCCCACCCACACGATAAATTTCCTCTACTCCAGCCACCTGTGCCGCCACCAAAATGGCAGGATTCATGGTGCGTCCATCCCCTGGAGGTGTGACCATGACAATCTTTTTCACACCTGCGACTTTAGCAGGTACTGCATTCATCAAAACTGTACTTGGATAAGCCGCCTTGCCCCCAGGGATATAAATGCCAGCAGCATCTACAGGCGTATAACGCTTGCCCAGAACCACATCTTTATTGCCAAAATGCACCCAACTTTTAGGCACACGCATTTTGTGAAACTCTTCAATGCGTTGATGAGCCATTTCGATCGCCTTGAGCAGATCGCCTTTAACTTGCTGATAGGCGGCATCTAGCTCTGATCCCGTTACACGCAACTCACTCGCCGTGAAATCTTGGTTATCAAATTCAGATGTATAGTGCAGGAGTGCGCTGTCGCCTTTCCGTTTAACCGTTTGAATAATTTCGGTGACGGTGGCTTCTTTATGGATCATCTGATCGTCATAGATGCGATCGCAAATCCGTTTGATTTCGGATTCTGCTTCAGTTCTTTGGGTGACAATTCGCAGCATAGATTGTGACATAAGAAGCGATGATTAATCCTAGCTTAACCTGTAATCCTATGACTTGTGTGATTTAAAGTCTAAAAAGACTGTAATTTTTGGATCGCCGCGCCACTCCTAATAATTTCTTGAGCATCGGCGATCGCCTCATTAATATCATTTTGCAAATCACCACTTTGCAAATCACCACTTTGCAAATCACCACTTTGCAATCTATAGAGCCAGAGATAAAAACCGCTATTCCACAAAACTGAGTTCAAATACTCCGATGGCTCTCCTTTGAGGGCGGAAATTATTTTCGTGGCTATTTCTGAAGCATCGGCGATCGCCACATCCTCAGAACTAAAGCCATAGTTTCTTGCAGATAAAGTCAACCGCTCAAACTGATCCCCACGATTAATCCCAATGATGGCTGTGCGCGATCGGGGTAAGTCAAGACTACCTTCTAGCCCTTTAACTGTAGCGAATTGATCGATCCCATGCTGAGAAAAAGCTTCACGGATATTTGTCTCCGTCGGTGGATGCACAAACCCCGATACGATTAATTGCTTGCCTTGATAGGGCGACCACATTAACTCAAGGGTGGCAAAGGGTGGACGCTTACCAATCTGCTCGCGGTAGGGAACCAAACTTTGAGCATCAGGAAAATGTTTCGGCAGATAAACAAATCCCAAATTATGGTTTTCTAAATGCTGCTGCACTTGGCTAATGCTCAAATCTTGCCAGTTTAATCCTAGTGCTTGCCAAATCTCGACAAATGGTAGCCCCTCCTTAGTTGGCATCCGATCGCCACCATGCATTAATACAGGAATCCCCGCCGCCGCCAATATGATCCCCACGGTGGGACTGACGGGTGCAGTTTTCGATCTACCGTCATAGGGCGATCCCATTACCAATACTCGTTTGTCAGAAGCGATCGCCTCAACTTTTGCGCCCAATAATTTATAAGCATCGAGCATTCCCGCTAATTCTTGGCTGGTCGGGCGTTTAATCCGATGGGCGATCATAAAAGCGCCAATTTGAGCAGGGGTCGCAACTCCTTGCATCATCATGATCGTGGCTGCCTCAGCTTCTTGACGTGTCAAGCTTTTGCTAGTATGTGTGCCACTACCAACTTTACGCAAAAATTCGCGAAATTCTTTACTCATTATTCTTTAGAAAAATTCGATTTTGGAAGATTCACATAAAGCGTGTTCTTTACCAACGTTTAAGATTCTAAGCCGCTTTTCAAGATAAAGGGGAATTTTTTAGAAGGATTATTTTCGATAACAATGTCAGGAGATCATGAATATTGCGCTCCCCAAACATATATTTTCAGTTAAATAAATGTCCAACCGCCCATAGTTTATGCTTGGATAGGGAGTGTAGCCTCTGCCTTAGGGTCAGCAGAACTGCCTCAAGACAACGTAACCATTCAGGAATAATTCTATGCAAACAAATGTTGCTAATCAAACCAGCAATATTACGGTAGAAGACGATCGCACAGGTTTAAGTATCGAAACCCTGAAGCGTGCCTTTGCCGATAACCTATTCTACATTCAAGGCAAACTCGGCTCTCAGGCAAATTTTACCGACTACTACATGGCGTTGTCGTACACAACACGCGATCGCTTACTGCAACGTTGGCTACAAACTCTCAAGGTCTATCACGAACAAGAGATCAAAACTGTTTATTACCTTTCAGCCGAATTTTTGATGGGGCGACATCTCGGTAATAGCTTAATTAATCTAGATTTATACGAAGCGATCGCCCAAGCCGTTAAAGAGTCTGGACTCGATCTCACCGAATTGCTAGAGCAAGAACCCGATCCAGGCTTGGGGAACGGTGGACTCGGACGTTTAGCCGCTTGTTTCCTCGACTCTCTCGCTACCCTCGAAATTCCCGCAATGGGCTACGGAATTCGCTATGAATTTGGAATTTTCAACCAATCAATTCAACAGGGCTGGCAGGTCGAGATTCCTGATAAATGGCTAAAATGTGGCAATCCTTGGGAAGTCGTGCGTTACGAATCTACTGTTCAGGTCAAATTTGGTGGACATACGGAAGTTTATAATGACGATCGCGGTCGCCCTCACACCCGTTGGATTCCTAGCTTCACCGTTGAAGGTATTCCCCACGATACCCCTGTCCCTGGTTATCAAACTAACACCGTTAATACCCTCCGTCTCTGGAAAGCAGAGGCAGGTGAAGACTTTAACTTCCAAGCCTTTAACTCTGGCGACTATGACGGCGCTGTCGCCACCAAGATTAAATCGGAAACCATTTCTAAAGTTCTTTACCCCAATGACAACACCCCCCAAGGTCGTCAGTTGCGTTTAGAGCAGCAGTTCTTCTTTGTGTCCTGTTCGCTGCAAGACATCATTCGCCGTCATCTCAAAAAGTATGGTCGCCTAGACAACCTCGCCGATCACGCCGCCGTACAATTAAATGACACCCACCCCGCCATCAGCATTGCCGAAATGATGCGCCTGCTGGTTGATGAGCATCAAATGTTCTGGGATGAAGCGTGGCGGATTACCCAAAGCACCTTTGCTTACACCAACCACACCCTTATGCCTGAAGCGCTAGAGCGCTGGGGTGTCCCTCTCTTTGAAAGCCTATTGCCAAGGCATTTGGAGATCATTTATGAAATCAACCATCGCTTCATGCAAGATGTGAAAACTTGGTTTCCTGATGATGAAGAATTGCTTTCGCGTCTATCGATTATCGAAGAAGGCGGTGGCAAAAAAGTGCGGATGGCAAATCTTGCCACGATCGGCAGCCATGCCGTCAATGGTGTTGCCGCGTTGCATACCGAGTTGCTTAAAGCGGATGTGTTGCAAGACTTCTATAAGCTTTGGCCAGAGAAGTTTAACAACAAGACAAATGGAGTTACCCCTCGCCGTTGGGTATTACTAGCCAATCCTGCTTTGTCGGAATTGCTCTCTGAAAAAATCGGCGGCACTTGGCTGAAGCATCTTGATGAACTTCGCAAACTCGAAGCTTTTGTGGATGACAAAGATTTTCGCGATCGCTGGAGACAGATCAAACAGGCTAACAAGCAGAAGATCGCCGATTATATCCGCACTCACAATGGAGTGGAAGTGGATGTTAATTCCATTTTTGACATTCAAGTCAAGCGGATTCATGAGTACAAGCGTCAGCATCTTGACTTGTTACACATCATCGGTTTGTATCTACGCATCAAACAAAATCCTAGTATTAACATCACGCCACGCACCTTTATCTTTGGCGGTAAAGCGGCTCCTGGATACTTCATGGCAAAGTTGATCATTAAAGCGATCAATGCAGTTGCCGATGTCGTCAATCGTGATCCTGATGTTCAAGGTCGGATCAAGGTGGTTTTCCTTGCCAACTTCAGCGCCTCTCTGGGGCAGTTAATTTATCCTGCTGCTGACTTGTCTGAGCAGGTTTCTACCGCAGGTAAAGAAGCCTCGGGAACTGGGAATATGAAGTTCACGATGAATGGAGCTTTGACCATTGGTACTCTCGATGGCGCGAATATCGAAATTCGTGAAGAAGTCGGTGATGATAATTTCTTCCTCTTCGGTCTGACGGCTGCGGAAGTTGAACAAATGAAGGCAGAAGGATACAATCCTCAAACCTATTATCAAAGCAATGACGAACTTCGCAATGTTCTCGATCGCCTTGGTATGGGATATTTCTCCCCAGGGGATAAGGACTTGTTCAAGCCTCTAGTTGATTCATTGATGTATCACGATGAATATATGTTATTGGCTGATTATCAAGCCTATTCCGATTGTCAGGCTAAAGTCAGTGCAGCCTATCAAGATGTTGAGAAATGGACAACCATGAGTATTCTCAACGTTGCCCGATCTGGCAAGTTCTCTAGCGATCGCACAATTAAGGAATATTGTGATGATATCTGGAATGTGCAACCCGTCAAGGTAGAAATGGAAGCTTATGATCCTGCTAGAGCTTTTCTTAATGTTGGCAGCTAAATTAAGTTAAAACCCAAAGGGGAAGGCGGCGCGAAGCGCCGCCTTCCTTTTTTTCAATAGGAGAAACCTCAATTATGAAAGTTGCCTTTTTCAATACCAAACCCTACGATCGCCAATCTTTTAATACGGCTAACGAAAATCATCATCACGAAATAGTATTTTTTGAATGTCATCTCAGTCATGAAACTATTTCCCTTGCAGCAGGATTTCCCGTCGTCTGCATTTTTATTAATGACTATCTGAACGCCGAAATGATCGAAACCCTAGCCAAAGGTGGTACAAAATTACTTGCCCTGCGATCGGCTGGCTTTAATCATGTGGACATCGCGGCTGCGGAAAAATTTGGCATTGCGATCGCTCGCGTTCCCACCTATTCTCCATTTGCGGTTGCTGAACACGCAGTAGCGCTGATTCTATCGCTGAATCGGAATATCCATCGCTCCTATAACCGCGTGAGGGAAGGAAACTTTTCCATTGAAGGATTATTGGGATTTGATTTACATGGATCAGCGGTTGGGGTCATTGGTACTGGTAAAATTGGAGCAGTATTTGCTCAGATTATGCGAGGATTTGGCTGCAAATTATTGGGCTATGATGTCTATCAAAATCCCGCTTGTTTAGAATTAGGAATGGAATATGTGACTCTCTCTAAGCTCTTTGCTGAGTCGGATATTATTTCCCTCCATTGTCCGCTTACGCCCGACTCGCATCACTTAATTAATACTGAAGCGATCGCCCAAATGAAAACAGGAGTAATGTTAATCAACACCAGTCGCGGTGGGCTTATTGACACACAAGCAGCGATCGATGGATTGAAATCTGGAGCGATCGGCTATCTCGGTATTGATGTGTACGAACAAGAGGCGGATTTGTTTTTTGAAGATTTATCCAATGAAGTAATTCAAGATGATATCTTTCAGCGTTTGTTGACTTTTCCAAATGTTCTAGTTACAGGACACCAAGCCTTTTTTACTCGTCAAGCCCTTGCCAATATTGCGGAAACCACGCTCTCCAACATTACGGAATTTGCCAATAAATAAAGCCTATTGCTAGAATACATTAAGCAGATTTGTGGTTAACGTATGGTTCTCACGATTTCACCGCCAGAAACACCGCGATCCACTTCGCAATTTAGCACTGTCATTAAACAAGGCGAAAATCGAGTTGCCTTAAGAGGAATTAGCTGGTTAGTTTATCAACAAATTCTCAACGATCTCCCCCAAAGCCGCGCCGCAAGGCTGACATACGATCGCGGAATCCTTGAAATTACTATGCCGTTAGAAACTCACGAATATTCAAGTGAACTGATTGGTTTATTCATTCGCATTTTCTCCCTAGAAATGGGGCTTAAACTCAAATCAATGCGATCGACCACCATTAATCGTCCCGATCTTGAAAGAGGTGTGGAGCCAGACTGTGCTTATTACATTCAAAATCAACCCAAAGTTGCGGGAAGAACCGTTGATTTTATGCAAGATCCGCCGCCTGACTTAGTTGTTGAAGTAGATATTACCCACACCGATATCGATAAGAATAAGCTTTACGCTAGTCTTGGTGTCCCTGAGTTATGGCGGTTTAATGGTGAGGAGCTAAGGATTTATGTATTGCAAAAAATACAACAAAAATCGGAATATATCGAATGCGATCGCAGTCCCACATTTCCTTTATTTCAAAAAGAACAGCTATATAACTTTTTACTAGAAGCAGAACAGGACGAAAACGCTGCGGAGAGCAAATTTCGGGCTATGGTTAAAGAAATTTTGCGATAAGACTTTGCGATCTCGCCTTCTTCCAGAGCAAGTGTCGTCAACTAACGCTTAAATACTGCTGAAACGACGGTAATCACCGTTGCCGATGCAATTAGACCGAAGGCAAGACTAACGAGAGATTGTGTAGCTTGTTGATAGTTTGTAAATCTATCATTAAATTTTTCACTGTCTTTTGACAACTGCTCGACATCGCGATCTAATTTTTCTAGGCGTTCTAAAACTTGTTTCTGAAATTCATCTTGAGACATAATCTTGTGATTTTTATTTGCCTTCTCTTTGACACTTACTATTTTGATGCAAAAACTTTAGGCTATGGGTTTGGTTGAACCTGAGATTTATTTTCACAAATAAGCATCCAGATTCCATGTGCAATGATGAATACCGCCCAAATTGCTGACATCCAAATTGACCAGACCCAGACTTTATTCGTGATTGACTGCACAAACCACATACAGGTGCAGCAAGCCGAATAGATCGCCAGATGTAAGTAAAAATTAACTCTTCGTTCTAAATTTTGGTACTCAGGATCGTTAGGATCTGGTGGTTTTGATAATTTGGGCATAGAAAATCGATCAACTTTATTCTTTTAATGCTAACTCAAATACAGCGCTTTGCGCCAATATATAGATTGAAAGCGCAGCGAAGCGGCACTCTTAAATTTTTCTCTGGTTTTCACCTTAGCGCAAATTTCGCTCTATAAGATGATGCTGAATTGTAGATATAGTGCTAACTTCCATTTAACACTTACAAATTAACACTTACAAAGCCTTAACAATGGATACTTGGGAAAGCTTACGCATGGCGGGAAAAACTCTCGCCGCTAATCGCCTGCGTAGCACATTAACGATGCTAGGGATCATCATTGGTAACGCCTCTGTGATTTTGATGGTCGGAGTTGGGCAGGGCGCACAACGCTACGCTTCAGAACAATTTCAGGCTCTCGGTACTGACGTTATTTTTGTGATCACAGGTACTGACAATGCTCGTCGTAATGTGATCGCGCCGCCCAATCGCTTAGTTTTAGCCGATGCTGAGGCGATCGCTACCCAAGTCCCCACGGTTCGCAGTGTTGCCCCGCAAATTAACGGGTCGGAACTAGCGATCGCAGGCAACAATACCAAACGCGCTACATTGATTGGTACGACTGATGCCTATTCGATTGTCCGCAATGCTGAAGTGAGTACAGGCAGATTTTTTAATGCCGATGATATTAGGCGCAATGCAAGGGTAATGACTATCGGCGCGGCGATCGCCAAAGAACTATTTCCCGAAGGTAATGCGGTGGGGCAGACTGTGCGAATCCGTGGCACAAGTTATGAAGTAATTGGGATCATGTCGGAAAAAGGTGCATTTCTTGGCACAAATCAGGACGACACCATCTTTTTACCGATCACGACTATGACCAGCCGCCTCACAGGTAAAACTTCACCCTACGGTGTCGCGATCGCCGTAATTAATGTTTCTGCAACCAGTAACGACAATGTAGACGCGGCTCAATTCCAAATTTCTAATCTATTGCGATTACGTCACCGCACTTCCGATGTTAATGCCGATGACACATTTACAGTGCGGACTCAACAGGATGCCCTAGAAATTGTCGGCAATATTACGGGTGCATTAACGATCATGCTGGCGGCGATCGCAGGAATCTCTCTGTTTGTGGGCGGGATCGGGATCATGAATATTATGCTGGTATCGGTAACAGAGCGCACCAGTGAAATCGGACTTCGCAAAGCGATCGGTGCGTCCCCCAGCGATATTCTCACCCAATTCACGATTGAAGCCGTAATTTTGTCCTTACTCGGTGGGGCGATCGGTACTGGATTTGGTGTTGGCGGTATTTTACTAATCGCCGCAGTTTCTCCATTAAAGGCTGGTGTATCCATCAGTGCGATCGCTCTAGCTGTGGGTGTATCAGGTGGGATTGGTTTATTTTTTGGAATTTTCCCTGCCCGACAAGCCGCGAGACTTGATCCGATTGTTGCGTTGAGAAGCATTTGATCAACGGAATAATTACGAATTACGAATTATCAATTACGAATTATCAGTTAATTACTAATGGCTCAATAGGCGATGCGGGGAGGTGAGCCAAAGGAAGAAATTGGTAATATTGTATCGAAATCTATAAGCGATGATCGCTATGCTGAGCCTAAACTTAACCCATCTAATCGATGACGGAAAATGCT
>JBIKYX010000110.1:0-12747 GCA_044355035.1 Pseudanabaena sp. | reverse complement strand
AAGGGTAGACAGGTTATGGATGGATTCAAGGAAAATCTACCGATTATTTTTGATGAATATCTTCCTAAATGGAACTATAGAGCCATTCCTCAAAACGCATAAGTTATTTATTTTTTATTCCTTAGGCTGGTGAGATTGGTACGATTGTTGAGAAGTACGACGATCGCGCCTACGAGGTGGAATTTGCCAATAATGATGGTGAAACTTTGGCTCTCTTAGCTTTGACTGCTGATAAGTTTATTGTGGTGTGGAAGAATGAAACTCAGGACTGGATACCTCTCGGCGATCGCATTGCAGCGATGTTTCAGATGTTGTCAGAGGATCGACAAAAACAAGTTTTAAATTTTACTCGTTCTCTTTATAAAATCTCTGCATAGAAGGGCGATCGCTAGTCATTGATACAGTGCTACTGGTATTTACAAAACAACGGTTTTAGCCATATTTTTTTGCAAATGTTAGCGATCGCCTAAGATGACAACAAAACGATTATCATATAAGTAAGAAATTAACCAAAGAGGAGTAGATAATTTGCCAGCTAGAGATACCATTCATGAAACTGTGAAAGATGCAGTTATTAAGGATGGATGGGAAGTTACTGACGATCCCTATGTTATTTCCTATGGCGATCGCTTTTTGTTTGTCGATCTGGCGGCAAGTGGCTTTATTGGTGTTCGGCAAGGCAATAAACAAATTGCGATTGAGATTAAGCAGTTTCGAGGTCAGTCTCAAGTTGTTGATTTAGAGCAAGCGATCGGGCAGTATTCTTTGTATCGTATATTGCTTAACCAGATTGATCCAGAGCGCGATCTTTATCTGGCGATTTCTGAGGCAACTTACGGCGATATATTTGATGAGCCAATTGGTAAACTAGCGATCGCTGAAATCCCTTTAAAACTTGTTATCGTAAATCTAAGCACTAAGGAGATAACTCAATGGATACCGTCAAATCCTATCAAACAGTAATCAAGCAGGTAATTAGTGAGTATGCTAAGTTACGTCCTTCTCATGGCAATATTCACTTGGAGCCGATATTTGATGATGTGAATAGTCGCTATGCGCTGATGCAGTTTGGTTGGGATCGGGAGAGACGGGTGCGGGGTAATTTGATTTATGTGAGTATTAAGAATGGGAGGGTGCTGATTGAGTATGATGGAATTGAGGGGGGAATTACTCAAGATTTGATTCTAAGGGGAATTTCTGAACGGGACATTATGCTTGCTTTTTTACCTGAATTTGAGGCGGTTGGGGTGTAGTGCAATATGAAATCGCTAAGCGTAGGTACAATGCTTCTTTCTGGTATTTGTAAGGTAGCTGTTTCAGCCATATTTGTATCAATTTATAAATGGGCATCAATCCAGATGGTCATGCGACTAATACGGGATGGTTGAGTTTACGAGATGCATAGGCTAGTGCTGCTTTGAGGTCATCTCTTTCTAGATCGGGCATTTCTTCTAAAATCTCTTCGGCACTGAGTCCTGCTACAAATAAGTCGAGAATGTCTGAGACACGAATTCTCATACCGCGAATGCAGGGAAGACCGCCATATTGTCTGGGATTGATGGTGATTCTCTTAAGTGTTTCTGGCATTTGAGTATAATGTTACTCGCTAATCTTTTTCTAAAATATGATCAATCACCTTGAAAGCCTCTCCCATCATCTGTTTTATTCGAGACTTAGCCTCCTCACTAGCCGAATCCATTGCTGTTTTAAAAAGTCCTCTTAAGAGTGAATTATTCTGTAACTGTTGCAATAAATCTTCGCCAGCTTTTTCTTCGATTTCCTCTTCAGTTAGTCCACTTTCTTTGTATTTTTGCAAAAGAGGCTGGAGAGATTGTTCTTCAAATAACCTAATTGATTTATCTCTATCTATATATCCAATATTAAATCGATGATCAGCTTTATAAGCTGCTGCTGCGACAACTTCATCATGCAATATTACATTAATCCAAGTCAACAAAATATTACTTTTCCCTTTACCATTTCTTCCTTTTACTCTACTAATTCGATTTAAAGCATCAATAGGCGTTAATTTTATAAGAATAAAGATAAAAAAAGGATGTGTAAAAAACAAGAGTGACAATAGACCTAATGTAAAAATAAGAAAGGAGTACACAAGAAAATAGAAATTATCCAGCGAGACTAAAAATCTTAGAGATGAAGAAATCCAATTGTAGTTAGATTGTTTTTCCAGTTCTCTTTTAGCTTTCAGATCCTCTTTCCCAATCCATTCATTATTAATAAGATTAATAAGATTCAACATTTTCGTGTCATACACTACAATTCCATAATCTTCACGAGTAAATCCGTATAGCTTAGGCTCAATAGTGTATTTTTCAGGTTGTTTAAGCGCTGATTTAATATCTACTAGAAGAATTTCATCATTAACAAAAGCATCAATGTATCCAGAATCAAGTTGATTGATAGCGTCTTCTCTGTCTGAGATTTTGCGGAAATTGGAATTTGGGTAAACATTTTCTATAGCGGTAGAAGTTGTAGCACGAACAACTCCAATATTGATTGATTGCGTATCCCGATTTAGCAAATTAGCTTTTTCTCGTTTAATTAAAAGTTTTGTAGTCGTTGTAAAAAATGGTGTAGAAAAACTTCCTTTAGACGACTCTAGAAGACGTATTCGTTCTGATGTGATTGTATGTGGACCACATTCAATAGAAACTTCTTTGTAATGCTGAAAACGATCTTCAGATTTGATACTAATTAGTTCAGGGAATCCATAACTTTTTTCTAAGAATTGCTTTAAATCGTTACAATAACCAGATATGCCATACGTTGCTTTGGAACTTATAGGCGAACCATCTGGGGTATATCCAAACTTCCAGGTAGGTTGTACAGATGATTGAGATACAATGGAATCAGTTGATCTATGGTTTGGCTGACTAAGCACTTTATCTATTGGAATTTGTATGAAGATAGAAAATATTAATGACAAAATAGCTATTATTGTTGCGATTAACCAATTATTTGATTTCATAAATATATTTATTTGAAGACTATCGACTTAATGAATAATGATCCAATGACTCAAACATGGATATCCGCGAGTATAACATTTAGTTAATGATCTATAGTTCACTATGTAGCCAATATCTTCATAAAAAATTGGTAAATGTCCAAGGGGGAAACGAGAACTGGTCACTCCAGCGATTTTTTGAGGTGCTTTAACACTGATTTCTCTGGATTTAGTCATTTAATGAGGCTGGAATGAACTAACTTCGTCCCCCTTTGGACGGTTACAAAAATTGGTCACAGGAAAAAATATCTCAATAAATGTACATTAGTTTTCCAATACCAATATTCTGAGTTGATAATTATAGATACTGTAGTATAAACGCTATAATGATTATTTCGTATCTTGAGTAAATTTTACCCTAGTACTAGCAGAAGGAGGAGCCAATGAAAGTCTAAGTTGCAGAGTATCAACTTTAAATGAACCAATCCTTTGAGACCTGACTTGAGCGACCATCTTTACTAACGCTCTAAGTAAGTCAAGTATGAATGATTTTGATTCTGATTTACTTATTTCAGAAATTAGTTTTTCCAATTTTGTTTGATCGACTTGTTCCAACTTGACTTCAAAAATCAACAAAGGAGAAGGGAATGAATCTATGTAAATATTTTCAATTTTCACTCCAGCAGTTTCCAAAGATAACAATTTATCAATATGCGGTTCAAAGAAATTCTTAATCTCTCGCAAAGGTAATAGCTTCTGTAATTGTTTAGAATATTCATCCAAGCTTGATGTTATCACTTTTAGCTGATTCGAGTCTAAACCACTAAGCACCTGAATTTCATTTGGAGATTGTTTTGATTGCTGAGAGATTTGCTCGGTAATATATGAAACTTCATTGATTCCTTTCTCTATATCTTGTTTAGACGCACAACCAGCCAAAAATAGACATAAAACAACTCCTATCATTAAACAGAGTGTATTTTTCATATATGTTTCATTTGATTTCAGATTAAATATTACTCAATGTTTGATCAATCTAATCCAAAATATTTACAAAATTTAAATTGAGAGAGTCTTAAATTTTGGGTTAAGTATGAACACTAATAGCTAAAATCTAGCATTTCAGGTTTAAGTAAAAAATATAGTGAATTTTATTTGTTTGTCATATATTGATATTGTAAAAAACGATGATTTTAGAACTTTTTACCTTTAAATATAACTACCAAGCATCAAAGTGAAATTCTCATGCCTATTGACTTTACTGTTTAGCTCAAAATGAGTGCCAACGGTTTCTTTGTTAGTGTCTTTATTTATTCGCGCTCCAGATTTTAGTCTTTTGAAACCTTTACGCAGTGTCACTCGGTTTTTATGCCTTGGTCGAGCGCGAATAATTCATGACACTAACGTTTCTTTGATATTTGTATATACTTTAATGGCTTAACAATTTCCAAGACATAAGCATACAGAAAGTAGTAGTTCTATTTTTGTCTACAAGGCTCTGTTAGCGATCGCGCTTGATGATGACAAAAGGCGATCATCAGCTAAACTAACACATGAGATTAATCTGAGAGCATAGATTCCAAGCTATGAATACAAAACTAGTAGAATCCTTAGCCCAAGTAATCGAATCCCTTGCACCAGATGAATATGCCCTATTGCAAGAAAAACTAAAATCTCGCGCAATCCAGAAAACTATCGGCGTATGTGGAGGTCATGCAAGAATCCGCAATACCCGTATTCCCATTTGGACGATCATCTCACTCCAACAACAAGGAGCCGATACCCCAGAGCTTTTACGCAACTTCCCCCCATTAACCGCAGACGATTTGAGCAACGCCCGATTCTATTACACTACACATCAAGAAGAAATCGATCGCGCGATCGCCTCTCATCAATACGAGCAAGAGGAAGCAATCTGTGTCCAAAAGATACATTATTCGACCTCAGATGGCTCAAACAAATCTTTGTAAGATCTACGATATTCTCTACCGATCGCGATCGCCTCTTCAAAACTAGGATCATCAGCAAACGTACCCACAATATTCTCCCACCAAGGCTTAACAGTATTTGTACTACTCAATAAAGAGAGTTTTAATTGCGTAACTTCAGCTTCAAGTTTTAATAGACGTTCTTCAACTTTAGATGGTGACATAATCAATCTTAGAACAGTAAATTTGCCATTGATTATAGCCTACATTGATAAAAGGGATGCGAACGCCTATCTCTACCTTACTCACCTTCAAACTTTCACCGCGATTATTTTGTCTACAAGGCTCTGTTTGCTATCGCCATTGATGATGACATAACGCGATTGGTTTTAATACTGAGTTTTGCTAAACTAATATTAACTTGAGAGTGCATTGAGAAAAGTAGTATGAACGCAACTAAAAACGAGATAATACAACGCTTAGAAATTATCCCCAATGATAAGCTGCGAGAAGTTCTTAGCTTTTTAAACTATCTGGTGTGGCAAACAGAAAATCCTCGCACTCAAGAAGATATAGAGTGGCTAGAGCGCGACCTGTCAAGTTTAGACAACTATGAACCCTATGAATGGCAAGAAGGAGAACTACAAGAAGGACTACCCGTTAAATTTATCGCTGAAACAAGGAAAATTGAGATCGGCGTATGACAGAGCATATCTTACAAATTGGTGATGTCGTCACAGCAAAATTTCCTAGCCAAAATCCTAGCGGTAGAGAGCAAGAAGGCTACAGACCCGCAATTGTTGTAGGAATCCCCAGCCGATTAGGAAAACT
The DNA here is from genome assembly GCA_044355035.1 of Pseudanabaena sp. Classification (GTDB taxonomy): domain Bacteria; phylum Cyanobacteriota; class Cyanobacteriia; order Pseudanabaenales; family Pseudanabaenaceae; genus Pseudanabaena. The sequence continues at coordinate 7,020 of JBIKYX010000110.1, read as the reverse complement.
GCGCTTTCCTCTAGTCTTTGTTGTACCCATGACAACAGATCGAGGACAAGAATGGGCTGAAATCAATCCTAATTTATATGTACGATTTTCGGCTGGAATAGCTGGATTAAAATCACCATCAATTGCCCTATTAGATCAAGTTCGCGCAATTGATGTTTCTCGCATTGTGGCATATCGTGGCAGCCTCACACCTCAACAATATACAGCGATCGCAGAATCCCTTCAAAAAATAATGGAACCTGAATAAAAGCCTCATCGCTATTTGTAGAGACTATCGCATTTGATAATGACAAAAGGAGATCGGCTGATTGAGCGAGATAACTATCAGTAGCAGAGCCAATTCATCAATTGACTCTGCTTTGTTTATCTACGGTTATATCTTCTTATAGATTTTCCGCGAACTGACGAATGCGATCGCAACCTTCGCGAATTGTTTCTAAATTGGTCGCATAGGAAAGCCGAATGCAGTTATCTAATCCAAACGCAATCCCTGGAATCAGTGCTACCTTCTGTTCCTCTAGTAATTTGTCACAAAATTCTAGGGAAGACATATTAAAAGCTTTGATACTAGGAAATAGATAGAATGCCCCATCGGGTTTTGGACAGGTAAACTTGGGAATAGAAGTTAGCAAGTCGTACATCACATCGCGGCGTTCGGCAAAAGCTTTCCGCATTGTTTCCACACATTCTTGAGAATCATTCAAGGCTGTGACCGCGCCATATTGAGCAAAGGTGCAAATATTCGAGGTGCTATGTCCTTGAATCAGCGTGGCAGCCTTAATGATATTGGCTGCACCTGCCAAATAGCCAACTCGCCAACCTGTCATCGAATAAGCCTTCGCAAAACCGCTACTAATTAAAGTGCGATCATACATCGACTGACTCACTGCCGCAATACTGAGATGGGTCGCGCCATCATAGAGAATCTTTTCGTAGATCTCATCGGAGACAATGTAAACATGGGGATGTCGGTCTAGGACTTCCGCTAGAGCTTTGATTTCCGCAGGTGAATAGACCATACCCGTGGGATTAGAAGGCGAGTTAAGTACAAACAGCTTGGTTTGAGGAGTGATCGCCGCTTCTAATTGTGCAGGGGTAATCTTGTAATCAGTTTCTTCGGTGGTAATTACAAATACGGGTGTCGCTTCGGCAAGTTTAGCCATTTCGGGATAGCTCACCCAAAAAGGCACAGGGATAATCACTTCATCCCCAGCATCAAGGATCGCCATCATCAGGTTGTACAGCGAGTGCTTACCGCCATTGGTGACGATAATTTGTTCGGGCTTGTAGGTGACATTATTATCGCGCAGGAGTTTCGCGGCGATCGCCTGTTTGAGTTCGGGTATACCGGCGGCGGCAGTATAGCGAGTTTTGCCTTGGTCGAGTGCAGTCTTTGCCGCAGCCTTGATATGATCGGGCGTATCAAAGTCGGGTTCGCCAGCACTAAAGCTACAAACATCAATTCCACTTGCCTTCATAGCCTTAGCTTTTGCGTCGATCGCCAGAGTTAAGGAAGGCTGAATATTACGAAGTCTTTGGGCCAGTTGCATTTTTTCTGGAGGAGCGGAGGCATCTTTATGGGAATAACTGGCATTGTATCAAAGCATACTTGCTTGAGTTTGCTAGATTTTTAACAATTTGAGATTTATCGCAAAATTTCCCATTTGTCTGGATCACGGATTTGACGGATTATGGGATTTCACAGATTTTGATGATTTTGAATAAATTAATCCGTGTCATCCTTTAATCCCTATAATCCGTGATTCAGACCTGTTATTTGTATGCACGAATCATGGCTTGTGTGCCTTGTTCAGCCCCCATCCCGTCATCAAGTTGGCTTACTTTTTGAAAATTTTGCATGGCTAAGGCGATCGCGGGTAAGGATAAATCTTGGCGATCGCTAATTTCATGAACCAGTCTCAAATCCTTGAGCATATGTTTAATCGCAAATCCCGCTTGATAATCACCTAGCGCCACCTTCATGCCGAGATTAGACAAAGCCCATGATCCAGCCGCACCAGTACCACAGACATCCACCACTAATTGCGGATCAACACCCATTTTTTCGGCAATTTGCATAGTTTCACAGATCGCCAACATATACACAGAAACAAGGGTTTGATTGCATAGCTTCACGGCTTGACCACTACCGATCGCGCCGCAATGTTTGATATTGCAACCCATCGCTTCAAATAATGCTAAACATTCCTGTAAATCCACCGATGCCCCACCGACCATAAAAGTTAATGTGCCATTGCGTGCGCCGACATCACCACCCGACACGGGCGCATCCATAAAACGTAATCCCTCATTGGTTAAAGCTGCACCAACTTCTTGAGCAGCCTCACGACCAATCGTGCTGGTATCAATAAACAGGGTATTTGCTTTAGCAAAATTGATTGCACCATTGATAGTACCTTGTGCGCCGATTAATACTTCTTTGACATCAGGAACATCACCCAAGCAGGAAAACACCACATCAGCGTTACTAACTGCGTCCTGTAAAGTTTCTGCCAATGTACCGCCCGCACTGGTAAATGTAGCGATCGTGGGGCGTTCTTTGGTGCGATTCCAACCTATCACCGCATAACCGCGCTTAACTAAATTGGCGGCCATCGACGCGCCCATTACACCTAATCCTAAAAAAGCAATTTGTTGAGTCATGTTAAATATTTTTTCTGTACTACTTACAGCGCTTTGCGCTAAACCAAAATCTAAAGGCAAACTCAGAGAAGATTTTAAAAGTAACGCTTCGTAGCACTTTTAAAATGCTCTTTATACTACTTGAAACATCAATAAACTGTATCGTTGATTTATCAATTAAGATGATAGTAAATTCAATTTTTGCTAGGGTCGCCCCAATTCGCCATGACTGTTACTACAATGCCCCACACATCGACAAAACTCCTACCACTCTTGGGGCGATCACAATCCGAGCTGACGGAATGGGTAGTTTCGCAAGGACAACCTAACTATCGCGGCAAACAGCTTCACGAATGGCTCTATGCGAGAGGGGCGAGAAGCTTAGAAGACATTACGGTTTTCCCGAAGGCTTGGCGCGAAGAATTTGCTCAAAATCCGACCGTAGAAATTGGGCGATCGCAGATTCATCTCCACAAACAAACCCGCGATGGCACTGAGAAATTTCTCCTGAAACTAGCTGATGGCGAAATCGTCGAAACTGTTGGCATACCCACCAGTAAGCGTTTGACTGTGTGTGTCTCGACTCAAGTGGGCTGTCCGATGGCTTGTGATTTTTGTGCCACAGGTAAGGGCGGATTTCGCCGCAATTTAGCAAAACATGAAATTGTCGATCAAGTGCTGACTGTCCAAGAGGTAATGCAACAGCGCGTCAGCCATATCGTATTTATGGGCATGGGTGAGCCGTTGCTTAATTATGAAAACCTGGTTGGAGCGATCGCGATCATTAATAAAGATATCGGCATTGGTCAGAGGAATATCACCGTTTCCACAGTCGGAATTCCCAATCAAATACCACGCTTTGCGGAAGAGCATTTACAAGTCACCCTTGCGGTTAGTCTCCATGCCCCAACCCAAGAAGTTCGCGCCCAAGTTATTCCTTCCGCCGATCGCTATCCATTGATTGCGTTAATGGATGACTGTCGCCAGTATGTAGAAATCACGGGGCGAAGGATTAGCTTTGAATATACTCTGCTAGCGGGTGTGAATGATGCTCCTGAACAAGCCCAAGAGCTAGCGCATTTGATTCGCGGCTTCCAAAGTCATGTGAATTTAATTCCCTACAATACAGTCAGTGATGCCGACTATAAGCGTCCGACCGAAAGAGCAATTCAGACCTTTGTACAGGTATTGGAAGATTATAAAATTGCGGTGAGTGTGCGGCGGACTAGAGGACTAGAAGCGGATGCAGCCTGTGGACAGTTGCGCGGTCAGCATGAGAGAGCTAAAGCATAAAAGTTTCTTATAAACCGCAAAGATTTCGTATAATATCTGCAAAGAGAGAAATAAATTGGCTTATGTCTGTAGATTACAAGAAATTCTTTAAAGCGACCGATCCCAGTAAAACCTTACTCGCGGATAGTGACGAAGACAAGAAGTACTATATCGATTTTTCGACCGTGCGTGGCGGTAAGGTCGTCGAAGACTTAAAGGATAATATTTCGCTGTTTTCTGATGGACAGCCAACTTGTCAGTTGTTTACAGGGCATATTGGTTGTGGCAAATCTACAGAAATATTGCAACTTAAACAGCAACTTGAATCTGAAGGCTTTCATGTCGTCTATTTTGAGTCTAGTCAAGACATGGAAATGGGCGATGTCGATCTTAGTGATATTTTATTGGCGATCGCTAGGCGGGTAGTTGAGAGCCTAGAAGCCATCAAAGTCAAGACCGAAGCCAAAGGATTTCGCGCCATGCTCAATGGCGCAGTCAAAATTTTACAAACTGAGATCGAACTTGCTGGTGAAGTTGGGATCGAAGGTATGGGCAAGGTTGAAGCTAGCACTAGTGGTGAATTTTCGCTCTCTCTAGGGATTGGTAAATTATCAGCCAAGACCAAAGACAGCCCCGATGTGCGAAGTAAACTGCGTGGCTATATGGAGCCGAAAACTAATGGTTTACTCGATCTGATCAATCAAGAAATTCTCACCCCTGCGATCGCCGATCTCAAGAAGCTGGGCAAGGAAGGCTTGGTGGTAATTGTCGATAATCTCGATCGCGTTGATGATTCGCCAAAACCTTGGGGCAGACCTCAAACCGAATATTTGTTTGTCGATCGCGCTGAGCAGCTTCGCAAATTGGAATGTCATTTAGTTTATACAATGCCCCTTGCATTGAGATTTTCTAGGGATTACGGCACGCTGACAGCAAGATTTATGACCGATCCGATCGTCTTGCCGATGGTTCCAGTGGTGCGGCGCGATGGCACAACCCATCAAGAAGGGATGGCTCTACTACGACAGATGATCCTATCGCGGGTTATGCCTGATAGTTCTGAAGGCGATCGCTTAAAGTCAGTTACAGAAGTTTTTGATAGCATCACTACATTGGATCGCCTATGTTTCGCTAGTGGTGGGCATGTTCGTAATATTATGCGATTGCTGAATGATGCATTGCGTAAGCAACGTGGCTTACCTGTCACCCTTGAGGTTTTAGAGGATACCATTCGCAAACGTCGGAATGAACTCGTTCTCTCCATTGACGATCAAGAGTGGAATCTATTGCGACAGGTGAATGCTACCAAGAAGGTGGTCGGCGATGATGGCTATCAAACCTTGATTAGGAGTATGTATGTTTATGAATATCAAGATGAGGACGGCTCTTGGTTTGAAGTAAACCCTGTACTTGCCACTGCTCAAGAATTTTCTCAGTAATTAACCGAAAAAGTGCTGCGCGACGCGTAGCACTTTTTCATTCTATGTAAACAGCTATGACTGAAATCACCCATTCTCAGAATTCATCCACAGAAGCCGTAACTGCATTCAATATGACTCCTCAAGCTGAACATGGGCTTCAGGAATTAGCCGTACAACTTGATGTTTATCAAAATGAATTAATTAATTCGTTTAATATTTCACCTGAAATTGAAGATGCATTGCAAGAATTGTCACTGCTCCTCGATATCTATGATGGAACTTTTACCCTGTTGTTGGCACGATGTAATTACGCCAATCTTCGCGATCGCGCGATCGCCCGACTTACCGAAATATCGGAGACAAAGATCCGTCAAGTTGGTTTAGATCCGACAACAAGATCGATTTATCAGACAGTTCAAGCATCAAAACCGACTACTGGCGAAAATTCACCTGCGGTGATGGTGATTGGGTTGGAAACCACCGAGCATATTGATGTTTTGGTAAAAGGTCTAAACCAGATTCGCGAAGAGTTTCGCAAACATTGTCCCTATCCGATTGTGCTGTGGATCAATGATGACATCCTCAAAATGCTGATAAAATTAGCGCCTGACTTTGAAAGTTGGACAACAACAATTGAATTAGCGATCGCCAGTGACGACTTAATTAAATCCTTAACGGCGGGTACTGAAGCTCTATTTGATCTGGCGCTCAAAGATAATCTGATCGATCCTAGCTATAGCTTAGGGCAGATATCCCATTTAGGTGGGATTTATCTTTCAGAATTAGATGTGGCTTTGCGCGACCTCCGTCTTCATGGTCAGCAGATTTCAACCCATCTGAAAGCAGGTTTAGACTTTATTCGTGGCATGAATAGCAGAGATTTTAATCTCTCTTTATCCCATCTGCAATTAAGTTATCGATATTGGGAATCTGTCCATGATTTTGAGCGTCAAGGACTACTACTCTATCAAATTGGCAGACGACGTTATCACCTGACTAAACAGGAAAAACATTCCCACGAAGAAAACTGGCGGGTAGTAGAGAAGTTATTTACGCGCTGCTTAGCCAGCTTCTCTCTAGCCGATCGCCGCGATTTGATGAGCCATTGCTATTTACAATTACAACGGACTCTACACCATCTCCAATCATGGTCAGACTTGCGAGAAATATCCCAACAGGCGTTACAGGTTCATCAAGTTTATGATGATAATGCTCATCTAGCGGCTGATTATGGTTTCTTAGCGGAAGCTGATCTGGCAGAAAGCAAATGGGAAGTTGCCAAAGAAAATGCCGAAATGGCGATCGCCCTATTAGCGGATGCTCCCACCACAGTACATTGGCTATATGGACTATATTTATGCTATCTTGCCGAGGCGCAAATTCAACTTGGCGATCGCCCTGCGGCTCTCACTAACTTACTAGAAGCAAAGCGAAGGGAACATTGTGGACATCCACATATGTATATTCGCATTTTAAATCGATTATGTGACTTGTATTTTGCTCAGGGTCAATACTTAGAAGCATTTCATATTAAACAAGAACGATTAGCGATCGAGCAACGTTACGGTTATCGCGCATTTATTGGTGCTGGACAATTACAATAGACCTCTTGCAAATTAAATTTGAGCAGCCACTTGATTCAATTCATAGTTGTACAAAGCAGCAATTAAATTACAACGTAATC
>JBIKYX010000027.1:0-41067 GCA_044355035.1 Pseudanabaena sp. | reverse complement strand
AAAAGTTACCTTTGTATTTGGGCTTCTTTGAGTTTGTTCATAATGCCAAGAGGAGGGGTAAAGCTTTGCTAAGTGCTTTGTTGGACTCTCTCCTTTCTTTACCTCCCCGAATCACCTATTGAGCCCAGAAGAAAATGTTAACTCTCTGTAGCTTCTTCTGTTTCAAATAATTTGCGGAGATTTTGAAGACGTGTATTTGCATTAGGATCTTCGGGTCTTTTAATCCAACGATACTTCCCTCTACTTATTTTCCGTATTAAACCTTCTTTTTCCCACCTAATGAGTATTGTTGATAAAAGAGACTTTTCTGAACCAGTATTTCCCATCTGTGCAGTGCTACGCAGAATGGAAGGAGTGATTTCATGATCGTAAAACTCAGTACATACATTATAAGTAAATTCTTTTAACCTTTTTTCTTCAGTATGGGAAAGACTTTTGGAATCTTTTCCATCTCCTAAAAGCACTCTAGCCCATCTAGTAAGGAAAATGTGATCTTCTTGCTCATAATAAAAAATCGGTCCATTGAGTCCACTTAGCACGTCAGCAAACTGTCTAGAGAAATCCCCATCAACATACTTTTTGATTTCCTGTACTTTCTTGTCACGCCAGAGAACGAGGGAAAAGGCAATTAAAGATTTTTGGTCATCTTTATAAACTTCTCTTATTCTTTCTAGCAGCCTAAGTAGCAATTTGTCTGTAGTCCCACCATATAGCAGTAATTTCCATCGTTCATATTTACCTGCTTTTTCAATGATTACCTCAGGTGGGTGTTTCCCTTCACGAATGGAGTGCGAAAAAATCAGATTTTTCCCTCGTCCAAGTTCATCTACTTGATGGGCGATTCTTAGTGTCTCCATTAACAAACTATTAATAGTTTTATGACTACGGGAAAACCATCGATTAGCAAAATAGACAGACTCACGAAGACATAAATTGCTAATGCTAAGGTGATCAGGATAGAGTTCAAGAATTAGATCTCCATCTTGCTCAAAATATGCTGCATGTGCTACTGCATTAGCAAGTGCTTCACGTAATGCTTTCTCTGGATATGGTAAAATATTAATATTTAGCTGTTCAGCAGTCCATTTCTGTATCTCATACTGAAACTCATCAGTTAGAACTCTATAGAGTCCCAAATATTTAATGTTTGCTATGGGATCGCCAAACTTATCAAACTTGATAAGCCTAAAACCACAGTTTCCAAAAAGGATTCGAGAGACTTGCTTATCGCAAATACTCAATCTCTGGAGACTTTCTAACGGGTCTTCAGCAATTTCCAAAAAGTGTTCAGACTTTTTAACCTCCTGCATAAAGCAATGTACTAAATTTTCATCGTATTCACCTTGAGCAGGCTGACTTGAATAGTCAGTAAGACCAGGAAGTTGAATACGAAGCCCAAGAATCTCATCAGGACGAAGTTGTTGTGAAGTTGTCCCAGAAGCAACGTAGGCATCGTTACCCCAATAAACGACATCGCCTGGATTCTTGATGCAAATTACAACAATCCAACTTCCCGAAACTTCACAACAAGTAATTTTGCTACACGCTTGAATTGGATCTAAATTTTCATTGATTTGTTGGGATATGGTACGCTCAGTTTCTTCAACTTTTGCCTCATTCATACCAGCAAGAGAACCATTATTTTTCACTCCAACAATCAGCCAACAACAGGGCTTATCAAGCTTATTACCAAGTGCGCTAAGGTCTTTACCGTACCTCTGATGCCAGCTTTCTTTTAACTCAATATTTTCGTGCTTGTGTTCCTGTGAATTTCCATTGCGAATTTCATTTAGGAGATCTTCAAGATTTTCTATCATAACTAACAAATATTGGTAACGCTACTGAAAGGTTTTTGTGAATCTAAGATATCAAATAAAATATTTTAGATTCATCACAAGAATTCAAACAAAATTCTACACACTCTCAACAGGCTCAGGCTTCCAAGTGTCGCCGTACTTGGCTTTGAGAGCCGCCCATGCTTCAACCTGACCTTCAGCATATTCACCTGGTTTACCCCATTGCAAAAAAGCACTCATTTGCGCCTTATCATCGGCATCAAGGAAACGGACGGCGTAGGTGGTGAAATTACCGCGTTTGGCTTCGCCTGTTTCAAAGCGGACATCGGTGATTTTGTCCATGTTTAGATGAAACTCGATATGCTCAGAATGCATATTTGCATACTTGCCCTTAGGGAGTTCCGCGTAAAACAGCTTCTCGATATTTACCCTTGCTTCCAGCACACCCGCATCACTGGTGACGATCAGGCGGACTAAGCCGAGAGTGTGACATTCTTCTAAAAAATCTTTTAAAGTGGGAGCCATAGGAGTTTAGTTAATATTAGTTAACAAATTTACGATGATGATCTGAAAATTATTTGCGATCGCAATATCCCTATTAAAGCCGAAAAGAGTTAGTGTGTGTAGCTTTTGGGTGATAAAAGTAGCGAACGCCTCCTTATACCAAGAAAACCTAAGATCTCAAAAATGCTCTAAAGTTGACTACAAGCTCATTTACCCGTAATCCTTTAAGCATTTATCTATGAAAATTGCCAACAACATAACAGAATTAGTCGGACGCACACCCTTAGTCGAATTGCAACGCATCCCCAAGGCTGAAGGCTGCGTAGCGCGAATTATCGTCAAACTAGAGGGCATGAATCCTGCCGCCTCCGTCAAGGATCGTATCGGTGTGAACATGATTCAAGAAGCCGAAGAACAGGGCTTAATTTCGCCAAATAAAACAATTTTGGTCGAGCCTACTTCGGGTAATACAGGGATCGCGCTGGCGATGGTCGCTGCGGCAAAGGGTTATAAACTAATCTTGACCATGCCAGAAACTATGAGTATGGAAAGGCGATCGATGTTACGCGCCTATGGAGCCACACTCGAACTAACTCCTGGAACTGAAGGCATGGGCGGTGCAATCAGACGGGCGAAGGAAATCAGCGAAAGCACTCCCGATGCCTATATGTTGCAACAGTTCCGCAATCCATCTAACCCTGCGATCCATCGCAAGACTACTGCCGAAGAGATTTGGGAAGATACCGATGGAGAAATTGATTTTCTGATTTCGGGAGTTGGCACTGGCGGCACAATTACAGGGATTGCGGAGGTGATTAAATCGCGTAAGCCTTCGTTTAAAGCGATCGCCGTTGAGCCAGCCAACAGCCAAGTTTTAGCAGGCAGTCGCCCCGGTCCTCACAAAATCCAAGGCATTGGCGCTGGATTTATTCCTGAAGTTCTCAAAACAGAATTGATTAATGAGATTATTCCTGTGACTGATGATCAAGCGATCGCCTATGGTCGTAGATTAGCGCGTGAAGAAGGACTTCTATCAGGAATTTCTAGTGGTGCAGCCCTCTATGCAGCCGTACAAATTGCGAAGCGTTCTGAAAATGCTGGCAAAATGGTGGTAATGATTCAACCTAGCTTTGGTGAGCGTTATTTGAGTACGCCTCTATTCCAAGATCCCGATCTATAGGAATTATCTTCTTCCCCCTTTACATCTACCGTGTAGATACACATCTTTCTATCTACGTTTTAAGATTTAGATCCCCCCCCAGCCCCCCTTGAGAAAGGGGGGAGAATAAATTAAATTATCTTCTTCCCCCTGTACAAGGGGGATTGAGGGGGATCTTTAGTAACTCACGATATTGCTGATAACTTGTGTGTACAGGGGTAGCTAGATTGAAGATAATCTCAGACTAGTATATGTAGCATGGGATACTTTATATTTCGCAATAAATTTGACAATGGAATTATTAAGATATTTTAATAACTCCCGTGCCAATTACCTGCGATCGCTCGGCGGCTACATTTTCACCACTGGCTAATCTTTCGGCAACTATTTCGGCAAGTAGTGCGGTAAATTCCTCGGCGACTTATTTAAAGTTGGGCAACGGGGTCACGTTAGTGCATCAGGAGATGCCAACGGCTTCTGTTGCGAGTGTAGATATTTGGGTGAAAGCAGGTGCAAGTAACGATCCTGATGCAGTTTTAGGAATGGCGCATTTCCTAGAGCATATGATTTTTAAAGGGACGGAGGCGATCGCGGCGGGGGAGTTTGATTTGGTAATCGAGTCTGAGGGCGGCGTATCGAATGCAGCCACCAGTCTGGACTATGCCCATTACAGCTTTACGGTAGCGGCTAGTCGATTTGGGATTACGTTGCCCTATCTGGCGCAGATGTTATTGAAAGCGCGAATCGATGAAGAAGATTTAGAGCAGGAGCGGCTGGTGGTTTTGGAGGAGTTGCGTCAGGCGATGGATGATCCTGATTGGTTCGCCTATCAACATCTGATGCAAACCGCTTATCCATTAAATCATCCTTACAGCCGTTCAGTTTTGGGGGATGAAGCAACAATTAAACAGATTAACGCCGCTCAAATGCGTGAATATCACCGATCGCATTATCGTCCTGAAAATATGACTATTGCGATCGCGGGAGCAGTCACTCGCGAAGAGGCGATCATGGTGGTTAATGCAGCTTTCAATAATGATACGTTTGCCAAAAATAATTTTGTGAATCAAATTATTGAGCCTAAGTCTGTAGCGATCGCACCTGACTACCACAAAAATCGCCGCAGCATCATCAGTTTGCCAAATGTCCACCATAGCCGCCTCAATGTTGCTTGGATCGCCGCTAGTGTCGCTAATTTAGAAGAGGCAATTCAGCTTGAGTTGGTGGCAACGCTGCTGACCGAGGGGCGATCGTCACGCTTAATCCAAGATTTACTAGAAGATTCTGGCTTGGTGCAGGATATTACAAGTAGTTTTGCTTTGCAGCAAGAGGCTGGTTTATTTACAATTTCTGCTTATCTGGAAGCGGAGAACCTGCAACTTGTCGAAGATAGGATTAAGCAGCAAGTAACTGAATTGATTAATCATCAGGTGTCTGAGGTGGAATTAAACAAGGCTAAGCGATCGCTCTGCAATCAATTCACCTTTGGTTTAGAATCACCTAGTCAGTTGGCAAATTTTTTGGGATATCACAGCCTTCTCGGTTGTGTAGATCTGTGCCGAGACTGGTCAACTGCTTATGGTGACATGATTAACAAAACTCAGCCGAAAGATTTGCAATACTTAGCTAAAAAATATCTCAATCCAGACAAGTGCATTATCACTGGTGTGGTGTGTTGAAGAAATAAGGGCGATCGCAGATTCAATACTTTGGCGATCAGGAAATATACCGATCGCATTTTTTTGTTTTAAGACCATTTTAAGTAATTTACAAATGGATAGAAATAGCTGTGAAGCTATAGACTGTCAATCTTTTTTGCTAGCTCAATATCTAGGTTGCTAATTCCATCTACATCATGGGTAGCTAAATCAATAACTACACGATTGTAGACATTAAATAATTCAGGGTGATGATCCATTTTATCGGCAGTGAAAGCTACTTTAGTCATAAAGACGAAAGCGTCAACAAAACTATCAAACTTGAAAGCTCGATTTAATTTTCCATCAACTACTTTCCACTCAGGTAGTTTTGCGATCGCTGTTGCTAACTCTTTATCCGTCAACTTTACTGTAGCCATAAAAAATAATGAGGGGGTAATAAATTTAAACTTAATCTAAAAATAGAATTCCAAATTCTCCTATAATCCTTAGGCAGATTGAAAAAACAAGATGCTTAAGAAAAAAGAAGACTGGAATTCTAATTCTTTACTGGCAAGGAAATAGGAATAGACTAAACAGATTAGTCAACAGCTTTTTTGACTTCATCTTTAACATCTTCGGCAGCATTACGCACTTTTGCCTCAGCTTGCTTGGCATTGCCCTGCACCTGATCTTTGGTATTTCCAGTCAAGTCGCCGACTGCTTCTTGAACTTTACCTTCAACATTTTTAGCTGCTGCTTTCGCTCTATTTTCTAAACTCATGATGTACTCCTTAATTTGAGAATATGTACTAGTGATGAATTAACACCTCTAGCTTATGGAGTTACTCTGTCAGCCGATCGCTTGATTTCTTGAATGAATTGATTGAATTGAATGAATAAGATACAAACCTTTACCTAATCTAACTTCACTATCACTAGGTTGCGCGATCGCCTATCTAATCGACTATGCAATAGTTTCCAAAGTTTTAATGCATTCCATTACAATTCAATCATTACCAATAGCTAGGTATACACCATTTCAAACATCGTTTAGCTAGAGTTTCTTTATCAAGATCTTATTGTAGGCGCGATCTTCGTCCGCAATAAAGATTATAGAAAGGAGATTCAGAATGACGACTTTCAATCTAACTACTGAACCAGACAATCTTAGTGGCGGGAGTAGTAATGACACGTTTATAGCTACCTATAATGACGGAATGACGGGAACGTTTTCGATTGGTGATGCTCTCAATGGTAATGCTGGTATCGATACGCTGGATATTACTCCTCTTGGTGTAGCGGCGATCGCCCCACCTGACACACTTTGGACTAATGTTTCCAACATCGAAAAAATAGTAATTAACCCCACAGGTGAGGGCGCTCAAACCATTACCACAGGTGCGGCGTTTCAAGCTGCGTTTGCAGCCGCAGGGATCGGGCTAAAAACCACATCAGGAGCAGGAGCGATTACCACGGACATGAGTTCGTTTACAGGGGAGATCGCGCTGACAACAATTTCGGATGCAGGGGCGCAAACTCTGACTACGGGGGCAGGACTTGCCACCATCCTAGCCACATCCACCGCAGGGGCGCAAACGATTACTACGGGTACGGGGCTTGCCACAGTGATGGCAACATCCACCGCAGGAGCGCAAACGATCGCAGGCGCAAATCTTACCAATGTAAAGATCGCATCGACTGCTGGTGGACAAACTATTACGAGTAATGGTGCTGCTGCTGTTACCGTAGAAGCAATATCAACTGCGGGTGTGCAGACGATTACGACTGGAGCAGGATCTGATGTCATAACCGCCACGACAACGGCGGCAAATAATATAATTAATGCGGGCGCTGGAAACGATACAGTAACGATTCTGGCTTCCGCAACGGGGAACTATACTATCCACGGTAATGAAGATAACGATACAATCACGGGTGGCACTGGCATTGACACCCTCTATGGCGACATTGGGAATGACATCCTTAGCGGTTTCAATCCGAATAGTTCTACGCTTGGGCAAGGAACAATCGATAATTTCAATGGTGGTGCAGGAAGCGATCGCTTTGTCTTAGGCGATTCTAATTGGATTGGTTACGATGATGGCAGTAACACATCTGCTGGTGTCGCTGATTATGCCAATATTGCTGATTTTAAGAGTAGTGAAAACGATGTCATTCAACTTAGAGGCGCAAGTACTGATTATCTGCTGGCAACTGTTGGCGCAGATACGCAAATTTTGATCAACAAAGCAGGAGCCGAACCCGATGAACTGATTGGAGTGATCAGAAATCAAGCGGGTTTAAGTCTCACAGGTGCTTACTTTGATTATAAAAAACCTCCAGTATTTGCGATCGCTTCCGCCGCCGCGAATGAAGGCAGCGCAATTACTTTCAGTGTGACTCGTACAGGCGATACCCAAGCTGCCCAAGCAGTCACAGTGGCTACTTCCATTGGCGCTAACAATACTGCAAGTGCCAATGATTTCACCGCCAATACAGGAACCCTCTCCTTTGCTTCGGGAGAAACTGTAAAAACATTTACTGTTCAAACTATTCAAGATAATTTTCTGGAAGGGAATGAAACCTTTGCGGTGTCATTAACTAATCCCTCTAATGGGGCAATCCTCAGCGCTACCAATAGCAATGCAACAGGCACAATCAATAATAATGATTTTGGTGTGCGTTGGAATCTTGATGTGGATGGTGATGGGAAAGTTGGAGCCTTATCCGATGGTGTGATGCTGATGCGCTATCTACTTGGTGGTTCTGTTTTCTCTGGCGATGCTCTGATTAATGGTGCGATCTCTGCTACAGCGACACGCAATGTAACGCAGATTCGCTCATATCTAGAACAGGGTGTCTTGCAAAAGGATTTGGATATTGATGGCAATGGTTCTGTCACAGCGCTATCCGATGGTTTGATCGCTCAGCGCTACTTATTTGGTGCAACCTTCTCTGGCAATGCTTTGATTGCTGGTGCGATCGCCCCTGATGCTACTCGCGATTTGGCAGGTATCCAGAGCTATATGGCTGGGTTGACTAATTTAACTTAGCCTTTATAGCGCTTTGCGCGAGGGTAAAATCTAGAGAAAAGTGCTGCAAAGCAGCACTTTTCTCTGTATTACTTGAATGTAATGTTTTCGAGCCAGTTGTGTAAATATATCTGTATAAATACAGCTTTTGACTTTGCTTCCTAAGAGACTACCATCATACTGTTTGAAAGCCTTTTAAACGCGAGGCGTTCGTTTTCGATATCCACAAAAATAGTGTCACCGTCAGCATAATCACCGCGTAAAATTCCCTTCGCAATTTGAGTCTCAAGCTGGCGCTGAATAATCCGTTTTAAAGGACGCGCTCCGTAAACTGGATCGTAGCCAACTTCAGCAATGAAATCTAAGGCTGCATCCGCAAGTTTCAGAGTCATGCGCCGATCGCCTAGTCTCTGTTCCAATCTCTTGACTTGTAGCTTGACAATACGGCGTAATTCATCACGGCGTAAAGCGTGGAAGATCACAATTTCATCAATACGATTCAGGAACTCAGGACGGAAACTCGATCGCATTGATTCCATGACTCGTTCACGCATTTCTTCATGACGCGAGTCATCTCCCGCAATATCAAGAATAAACTGCGACCCAACATTGCTAGTCATGATGATAATCGAATTCTTAAAGTCCACCGTGCGACCTTGAGAATCAGTAACGCGACCATCATCGAGAATCTGCAACATGATATTAAATACATCAGGATGTGCTTTCTCGATCTCATCAAAGAGAATTACCGCGTATGGACGGCGGCGGACAGCTTCGGTCAATTGCCCACCTTCTTCATAACCGACATACCCTGGGGGCGCTCCCACTAAACGGGAAACGCTATGCTTCTCCATATATTCCGACATATCGATCCGCACCATCGATTCTTCGGTATCAAAGAGATAGGCTGCGAGGGCTTTGGCAAGTTCAGTTTTACCGACACCCGTAGGTCCCAAAAAGATAAAACTCGCGATGGGGCGATTGGGATCGGCGAGTCCTGCTCTAGAACGTTGAATGGCATCGGCGATCGCCGTAACCGCTTCTTCTTGACCAACTACGCGATCGTGCAGTACATCTTCCAATTGCAAGAGCTTCTCTTTCTCAGATTGCACCAGCTTACTAATGGGAATGCCCGACCATTTGGAAATAATTTCGGCAATATCTTCTTCAGTGACTTCTTGACGCAAAAGCGATCGCCCTGAAGTTTGGGCTTCTTTGAGATTGACCTCACCGAGATCGAGTTGACGCTGCAATTCGGTTAATTTGCCATATTTGAGTTCCGCAGCTTTGCTGAGGTCATATTCCCGTTCCGCTTGTTGAATCTCCACATTGACATGATCGATATCGGCTTTGAGTTTACGAATGTTGTCGATCACCTGTTTCTCCGCTTCCCACTGCGCTTTGAGGGTAGTTTGTTCTTCTTTGAGATCGCCAAGTTCACGATGAAGTTTTTCTAGACGCTCAATAGACTCGCGATCGTTTTCCTTTTTCAGCGAGAGGCATTCCATTTCTAGCTGAATCACCTTACGATTAATTTCATCAAGGGCTTCAGGTTGGGAAGTGATTTCCATTTTCAGCTTCGCCGCCGCTTCATCAACAAGATCGATCGCCTTGTCTGGTAAAAAGCGATCGCTGATATAGCGATTAGAAAGAGTCGCTGCTGCCACTAGTGCCGTGTCCGAGATTTTTACGCCATGATGTAACTCGTAGCGATCGCGCAAGCCACGCAAAATCGAAATCGTATCTTCGACATTGGGTTGATCGACATAAACCTGTTGAAAACGGCGTTCTAGAGCCGCATCTTTTTCGATATATTTGCGATATTCATCGAGAGTAGTCGCACCGATACAACGCAACTCACCCCGCGCCAACATTGGCTTCAAGAGGTTACTAGCATCCATCGAGCCTTGTGTCGCCCCCGCACCAACTACGGTGTGGATCTCATCGATAAAGAGAATAAATAGACCATTGGATTCGGTAACTTCCTTTAGAACCGCTTTCAGGCGCTCTTCAAATTCACCGCGATATTTTGCCCCCGCAATTAACGCCCCCATATCCAGTGCAATCAACTTGCGATCTTGCAAAGACTCAGGCACATCACCACTAATAATCCGTTGCGCTAAACCTTCAGCGATCGCCGTTTTACCAACCCCTGGTTCACCGATTAAAACAGGATTATTTTTAGTGCGCCGCGACAAAATCTGGATGGTGCGGCGAATTTCGTCATCACGCCCAATTACAGGATCGAGTTTGCCCTCCCGCGCTAATTCCGTGAGATCGCGACCGTATCTAGTCATCGCTTCATATTTGTTTTCGGGATTTTGGTCACTCACTTTTTGTTTGCCTCTGACTTCCTGAATGATTTTACGCAGCTTTGCTTCATCCAGCCCCATTTCTTTATAGAGAGTTTTCCCGAAGCGATCGTCTTTGCAGTAGGGCAGCAAAATATGCTCAATCGAAATAAAATCGTCGCCGAAGGTTTTGCGTTCCTTTTCAGCGCGATCGAGTAGGACATCTAAGTTACGACCTAAATAAACCGCATTTGCGTCATTGCTAGAACTCGCCACTTTTGGCTGACGGTTAATAAACTCATCAGTGCGATCGCGCAAACGCTGAATACTAATTCCCGCTTTGCTAAAAATACTGGCGGCTAGTCCTTCTTCCTCTAGTAATGCTTTTAGTAAATGTTCAGGTTCGATCTGTTGTTGTTGAGCCGCCTTCACCACATCAGGAGTTCTGGCGATCGCCGCCCATGCTTTTTCAGTAAATTGATTGGGGTTAGTTGGTTGCATCGCAGTTACCTCCTATGGTTGGCTGACTTCTTAAAGTTACATTCTATGTCTGTAAATATCTTAATCTGTCTAGCTTTTTAGGGAGATCGGTTCTACCTTGCCAAATAGTGCGTGTTCCCGTACACATGGTTGCTAGTAAACGAGTGGTTTGCGCCTAAGCAAGTTTAGACATCTTCAAATACTTGACATTACTTCACTCATTGACAGCGAAATATTGGGGAAAATATCAGAGGCGATCGCATCTTTCTCTCTGTAAATCTTCTCAACATAAACTCCATTTACTAAAGTTAATACCGAAAAAGTTCCCAATAAAAAGTCAACAATCCAATATTCAGGAATCCCAAATTCGGCGTATTCCTTACGCTTTTCAATAGTATCCACTGTGCGACAGGTCGGACTGACGATTTCAATTACCAGCAAACATGGTTCGTATAAAATATCTGGCTGGTTTCCTAAGCTTTTTTTCTGGGCAAGAGTCATCACTAATACATCAGGGCGGCGCGTTCTTTTGCCGTTGAATATTTCAGTACTATTAACACGAACACAATATGGATGATTAGAGTGATTGATTGCTGACTGTAAGAAAAATGCAAAAAACATCATCAAATCATTATGAAATACCGATGCTGGACTCACTTCAACTAATCCTCCATCGTTAAATTCATAGCGCCTGTCAGTACCATCTTCATAGATGAGATATTCCTTAAATGTCATTTTTCGGGTCGTGGTGACGGTCATCAGTTTCCATCCTCAAAAAAATAAAACCCACATATTAAAAGTCAATCTTAGTCCAACTTTTCTATCTTTGGATGAGTATAAATCAAAGGGTATTAAGGGATATTAAAGTGAGATATATTTTATTTTGTTTTAATTCATGTTTATTAAGAAAAATAAATAGAGCGCATCAAAACTACATGAATTTAACTATAAAGCAACAGCTACAGAATATGAATATAAACTTAAAAAAACTAAGTGCATTTATGTCAAATGCGTATATTTACGGATTACCGTACCTATAAATGATTTTTTAGGGTTTTGCGAATGAGCTTCAGTAAGTATAAATACTCAAAAGATTATCCTCAAAAAAGTAACTCTGAAGAAAGTATTAAGTGATCCCCGAAGTGGCAAATTATCGATAAGAATAGACTTATTCAAAACGGAGCCAGCCTATATAAAGGCTCTGAATTTAAAAAACAAGTTAATAACCGTTAAAGAAATAAATGGTTTCCAAAGGCAAAAGATGAATTCTATCTGGTGTTTGGAGATCATTTATTTTTTGGTATTCTTTATAATTTCTTGTTCTTTGAGCGATCCCTTTACAGATAAGCCTAAAAAGCTAACATTTATTCTTTATAATTTTATATTCTTGACTAAATAAAGATAAAAACATGTATGATTTGGCTTAATTTAAACTCTCTAAATCAATCATAAAGAAAGTGTTAAGTGATCCCCATTTCGCGATAAAGTCTAGCAAAATATAATCATTAACAACGGAATCGGCTGATTTAAAGATTCTGAATTTCAATACCAATTTAAGAAAAACCATACGAATAGATGGCTTGCCCCAATAAGTAGCTTTACCTAGGTAATTTTACTTTTCAGGAGTAAGTCATTTATTTTTTGTTTTCAGGAAGTGTTTTTGAAATTTCACTTATTTGCGAGTTAATTGATTAAAATACGATTAAAAATCAAAATATTATTTGTTCACGATTTTCGTCTCAGTTGTTTACAATCAACGAGAATAGATATCAATTTATTAAGAAATTACAAAATAAGTTAAGTTGTGACTTGGAAAAGTATTTGTGGAAAGATTTAATATCCGCAGCGTTATTGAAGGCTACACCCAAGGCTATTTTTTGATGTCAGAGGGAGATGGAGAGCCGATTGAGTGGTACTACACCAACGATCGCACGTTGATTCCCCTTGACGATCGCTTTCGTTATCCCAAATCTTTGCAGCGCGTGATCAACCAAAACCGTTTTGAGGTCAGAATTGATACAGCCTTTGAACAAGTGGTGCAGGGTTGCGCTGATCGCGAAACCACATGGATATCGAAAGAACTGCGATCGCTTTATCTCAATTTACATAATGCAGGTTGGGCGCATAGTTTTGAAACATGGCAAGGGGATCAATTAGCAGGTGGGATTTTGGGACTGGCGATCAAAGGGATGTTTATTGGTGAGTCGATGTTTTTTAAGATTCCTGAAGGCTCGAAGGTGGCGATGGTGAAATTGGTGGAGCATTTGCGATCGCGGGGTTATGTATTGTTTGATGCCCAGTTAATGAATCCGCATCTAGCCAGATTTGGGGCAATTGAAATTGGCGATCAAGCTTATCAAAGTCTGTTGCAACAAGCCTTAGCCAAGTCTTGCCGTTTTACCATGTAAAACTTCTTCTTCCCCCTTTTCAAGGGGGATTGAGGGGGATCTTTAGCAACTAACGCTAGTAATAAAATCGGTGATTAATTTTGCTGTAATTGGAGCAAAGAGAATTCCATTGCGATAATGTCCTGTTGCTAAGAGCAGATTTTCATAATCGCTAGCGCCGATAAGTGGAACTTCATTAGGGACATGGGGACGGAATCCCCACCATGTTTCCGTAATTTGCATATCCGCGATCGCAGGATAAACAGCGATCGCATTGTTTAATAATTGAGCAATTCCCGCAGCCGTATTGCCTTGCGTAAATCCATTATCCTCAACGGTTGCGCCGATCACAATTTTGCCATCTTGACGCGGCACGATGTAACAGCTTGGAGCATAAATCACCCGTTGCAAGCGGCGCTGAGGATCAAATACTGATAACATTTGACCTTTGATCGGCTTAATCGGTAAGGGCATCAGAGAGCGTGTCCATGCACCTGTGGCAAGAATATAGCGATCGCCTTGTAATTTACCTGCACTAGTATCGAGATGGATTACTCGATCTTGATCGCGCACAATTTGATAAACCGTAGTTCCTTCGATGATTTTAATTGATAGCGATCGGGCGGCGGCAAATAAGGCTTGAGTGAGTTGGCGATTATTTACCTGTCCATCTTCGGGCAGCCAGAGAGAACCAATAACCGAATTTCCTAACCCTGATTGACGTTTATGGGTTTCTTCTAGGTTGATATATTTGGGATGTTGCCAATCTGCTTGATCTTGAGTAATTACATCACTTGCGGATGTATCAGCTAACACTGGTGCAATAATCCCACAACACCAATATCCACAATCTTGTCCTGATAATCGCATCAGATTAGCAATCCATTGCGGATACATTTCCCGACTACTTAGCCCAAATTCTAATAGAGAACCCTCTAGTCTTTCTGCTTCAGGGGCAAGCATTCCCGCCGCCGCCCATGTTGCGCCGCGTCCACAGAAATCTTTCTCAATGATGGTGACATTAGCTCCCTTTTGAGCCAGAGCGATCGCACTGGCTAACCCAATAATACCGCCACCGATTATTAAAACATCACTCATTCTTTTGTCCAATTATCTCATTCAACGATCTCATCTTCATCCAATCGGCAACGAGTTGCTAATACAGCATAGAACGGATCGCTGCTTGCCATGCCCAACATAGCCAAAAATGGAGAACTAGGAGGAACATTCGCCACTAATTCAGGGCGGGTAAACCCTTTGGGAACCGATGCAAAATATTTAAATACTAACTTAGTGCGATCGCTTTCTGAACCATCTCGCCATGCTTGAATTGCCTTTTGATAAAACATCCGATTGGAGAAACTAATAATTGCTATTCCGCCCACTTTGAGAATGCGATGAATTTCGGCAAACACAACTTCAGGATATTGTAGATACTGGACTGAGACTGTATTTAATACCGCATCAAAGCTTTGATCGGCAAAGGGTAGTATTTGATTTTGATTGAGATTTTGGACAAAATAATGATTTAAGCGCGGATTTTTGGCTAACTCTTCTGCATTTAAACCATGCCCCTCCACATGCTCAAATTCCATTCCTTTAGGTAAATGGGATACCCAGCTACTCATTAAATCTAGAATGCGCGTATTTGGTTGTAATCGTTGACGATAAAGCTCTGTAAGCTGCTCAATAAAGCGATCGTCTACATGGTTAACAAAGCGCGGATAGTCATAGAACAAGGCATCATCGGCATTGTCGAGCTTAGTCCGTTGTGCGGAAGCGAGTTGCATGGCAAGTTGTGTTTTGATGTCTCAGGTTTACTACAAAGTTTTTCGATCTAAGAAACCATTTAAGAATTACTTTCTACGGTCGAAGACTTCAAGAGATCCCCTCAATCCCCCTTAAAAAGGGGGAAGAAGATAATTTAATTGATTCTCCCCCCTTACGAAAGGGGGGCTGGGGGGATCTAGACAATTCTTAAATGGTTTCTATCTATTTACCGCCTTTCTTTAAAGCCAGAATTGCCTCGACTTCAGCACTTTCGGAACTGGGATAAGCCGCAGTTACTGCCAATCCACGCACAGACTCAATCCAAGCCTTGACTTCCGCAGGGATTTTTTCCTTCTCAGGAGCAGGTAAAATCGATTGGAAAATGCTCCATGATTTATCAGCATCAATGTAGAAATAGCCAACATTGTTGGTCGGAAGCGTACTCACGATCGCTTTGAAAGCAGGATCAGCATCAAGGGCGATCGCAGGCTTGGGAACAAACAGAGATGCAATTGGTGAGAGTGTGATAAAGAAAGTGTCTTTTTGGTTCCAACCATGAGAGATAATCGCTCCAGGCCCTCCAGGGGCTGACCAGTCAGTAACCGCAACGCCACCAATATCTTTTTGTCCAACTTTTGCACCATTTTTGGCAGCAAAATCATCAAACTTTTTCAGTAATGATTCGGCTCCAGCGCGATTAGTGGTCTGGAACATGAATACAGGTGCAAGCCCTTGAGTTTGGGCGAGAATGCCTTCGGGTTTACTCGATACTGACGCGATCGCAAATTCTCCATCCATCCAGCCAAAGATATCTTTGTCGAGATCAATCGCTAGCGGAGAAGACTTGAGTTGGGATCTTGCGTCATCAATCCCTTTCTTGATTTCAGGAGTCTTGTCGGCAGATTTAACAAACTCATCCCAAGAACCTTTCAAATTAAAACCTGTAACCACAGAAAATGCTTGAGAAGGAATCATTCCCATGATCTTATTTGGGGAATTCTTGAGCGCAGTGATTGTGGCAGGATCAAATTTACCGAGTACTTTGAACCGAACTCCTGCGTCATCAATGCCAAAGCCCATGTTCATCGACTTGACCTTTTTCAATTGCGCTAGAGATTCGGGAGGAATTGTTTCAGCGTTGGGATTCAAAGCGGCTAGCTCGACAATTGATTCGCCAAAATTGGGAATATAAACTTGGGCGACAGGATTTTTGAGCTTGAGATCTTCGGTTGTGATTGAACTTGCCAAAGAAGCTTCACCTTTGAAGGTATCGATCGCTTTTTGGGTTGATTGCTCTTGGGGCGTGATAATCAAGTAATCGCCAACCATCGCCGTGGAAGCAGTTTGAGAACCTTCACCATATTGGGTAATTTTTACCCCTTTGTACTCAGATTGCTTCTCTTTATTACCCGCTTTAGTTTTGACTTTTTCGGTTAGAAATTTCTCCGCGCCCACCTTGTCTTTTACCTCAAGGACAACGAGAATATTGGGCGCATTTTGGGGGGCATTCACTTCTTTTTCTGCACCCTTTTCAGCACCTTTTTCTGGGGTCGGGTTATTCTGCACAAACTGGATGGAACCATTACTGCTCATCGGTACATAACGATTCTGGAAGCTAGCTTGCGATTGACTTGGTAAGAGATTGGCGGTCTTCGTAGCAGGTAAAAAGGCGATCGTTGCACTCTTGCCAATCCAAGGTTTTACATCTTTTTCATAATCAAAGTCGCCTGAAGCTAGGTTACTTCTGAGTTGAGCGATCGCCTTGTCATAGCTTTTCTTGGTTTCGGGTGACAGGAATTGCTCAAGCTGGGTTAGCGCCGAGCCATCGGTGGATATGGACATCGCCATCAACGACTTTTGAGGAACAATGGCTAAAGTCCCTGTGGCTGCACCACCTGTTGGCGTGATGTTCGGTTTGTTAAAGAAAAAATAAGCACCGACACCACCAGCAACTACAACCGCAGCACCAGCAATAAACGGCAATAAATTTGGTTTAGTTTCAGTCATAAAAACTCCTCACTCGTTATCGATTGTCAAGACTAGGATTTACTCAAAAGCACCAATGTAGAGGCAATTCATGAATTGCCCCTACGCTAGTATCAGGCTTTCAAGTCTTTTTTGCGTAAGTCCTAAAGAAGACAGTATAAATGCTAACCAATCCTTTTAGGTGTGATCGCGGTCTCTCCTAAATTGTTATTAATAAGCAAAGCTTATCAACAACAACTCAAAAAAGTTTTTGATAATTGCAACGTGGCTTAAGATACTTTGCAATCACAATACTTTGCAATCGCAGAAAAGCGCGATCGCAGTTATTTGAGTGTGGATAAGCTTGGCTGATTCACACTCTCCCTCAAAAAGCGCGATCGCTGATACGATAGGAAAACTTAAGAGTTATTGCCTCATACAGCATGGATTTTCAGTCGGTTATTTTGGCGTTGCAAAAATATTGGAGCGATCGCGGTTGTCTAATCGCCCAACCCTACGACATCGAGAAAGGTGCTGGCACGATGAGTCCACATACTTTCTTGAGAGCGATCGGTCCTGAGCCTTGGAGTGTCGCCTACGTCGAGCCATGCCGCCGCCCCACCGATGGACGCTACGGACAAAACCCCAACCGCTTGCAACATTATTATCAATTTCAGGTAATTCTCAAGCCATCCCCCGATGACGTGCTGGATCTATACCTCAACAGCCTTAAGCATCTGGGGATCGATCCCGCCGATCATGATGTCCGCTTTGTCGAAGATGATTGGGAATCACCGACTCTCGGCGCGTGGGGTGTTGGTTGGGAAGTCTGGCTGGATGGGATGGAAGTGACCCAATTTACCTATTTTCAACAGGTGGGTGGCTTAGACTGTCGCCCAGTTTCGGCGGAAATCACCTATGGCTTAGAGCGATTGGTGATGTATTTACAGGGTGTGGACTCGGTTTACGATATTGTCTGGCGATCGCACCCCACTCTGGGAGATATCAAGTATGGACAGGTACACCACCAAGGCGAAGTCGAGCATAGTGGCTATAACTTCGGTAACTTTGGCGGTAAACCTCAAGACTCAGATTTGCTATTTCAACTATTTTTACAATACGAAAAAGAAGCCGCCCATTTACTAGAAGCAGAATTAGTCTTACCCGCCTTTGATTATGTATTGAAATGTTCGCATTCCTTTAATTTACTAGATGCTAGAGGTGTAATTTCTGTGACAGAGCGAGTGCGCTACATCGGTCGTATTCGCAATCTGGCGAGACAAGTGGCTAAGCTCTATTATGCTCAGCGAGAAGCATTAGGTTTCCCTTTGGGTAATGAATTAGCAATACCTGTATAAGAGATCCCCCCTCAATAACCCTTAAAAAGTGGGAAAAAGATTAATTCTCCCCCCTTTTTAAGGGGGGCTGGGGGGATCTAGACAATTTTTAAATAGTTGCTTAAATTCTTAGCGATTTATCCGACATTCATCACCAGATACTTGCTGCACAGTCCCATCAGGTAACACTTTTGTGCATTTGGGTGGCTGACTAATTAGCAAATAAATACTAATCGCAATTCCGATAACTAATACTAAACCAGCAGGAACCAAAACCTGCCAAGCTAGCCACTTAGGACGGAGCTTTTTCTTGATTTTATTTAGCTTTTTCTGCGCCGATACGATATTTGGATGACCATTCATCAGCGATCGCCGATAAATTTTAAGCGATCGCTCATAAAGCTCCTTTACCTCTAGATAACGCTTCTTACCGTAATATAAGGTCGCTAAGTTCATTAAACTGGCGGCAACTTCTAGATGTTCTGCACCGAGAGCTTTTTGCTGAATTTCCAAACCCTGCAAAAATGTTTTCTCAGCTTTCTCAGGTAAATTTTGACTGCTATAAATAGCTGCTAAATCAAACATCGCCGCCGCTACATCAGGATGCTCTGTACCTAAACTCTTAGTGCGTAGTTCAATTACTTCTAAGAATAAACTTTCAGCTTGATTAAACAAATTTTGAGAATAATAAACTATCGCTAAATCAACTAGAAATTTAGCAATTTTAGGATCGGATTCACCATATATCTGCCGACTTAAAATCAGAATTTGTTCTAAATATTCTTGGGCTTCGATATATTTTCCGAGTTTACTACTACCTTTAGCTAAATCAACTAAACAGTCCAAAAACAATTCGATATTATGAGTATATTTTGGTTCAGGCTTAATTTGATAGATAGCTTTGGTGTTACTACTAAATGTAATTTCATCGCCATCCATTAATACCCAAGAATTTTTGGAAATACCATTTATTAATATCCCATTAGTACTTTTTTTATTATCTTTAGTACCTTCACTAACCCGAAATACTTGTAATAGGGGTGGCAAAACGGCGATTCCCAGCAAAGTCGCGTGTTTTCTGGACACTAATTGCGATCGCAATAAGATCGTATTATCTTGCGATCGCCCAATCGTATAGTTCTTAACTTCTAGTGAAATCCTCTGCTCACCTTCAGGATCTTGCAAAATCAGAAAATGTTCAAATTCAGGAGCTTCAAATGTAGTTACACCTTCAAAATTGATCGGCTGATTGGTCATAGGAGATAATAGTGTGGCGACAGCTACTGAAAACAAGTTTCAAAAAATTTGCAACTTACTTAAATATATTTAACATTTGTGTGGGTCTTTTGTCCCCTTATTTACTCTGCGTCTTGAGTGAGATGTAATATTGATTGTGGCTCTTAACAAAATTTTTCCAAATACTATTCTAAATACTAGATGAAAATGAAACCATTATTAATCGTTGGTAGTGACACGGGCGTAGGAAAAACAATATTAACGGCGGCTTTGGCTGCTTATTGGATAACTTATCGCGATATCTCTAAAAATTCACCTTGCACTTCATTAGGCTCTGGATTAGGTATTTATAAGCCCCTACAATCAGGAATAGGCGATCGCGAGTTTTATGACCAAACTTTCGCGCTGTCGCAAACTCTTGCAGAAATTACACCGCTATATTTTGAAACCCCAATTGCCCCTGCGATCGCCGCTCATAAAGAAGGCAAGCCCATTGATTTAGCTGTAATTTGGCAACAATTTCAAAAACTGCAACAACAAAAAGAATTTTTACTGGTTGAAGCTTTGGGCGGGCTTGGCTCACCGATTACCGATGAGTATATTGTCGCGGACTTGGCAAGGGACTGGGCTTTGGAGGCGATTTTAGTTGTACCTGTGCGTTTAGGCGCGATTTCTCAGGCGATCGCCAATGTCGCTCTCGCTAATTTACAAAAAGTGAAACTGCGGGGCATTGTCCTGAGTTGTTCACAGGTGTATTCTCCTGAAGAAATCGAAGAACTAGCCCCCCCACAAATGATTTCACGACTGGCTTCTATTCCTGTATTAGGAATTCTGCCCTACATCGAAAACCTGAGCGATATTTCTCAACTTGCCAGAGCCGCTTCGCAATTGGACATAGAAAAGATTTTGTAACAATTTCGATTGAGCCGTAGGCAAGATCAAAACCGATGGAAGTTTTTAAATTGTAGAAAAAATGCGAGTCAAAATCGATAACGAAGTTCTATACATTAATCGTGAGGATGTGCCGAAATACAACAAGCAAGGCTCAATTGTTCGCAATAGCTACTTTTGGGCTTTGAGATCGATCGCAGGTCGTTCTAACCATCGCTATGACTGGGAATTTGAATCTGAAATATGGATTGCTTTGCAAAGAATGCTCCTATCTTTTGGCGAGTCTGGATATTTACCGACTCGCGAAACTCTATTAGAATTTGATGCAGAAACAGAGGCTATTCCTCCAGACTTAAGGTTAGTTTCTACGAGAATAGAGATTTAGATTATGCGGTAACGTTGTCGTATCCTTGATGGTGAATCGTCGTAACGATCGCTGAGAGTCTATACTACTGCATGAATTCAATATCTCTGACGTACCCATACAATTTGACAGTTAAGAATTGATTAGACTGGAGAAAAATTATGATTAAGCTTTATGGTGGCGCGATGAGTCGTGCTTCGATTGTGAAATGGTATTTAGAGGAACTGCAAGCTCCCTATGAGTTTCAACTTCTGGATATGAAAGCGGGTGAGCATTTACAGCCTGATTTTTTAGGGATTAATCCTTTCGGTAAGGTTCCCGCGATCGCTGATGGTGATTTTCAATTGTGGGAATCTGGCGCAATTTTGCTATATCTTGCCGACAAATACGAACAGATGAAAACGGTCGAAGCAAGAGCGATCGCTTCTCAATGGGTCTTGTTTGCCAATGCGACATTAGGAACGGGTTTGTTTGTTGCGGAGAGTCGAGAAAAGGAAACTCCAAGATTGCTGGGTGGTTTAAACAAGATTCTCGAAAATCAAACTTATCTCGCAGGTGATCTATTCACTGTTTCCGATGTAGCGGTTGGGACGATTCTGGGCTATGCCGTGTTAATGCTGAAAATGTCCTACGCTGATTATCCTGCGATCGAGGCTTATATGAAACGTATCGGTGATCGCCCTGCTTATCAAAAAGCGATTTTGGGCATTTCCTAAACTAACCCGCACAACGAACCACAGGAAATGTTTTGAAGGTGTTGCAGCGCAAGATTTTTAAAACATTTCCTAGTTTAGATTTGAGCGCAAAGCGCGGTAGCTTATGGCTTTCTCAGTATAGAATTGATCTGGGGCGTAGCTCTTTCACCAATTCTCTTGCTATTGACAATGCCACCAAGGTTACAACTTAAAACCGAAGATTGCTCACCATTAGGGCTATACGTTCTTCAATATATAGAAGAGCAAGAGATTAGTATGAATCATCTGGCTGACTTGACTGGTGTGCCGCAGCCACGACTCAGGGGTGCTTGTTTTAAGGGAACCTGTCCTACTCCTGAAACGTTAAGAAAATTAGCAAGAATTATGGGTAAGCACCATTTAGAGCTTTACACCCTAGCCTATCAGGGAAGGATTGAGCAGGCTCCTGAAGATGTGGATGATAATTTACTGGATATTCTGATCAGGCAAATGTTAGAAACAGCGCGTGAACTAAATCTGGCTATGCCGATCACTCAACCAACTAAAGCCAAAATTCGCAAAGCGTTGATTGAGTTAGGCTTTAGAGAAAAACGTGAGGATTAGGATTTAACTTTCTTCTGAATTGATATTTGACCAAGATTAGAATCCTATGCCCGAAGTCTTTCTTGGCGCTTGATTTCATAGAGTTTGTCTAAAATATTCTGCCAATCATCGGGGGTCAAAGGTGATTTAGGTTCGCAAATTTCTGGAAGACGATCTAAATTATTGCCATCATTTTGTTGAAGGCTTTCTTGTGATTTTTCTAGGGATCTTTCTTGAAATGTTTTCTGTAATTTTTCTTCTAGCCTTTGTTGGGCAAGCCAAACCCGCGCCCGAATAGCCAACACCTCATCATTGCAACCCATCAAATTAAACTGCACCTGAATTTCCGATCGCCATGTCGGATATTTATGCGCGATCGTGATCGCTAAAGCCTCTAAACCCACTACAGCAGCGTAGCGCACTACCCATTCTTCATCCTGTTGAGCGACAAACAACAAAGCATCCAACGCTTCTTCCTGAGCCATATCACAGACATCATCAGGAAAACAAGCCCACTTCATCATCCCTAACCCCTTAACAGCAGCGCGGCGCACACTAAAGGCAAAGTCCGCAGTAGCGACTCCCAGCAATGTCACCAAACCTCGCGGATCGCCAATTCCCGCCAAGGCGCGAATCGCCCATGCTCGCGCTGTGTAATTATGCATATCCAGAAGTTCCAATAAATGCGGAACCGCAGCACCTCCCATCGCTATCAGCCCATCCACCGCCGCTACCGCCGCCCCAGGATTATTGTAGCTGAGAGCCTCAATCAAAATGGGAATGCCCCCCTCTAACCGAGCATTCGCTAAGTCTTGGACAGCTTTGTACAACCGTTTAGAAGAATCTGCTTCTTCTACAGCTTGAATGAGTTGGGAAAGGCGATCGGTCATAGGTTTAGGTAGTTAAAAAGGCGCTTTGCGCTCCTTTACTTTACAGTAAATTATCCATCAATTCCATCACCCTAATCGCGCCGTCGGTCAGATTTGGTGGTATGGCTAATGGAATTTGTTTTTCTAATAATCCCTTGAGCGATATCAGCTTCAAGCTATTTTCTGCCATCGTATTACCGATCGCTTCCGCCGCGCCTAAATAACCGATCGCCCCTAAGTCTGAAAGAACCGTGCGCCGTAATTGCAAATCCTGATTTGAGAGCGCCGTAATCAAGCGATCGCCATATTGATTCGCAACTTCTGGCTCTGATAGTTGATACATCGCTCTTGCCGCCGCATACTGCACTTTGGGAATCGGATGCTCTAAAAATGGCAAAATATAGGGGATTGCTTCTACTGCCTGTAATGTTCCCAATGCTTCGAGAAATGCATCATAGGGGTGTTCTGGTTCTTTGTCGTCACTGGCATTCGGATGAGGATGTTTGATTAATTCTAGTAAGTAGGGAACGCAGGAATTATCACCTAACATTTCTAAGGACTGTGCCGCAGCCTCGCGTACATAGAGGTCATCGCATTCCAATGCTTTGATTAATGCTGGCACGGCTTGGCGATCGCCAAGTTTTCCTAATGCTCTAGCGGCATTGCGCCGTAATGGATATCCGCCCGACTCAGTGCGATCGGCTTCATCCACTAAAGCCACAATTAACAAGGCGATCGCTTCAGGCAAATTTACTCGAAAGCGACCTAACCACCAAGCCGCATAAACTCGCAATCCCAAATCTTCGCTTTGGAGATTAATTAACGCTTGTTCAATTGTTAATTGATTATCATCTGAAATACCAGATTCTTCATTCATAATTTAAATATCTTCTAGATTTTCTAGATGAAACCGCTATTCATCACAAAAGACAGAGTTTTTCTTGTGGCGCAGTGATGAAGCTGCACCACAAAAGATTACAGTCCCAAAAAGACACCCAATATTAGCAAACCAACAACGCCAACACCAGTGATGACAATACCAGCACCGATTTTTCCAATGATTGCAGGTGGATTTTTCTGCCATTCCCATCGGAGGTAATCTAACCGTGCCGCGCCTTTATTACCAGTAAAGACTTGCTTGGGCAAGCGATCGCGATAGTCTGCACCATAACGTGTTGTATGAGCAAAAGTGACTTCGCCCTGAATTTGATGGGGCAGAGAACGCCGACGCTGATATGGCACTGTGCTGTCGCCAAAACAAGATAGATATTCTTCGCTATTGAGCAACGCATCAACAAAGCCTTGGATACCTTTAGTCGCAACTAAAATTGACCATGCAATCTTTTCGCGATCGCTATATACTTTACGTCCGAGTAAACGTTGAATACAAATCTCAACAAAACGATAGTTATTATTACTATCAAAAATAAGCTTCCTAAAGGAATCAGACAAGACCAATCCACGAATGAATTCTCTGACAGTGATGTGACCTGAACGTAGTTGAGATTCTAAAACTAGTTGGCGATGGTTGTCCAACATTTGTTGTTCGTTGTAGATCTGGCGATAGGATGCAAAGATCAATGTATCCAAATCAGAACCCAAAAGTCGGTTATCGGCAGTATAAATCCGAGGATAATCATCATTAGGGACTTCAAACCCATCTACTCGCTGATTTTGGGAAACTGGAGCATATTCCAGTAAGGGCATTGCCATAAATATTTACCTAAAATGATTTAAATAACCCAAACTGCTACCTACTCTGTTCTTACAGCGCTGTAGGTGATTTTTGATAGGCAGCAACTTCGGCTTCAATTATTAATATTTAAATTAAAAATGCGCTATGCAACTAAAAATCTGAAAGACAGATCTTTGGTGATACAAAATATTTAAAGATCGCTTACTAAAAAGAAACAAGCACCCCCCATAGGGAAGTGCTTGTTTCTTCTTAAAAGAGATTAGCTAAGTGCATTGATTGCATAGTCGATGTAGGAGTTAGCTTCAACAGCAGAGTCTCCAGACAAACCGTGGTTAGCTTTAACATACTTCAAAGCTTCAACATACCAGCTAGGAGAAAGATCAAAGGTGCGGTTGATTTCAGCGATACCAGCAACCAAATAATCATCCATAGGACCTGTGCCACCAACTACGCAGCAGTATGTAACCATACGAACGTAGTAGCCGATGTCGCGTACACACTTGTCTTTGCCAGTTTGGCTCGAAGCGTAGTTAGGACCAGACATCGAAGTGGTGTAAGGGAACTTGCTGTAAACAGCGTTAGCAGCGCCAGAAGCCAAAGAATCAGCTTTTTCGCTCAAAGCCTTAGCAGCAGCTAGACCAGCAGTTGCTTGACGGAAACGACCAAAAGCAACTTGGGTTTCGGTAGAGCTAAGGAAACGACCTTGAGAATCGGCGGCGGATACTGCTTCGGTTAAAGGGGTTTTCATTGTGAAATATTCTCCAAAATAGTTTTTTTAAGTAAAAATAAGGTCAAAAGACCGATTAATGTGTCGCATTAATGTACTGCGAGGAACTGGCTGGCTGTAGATTGGACAAAACCAAACTAGGAAACAGCAGCAGCAGCCTTATCGAAGTAGCTACCAATTTCACTCATTAGAGCGGAACAATCACCACGGGTAACGCCGTTAGCATCGTTAGCGATCGCGATCGCAGCATCCTTCATTTTGCCAATACCAACAGCAACGGAAGCGCCGGGAGTACCAAGAGCCAAGTATGTTTCTCTCAAACCGTTGAGGCAGCGATCTTCCAAGATGCTAGCATCGCCAGAGTAGATAGCATAAGTAACGTAGCGCAATACGATTTCCATGTCACGCAAGCAAGCAGCCATACGACGGCTGGTGTATGCATTTCCACCAGGAGCGATCAAAGCAGGCTGTTCAGCAAACAAAGAACGAGCAGCGTCAGCAACGATTGAAGAAGAGTTGCTGGTGATGCGGTTTACAGCATCCAAACGCTTGTTGCCATCGGCAACCATTGCGCTAAGAGCATCAATTTGAGAAGCACTGATGTATGCGCCTCTAGAATCAGCTTGGGATACTACCTTTGCAAATGCGTCCAACATAATACTGTTATCTCCAGTTTTTGTAATTATCTTTTGTATTTTAAGTTATCCGCGAACTGTTTAGGGTTCGATGGATAGTTGACCGCTCTAAATGATATCTGATGTTTTGAATCAGAAAACCTAGAAAAATCTTTGTTTTAAATAGTCAGATTGTTTAGTTAAAGTTAAATGAATTTTTTGGATTCATTGTTGCTTGTTTGCCAAAATTTCTAACCTATTTGTTTATACTATGTCGTTGGATCATTTTTCATTACAGATTGTCACAATTTATAACGGCTTGTTGCGCGATCGCTTTATTCGCAGGGAGCAAGGCGATCGCGACAGCATTCAGGGCTATTTGCCGAGTTTGAACATTTGACCAAGAAAGGCGGCGATCGCTAAAGCATTGCCGTAAGTGCTGGCGGCTTCCATGCAAATTTGTCACACCTTGAATGTTTAGCCATTCTTGCAATTCAGCAAATCTTTCAGGATTGTTGAATTGCCCCTGCATTGGGTTCAGTTGCGTAAGTCCAAAACTACTTATAACCTTCGGCTTGCAATGAAAACAAATGAGCATAACGCCCGTTTAAGGTCAATAACTGCTCATGACTACCCTGCTCAATAATTTTTCCATTAGCCATGACAATGATTTTGTCCGCCATGCGTACAGTGGAAAATCGATGGGAAATTAACACCACCATCTGATCCTTGGTAAGCGCCCGAAAATGATTGAAAATACTCATCTCCGCTTCCGCATCCATTGCTGCCGTGGGTTCATCAAGGACGAGAATATCCGCTTGCGATCGCATAAAAGCGCGGGACAGAGCAATCTTTTGCCATTGCCCACCCGAAAGCTCTTGACCACCTTTAAACCATTTACCTAACTGGGTGCCAAACCCTTGAGGCATATTGTTAATGAAAGGTTTTGCCATTCCTTTTTCGGAAGCAAGTTCCCATTCTTGCTGATCATCAAGATGTTCCACATCACCAACACCGACATTCTCTCCCACTGTAAATTGATACTGCACAAAGTTCTGAAAGATCACCCCAATTCTCTTTCGTAATACATCAATATCCCACTCATTCAAATCAACTCCATCTAAGAGAATGCGCCCCTGACTAGGCACATATAATCGCGTCAATAGTTTAATTAATGTGGTCTTTCCAGAGCCATTTTCACCGACGATCGCTAGTTTTTCGCCATGTTGAAGATGTAGTGAAATATCTTTTAATACAGGCTCTTGGCTTTGCGGATAGCAAAAAGAAACATTCTCAAATCTAATGCCATCGGTGATAGTTCCTTGCGTGATTTTACCCTCAGACTGGGGAACGGGTTGGTCTAAAAATTCATAGAGATTTGCTAAGTAGAGATTATCCTCATACATCCCACCGATGGAAGTTAATGCTGATGCAAAAGTTGATTGACCTTGACGAAATACCACTAAATACATGGTCATTTCCCCTAAGCTAATTTTCCCTGCGATCGCTTCGATCACCATCCATGTATAGGCTCCATAAAAAGCGATCGTACTCAGTAACCCTAATAAATAGCCCCAAACTCCTTTCTGGATGGTGAGATTACGATCTTCGCCATAGAGTCGGTTGAAAATATCGCGATAGCGCTGTAGTAGCATTGCGCCCAATTGATAAAGCTGGACTTCCTTGGCATAGTCTTCTCGCGCCAGTAGAGTCTCTAAATAATGTTGTTGTCGCGTTTCAGGCGATCGCCATCGAAATAGTCGAAAAGCATGTTCAGAAAATCTTGTTTCGGCAATAAAAGAAGGTATCGCCGCGAGAACTAGCACAACCACTGCCCAAACCGAAAAATTTAATAACAATCCACTAAAGGTTAATAGAGTCAGCGCTGATTGTCCTAAACCAAACATCCGACTAATCAGCGATAAGGGACGGCTAGATGCTTGCGATCGCGCTTGTGACATCTTGTCATAAAATTCCGAATCCTCAAAATGAGTCAGATCAAGGGTAAGTGCTTTTTCTAAAATCAGCACATTGACGCGCTGTCCCAATAATACACGCAGGAGTGATTGTGATACGGTCAAACCCTTTTGAGATGCGGCTAACACGATCAAGGCGATCGCCTCAATTCCAACATATTTCAGAGCCAGATAGCGATCGCCGCTTAATCCATTTGCTAAATTATTTTGGGAAGCTAAGACGACACTATCAACTATCAATTTGCCAATATAGGCGATCGCCGCAGGTAATAGTCCATTGATGATCGTGAATAAAGCGATCGCTATGGTTAAAATTTGGCTGGTAGACCAGACTAGCTCTAGAGCTTTAGTTCCATAACGAAAGATAGTTAAAGACTTCTGGATCGTCTTTTTGAAAGATTTCCATGTTTGTAATTCAGATTTTTTCTTTTTGATCATTTAATTGTAGAATTCATTTGGGAACTGTCTAGATCCCCCCCAGCCCCCCTTGTAAAGGGGGGAGAATTAAATCTTTGTCTTTTTCCCCTTGAAAAGGAGGATTGAAGAGAGATAATTTTCTTCTTCCCCCTTTTTAAGGGGGATTGAGGGGGATCTCTTAATCTTCATTATCATCAATTTCCTCAGCACTGTATATATGTGGTAACTCCTTCACCCCATTAGCGATGACCCCAATCAAATTGAGTTTTTGAAGGATGGAAATTGCTTGAGTAAATTCCCCACGAGTAATGCGATCAATCCTGCCAACCGCCACCACCGCACTACTACAGGTGGCAATTTGAATGGTATCGACAGTACCCAGCACAGGCGGCGAATCAATAATTACAATGTCATAATCTTCTTCAAAACTAGACATTAATTGTTGTAACCACTCGGAGCTAAGTAATGTTACTGAGTCTTTGGGAATTGGTCCTGCGGTGAGAATATCGATGGTGGTGTTGGATGATTGAATCACATCGCGGCTCTCGACACTGCCCTGACTAGCCAATAAAGTTGATAAACCTCTAGCATTGGGAAGATTAAGCTTTTTATGTAGAGTTGGCTTTCGCATATCCGCATCAATCAGCAGTACACGCTTATGTAGCCTTGCCGCACAAGTTGCTAACCCGATCGCGATCGTCGATTTGCCTTCCCCTGAAAGTGCTGATGTAATTACTAGCGATCGCACGGGCGTTTGTTCTGGATGAGCATGGTTACGAAGTTGAATATTTTTGTAAATTAGATCTAAAGACTCACGAAATGGAACCCATTGAAAAAGCTCACTTGCAAACGGAAAGAAAGTCTGGTCTTTTAGAAATTGTGGTAATAACTGGGTGCTGAGTTCATCTGTTTCCAAGTATTGCGGAGTCATTCCCAACAGCTCCAGAGAATTCAAATATTGTTCTAGTTCATCAAAACTATGCAAGGTATCATCGACCTTATCTCTAATCAACGCCGCCGCACTACCAAAAAACAAACCAACTATGACACCCAGCAATAAATTTATGCGTAAGGTATCCGCAAAAGTTGTCTTCCCTAATGCAGGTTCTTCCACAACTTGCCAATCAAAACCACCACGAGCAATCTGTAAACTCAGTTCTTGACGATTTTTCAACAGAGCTTGCAAACTATCCTGCTGAATTTGGAGTTTCGGTCTTAAGGATTCATATTCCGTAATCAACTTAGGTAAACGATTCATCTCAGCACGAAGGCTATTCTCTTGAGATGCCAATGAATCTAGCCGAGTTTGGAATAGAGTGACTTGATTTTGGGTGTCAGCAATTTGACTAGCAATCAGCAAATCAGCCGCACCTAACTGAT
Source organism: Pseudanabaena sp. (assembly GCA_044355035.1). GTDB lineage: Bacteria > Cyanobacteriota > Cyanobacteriia > Pseudanabaenales > Pseudanabaenaceae > Pseudanabaena. The sequence goes on along the minus strand of JBIKYX010000027.1, from coordinate 11,259 downwards.
TGCTATTCCACTTTGGTTCTGATGAATTGGGTGAAGATGAAATAGATAGATTGGCATCACCAAGAATACTTTTTCTTTCTTCTTCTAAGCTCTGTTGCTGTTGGTTAAACCTAATCGCTAGAGCTTCTACAATCGGATTTGACTCTTGAAATCGCGCTCTTTCTCGGTTAAGCGCTACTTCCGTAGTTTGCATTTCGGCTAGTAATGCTTGATAGCGGAGGGACTGATTTAAGCGGGTTAGTAATACGGCATCTTCGGGAGAAAGTGGTAAATTCCTTTGTAAGGCTGCAAGCTTAGCGATCGCTTGCTCATATTCTAGTTTAGCGGTGCGTTGCTGAAGCTCAAGCGCACTGAGAGCATTAGAAATTTCCGTTACCCTCACACTAGTATCAAATAAATTATTCTTGCGGCGAAAGGCTTCCAAAGCCTCACTCACTTCCACAATACTTTCTCGAACTTTCCTGATTTGTTGATCGATTTCCTGCAACCCCGTTTCTAGACGCTTAGACTGTTGTTCGAGGTTATATTCGGTATATACTTTTTGAAAAGCTCTTAGAACTTGACGAGTTTTAACTGGATTTTCGGCTGTATATTGAACTTCAACAATTTTAGTCGGATTCTCTTTTTCGCCTAACATACCAACTTTTAAAGTTTGCAGTTCCAATCCTGTAATCTTGGGGTATTCAGGAATCAGTAAATTAGCTGCCTTTTGGAACATTGACGAACTTTGCAGTAAGTTTAATTGAGTTGTATAGTCAATCTGGACGCTAGAGTCAACAAAAGAAAATACGGTGGAGTTTCCTTGAATATTCGATTTGTAAGTTGATTCCACTAGTAATTTCATGGAGCTAGTGTATCTAGGCTTAGAAATAACATTAACCAAAATAGCGATCGTCAAGCCTACTCCTAATCCACCCAATAGCCAAAATTTTCTACGGACAAGTACTGCGAAAATCTTGCCATACCCAGGGTCTTGTTCAGATAAATCTGATAGAGCTAATTTTGAGTTTTCCATATTTATGAAATTAATTAGGAGTTAGCACAGGCAAGGGGCTTAAGCCCCTTGTTTAATTTTAACCTTGATTTTAGCTTTAGAGCATTTTAGCTTTAACGCATTGACTCGCGATGAACTTTGACCAGTTTTACTTCATCTTCTTCAGCAAGATATTTATTGATCATGTATACCACATATTCAGGTTTAAGATTGCTGTCTGGCTTACAGCTACCCATGAAATGAATTTTCGGAAATTCAGGATCGGGATTGGTGACATTAATTGCAAAAATGCAATCGCGTAATTCCAACATTTGATTGCGCCCTGATTTTGAGACTTTGGGCATTTGAATGGAAGTTGCCGCAAGTACACAATAACTCGCACCTTCGACTAGACGGTGCGTTATGGCAATAACAAAGGATTTGGTAAAAGTTGAGATGATTATTTACTTGCCTTTATTTTACTTAGCAAAGTTTTTGCTCGTCGAGTGACAGCCCGCTTTGTCAGAATCCCTTGCGAAGGACTGAATAGTAATGCTAATAAGAAAAATCATGAAATAATCAACACGATCGCACTACCCGAAGGCACATTCTGATAATAGCTAACATACATACCACTGACACTGGCTATAACTCCAATGATCGCCCCTAAGCTCATCATTAAATGTAATTCCTTTACTAATAGATAGGCAGTGGCGGCGGGTCCAGTTAGCAGAGAAACTACTAGCACCACGCCGACCGATTGCATACTAGCGATAATCGTGAGCGTAATTCCTGCCATCAGTCCAAAGTGAATGAAATGGACAGGTAAACCCATCGCTTTAGATGCTAAGGGATCGAAACAATAGAAGATTAATTCTCGGTAAAAGATGGCGACACAGGATAGAACCGCGATCGCAATGATTAAAGTTCGCCATAGGTCAGTACTCGTTACTCCCAAAATATCGCCAAATAGAAAGCTATGCAGATCTAATTTGCTCTTGAGTGTGGTAATCAACATGACTCCAAAAGCTAAAAATCCTGAAAATACCAAAGCCATTGCTGTATCAACTTTAATTTTGGAATGGGTCTGAATCCAAGCCACTACAAAGGTGCTAATCGTACCTGCGATGAATGCCCCCAGAAAAATATCCATACCAATGTAAAAGGCGATCGCCAGCCCTGGTAGTACAGCATGAGCGACAACATCACCTAAAAGCCCCATGTGCTGCACGATCAGATAACTTCCAATTACTGCCGATAGAATCCCAATGAGAATACCAATTGCGATCGCATTTCGCATAAATTCAAAGCCCAAAGGCTCAATCAACCAATTCAACATAATTTTTATTCCAATTAGGTAAGTTCTTTCTGCATCAAAATCACGCTGTCGCCATAGGCGCGTTTAATGTTCTGGGTGGTAATCACCTCATCGCGATCACCGTCAGCAATTAGTTCCTTATTTATCAGCAATAGGCGATCGTAATTATCTAAATTGGAACCAAGATCGTGGGTAATCACTAAGAGAATTTTGCTTTGAGATTTTAATTCCGCAAATACATCAAAAATTACTGCTTCAGTTTTCTTATCAACACCCACAAACGGCTCATCAAAAAATAGTAATTCTGCTTCTTGGGCGATCGCCCTCGCCAGAAATACCCTTTGCTGTTGACCGCCTGATAATTCACCAATTTGGCGATCGCGCAAATCCCACATCCCGACACGCTGAAGTGCAGATTTGACAATGCTCTCGCAGTGACAACCCGACTTCTTGAGCCAGCCCAGCCAATTACGATGACGAGTGCGGGACATCATCACTGCGCCCCATACGGTCACAGGAAAATCCCAATCCACCTGCGATCGCTGTGGCACATAGGCAACGGTACGCAGTTGTCGATGTAAAGATCGCGATCGATAGCGCACATGACCGCTAGATGTGGGAACCAAGCCTAAAATCGCTTTGAAAACCGTACTTTTGCCAGCACCATTAGGACCAATCACCGCCACCATCTGCCCAGAAGAGATCTCAAAGCTGACATCCTCCACTGCACTGACATCGTGATAACTAACTGCTAAATTTTCAACTTCTAGCATATTTTTACTCAAAGGTATTATGATAATGATTATCATTCTTTGTGGCGAAAAAACAAAATGGCTCTAAACTCATTTACAAAATCATCGTCAGGGTTAAGGGTAAATAACGCCTTCAAATTTTCATCAATAGCGCTCGTAATGGCAATCGCTAGCAGTATCACTGCTTGTACTGTCTCCACCCCAACTGTGACAAACACGACCACCACGGCTACTACGACATCAGCTACAACTCCTGCTAAAACTGAAAGCTTACCTCTAGTCGTAGCGACAAACTCGGTAGCCTGTGCTTTGACCAAACAAATTGCAGGCGATACGATTGATCTGAAATGCCTAATCGAAGCGGGGACTGACCCTCATGTTTATCAACCTAAACCCGATGATCGTAAAGCGATCGACTCTGCAAAATTAATACTTTATGGTGGTTATGACTTTGAGCCAAGTCTGATCAAATTAATTCAAGCTAGTTCTAATACAGCACCTAAAATTGCGGTTAACGAGGTTGCTGTACCGAGTCCCTTGCTGTCTGAAGATGGGCATAGTCATGATCATGATAAGGAAGAAAAAAAAGAGACTAAATCTAATCAAAAAGCCGCAAAAGAAGCCGATCCCCATGTTTGGAACAATGCTCAGAATGGGATCAAAATCACCCAGTCAATCAGTAAAAGCTTGAGTTCACTCCGTCCCGATCAAGCGGAAACCTATGCCAAAAACACTGCCAAGATTGTCAGCGAACTTGAGCAAATTGATACTTGGATCAAGGCGCAAATCGCCACAATTCCTGAAGCTTCCCGTAAGCTAGTGACAACTCACGATGCTCTTGGCTACTATGCTCAAGCCTATGGCATTCCCGTTGAAGGTGCTTTGAATGGACTTAGCACTGAGGAGCAACCAACACCAACTAGAGTTAAGGAACTTGTTGAAGTGATTAAAACCAGTAAAGTTCCCACCATTTTTGCAGAAGTATCGATCAATCCCAAGTTGATTACCACCGTTGCAAAGGAAGCTAATGTCAAAGTTTCCGAACGAGAACTCTATGCCGATGGTTTGGGAGCAAAAGGTAGTGAAGCTGAAACCTATGCAGGGATGTTGATTGCTAATACTCGCACGATTGTCGAAGGATTGGGAGGCAAATATACTGCATTTCAATTGAAGACACCTTAACACCATGATCGATCTGTTCCCTCAAAAACCTGCTGTATCCACAGAACAATTGCAACAGGTCAAAGATTGGCTATATGAAATCTTGCAAATCGATCGCCATACGATTATTTCTATGAGTCAATTGCAATGCACTGATCCTAATTGCCCTCCACTCCAGACAGCGATCGCGATTATGACTATTCCCCATCGCGTAATCCGCATCCATAAAGCAATTCCCGATATTACCTATGCTGATGTGGTACAAGCGATCGCTATCAAGCCTAAAGACTAGAAATTAACATCAGTCATAACGGTATGTAGTATGAGTCAATTTAGATTTTTCAAGAATAGAGAACATTCTCTCATCCCATTATGGACTTGGATGTTGTTATTTTCTTTTGGAGTTCATATTGCGTTGCTACTGCTGCCGAATACACTTAACTCAAAAAATGATACAAACAATACAGTCAATAAGCTTGAATTAGAGGGAATTAGAGTTATAGAATTACCATCTAATCGGACAATTTCTTCTCCAAAGGATTCTCCTAATTTTTCTACTCAATCTAATCCTAAAGCTAATTCTTTACAACTAATTGACAAAACTTCAGAGTCAAATTCAAATCTATCTTTTAATAAAGATTCAAATAATAACGTAGATAAGCCTTTGCCTAAACGAGAAATGCAGCAAGAGCAGCTAAGCTCTAAACCTCTATCCACACAAAATTTAGAATCTCAAGACGAGACTAAATCTCCAAATTTAGAAGCGAAAAAAAGCGCTAACGATCCATTTATTGATTTTCCCAAATATCCCAATGCAGAAATTGGCTCATGGGGATTACTTCAAGGACAAGAGGATTTAGCGAGTCAGCAAACAGGCGATCGCCAAGATGTTGTAGCTTCTTATTTTGAAAGAGAATTACAGGCTAGAGGCTATGAAATCAAAATCTTATCAAGCAACTCCAATCAAAAAGTTTATCAAATATTTAAAGGTGGACTGAACAAGTTTCTCAATTTAATAGCTCGTGATGGAAAGGGAACAACGATCGTCCTTGCTGGTCAACCACTGGATATAAATAAATTGCAAGCCTTGTCTGTAGCCACTCAAGCGGAGATGGATTTTGATATTGTTCTCAAACAGTTAAGTCAGTTAGGCGCTCAAAGGATCGCTATTCCAGAATTTTATTTTGCTCAACCAGAAAAGTTTTATGCTAAATCTGTAAAAGAGCGCAATAGTTACGATATTGATAAACCTAAATCTGGTTTTGATGGTAATTTCGTTGTCATTTTAGATAAAAAACCCGAACAATTATTTAGTAGTTTTTTTGCACCTAGCTTCCAAAAGAGCAAATTTGAAGTCAATCAACTCTCTAATTATGGAGGTGGATTAATTTTCAAAGTGAAGCAAAGTTCTTTTGTAAGATATCTCAACCTATTGCCAACTCAAAGTGGTGTGGGGACAATCGTTGTGATTTGGAAAAGTTTGCCTATGTAAAACGGATCACGATAAATTCATTGTTTCGGGTTCGATTTCCTGACAAACAAGGTTAGGCAACATTTATCCTATTTATTCACGGAAAAAGTGCCTAAGTGCCTTGTCTGGAAAACATCTCAACTGAAAATCTCTACAAGCAAAGCCTTTAGGAAATTATTTGATGTTTAATAATCTGAGAACTGATGTGCTTTTAAATGGAGTAAATTTACCGCCCAAACCTTCCACAATTGTTTGAGTATTGGCAATAAAGAACTTCTGATAGGTGTCAGCCTCACTTCCAGTTTCGCCTAGTCCATCGGCAAATAGTTCGCGATCAGATACCTTGACGTTAGCTTCTTTGGCTACGGCTATAATCAATTTGGGGTTGATTGTTGACTCAGCAAAAACAGTTGGCACACCTTCTTGCTTGATTGCTCGTACAAGCTCGGCAACCCTTTTAGGTGTAGCTTGCTCTTCAGTACTAACGCCCTGCAATGCTCCTGCAACAGAAATTCCATAAGCTTTGGAATAATAGCCAAAAGCATCATGGGTAGTTACCAATTTACGCTGATTTGGAGGAATTGTGGCAATTTGCTCTTTAATCCAGCTATCGATTTGGAGAAATTCGGCACTCAATTTCTTGGTATTAGCTCTATACATTGAAGATTTGCTAGGTGCTAACAGATTGAGGCTTGCTCCTATAACCTCAACAATCCTTGCGCCGTTTTGCGCCGTATGGAAAACATGGGGATCGCTGACTTTTTCGCCATCTTCTTCAAGCTCTAGTGCTAGGGGAACTGCCATCTCATTCACTGCAACTTTGGTAAAGTTCCCATTCGTCGCATTAATAAGTTTAATAATCTCAGGCTCAAAGCCGTAACCACTATAAAGAACCAAATTTGCACGGGTGATCGCAAGGCGATCGGATGGTCTAGGCTTAAAATCATGGGGATCGGAGCCTGCATCCACAAGGCAAGTTAGATCGATTGTATCTTGAGCAATTTGCTTGGTGACATCACACAGAATACTGGTTGTAGCAACCACCTTGGGTTTATTGCTGTGGTTTGAATGAGCCAGAATCCCAGTTAGTCCTAGAGAGAAATAGCTAGTAGAGACTGCTACAAATGACAGAGTGATGCTTTTCCAATTTTGGGCTTTCATCAAAATTTTTGCTGAGGTTGACATAGTTGCTAATGTGGGTATACTTATGAGAATGATAATCATTATCATAAATGAACTTTAGCACTATTCATGTCAGATTAGACAAGACCATGAAAACTCCTCAACTCGATATCCCCAAACGCGGAATGCCTGTGACAATTGTTACGGGATTCTTAGGCAGTGGCAAAACCACACTTCTCAATCAAATCCTCAAAAATCGTCAGGATTTGAAAGTGGCGATTTTGGTGAATGAGTTTGGGGACATTAATATTGACGGACAGTTACTTGTCGATATTGAAGATGGTATGGTCGAGCTAAGTAATGGCTGTATTTGCTGCACAATTAATGATGGCTTAGTTGATGCTGTATATAATGTCTTAGAACGAAGTGAACGAATTGATTACATGGTGATCGAGACAACTGGCGTTGCTGACCCTTTACCGATCGCCTTAACTTTTTTGGGAACAGAACTAAAGCATCTTACGCGCCTTGATTCCATTCTCACGATGATAGATGCAGAAACCTTTACTGCCGAACATTTCCAAAGTGAAGCAGCCATGAGTCAAGTAGAATATGGCGATATTGTGCTGTTGAACAAAACTGATTTAGTCCCTGAAGAGCAAGTTGAAGAGCTAGAAGAGTATCTCCGCAAGAAGAAATCTAAAGCGCGAATTTTGCGATCGCAATATGGAGAAGTTCCATTACCTCTAATTCTAGATGTAGATCTAGCTCCAACTAGTGTTTATCAACAAGTAGAGAACGAGGATGAGATTCATGAACATGAGCATCATAACCATGAACATGAACATCATAACCATGAACATCATCATCACCATTCTGACCATTTAGCCAATGATGGATTTATATCTGTCTCATTTCAAAGCGATCGCCGATTTGATTTAGATAAGTTCACCTATTTCCTTGATAAGGTAATGCCCAACGATGTATTCCGAGCTAAGGGTGTTCTCAGTTTTACATCTCAAGATATGCGTTTTATTTTTCAGTTAAGTGGTAAGCGTTATGAATTAGTCTACGATCATCGTCAAAAGCCTACTGGCAATCAATTAGTTCTCATTGGCAGGAACCTTGATGGAAAGTTACTTCACAAACAGTTGCAAGAATGCTTGGTATAGTCAGTTTTAATAATCTAACATCTAAACAATGTCCGACAATTGGATTGAAAATCTTAAATATGATGTTCAAGGATTGATTCCTGCGATCGCCCAAGATCACCAAGATGGAACAGTTTTGATGGTGGCATGGATGAATCGCCAAGCTCTAGAACTAACTGTCTCAACTGGTGAAATTTATTATTGGAGCCGATCACGACAAGAACTATGGCATAAAGGCGCAACTTCAGGGCATATTCAAAAGCTCAAAAAGCTCTACTACGATTGCGATCGCGATGTGATTTTGGTCAAGATCGAGCAGGTCGGTGATATTGCTTGTCACACTGGCGCAAGAAGTTGTTTCTTTACAGAAGTTCTAATATGAATATTTAACAACTACTGAATGACCTAATTGTAGATTACTACAAGCTGGCATAGGGATACACCTGTATTCCTAAATCTCCATTTAAAACTTTAGCTTTGACTGAAAATGCTCTTTCGATATTGGTGGTAGTAATCACTTCATCGGTTTTGCCAATACACAATAATGCGCCCTTTTCCATCATCGCAATGCGATCGCTATATCTAGCAGCTAGATTCATATCATGCAGCACCATTACTATCGTCAATCCTTGATTACGGTTTAAGTCTTTTAGCAATTCTAGAAGTTCTAATTGATAACGAATATCCAGAAAAGTTGTCGGCTCGTCTAGCAGAATTATTTGAGGATCTTGGGCGAGTGCTAAAGCAATAAAGATTCGCTGGCGCTCACCACCAGAGAGTTTGTCCACAGTGCGATCGCGGTATTGAGTAAGCTGACAAAGCTCTAAGGCTCTCTCGACAGATTCTTTTCCCTGTCGATCTATCTGCCATTGCCACCATGTTTGATGAGGGTTTCGCCCTAAACAAACCATTTGATAGACAGTTAGTCCTTCAGGAGAAATCGGCTGTTGCGGCAAAAAAGCCATGTATCGACTAATCGCAGGGCTATGGAGAATATTCTTGCCATTAAGTAAAATAGAACCATTCTGAGGTAGAAGTAATCCACAGATTGTCTTGAGTAATGTGGATTTGCCGCAGCCATTTGCGCCAATAATGCTCAACCATTCACCAGTGGCAACTTCAAAATTAATATTCTCTAAAGTCGGAGTTTTACCATATCCACAACTCAAGTTCTTAATTTGTAGAATATCTACTGTCATTTTCAGTAACCAAATTAACAATTTCCAAAGATGAGATGTCGCAATACGAGTTTGATTATCCCAACTTTTGCCTTTTATTCTATACCTTATTCTATTTGGAGAAATTTCTAATTCTAAATTAAAACTCAACGCCGATAATCCTTCATAAAATTTCTGATGGGGTTATTGCTATGTTGTCCCTCTACTGATATAGTTCAGTACATTGTTTGGTTCTAGTGAGGAGCAGTCACTAGAGGAAACGGGGAAAGTTCGGTTTAAATCCGACGCTGTACCGCAACTGTGATTAAAGCTGATTGTTTATTAACAAGCTTTTCGAGTCAGGATGCCCACCAAACAACTCTTGTAAACCTATATCCCATCTGCGAGTTACAGAATGAGTGATTCTATCAAAGCTTTGCTGTGGCAAGCTAGACAGCTTGTCACATTGACATCTTTATATGACCACTGGGCAAACTATTCTCTAATTTGTCCTTTTTTGCATTTGCAGCGATCGCTCTCAAACTCAAATCAATAAAGATTCTGAAGTTGTTGCAAAGTATCGATTTCAGAATCTTTATTGTGATTCGTTATCTCTATTCCATCCCAAATATTGGGCTAGCTTCTCATTGGGAAAAATTTGAGAAAAATCGAGAAGTCTAGAAATCATTGATTTTTTTTTGCACGAAATAAGTAAACACAAAATAAACAGAATGTCTCAACATAAACTCTTTGTTTGCACCCTTTGCCGATTTTCCAAAACAGAAAAAGAATATGAAGGCTTAAGAGGTGGACAACATCTTTTTAATGCTCTCAGCGAGAAGCTTGCAGGACTAGGCGATCGCTTAGAAGTCCAGCCTGTAAAATGTATGGCAGCTTGCGATCGCGCCTGTGCTGTTGCTTTTACAGGAGCAAATAAGCATACATTTATCTTTAGCGATCTGCATCTGTTTGAGTCCGCATCTGATGTATCGCAATTTTGCCAACAATATCTAGAGCATCCCACTGGCGCTGTCCCTTATCAAGAGCGACCAGAGGCGATCAAGCGCAAACTTTTTGTGGTGTTGCCGCCCTCATAAATTTCTCCACAGCATTTAGTAGGCAAGCATTATAGCTCTGTGACCTAAAACAAGGGTTGACACAAGTGCAGCATATATGTGATTGTTAAATTATGAGAATGATTATCATTCTCATTTTTACTCATCCAAAATTATCAAAAATTTTATATAGAGTCTGACCTCAAGTAATTTAACAATCTCCTCATTCATAGCCTCCATCCCCAAATTTTGTGATAAATCTAAGAAATCCACTGATGAATAGAAAGATTGACTCTGCAAATCGCCCATTAAGCGACTTCACAAGATGTTTCCTTGCCAAAACTCTACAAACTGTCAGCTTATCGAGTTTGATGCTTATATCTTTTATTTTTGCTACCCCTGCCGCGATCGCGGTGGAAGATGAAGAGCCTGAAATTGACATTACCGTAACTGGCAAAATTCTCAATCGCCCCGTCACTTCCACTCAACGCCGTGATGCAACTTTGCAGGATGGCACTCGTCCTGCTTATACGATCAATCGCCAAGAAATCGAACAACAGGGCGCAAGAACTGCTAAAGAAGCCTTGAAATTTCTGCCTAGTATTCTTGGTGGTGGAACTGTTGGTACAGAATTTAATGCTCTCAGTGGTCAGTTTATTCGGGGTTCTAATACCAATCAAGTTTTGATTTTGTTAGATGGTCGCCCCGTGAATAATGTTGGGGGCGGCGGCTTTGACCTATCGGAAATCCCTGCCAGTATTATTGAAAGAATTGAAGTCATTCCAGGGGGTGGCTCTACGCTCTATGGTTCCGATGCGATCGGCGGGATTATTAACATCATTACCACCCGCCCAACGGAGAAATTTACGGCTAATGCCAAGGTAGAGCTTGGCAGTTATGGACTGAATGAGCAGTCTTTGCAACTGAGTCAGAGGGTTGGTGAATTTAGCTATTTAGTGGGGTTCTCGCGCACCCAAGCTCAAAATAACTATCGTTTTACAATTCCTGAAGCTAACTTTAGCGGTGTGAGAACTAATAATGATGCGATCGCCCAAAACACCAATATCAAATTGGCATATCAGCCCAGCGATCGCACCAA
>JBIKYX010000109.1:0-12947 GCA_044355035.1 Pseudanabaena sp. | reverse complement strand
GAATTTTTGTCTACCACTAGCGAAATGATGCTCTTTGCCGCTATGGTTCATCTGATGGTTCGTCGTTTAAGCCCTAAATCCATCCCTATTTAACCTACTCTAAAACTTTTCAAACACTCTCTTAGCAATATCAACCCTATTTGGAGGTAATCAAGAGCTTGAGAGGATTGCAAAAGTTTATGACAATATCGTAAGTAAAACTATTTGGGATTTTGGTCATTTTCCTCCTATACAAATCAGCAAATTAATGAAACTAGCGAAAGACGAAAAAAAGATAATGAGTTATAGAGAATGGTTGAATAATCAAAACAAGTACAACTAAATTTATTGATAAAAATATGGTAAGCAGTATTTATTTTAGAATCCTCAAAAAAGTTGGTTTCAAACGATTAAGAGATTCATTCGTTAGTAACTTTGGTCTTTTTTGGCTATTTACTGAACCAGGCGCACTGTTTTTTCCAGAAAAACTCAATTTTGGATGGATTGGATACTTATGGTTAGCGATTATCGCTATGGTATTCGCTTTTATTCAAAGATTTCCGCGTAGATCGATTTGTAGAACTTTATCATCTCCCGATTCAGAAATAGAAATTAAAATAGCCGATCTTTTTGAGCAACAAGGACATCTAGTTATTGGATTAAATGATGTTTTTGATACAGAGTTGGGCGAAATTATCAAGCCATCTAGCGTTCAAGGGCAATTTTTAACCAAAATTTATAGTAGCGATCGCTTGAAACTTGATGCGGACATAGAAAATGCTCTACAAGTCTATAACTATCCACGTAATGAAGAAGTAAATAAAAAATTAGGCAAACCTTGGAGATACCCTATTGGGACGACAATTACTTTAGGCTCACATGATAACCGCTATTTTCTGACTGCTTATGGTTACATGAGTAATGACATGACTGTTCAATCTAACTCAGACTACATTTGGCAATCGCTTAGTAAACTTTGGCAAGAAGTCCGATTAAAAGGACATAGTATTGATGTTTCTATCCCAATTATAGGAGCCGATCTAGCTCGTACTGGTCTTCCTAGAATGGCTCTAGCAAAGCTAATCATTACCTCATTTGTTATTGCTTCTAAGGAGAAATTTATCACTAGAAAACTTACAGTTATGATTCATCCAAAAGACATAGAATCTGTTGATTTCTACGAACTTGAAGAGTTTTTAACATCAGCCTGTTTCTAATTTATAAAGATAAAAGTTTTGGCATCCACAAAATTATTTATGATTACAAGTAAAAATTTATGTTAGCCCTAAGTTATCCACACATCGAAAAAAGCGACAACCAATCCGCCAGACTGCAACGCTTACCACGCATTCGAGTAGCGCAAATCGTCATGGACTATCTCGCCTATGGCTGGTCAGTCGAAGAAATATGTCGTCAGCATCTTTACCTAACACCCGCCGAAGCTCATGCAGCAATGGGTTATTACTTCGATCATCAAAAAGAAATTGACCAAGAAATCAAAGAAGAATGGGAGCAAGTTCAAGGAAGTACTAGCCAATCTGGGCGATCGCCTTTTTATATCAGGATGAAAGCGCAAGGAGTTCTATAAATGGCGATCTCTTTGTACATGGATGTTCACGTCCCTCAAGCAATTACACAACAACTACGTCGTCGAGGCATAGATGTCTTAACAGCCTTTGAGGATGAAACAACAAAATTACCTGATGATCGACTTTTAGAGCGAACAACAGAGCTTAATCGAGTTCTCTTTACTCAAGATATTCGTTTTCGAGTTCTAGCTGAGACTTGGCAAGTAGAAGGAAAACAGTTTGCAGGACTAATCTTTGGGCATCAACTCGGTGGCACAATTGGGCAATTCGTCAAAGATCTAGACTTGATTGCTCAAGCTTCAGAACCTAACGAATGGATGAATACAGTTGAATACATTCCTTTCAAGTGAAATGTTTGGCACAAATATCATTTACAGTCGAACTTTTAATATTTACGTTCTTGAGGCGTGAACCGATCGCTGTCGATTAATTGCAAGCTCATGTCAACGGGGCGATCGCCATTAAGAGCTAAATAGAGTAACAATCCTAGCCAAAACCTCATCAATGATCGACTCTGGAATAGTTTCTAACTTCCGAGCTTTACGAGCAGATAAATCGATTGGGCGAGGTTGATCACAACGAATTAAACCCTTAGTACGAATTCCCGCAGCATCCAGAGAAACAGCAAAACCCGCAGTTCTGGCAAAACTACCGCCTGACGTAATGGGAACCACAATAGGAACTTTCGTTAAAGCATTAAACTTGTCTGGAGAGACGATAAGAACTGGTCTAGTACCTTGCTGTTCATGCCCTTCCGTAGGATCGAGCGAAACAAGATAAATGTCACCACGCTTCACAATTCCTGCCCCACAGATTTAAGATCTAGCCAAGCGCGATCGCTTTCGGTTATTGGTGCATTAGGGTCGCATTGTGACAAAAGCTGATCTAGCGAATATTGCGGTTTTGGCTGACGTTCGATGATTAACTTGCCATTATCGACTGCAACGCCGACAGTTGTGCCAGATTGTAGGTTCAAAATTTCCAGAACAGATGGAGGAATCGCCAACATAATCGATCCACCGACTTTGCGAAGATTTGTTGTATGCATAATCTTTTATTTAGTTATATTTAAGTATAACTCGAAATTCGGTATAGATTGGAATGCTTCTTAATATTTACGTTCTTGCGGCGTGAACCGATCGCTGTCGATTAATTGCAAGCTCATGTCAACAGGGCGATCGCTAGTTTTTACCGCACCATCTTCTAGATAGCCCAATGTATGTTTGAGATAATTAGCATCATCGCGAGTGGGAAAATCTTCGCGAGAATGTGCGCCGCGACTCTCTTGACGAGATAAGGCGCTAGTCATAATAATTTCGCCAACGGTGAACAAGCTTTTCAATTCGATCGCTTGCATGAGTTCCATGTTAAATACAGAACCGCGATCATCGACTAACAGATCATGCTCGTAGCGATCGCGAATAGTTTGTAATTTTTGCAAACCATCTTTTAAACGTTGATCATCACGGAAGATGCCGCAATGTTCGGTCATCGTGTCCTGTAGTTGTTGACGAATATCGGCAATGCGTGAGTTACCTTGATTCGATAAAACCCCTTTCAGTTTTGCTTCGGCGGCGGCAATATAGGGGCGCGGATCAAGTTTTGGCATAGTGCGATCGCTGATATAGGCTCCTAATTTCACACCAGCGCGTTTGCCAAAGACCACACATTCCAATAGTGAATTTGCACCCAAACGATTTGCGCCATGTACCGACACACAGGCACATTCACCCGCCGCAAAAAATCCTGCGATCGCCTTGCTATTTGTGTCAATTACCTGACAATCAATATTCGTGGGAATACCACCCATTGAGTAATGTGCGGTCGGACGCACGGGCAGAGGATGATCGATGCAGTCCACACCCGCTAAACGCAAGCCTTCTTCACGGGCAAAGGGAATCTTGCTCAAGATTTTTTCTCTACCCAAATGACGCACATCTAAATGGACATAATTACCGCCATTAATACCGCGCCCTTGCATAATTTCATAGGCAATATTGCGGGAAGTAATATCACGGGGCGACAGTTCCATGCGATTTTTAGTGATTGGATAATTCGCCATAAAGCGATCGCCCAAATCGTTAATTAAATAAGCACCTTCACCGCGCACCGCCTCAGAAATCAATACTCCAACTGGATATAAACCCGTAGGATGAAACTGCACAAACTCCATATCCTGCAATGGCAAGCCAATATTTGCGGTCAAGCATAAGCCATCCCCCGTTGAAGCAAGATCGTTAGAAGTGGTATTAAAAACCCGCCCATATCCGCCTGTGGCACATAACACCGCCTTGGCACGAAATACTTCGATCTCCGAAGTTTCTAAGCTGTAAGCAACTACTCCTTTTACTTCTTGACCATTTGCGCCATCTTCATAGATCAATTGCATCACATACCATTCTTGGTAAATCGTGCCGCCAAGTCGCCGTAGATTCATTACCAATTCATGCAGAATCGCGTGTCCTGTTTTGTCGGCTGCATAGCAAGCACGGCTGAATGTATGCCCCCCAAATGGGCGCTGGGCAATGCGTCCATCTTCAGCGCGAGAAAATAAAACTCCTAGATGTTCCAGATCAATAATTACCTCTGGAGCCGATTGGGTTAAAACCTGTACGGCATTTTGATCGGCAAGATAATCAGAGCCTTTGATGGTATCGAAAGCATGGGTGAGCCAGTCGTCATTATCGACATTTTTCAGAGACGCGGCGATGCCACCTTGGGCGGCGACGGAATGCGATCGGATCGGATGTACTTTAGAAATTAGTCCCACGCTTTGATTGGGATAATTTTGGGCGATCGCTAGAGCCGCCCTAGAGCCAGCCAATCCGCCACCGATAATCAATACATCATGCTCGATCATAAATTTTCTGAAACTATCTGAATAATTATTTAACCGCAACTACCACAGTCAGCGCCGCCACAATCTAGGCTTCCACAGTCTAGCCCACTACAATCCATCCCTGATAAACAATCAGCATTTGCACAACTTAAATCTGGACAGCTTAAATCTGGACAGCTTAAATCTGGGCAATCCTGCCCAGTGATTGTATAAACACAATCGGCACAATCCACCCAATCACCACAATTATTACAATTATCACAGTTATTATTAGGTTTATTGGATTGATTGATAGGTTGCGATCGCCTTTTGCTTGACCATTGAGAACCACCAAGTTTGGGCGGTTTAGGAGTTTCAGAATCTTCAGGAATATCAGTCTCTTCAGGGTTTTCTGAGTTGATCGCGACCGTATTGGTAGGTAAATTCGTAACTAATCGACTCGAATAATAATTTCGGTTAGCCTTACATTGCGATCGCCGTTTTTTTAAAATTTCATTAGCTTCACGACATTCCTGAAAACGTCCCCTAGCATTAGCGATCGCGGTAATAATCCCCTCTTCAGCAATCACCTGTTTAAAATATTGCGAGCAAGATTCGCATCCGTACAAAACCCGATGGGCGCAAGAAAAGCCTTTATGGGGTGAAATAAATTTTTGATAGCCACTAATAGCTGTCACCGCTAATCCACGGGAAGCTGCGTTAAAGATATTTGCGATCGGGTGTTTTACAGCAATTCTTTTCTGCATTTGTCGCTACTAGTTATTAATTAGTTCAACCTCTGCATTTTAAGTTGATAAAGGGGCAAAATTAATTTAACTTGGCATAGACGCAGCAGTAGCCGATGACTTTTTGTTTCTATAAGTTTAATTCTGATTTGGATCAATGAAAAAGACTGCTAGCAGAACAATTAGCTATCAAAAGATTCGCGTATTACGATCGCCTAGTCTTTGGTTAAACGCATAGGCGATCGCTATGGCAATCAGGACTATTCTCTGAGTTGACGAAGAAAGGCGGCGATCGCGGCAAGGGCGATCGCTCCTGAGATGGCGTAGCTAATTGGCATGATTAGGGGAGTGATATCGAGGCTGGGATTGGTGTTGGTTTGGGCGATCGATTGATTTATAACTGGCTTTTGAGATTGGTTTTGAGTGTTCATATTTTTGAATTGCTTGTGATTGCTTTTACAAGTGCAAGCATCTCAAATTAATTTTGGAGATTAATCCACATACATAGCCTTACAAGCCTTACATTGCCTTACCTCATTGGATTTGAAGAGATACACCATGAGTGCTTTTAAGGCTTTACTATCTCTGCCGATGTTTATATTTTCAACTGAAATCGTTGGATTGCTTGAGAGATAACCTGTAGGGGCAAAGCATTCCCGCAACAATTTAGAAATTTACCGATTCTTTTTAATCAGGAATGCTCTGCCCTTAACCTTGGAACGCAGGGAAAATTTATCGGCAAAAGCAAAGAGGGTTAAGCATTTGCGGAGTAATATCTCTGTGATGAGTTTAGAAATTGTGGCGCAAATGCTTAACCCCTACAGGTTTTATTCATCTTTTTGTTTATATTAAAATTTCGGTTAAGATAAACCTATCTCAACGCCAGATTGTCTATGTTTTCTAGCAATTTCTTAACTGATTTGGCTCGTAAGTACGAGTTGTCCCCTGAACAAGAGGAAGTATTTTTGCTTTGGTGGGGCAATGGTAAGGACGATCGCGAGATATCGGAACAATTACATATCACGGTTGAGGCAATCCGTAATCGCAAGACGGGTATTTACAAGAAGTTTAGTATTGCGGGTGATGGTGCGAATAAGGCGAATAAGTTACGAAATTGGTTATATGCAGAGGCGAAAAAGCAAAATATAAAAGCCGATCTACAATTCGATTCTGATTACCTTGAATTGCTAGTCCAAGAGGTGAAGCAAAAAATCGCGGCGGATGTTACGGATCGCTGTGGGACAATGCGCGTGTTGGATATGACGCAACCTGTCGATCTGGAACGCATTTATACCGATGTGAATATCATCAAGGATGTAACTGGGCGGCGGCGGATAGGCTATGACGAGGTGATGGAGGTATGTACTCGTGAGCATTTTGATCGCTTTTTAGTGGGGACAATTCAAGAACGGGTGATGGGACTTAAGGTAGTCGATGAAATTCAAAAGCTGGTGGTATTGGGTAAACCAGGGGCAGGGAAAACCACGTTTATGAAGTATTTGGCGATGTCTTGCCTTGGTAATCGGTTTCATGGGGAACTTGTGCCGATATTTGTGACGCTGAAGGCTTATGCGGAAGAAAGGGGACAGCCATCGTTAGAGAATTACATTTTGACGGAATTTCAAAAGCGAGATGTGGTCGTGGATGTGGTGAAGCGCTTGCTCAGGGAGGGGCGGACGTTGATCCTGTTGGATGGATTGGATGAGGTGAAGCTGGAGGACGATCGGCGGGTTAAGCAGGACATTGATCGCTTTTCGCGGGATTGGCTGAAAAATCGCTTTGCGATCACCTGTCGGATTGCGGCGCGAGAATATCAGTTTGAGAAATTTACGGAAGTTGAGGTTGCCGATTTTGATGATGGACAGATTGAAACCTTTGTGAATAATTGGTTTCGGGAGAGGGATGAGTCAAAGGCAGAACGGTTGTTAGAGCGATTGAAGGGTAATGAACCTGTCAAGGAATTGGCTAAAAGTCCTTTGTTATTGACGCTGTTGTGTTTGGTATTTGGAGAGCGCAACGACTTCCCGCCGAAGCGATCGGAACTGTATAAGGAAGGTTTGGAAGTATTGATGAAAAAGTGGGATGCGAAGCGGAATATCGAACGGGAGATGCTTTATAAGCATCTGTCGCCCAAAAATAAGGAGGATCTGCTAGGACAGATTGCTTTTAATACCTTTGTGAATGGTGAATATTTCTTTCGACAAGAGGATTTGCAGCGCCAGATTAAGGACTATATCTGCAATCTCCCTGAGGCATCCACCGATCCTGACGTGTTGCGGCTGGATAGTGAAGTGGTGCTAAAAGCGATCGAGCATCATCATGGTTTGTTAGTGGAGAGGGCAAGAAATATCTATTCTTTTTCCCATTTGACTTTTCAGGAGTATTTTGCAGCGCGAGAAATTGAACGAGATCGACAATTAGAAACGCTAATGTTACATCTCGCCGAACCTCAATGGAAGGAAGTATTTTTATTGACATCCGAAATGTTGAGACAAGCAGAAGTCTTTTTGCGAATGATGAAAGCAAAGATCGATGAAATGGTAGCAGGATCTGAGAAATTACAAACGTTTTTAACTTGGGCGGAGCAGAAAGCAGATTCTGTTCAGTCAAAATATCAAACTGTTGCTGTTAGAGCATTTTATACTTACATTAGTTTAGAAGATACTTTTCACAAAGTATTTCTCAATCTCGACTTTAACCTCAATCTCGATACATCTCTCGTTAATATCATCAATAGAGACTCTATAACAGCCAAAATTGACCCTGCGCTATCTAACACTATTCAAGATCTCATTGCCGATGCTTCCAAGTTTTTCAGTCCTAGCTTTAGCGCTAGAGACCGCGTTCGTGAACTGATTAACCATCTGGATCTTGACCTTGAGCGTGATCTTACTGATAAGAGCGACTTTGTTGGCAGTGCTCGTGCCAATGCTCTTGTTCACGCGCTTAATCTCGAAAAAATTGATAAAATTGATAATGTATTACACCAAGCAATGTTAAAGCTTAAGAATAAATTACCAGATCCTAATGGAGGACATGAAGAAATCTTTCAATGGGAAACAAATAATCGAGAGAAATGGATTTATAAGTTTCGTGAAGTCTGTATCGATCTCCGCAATATCGGTCACGATTGGCAATTTACTGATAAGCAAATAGAACTTCTCAAAAAATATTACGAAGCCAATCTCCTCCTAGTCGAGTGCATGAACCGCAGCTACGTCAGCAAACAAGTCCGCGAAGAAATTGAATCAACGATGCTCTTACCAAGTAAAAAGTAAAAAGGCAAAAGGAAAAAGTTTGTTTACCTCTTACCACAAGACTAGCTATAATCAACTTACAGTAAAGACTTAGGTATATGAACAAATTTACTTTACCCGTAATCATAGAAAAAGATGAGGATGGATACTTTGCCTCTTGCCCTTCTCTTCAGGGTTGCTACACACAGGCTGACACCTACGAAGAAATTTTAGAAAACATTAAAGATTCAATTTCCCTACATATTGAAGATCGGCTATTGAGTGGTGAAGAATTACCCAAAATTGGACAGATTAGCCTTACATCAGTGGAGGTGACTGCTTGAGTCCTCGTTTACCTAGAGTCAATGCTAACGAAGTCATTCGTGTGCTAGAAAAGATTGGATTTGTCCTTACCCGACAAAGTGGAAGCCATAAAATATATAAAAATGATGAAGGTCGCAGGGCAACTGTCGCCTATCACGGTTCGACAATTCTCAAACCTAAGACATTTAAGAGCATCCTGAATGACGCTAATTTGACGGTTGAAGAGTTTGTAGATTTACTGAATGATTAATTCATGGTAAGCCCAGTATAGTTTTTTGGATAAAAATGTCTAATGTAATTGAAATCAAATATCAGGATAGCCAAGACACATCAACCATTGAATTGATTGACCTATTAAACCTGATTGCACAGGACAAACAACAACTTGTCTGGTCAATTTTAGATCTCGAAGCGATCGGCGACATCAGCACGATTTGGGAAAGAGGCATTCTAGATTTAGAAGAGAACATCAAAGATCTACCACAAGGATTAATCTTAAGTTGGCAGATGCTAGTTCTATTAGTCAGAAAATTCGATCAAGTAATTAATACCATCATCGTTGGTTGTCAAGAAGTATCCAAAGTCCCAGTATTACAACCAGACATAGATCTTGATACACCTTGCGAAATCGTTTTAGAACTGATTGATAGTTCCATTTGGCGAATCTATTCCAAAGACGAAAGATTATTGCAGCACTTACAGCATGAATTTAGCAACGTTCGGCAAGTAGAAGCAATGAGCGTTTCTTGTTGAGCATTAATAGATTGGAGCCTATTATTTTCTGATATGCATAGATCGAGAGCTATGTATGTTTAATTGCTTGCGATCGCCTTGATGCTTAAAATCAAACTTAGCTTTGGAGTGGTGTCCTGCGTCTAAAGTGATATTTATCTAATGGTATATATTATGTCCCAAGAATTAAACACCAACACTTTAAAAGTTCAGCCTTCAGACAGCCCAGAATCTCAGGAAGAAAAAATCACACTTTGGGGAGAAATCGTCAAGGGTTGGTATTGGGTGGTATTTATTTGGAAAATGACAGGTAGCTTTGCAGGACTAAAATCTTTGTTAAGTTCTATAAAGCGAACCGCAATTATGTTGATTAAACGGTTGTTAATTCAGCTACAAGCCAAGCAAGATTAGAGCAAGATTAGAAATTACGGCAGACCATACGACATCAGTGCTAACATTGCGACATATATAAAGTGAAAAAAGTCAAAAGGGAAGTAGATCATAGATGGATGCCGTAACAAAAATTATCCCTTTTTATGGCAGGGAAATTAAATTAAGAATTGGCACGTTTGCCCCTCAAGCTGGTGGCTCAGTATTAGTCCAGTGCGGGGAGACTGCCATATTAGTGACAGCGACCAGAGGTCCTGCCCGTGATGGTGTAGATTTTGTGCCACTCCTCGTAGATTACGAAGAGCGCCTATATGCAGCAGGTCGTATTCCTGGTGGTTTCTTACGTCGTGAAGGTCGTCCCCCCGAAAAAGCAACCCTGATTTGCCGCCTGATCGATCGCCCCATGCGTCCTTTGTTTCCCAACTGGTTGCGCGATGATGTGCAGATTGTCGCAACCACGATGGCGCTAGACGACAAAGTACCACCTGATGTTTTGGCAGTGACGGGTGCATCGATCGCCGCTCTGATCGCAGGATTACCCTTTATGGGACCAATGGCAGGTGTGCGCGTTGGTTTGGTTGGTGATGAGTTCATCATCAATCCCACCTATGCCGAAGTTGAAGCAGGTGATCTGGATCTGGTAGTCGCTGGGACTGCGGAAGGGATCATCATGGTTGAGGCTGGTGCAAATCAGTTACCTGAAGCCGACATGATCGAAGCGATCGACTTTGGTTATGAAGCCGTACTGGAACTAATCAAGGCTCAGATTGACTTATTGCAAGAGTTAGGGATTGCGTTGCCAGAAATAGTCGCACCCGAAACCGATCCCACCTTGGAAAACTTTATTGCCGATACGGTCAAAGATAAAGTTGCTCAAGTGGTCGCAAGTTGTGAGAAAGATCGCAATGTCCGCGATGAGGCTCTTGATGCGATTAAAGCTGAGCTTTTAGAAGTGATCGCCGCTTTGCCAGAAGAAGATCCTGTGAAATTGGTTGCTGACAAAAAAGTGATTAGCGCCACTTACAAGGAACTCACCAAAAAGCTGATGCGCTTACAAGTAATTGAGCAGAATGTTCGCATTGACGGACGTAAACTCGATGAAGTGCGTCCAATCTGGACAGAAGTGGGCGTGATCCCGCGTGTGCATGGTAGCGGCTTGTTTAATCGTGGCTTGACCCAAGTTTTGACGATCGCCACCCTTGGTACTCCAGGGGACGCACAGGAAATGGACGATCTGCATCCTGACGCGAAAAAGCGTTATATGCACCATTACAACTTCCCGCCCTACTCCGTTGGTGAAGCTAAACCAATGCGATCGGCTGGTCGTCGCGAGATCGGTCATGGAGCATTGGCAGAACGCGCCCTCGTGCCTGTACTACCATCCAAGTCAGAATTCCCCTATGTTCTTCGCCTAGTGTCGGAAGTCTTGTCCTCCAACGGCTCGACCTCAATGGGTTCAGTTTGTGGTTCGACTCTGGCGCTGATGGATGCAGGTGTACCGATCACCAAACCCGTAAGCGGTGTGGCGATGGGCTTGATCAAGGAAGGCGATGAAGTTCGTATTCTCACTGATATTCAAGGCATTGAAGATTTCCTTGGCGACATGGACTTCAAGGTGGCTGGTACTGACACAGGTATCACCGCACTGCAAATGGACATGAAGATTACCAGTATCTCAATGGACACAGTTCGCGCCGCCGTGATGCAAGCCAAGACTGGTCGCGCTCACATCATGGGCAAGATGCTGGAACTGCTCTCTGCACCAAGACCGCAGCTTTCTTCCTATGCGCCACGCTTGCTCACCATCCGTATCGATCCTGAACAAATCGGCATGATCATTGGACCTGGTGGTAAGAACATCAAGGGCATCACTGAGGAAACTGGAGCCAAGATCGATATTGAAGACGATGGCACGGTGATGATTTCATCAATGAGTGGTGAAGGTGCGCTCAAGGCTAAGCGCATCATCGAAAACATGACTCGCCGTGTTGGTTCGGGTGATGTGTATCTCGGTCATGTGACAAGAATTATTCCGATTGGTGCGTTTGTGGAGTTCCTCCCTGGTAAGGAAGGGATGGTACATATTTCGCAGTTGGCGGAAGGTCGTGTCGGTAAGGTCGAAGATGAAGTCGCTGTTGGTGATGAAGTGTTGATTAAGATCCGCGAAGTTGACAATCGTGGACGCTTTAACTTAACCCGTCTGGGTATTCATCCAGATGAAGCCGCCGCCGCTCGTGCTGCTGCTGCCGCATCTGCTGAATAAGAAAAAAAGGGGCGCTTTGCGCCCCCTTTTTTTTGTCCATAATTTTGTGTTAAATTCAATAGGCTTAGATGGGGAGAGTTCAATAAAATGATTATTACTGGAAAAATCAAAAAACTGGTAATAGGGGTAAACAATCCGTATGGTTTTATCTTATCTGATGTCAATATAAAAGGTCAGCCTAAAGATCCAGTCTTTTGGGAAAATGATGTTACTGATTGCTTATTTTCTGATTTGTCCGTGGGGGATATAGTTCAATTTGATGCAGTAGAGTGGGTTGACCGAAATGGAGATATTCAGATAATAGCTAGACAGGTCAAATCTAGAATATCAGGAGTTATTAAATTTATTAAAATCAATAAATTTAATCAATTATCTTTCTGTGGGTATATTCAGCCAGACAAAAACTGGTTGGGACATATGATTGATATAGGTTTCTTTAGTGACTCATTTAAAGATAATACATTGCACAATTTTATACATTACTGCAATAGTTCTTTTGACTCAAAATATTTATATAAGTTTATAAATGGCATTAGAGTTAATTTTTCCGTACAGGAATGGAAGTCAAACAATCCAGACATTACAAAAGCAGCTAAAAAAATAAAATTGGTTGATGCTAAATTAAATCAATTGCCAGTTAATAAATCTAGTACAAAGTTATTAAAAGATAAAATTACTTACTTTTTGGATAGGATAGAGAGTGTCTCAGATCCATATGAATTTGAAGATTTAGTATTTACTCTATTACGTCTTATTGGCATTAATAAAATTTATAAATATGATAGAGGTAATGCAGCAGGAAAAGCAGATGGCGTATTTGTGTTAGGGAATCGTAGCGTAAGAGAGTGTTTGAAAAGTTTTAGAGTAGGT
>JBIKYX010000108.1:0-12991 GCA_044355035.1 Pseudanabaena sp. | reverse complement strand
AGACTGCTAAGCATGAGGACTATGTACTTTAGGATAAGTCCTGATATTTTCACTCTTTTAGCTACTTTTAATTCTTAAAAAGTCACTTTCAACCGACTCCCTACCTAATTTGCAAGAGGTCTAATCATGTTTGGAAGAAAAATCCAGCTTTACTGATAAAGCAAAAATCATCATTTCTCCCGAAATCTATGCATCAGGGCGCAAACAGGATCTCGATCAACTCACCAATCGCCTCGGTGAACCGCGTTACAAGATCATCGTATTACATGGTAATTCGGGCGTAGGTAAAAGCTCCTTTATTAATGCAGGGTTAATACCTGCTTTACAGCAAGCTTCTTTTGGTGGACGCGATGTCTTACCAGTTTCGATGCGAGTTTACACCAGTTGGGAACAGGTGCTAATCAATCAATTAATTGAAGCTTTGCGGGGGCTTAATTTAACTTCACCTCCATTACTTGCTTTAGAAAGAATCGATCAATTGAGCAAAGATCTACTAGTAGAGAATTTAATTGCCCAACTGCGTTGGAATGAAGCCCACAACCTCCGCACTGTCTTGATTTTCGATCAGTTTGAAGAATTCTTTTTTGTGCATCAACATAATAATCATGAGCGCCTCCGATTTTTAGAATTTATTGGTAGTCTACTGGGAGACTTTCAATACTTATCATCGCTAAAGGTAGTTCTATCTTTGCGAGAAGACTATATTCACTGCTTGCTAGAGTGTAATCGCATTAAAGGCATGAGTGCGATCGATCATGACATTCTCAGTAAAAATGTTCTCTATTCACTGGGGAATTTCTCGACTGCGGCAGCCCATTCTACGATTAAGATTTTAACGGAAAGAGCGCAATTTTATCTAGAGCCAGAATTAATTGACCTCTTGGTACTAGATTTAAAAAATGAGCAGGATGAAGTTCGCCCCATTGAATTACAAATTGTTGGAGCGCAACTGCAACAAGATCGGATTAGTACAGTGTTGCAATATCACAAATTAGGTAATAATCCCAAAGAAAGGCTTGTTCAGAAATACCTAGACAATGTTATCGGTGATTGTGGTAAAGAGAACTATCGATTGACAAATTTGATTTTGTATTTGCTAACCGATGAACAGGGAACGCGACCAATTAAAACCTATGCTGAGATTGAACGTGGGTTGCAGGATCTCGATGCTCAAGTGCGTAAACAAGGACAATTAAATTTAGAAATTACCACAAGATTTGACATCGGTCTGGATGCGGGATTGCCTCAAGATCAAGATCTAGAGTTCCATCTTCAAGTAGATAGCGATCGCATTGAGATCATTCTCCAAATTTTAATTGGTTCAGGGCTGGTGGTCTTAATCCCCGAAAATTCCACTGATCGCTGTCAGTTAGTTCACGACTATCTCGCTCTCGTCATCCGCAAATCTCAAGCCCCAGCCATCGAAAAACTGCAAAAGGAACTAGAAAAAACTCAAGGCGAATTACGTCAAACCGTCCACCAATTAGAATCTTCTCTCAAAAATTCACAGGCGATCGCTGATAGTTTGATGCTAAAAAGTCTACTAGATAGCAACCTTGTCGATCTTGATGAACTAGTCAAAACTGTTGATATAGCTAAGCATTGGCTTACCGATATTGAGTTGATTGCCAGTGAAAATCGCTTGCAGTTGACCAGTACGATCTATCGCGCCATTCATGAGATTAAAGAAAAACATCGCATTCAAGCCCATGAACAAGGTGTATGGATTGCCGAATTTAGTCCTAGCGGGTTACAAATTCTGTCGGGAGGATTAGATAACCTTATGAAACTTTGGCAGATTGATGGTCGAGAACTGGCTAAATTTGTCGGACATTCCGCGCCGATTCGCAGCGTATCCTTTAGTGCCGATGGAGAGATGGTTCTCTCAAGTAGTAGTGATAAGACGGTCTCTATCTGGAATCTCCAAGGCGATCAGATGCATACTCTCGCAGGGCATACGGGAGCAGTTTGGAGTGCGCGATTCAGCCCTGACGGTAAAATGGTTGTGTCGGGCAGTGCCGATCAAACCATTAAACTATGGAATAGTGATGGCAGTGAATTGCTGACCCTAACTGGACATCGTGGCGATGTCAGAACTGTATTATTTAGTCCCAATGGTGAATGGATTATTTCGGGAGGTGCGGATAAAACGATCAGAATCTGGAGCTTAGATGGAACTTTATTACAGAGCCTTAAAGGACATACCGCCGATATTCGTAGTATCAGTATCAATGCTACTGGCACATTACTCGCTTCGGGGAGCGGCGACAATATTTTAAAATTATGGCAAATTCAGAAAGTATGTTCTGATCCTGAAGCTACTGAGCCTACTAATTATCGGATTGAGATTGAAGAACTATTTTCTATCGAAGCCCATTCTAGTGCAGTTCGGTCAGTTTGTTTTAGTCATGATGACACGATGTTAGCCACAGGCAGTGCTGACAAAAAAATCAAGCTCTGGAGTATCAAGGGGCGGGAACTTCAGATCTTTAAAGGGCATAACGATGCGGTGCGATCGGTTAGCTTCAACCCAGATGATCAAAGTTTAATTTCTGCTAGTCTGGACTGCACAATTCGCCATTGGCAAATTCATGGCAGAGAGCAGCAGACCTTGCATGGACATAGTGCCGCCGTTCGGACAGTTGCGGTTAGTCCTGATGGTCAGATGATCGTTTCGGGTAGTCTGGATGACCAAATTAAAATCTGGGATCTTCACGGTAATTTACTAGAAACAATCGTTGGCGATCATGACATCCTCAGTGTCAAGTTCAGTCCTGATGGTAAACAACTTCTAGTCGGTAGTGGCGATAGTGTGATTTCTCTATGGACGATTCATGATCCTAAGAGTTCTCATAATCATCATAAAATAGGAGATCGCCAGCCAATTCAAAAATTCTCAGGACATAGTACCGCCGTTTGGACGGTAGATTTTAGTCCCAATGGTCAAAAGCTGGTTTCGGGTAGTAGTGACAAATTGGTGAAGCTATGGCAACTTGATGGTACAGAACTAGCAACTATGCAAGGTCATAAATCTACGGTCTGGACTGTGCATTTTAGCCCCGATGGTCAAGCGATCGCTTCTGGTAGTGGTGATGACACGATCAAACTATGGAGTATTGATGGAACTGAATTGCAAACCCTGCGCGGTCATAGTGGTGCGGTTTGGAGTGTTTGTTTTAGCCCTGATGGGCGATCGCTGCTCTCTGGTAGTGGCGATAGTACGCTCAAGCTTTGGAACCTTGAAGGGCAGTTATTGCAAACCTTTAGAGGTCATGAGGCGGGGATATGGGCGGTGAGCTTCAGCCCTGACGGACGCAGCATTATTTCTGCCAGTGGCGATAATACAATCAAGTTATGGAGTCTAGATGGAAAGGAGTTACAAACCTTAAAATGTCTAGACAATACGCCCCTAAGGCTCTGTTTTCGTCCTGATGGTCGTGGGTTTGTCTCAGGGCATGGCAACAATACGGTAGGTCTATGGAATCTGAATCTAGCCAAACTAATCACGCAGGGGAATGAATGGCTGCATAACTATCAAAAGAATGTTCTTTAGGTATTCTCCTCAATCAAAATCTATATCAATATCATCAGGAAAATTAACATCAAAAAGCTGGGCGATCGCATAGGGACATTCTGCTGGCAACAGTTTCTTTTTAATTTTTGTTTCCGAAAGTACTAAACCTAATCCCGATAAAAATCCATCTTGTACTGCCGTATCTAAATATGGTTTCAAGCTAGGATTATTTGCTAATAGTTTCTTGATATCACGCCTTTGATTACTAATAGTCACTTGCCAACTACGCGATCGCTTATTCGGTTGATATTGCCACTTCAGTAAATGACCAATCAACACACCCAAGCGATTTTCTAGCTCCTGTCTTTCCTGCCTACCCAAAGATGCGATCTCCTCAGCTAAATTTTCTAAATCCAAACCTTGCAACTTACCCAAAGCCAAAAACTGCGATTGCTCAACCGTCCACCGATAAAAATCTGTTTCATATAATCCAATCATAACTTTTACCCTTTACTTTTACCTTTTTACTGCTGAAAAATTCCCATCGAACAAATAATCTGTGGCTCCTGCTCACGCTCATCTTCGGAAATTATACAAAGAAGATGATCAGTGCGGAGAGCCAAAACCAAACTTGCTAACTGCTCATCCTCAATCCCATCCTTAAACCTGCGGCTAAGAGTATCGATCGCCGATTGTCGTAATGGATAGCGATAAATCTCATCGATCGCCTTGGGTAAATCCGTAGGAACCAGTAAAGGATTGCGATCGCGTTCATGTTCCACATAGCGCTTGAGTCGCTCATAGGTGCGATATCTTACACCCTTAGCACTGCCAAGCCGACAACCTGTGCTTTTCTCCTCCTTACAATCGCATACCTGATTCTGGGCGTGAGCGTCAAACTGTTTGCCACTCTCAGAGCGAGTATGCTCGTGATGAAGATCAAGATGGTTGTTGCGAAATCCATTGCAAGACAGTATATCTAGCTCGATCTGTCTTGCCTTTTGCTCTGCTACTTTCATGTTGACGGGGTTAGAAAATTTCGTAAAACTAGCTCTATGTCCTCTATGATTTTTAAAAACTTAGAAAATCTTGCTACATAAGACTTTTAGCAATTTTTGAAAATATTTTAAAAATTACTAGTCAAAATTCAACACTATCTGTTATATTGAGTGAGGTCTAAAAAAGACCAACAAAAAATTTTGTTAGGGCGCTTAGCTCAGTTGGTAGAGCGTCTCGTTTACACCGAGAATGTCGGGGGTTCGAGTCCCTCAGCGCCCATAAAGTAAAGTATTTAATACCATTATCAATGCATACCCTGCTTGGTTTTGGCTATTTATTACCCAATTACATTTCTTGGCATACACCTTTTAGTAAGTTCAAATTAAGTCTCAAATTCCTGTATTCTTGTTAATTAACTTGTTAACAAACTTACCGAGAAAGCGATCGCAATGCCTCAAGCGTATGTACTGGGACTGGGACAGTCAGGGATTTCTGCTGCAAAATTGCTCAAAGCCGATGGCTGGCAGGTGACAATTAGTGATAGTAATACTGGTCCTAGTTTAGAACAACGTAAACATGC
This sequence comes from Pseudanabaena sp., assembly GCA_044355035.1. Lineage (GTDB taxonomy): Bacteria > Cyanobacteriota > Cyanobacteriia > Pseudanabaenales > Pseudanabaenaceae > Pseudanabaena. The sequence goes on along the minus strand of JBIKYX010000108.1, from coordinate 7,898 downwards.
CTTAGAATCCAAAGGTATTGCGGTGGAGTTAGGTGGATTTCCTGATTTTGAAAGCTTAATTGACGCAGGGCAGAGCGTAGATTTAGTCGCAGTTAGTCCAGGCGTACCTTGGGATCGCCCTGAAGTCGCACAGGCGCGATCGCTTAAGATTGATACCATTGGCGAGATCGAGTTAGCATGGCGCTATCTTAAGCATATTCCTTGGGTGGGGATTACAGGAACTAATGGCAAAACTACGGTGACAGCATTGACTGCCGCAATTTTTCAGGCGGCGGGGCTGAAGGCGATCGCCTGTGGCAATATTGGCTTCCCTGCCTGTGAAATTGCCCTGCAAGTATTAGAACAAAAGATTCAGCCCGACTGGATTATTGCCGAACTGAGTAGTTATCAAATCGAGTCCGCGCCAACTGTGAAACCTCAAATTGGCATCTGGACAACCTTTACCCCCGATCATCTCAATCGTCATTACACCCTTGATGCTTATCGGAATGTTAAGGCGAGTTTGATCGATCGCTCAGGGCATATCGTCCTCAATGGTAATGATCCCGCTTTGACAAGTTTTGGGGCGGCGATGTGGCCAAAAGCAGTTTGGACGGGGATTGATGAACAGGTGGTCGAAGCGATCGCCGATGGCGCTTATATTGACCATAGTTGGGTAAAGTTTTGTGGTGAAAAAGTTTTCCCTATTTCCCATTGGCTCCTATTGGGTGAACACAACCGCCAAAATCTATTGATGGCAGTAGCGGCGGCTAAGCTAGCAGGTATTGAATCCGCCCATATTGATCATGCGATATCTAGCTTTCAAGGCGTACCCCACCGTCTTGAGCATATTCGGTTTTATGAAGGGATTGCTTTTATTAATGACAGCAAGGCGACTAATTATGATGCCGCCGAGGTGGGCTTAAGAGCTGTAAAACCACCTGTGGTTTTGATTGCAGGTGGTCAGCCTAAGCAGGGAGAAGCAGGTGCATGGTTAGAACAGATCCGCCAGAGAGCGATCGCCGTGTTATTAATCGGTGAAGCTGCACCTTTATTTGCAGAAATGCTCAAGGATGCAGGTTTCAAGAACTATGAAATTGTGGAAACCCTTGAACGGGCTGTCAAGCAAGCCGCGAATATTGCCCACAGTCGCGCCCATAATCACCCTAGCCAGCCTTTGCCAACTGTGCTATTCTCCCCTGCATGTGCTAGCTTCGACCAGTTTGCTAATTTCGAGCAGCGCGGCGATCGCTTCCGCCAACTTTGCCAAGAACTTTCATGACACCATCTTTCCTTCCCAGAGATCTCGCCACGATTAATTTATTCAAACGCCGTACCGTTTTGATCTGGATAATTTTGGCGATGGCGATGACAGGACTAGTTGTGCGCCTAGTCTATTTACAGGTTGTCACTGGCTCAGACTTGCTGGAAAAGGCGCGGCGGCAGCAAATGTTTACCTTGCGTCCATTTATCCCCCGCCGTACAATTACCGATCGCAAGGGTGCAGTTTTGGCTCTAGATCGCCCTGTTTACACCCTATTTGCCCATCCCCATCTCTACAAAGAAAAGCCCGAAGATATTGCCGCAAAACTAGCTCCCATTCTCAGGCGACCTGCGGACAGATTACTCAGTGTCCTCACCCGTGACACCACTTCTATCCAAGTCGAGTATTGGATGTCAGAAGAAACTGCCGATCGCATTTATAATCTGCGGCTAGATGGACTTGATCTCGTACAGCAGCGTCATCGACTTTATCCACAACAAGATATGGCGGCAGAACTACTGGGATATGTCAATGTCGATCATCGCGGTCAGGCAGGATTGGAACTTAGTCAAGAAAAGCTATTAGAACGCACCGATCAAGCGCCTGAAGTTAGCCAAGATGGGAATGGTAAATTAATACCCAATCGGGTTCCTGCGGGAATGATTCGGAGCGATCGCACTAGTTTGCAGATGACGATTGATTCACGAATTCAGCGCACGGCTCGACAGGTTCTGAAGCAGCAGATGGTCAAGTTTGGGGCAAAACGTGGGGCGGTGATCGTGATGGATGTCAGGGACGGCGGATTACTTACCCTCGTGACAGAACCAACCTACGACCCCAATCGCTATTACGAAGCCGATGTGAAACTATTTAAAAATTGGGCTGTATCCGATCTCTATGAGCCAGGTTCCACTTTTAAACCTCTGAATGTGGCGATCGCCCTCGAAGCAGGAGCTATTCAATCTGATACGGTATTTAATGACGAAGGAGCGTTAACCATCGGCGGCTGGCCAGTGGCAAACTTTGACTACGAACAAGTGGGCGCTGTCGGACCGCTTAGCATTAGTCAGATCCTAGAGCGATCGAGCAATGTGGGCATGGTGCATATTGTTCAACGCATGAAACCATCCGTTTATTATGGTTGGTTAGAGCGGATTGGACTTGGGGATATTTCTGGTATCGATCTGCCATCAGAAACCCCTAGCGCTTTGAAACCTCAAGAGCAATTCAATGAATATGTGATTGAGCCAGCCACGGCTTCTTTTGGACAGGGTTTTTCGCTCACTCCTATTCAGCTTGTCCAAATGCATGGAATTTTGGCTAGTGGCGGTAAATTGCTGACACCTCATGTTGTTAAAGGACTGATCAACGAAGAAGGGGAAGAGTTCTTTCAGCCGAAATTACCGACACCAAGACAAATCATTTCTCCCGCCACGGCTCAAAGAGTTGTAGAGATGATGACAAATGTGGTTGAAAAAGGCACTGGTAAACCTGCGCGAATTGAAGGCTATCGCATGGGCGGTAAGACAGGTACGGCGCAAAAGGCTTCAGTATCAGGTGGCGGTTATAGTAATGCCAAGATCACCAGTTTTGTGAGTATTTTTCCATCTAAGGAGCCACGTTATGTGGTGCTAGCCGTAATTGATGAACCTGTTGGTGACGATGCGTTCGGTTCCACCGTGGCGGCTCCTATTGTTAAGACGGTGATTGAGGATATTATCGTTACGGAAGGGATTGCACCTAGTCACCCTGAAGAAGTTATATCTAAAATTCCTACGCTTCCAGAGCCAACGCCATCACCGTCACCAACATCTTCGTCGTCATCTTCACCAGATGCTCGAAATACCGCGCCTGTTCCTAATACTTCGCCCAGTTCACAGCCCAGTTCTTCGCCCAGCTCACAGCCAACAACCGTTCCATCGCGAGATCTCCCTTAAATGGTTTTTAAATGGTTTTTATTACCACTACATTTTTTGTTTTTTGAGCCACCTCCAACTAAAAACCTCTGTATGTTAAAATTTAACGATATTTCCACGGCTCCCGATATCATGGTAGCGATCTGCAAATTCCATACCCTGCGTTGCTTTTGCCGATAAATTTTTCCTGCCTTGCTTTTGCCGATAAATCGTCCTGCGTTGCGAGATTTTGGGCAGAGCATTCCCTAATGAAGATTGCCTGAAAACCTAGAAATTTCTGCGGGAATGCTTTGCCCCTACAGTTTTACTCTATGGACGCAAAGCATTGTAAATTAAAGAATAAATTAAAAAGCAAATTAAACAACTAACAAAACTTTATGTCAGAGGTCATTCTTTTCAATACATTTTTTTGGGCGGCGGTAGTATTGTTGGCGATCGCTACTTCAGGCATTGGCTATCTTACTTATTTAGAATGGCAAGATCGTCGTCGGCGCGGTGGGAAAAATTAAATCCCATGTAAACCCCGCTTAAACCACATTAAACCACTCATACATACGATCGCTCTTCCAAGCGTTATTCCAAGCCAATCCAAGATTAATGGTTTCCACAAAACTTTCGGGTAAATCGCTGTCATTGAGAGCCACACAAAATCGGAAAGTCGCGACTTGTTCCCATTGTTTGAGGTTCTTTAATAACTTCACGATCGCTTGGCGGTAGGGATGATTTGGCAGTTCATACCAATCTGAAGCAATCTCCTTAGAGCGATCGAATCCTAAATTTAAAATCGAAAGTTGACTGGAAATCTCTTGATCGGATAGCAAAGGATTTTGAGTGTCAGCATTAGCAAATAGGCTGGCTAATGGAATCGAATTTTCCTCCTGCAACAACAACTCATTTTCCGCCGCAACTTCTCGTAGTTGTTCGAGCCATTCCGTCGATTTCTCTTCTGTCCAACGGATACCAATCGTAATTAACTTGCTTTCTAGCAGTAGATGCCCTAGTTTCTCGGCTTTAGTTTCCAGATAATGTCGGTTATATTCGTTGGTTTCAATTAACAGGGGCTTGCGTCCCACAATTTCGATGCCAAAACCTTTAAGTCCCGCAAGTTTGCGCGGATTATTGGTAATCAATCGCATTTTTTTGATGCCCAAATCGTGCAGAATTTGCGCTCCGACTCCATATGTCCGCAAATCAGCGCCAAATCCTAGTTTTTCATTGGCTTCAACCGTATCTAAGCCGCCATCTTGGAGTGCATAAGCTTTGATTTTATTAATCAAACCAATGCCGCGCCCTTCTTGACGCAAATAGATCACAGCACCCCAATTGGTATATTCAATCATTTTCAACGCACTCTGCAACTGTCCACGACAATCGCAACGCAGAGAGCCAAGGGCATCGCCTGTCAAACATTCAGAATGCACACGTACCAAAACTTCATTATCAGGGAATTCTTTCAAATCACCTTTAACGATCGCTAGATGCTCCGTATTATCAATCGTATTTCGATAGGCATAAACTCGAAAATCACCAAATAACGATGGCAAACTGGCGATCGCCTCTCGTTTCACAAAGCGATCGTGGGCAAGGCGATAACTAATCAGATCGGCAATACTAATTAGTTTGAGGTCATGCAACTTGGCATATTCAATCAACTCAGGCAACCGCGCCATCGAGCCATCATCATTTTGAATTTCGCAAATCACACCCGCAGGATACAGCCCCGCCATCTGGGATAGGTCTACCGCCGCCTCCGTATGTCCCGCCCGTTTCAAGACTCCGCCATCTTTGGCTCTGAGGGGGAAAATATGCCCAGGGCGGCGTAAATCTTCGGGTCGCGTGTTGGGATTAATTGCCGCCTGAATTGTTCGAGAACGATCCTCTGCCGAAATTCCTGTCGATGTTCCCGCTACCGCATCAATACTGACTGTAAATGCAGTTTGGTGGCTGTCGGTATTGCGATCGACCATCAGAGGCAAATCTAGCGCATCGAGGCGATCGCCTGTCATCGTCAGACAGATCAAGCCCCGCGCCTTGACTGCCATAAAATTAATCATGGCGGGAGTGGCAAATTGGGCTGCCCCAATTAAATCGCCTTCATTTTCACGATTTTCATCATCGACAACGACAATCAGGCGACCAGATTTGAGATCGGCAAGGGCTTCGGGAATAGAGTCAAATTCAAACTTAGTCAAGGCTTTTGGTGGGGCTTTTGGTGGGGCTTCGTATCTAGCTTTCAAGCTATTTGTCCCTATTATATCGCGATCGCTAATCGCAACTGAAATAAATGGTATTACGGTTTGTCTCGTTAAAAACCTTACGGGGTTTGGATTTTAATTATGGCAGCTATATTATTTTGATGAGTTCATTTTGGCGAGTAATCATGTACGATTGAGCTATTGATAGGTGTCACCTTAAAAATCATTAAGACAAATCATCCAGACAAATCATCGAGTAATGCAAATCTCCCTCGAAAACGTTAGCAAAAGCTACAACACTAGACAAATTGTGCAGCAAGTGAGTCTCACCGTCAAACAGGGGGAAATTGTGGGGCTGTTGGGACCAAACGGTGCTGGCAAAACTACGACTTTTTATATGGCGACAGGGTTAGTTCAGCCTGACAATGGTAGCGTGTGGCTCGACAAGCAGGATATTACTGGTTTACCGATCCATAAGCGGGCGCGGATGGGGATGGCTTATTTAGCGCAGGAAGCCACGATTTTTCGACAGTTATCGGTGCGCGATAATCTGTTGTTAGTGATGCAACAAACCAATGTACCGAAACATAAGCGGATTCATCGGTTACGAACTTTGCTCGAAGAGTTTCGACTGACTAAGATTGCGGATACGATGGGAATTCAGGTGTCGGGGGGAGAACGTCGTCGTACTGAAATTGCTAGAGCTTTGGCAGTTGGTGAAGAGGGACCAAAGTTTATCTTGCTAGATGAACCTTTTGCGGGGATTGATCCGATCGCTGTGAGCGAAATTCAGACGATTATCAGTAACCTACGCGATCGCAATATGGGTGTATTAATCACCGACCATAATGTTCGCGAAACTTTATCGATTACTGACCGCGCCTATATCATGCGTGAGGGCGAAGTTTTTGCCGATGGTTCTAGCCGCGAATTAGCGGATGATGCTGATGTCCGCAAATACTATCTGGGTGAGAAGTTCCATTTTTAATTTATTTTCAAGCAGGTAAGGTGTAGCGTTTTTCGATCGCTGTTTTAATGCGATCGCGACTATCAGCAGGTGAAAGATCCCTAGTTTTTTCGATCTCGCTGACCTCAGCCGCTAAGGTTTCATCCTTAATCGAGTTTTGCAGCCAATTTGAATAATCTTGAAAATGCAAATGATGTAACCAAGTGCCATCATCTACTCCTGCGGCAAGTTGGATAAACATGATTAGGTTTTGCGCTTTCAGATTTAATTGGTGATCTTCACCCCTAAAAAACAAACAGCGATCGTTGCCCAAATTTCCCTCCGCATAGTTCCGCATATGTCGTTGACGTTCTTGCAGAGGGCGGATCACTTGAAATTGAAATGGTTGATCTTCGGTTTTGATAAACCAAGCTATAGCCGATCCTGAAGCAAGTTCGGCGGGAAGTATCTCACTAGGTAGCTGATGTCCGATCATGTTGCAAAAATTGGTAAGGGTCTGCATGGGTGACTTCACCGCAATCACAGTGTCAATCAGCGACAAAGCCGAAGTTGCCACATGTTCAGGATGAACCGTTACCATGAGAATGCCATGAACCGACTGCGGCAAAGTCACCGCCGCGTCCCATGATGAGGGGAACATGTGATGCACTTCATCAATGACGATCCAATGAGGTCGCCCCGTTCGTACTCGCATTTCTAATAGAGAAGGTAGTAATTGCGCCAGAAATAATGGGCGATCGTCGATTTTCACTCCCATTAAATTAACGATTAGGTTTTAGTCTGGTTTACTTAAAACCGTTAAAACTTCTGCGGAACTAGGAACCTGTTGAGCATTGCCCAAGACGACCGTTTTATCAAAACTTTGATAGTCTCCTTCGGGATCGATGATGCAGACTTGATAGCTCTTATCGATAAATCTTTCGATTAATCCTGTCGCTAAGGTTGATTTACCACCACCAGAGATTCCCGCTAGCAAAATATTGCGACTAAGTGGCTGAATATAGGTTTCGCGATCGCCATCAAGTGTCCCCAATAAAATCCGATGACGATTGGGCAGAATCGATGATTCGCGAAGATCTTCGGTCAAGTCTAGAGCTAATAACCGCTCAATTAATTCAACTACACCCTCACCGCGCCTCGCTTGCGTCACCCAATCCACTTCACTCTTGACCGATGGTAGAGCATTGGCAACGGCGACAGAAAACTCACACAATTTTAAAAATGCAAGATCATTCTCGGCATCACCAACGGCGACTGTATTGCGGACAGATAAACCCATTTTATCAAGAGCTACGCTTAGCCCCGAAGCCTTATTAACGCCTGCGGGTAAGACCATTACTGCACCTTTATTAAAGATGACCTGTAAATCTAATCCCAGTTCTCTAATCGTAGTTAGAACTTCAGTTTCGTTAGGTTCCCATGTTGCTACAATCACTTTGCCAACTGATAGAGGATCGATATTACGCGATCGCAGAGCATTGACAAATTTTTCGGGTGGTAAGCTACCCAATAATAACTCTTCACGAGTTGCGGGAAAGTAGATTACGGCTCCATTTTCCGCCACGACACAATCAAAT
>JBIKYX010000107.1:0-13203 GCA_044355035.1 Pseudanabaena sp. | reverse complement strand
TTCATAGATGCATTTGCGGGAACTTGTCGAGATTGTTTTGACATTTCAGGCAATCCTATCCCTCGTCAAAAAGGACAATTATGAACAGGAGAGAACACGAGTTAAACTTACACTTAGTTTGCGCCAATTAGCTCACTAACTTTGTTGACTAAATCCGATGTAGAGAAACCTTTGGTAAGATAATCGGTTGCTCCTAAACGGCTTGTTTCCCTTGACCATTCCTCCGCAAGACGGGATGAAATTACGAGAATTGGCATCGTTAATCCTGCTTGACGACAGCGATCGATCAGAGTAAATCCATCCATGCGCGGCATCTCAATGTCTGTAATGAGAAGAGCAGGTTGTTGGTGTCGTTGTAGCCATTGCCATGCTTCCATACCATCTTCACAGGTAGTGATTTCATAGCCCTGTGGTGATAAACCGCTCTCAATTCTGCGCCGCATGAGCGCGGCATCATCAACGACAAGGATCTGCCGATCGCTAGATGAATCGAGGAAAGAGGTATTTGATTGGGAACTGGTGACAATTGGTTCAAGTTGTTCGGTAAACAAGGCTTCAACGAAAGAAAATGCATCAATGACAGGAATCATTTTGCCATCGGGCATTAAACTCATGCCGATTAAACCAATGGGCGCAATGAGAGGTGCGGGAATGGGATTAACTAACAAATCGCTCTGTCCAATTAACGTATCGGCAATTAACCAAACACAACGATTTGTAGGGGCTGCTGATTCTGATTTTCGTTCGAGTTGCTTAGTACGGATCGCGATCGCCGTTGGCAATAGGGACTTGGTTTCAGTTTGTCCTTGCCAATATTGATATAGATTAATTGCGGGTACGGTTCCATTTTCTTCGCGAACTTCAATAGTGTAGTCATCGCGATCGGTTAGATTCCATAACAAACTCTCGACTAATGATGTTGTAGAAATCTCAGAAGTGGGAACTGCAAAAGTACGATCGCCTGCTTGCAAGAGGAGACAACGTACAAACAAATGTGGTACAGGAATTTGAATTGTAAAAGTTGTGCCTTTGCCAATTTGGGAAGCGAGACTGAGTTTCCCCTTCATAATCGCGACTTGGCTGGCGACCACATCCATTCCCACACCACGTCCAGAAATATCACTGACGGCTTGGGTGGAAGTAAATCCTGATTGACATAATACAGTGAGTAAGCGTTCGGACGTACTCGTATCGGTGATGGCTAATCCTTTGGATTGGGCTATTTGACTAATACGATCGGGATCAATACCTTTGCCATCATCACGAATGCTGAGGTCAAACATACTCCCGCGTCGTTTTAGGGCAAGCTCAATTTTCCCCTGTGGTGCTTTACCTGCTTTTTCGCGATCGCTAGGATCTTCCAATCCATGATCGTAGGAGTTCCGTAATAAATGCAACAGCACAGGTTCTAAACTGCGAAGTGTTCCTGCATCAAGCTCTAGATGTTCACCAATGATTGTAAACTGAACGGTCTTTCCCATGCGCGTCATCAAATCTCGCAAAATCCCACGCGCCCTAAAAGCCAAAGTTTCAAAGGGAACGAGACGACTTTCTTCGATAGTTTGTTGGAGATTGCGTAAACTGCGATCGAGAACTTGAATGCTTTCAGCCGTGCGTCTTGCCGATTCTCCTGTTTCTGCACCTAGCTCAATCAAACGCAAACTAAGTTCTAATAATCGGTTAATGGCGGTGTAGCCTTGACGATAACGCTCGGTTTTCAGACCATCTTGCTCTCCTGCGGCATCTAATAGGGCGTAATCATCTTGAACTTCCCGCAATTGGGTAATGTATTGAACACTGTTTTGAGCAAGGGAAACTAGAGGTAATAAATTTGCAGAGACAGATTGATAGAATCCTTGAGTGGCGCGGGTTGCCATTAAAGTTTCTACGAGATATTGCGACGATCGCTCTAGACGATCGAGGGGAACAGGAATTTGAATATCCGCAGTAGGCGAGACATTGCTAGATGAAGAATCCTTGGCAACTATTGGCAAAGATTCCATGCTGCTTGTCGATGGAACAATTGGCTCCGCATCAATCGCGAAAACACCACCTTGACGAGCGCTATCTTTGAGGGTTTTCAGAAATGGCATCCATTCTTTTTGCCACAACTCACAATCAAGGCGATCGCATAATTCGACTCCCTTGAGGATAAATTCTTGCCAAGCGGGGGCTAGATTGATTTCTGTGCCAATTTCCTGTAACTGGGCGATCGTCTGCTGCGCGATTTCACAGGCTTCGGGTGGAACTTCACCCGTTGGCGGTAACTCTTCGATCGCCATTTCTAAATCGAGAGTCACTAAATCAAAACCTTGATCAGCAAATTCCTGCTGCACTTGGCGCATTTCATTCCATTCAGGCAAATACTCACTCTGAATGCGATCGCGTAGTCCTTGAATATATTTGACCGCAGATTCAGGATCACTGCTTTCGCCCATCTGCACGCTACCGATTAGCAGTTCCCCTGCTTCGATTAATGCTTTGGTTAGTTCACCATCGGCTAGAGGCGGTGCAGTCTCCAGAAAGCGTAGGTCGGACAGGACATCTTCCAAGATGCTCGAAACTTGGAGTACCCCTAGAAATCCCACGGTAACAGAGCCACCTTTAATCGTATGCACACAACGATAAAGCTGTTGGATATCTTCCTTCCAATTAGGAGCGTTAAGTTGGTTGACTGTCTGCACATAGAGCTGCAAATATTTCTGTGTATCTAATTCAAATAGAATACGCAGTTCTTCTTGCAGTTGTAAATCATCAAATTCAGGATTTGCCATTATTTTACTATTTGCATACTCTCAAATTCAACCAAATCCAAATCCTCTTCATTGTCTGCTTGAAGATTAGCAGAAAGAACAGGTAATTGGAAAAAGTTAACCCTTTCTAACAACTGACGTGCTAACATTCCCATCTGCCCCGACTGATAGCGAGTGAATTGAGCTTGTGAAGCAGAACGCTCTGCGATCGCCTCAATGTCTTGGATCGAAGCTAAGCTAAGCTTTACGGTTTCGGCGATCGACCGAGAAGACTCAGTTACCGATGCACCGATTTCAGCTAACTCTTCCGTCACGGTCGAGATATTCGTAAACGACTGCTCCGAACTATCAACGCTAGTCGTAAAGTCCGACACAAGGCTATTTACATCGCGGACATCTTGATCGATACCTGATACCACCACATCTACAAATCCCGTGCGTTGTTGTAGGACTAACAGCCCCTGATTGGTTTGGGTTGCCAAGTTATTTACCTGTGTGGCGATCGCTTCAAATTCACGCGCAACGGACGAAAACTGTTCGGGATCGCGTTGTTCTAGCGCCCTTGTGGCGACCATCGAAGCATTAGTTGCCAAAACCTGAGTTAATGACGCTAGACGTTTTTGATCCAGCACAAATTGTTTTGCCAGATCCACGAATTCACCAAGATTTTTAATTCTTTGTACCATCTGCACCGTCGCCGCTTGCAACGACTCAATCGAAGCGGTCAGGTAAATAATCTGTTCTTCCCCTTGTCGCACTGCTGATCGCACCCGTTGTACGGCGATGTTCGCGGCGATCGCCTGCTGTGCGGCTTCTTGCGCCAATTGGTTCACATCCTCAATGCCTAAACGCGCTTGAACTACCAATTCTTCCTGTTGTGCAGCATTCTGCGATACAGCACTCGCCAATTGTTCAAGACGATCAGTTCGCAAAGTTACCTGCTGTGCAGTCTGCAAAACTGCCGCCAAAACCTCAGATAACTGTTCCGATAATCGATTTAAAGTATCGGCAATCAAACCTGTTGCATGGGGGCTAACTTCTGCCCTTGCAGTGAGGTCTCCCATCTCAAGCTCAGAAACGACATCTAGCAAATGCGAAATTTCTTCTTGGAAAATATTGTTTTGGACTTCAGCTTCCATCTGACTTGATGACTGCTCTTGCTTATTTTGAGCAAGACTAGAAGTCATTAAATTAAAAACATCTGCTAATTTACCAATTTCATCCTTTGCCCCAGTTTTCACTTTCGCATCAAAGTTCCCCTCCGCATATTGTCTGGCAATTTCTTCTAGCCCCTTAATTCTTTTACTAAGAGTGCTACCAATCACCAATCCAAACACGGCGCTAATCACAACTAAAATAAAACCTAAGCCAAACACAAACAATATCGCGTTTGATAACTGCTGTTGTGCTGCTTGATTGACAATTGGCGTAAGGCTGACATTTAAGTATAAAGAGGCGATCGCAAAACCTGATAGTGATAAAAAGCTAGTCAACCCGATCGCCAACAGAATTTTAGTACTAATTGATAAATCATTTATCCAATTACTTTCATTTGAGGCTTGTCTGGATATTGGGGCAGCAGCAACGGCAGCCTTCCTCTTTTTATTTGCATTAAACTTTTTGCGTGAAAGGGGAGGTTTATTTGCCATATCTCTCTATATTTAATCAAGATTTAATCAAGTTAAGGATGTCATAGACAGAACAATTTAATATTCAGCGAGTCTAGTAATGATTGTACCCAAGCCAGTAACAACATACATCCTCTGGATACAACTCGTGAGTATGCTTAACAACATAAATACAAGTTATTTGCTGCTATACAGGCTCATCGATATCAAAGTTACTCGACAGAAAATCTTCAATCTCATCACGAGCCGTTTTAACTTTTGCAACTGGCTCTTTCGCTAAAGAACCTAGAGAGTTGACGGGATCATTAGACTCGGAAAAGTCAAAACTAAATTTCGATTCACTTGTTGTTTCATCTTGCTTTTTCACAGCATGATCTTTAGCTAGCTTATCGTTAGGTGTAGGTGGAACATTGTCGCTCTCGTTTTCTCCAGATTCAGGCTTAACAGGATCAGGTAGCCAACTAGAATCCATTGAGATTTCTGGCAAATCCATCGATAAATCATTTTCGTCAGATTCGTCCATCAAACTATTTAGTAAATCGTCAGTAAACCCATAGCTAGATTCGGAAGGCTTGTCAGCCACGAATTCAGCGATCGCCGAGAAATCATCTTCACTCGTGGTTTGTTCCTCGACAATCCCCATAAGCCAATCATCTGATAAATCGATAGAAAAATCAGGCGTGTCTTCCGTAGCTTCTGACTCCATTAATGAATCGTCGGGTAAATCGTTAATGTCGGGTGTGAAGTCAGAAAACTCAATATCAGAGGCTGAAATATCAGTATTAAAATCAGTATTAAAATTAATATTGGAATCAATATTAGAATTCTCAACATTAAAGTTAGTGGACTCGAAAGCGTCCTCAAAGGAGTTTGTGGGCAGATCTAAATCTGTACCAGAATCATCTAAAGAATAATTTTCTAAAGAATAATCATCCAAGTCACTTGCGAGTGACTCAAAAATTGCTGAATCATCGTCACTGAATTCTTCACGAGTTTCAGGAGTTGGCGCATCTTCTAGGGATGTAGATACTACGCCAAAAATAGCTGAATCTTCATAATCAAGTTCGTCTTCTTGGTCAATACCACTAGATTCCCATATCTTGCTCAAACTGGACAATTCGCTGTCAGACGCGATATCTGGTGCAAAGTCAGGTGCGATATCTGATGCGATGCCAAGTTCAAAGTTAGGTGTGAAGTCAGGCTCGATATCTGGTTCAAAGACAGGCGCGATATCTGATGCGATGCCAAGTTCAAAGTTAGGTGTGAAGTCAGGCTCGATATCTGGTTCAAAGACAGGCGCGATATCTGATGCGATGGCAGGTTCAAAGTCAGGTGTGAAGTCAGGCGCGATCGCTTCAGTAAATTCATCAGTATTAAATCCATCAGTGTTCAGAATACTATCATCAGTATCTATCACAGACATTTCAGAAAACGCATCGGGTTGATTGAATTCTTCGTCATCACCTAAGAGGCTATCAAATGGATCAAAAGAAACTTCTTCGATGGGTTCTTGAAAAGCATCAAATTCATCTGAATCTTCATCGACTCCATCTAATAAATCCAGATTGAATTCTGATTCCATAAAAGTTTCAGTCTCATTTAAAGGTTCTGGCATATTTGACTCTGGAGTACTTGGCTCTGGCGTACTTGATATGTCAGACAAATACAGCGCCGAATCACCCATTTCTGGTAAATCAGACAAACCAACAGAAAAGTTCGCATTATTATCACTAGGCAACTCTGTAGATTCAGTTGGGTCTAATTCGTTGGAATCAGCGATCGCTATGAATTCTGGCAATTCAAAATCTAGGTCTTCGGTTTCAGGTGAGTCTAGTTCATTAGCAGTTAAATCGGTAGTTAAATTCGCGTTGACAGTTTCAGATTGCCATGAAAATTCATCATCATATTCATCTGACGATTCGTCTTCATCAAAGTTGACAGCATCAAACATTGAAGGGAAAGAAGTTTCTGTTGGGGAAATTTCATCACCATAAATCTCATCAAGGGGATTGATTAACGGATTGGCGATCGCTCCAATTTCCTCGCCAATTTCTTCATTAAATCCTTGGCTGCTACTACCTGTATCTGTAAAGTCTGCATCAAAGCCTCTATCAAAGAAACTATCAGATTCATCTGAACTTGTAGAGTTATCTAACATATCTTCTTCAACGTCGAAAGAAAACGTTTCCGAAGAATCAATTGGGAGTTCTAATAGCTCTGATACGCCTAATTCTGACATACCCAATATTGAAGCTTCCGCTTCATCACCAAATTCATTAACATTTTGGCTCAAATCAGAATCATCGACAAGGTTGTCAGATGTATCTGAGTTAGAAGAGCTATTACCAACACCAAATCCCGATAATCCTGTGACGTAGGCGGTTTGACTTAAATCCAAGTTCTCAAATGGATCATCAAACTGGATATCTGCTTCCGCGATTTCATCAACAGCATAATCGTTGTTGACAGGTTGCTCATCGGTATATACTCCTGTGTAATCATCGGTATATACACCCGTGTAATCATCGGTATAGTCACCATATTCGGATGAGTCAATTTCTGGTGAGTCAATTTCGGATTGCTCTGGATTAAACACATCAAATTCCAAATCAGGCTCCCCAACTTGTGGATCAAGATCTGCATCAAAAAATGAATTTATCTCGTCTAAAGGTGATTCTAATGTTGTTACAGGAGCCTCGAATGCATCATCGTTATAATCAATGTCATCGAGATCGGGGACGCTGAAATCAAAGGATGTGGGTAGACTAGACAATACTTCTTCAGGAAGTAAAGATGGATTACCCAAAGTTGTATCTTCTAAAAATGAAGAAGTAGCCGACGCAACGATTGGATCACTAGAGGCTTCATTAACGGCTAATTCGTCAACTCCATCCAAGGGACTTTTTAGGATTGTTTCATTATCTACACTACCTACACTTAAGAATTCTTCAGGATTTTCAACATAGTTTGGATAATCAACAGTATTCTCATCAAAGGTATCTTCTGCATATGTCTCATGCTTGAGATCCGCAAAAAGCGATTCTTCAATTGCGGATATATCGGTTAGGGATGAATAAGCGGATTCATCGGGTTCGTCATGGTTAGTATCTAAGAAAATGCTCGTAGATTCATCTTCAGAAATCAGATTGTCGGGAACTAGGTTATCTAAAGCAAAATCGTCTAGGACGAAATCATCTGGAACTAGACTATCTGAGACTAAACCATCTGGAACTAAACCATCTGGAACCAAACCATCTGGAACTAGACTATCTGGAACTAGATCATCTAAAACGAAATCATCTGCGAATGGATTATCTGAAACGAAATTATCTGGGAGTGGATTATCTAAAACGAAATCTTCTGTAGCGAAATCTTCTGTGACCAGATTATTTGTAACGAAATCATCTTGAACTGGACTATCCGAGGTTGGATTATCTGAGACTAAATTATCTGAGATTAGACTGTCTGAGATTAGACTGTCTGAGCCTATATCATCTGAGTCAAGAATAAAGTCTTGATCTTGTACTGCGCCTAGATCTAAATCTGGATTAGTAAATTCATTTGAACTGATTTGTCCAGATTGAGAAACAGCAAACGTCGCTGCGGCTAGACCGATCGCAGGCACAACTAAACCTAATCCATCGGTTCCTCTATCTTCATTTGATTCTAGATTTGCATCTAAATCAGTGTCTAAATTATTATCATTATTATCTAAATTGGTTTCTGGAGATGAGTAGTCAACAAAGCTATTGATCGAACCATCTGGCTCGGTGTAAGTCGATTCAGTGTAAGCAGGTGTATAAACTGGGGCAGAAGTCTCTGGTAATCGGAAGAATTGGATTCCTTCTAGTAACTGCTGCGCTTGATATCCCATCGCTTCAGCCTGTTGACGGGCGGAACGTGTTAGGTTTGCAGTGCGATCGGCTAACTGAGCAATTTCACTAATGTAACTAGCCGTAGACCCAGCCGCATCCGCAATTTCGGTACTAGATTTGGTGATTGTGAGTCCAATTTGGACTACTTCTTCTGTGGCGATTTGAATGCTGTTAAAGGCCGACTGGGAATCTTCTACACCACTGGTAAAACCTGCAACCAGTCCGCTTAAATTCTGAACTTCCACATCGATCGCCGTTACCACGGTTTGGATTTGGGAAGTGCGTTGTTGTAGAGTCGTCAAACCATCGTTTGTCTGGGTCGCTAGATCGTTAACCTGACCAGCGATCGATTCAAATTCACGCGCCACACCCGCAAATTGTTTCGGATCTTTTTGTTCGGCAGCGCGGGCGGCTACAAGGGTGGCGTTGAGAGCGAGAACCTGTGTGAGTGAGGCAATTTGACCTTGATCTTGTACAAATTGTTCGGCTAGTCCCACAAATTCACCCAAGGTCTTCATTCTTTGTACGATTTGGGCTGAACCTGTTTGCAACACAACGATACTTTCGGTCAAGGTGTTAATCGCTGTCTGCCCCGAAGCCACGGTGTCGCGGACTTCTTTTAGGGATTGATTGGCGATATTAACTTGATCTGCCGATCGCGTCGCGATCACCGCCACTTGCTCGGTCAGAGCTTGTCCTTGGGCAACGGATTCAGCTTGCTCGGCAGTGTTTAACACCACGGTTCGCGCTAGTTCTTCCAGATCCGATGCACCTTGTACCACCTGTTGCGCTGTACCCAACACACTGGAAATAATTTCGATCAGCTTTTCTCTGAGGCGGTTGAGGGTGTCAGCCACTAGTCCCGTGGCGCGATCATTTACTTGTGCTTCGATGGTGAGATCGCCTTCTTCCATGTACGACACAACATCGAGCAAGTCGCCTACTTCTGCCTCCATCATTTCAGTTTCCGCAAAACTTTGCTGCACTTGAGCCGAGACATCGGAATTATCTGGATTTTGGGCTAACTCATTACGCAACCGAAATTCGTTAGTTTTGACCTTTTGAAAAGTATTTTTTAGAGAAAGACTAAGATGCTCAATTTCATCTTTGCCACCAATTTTTGTACTTTCAGCCCCTTGTTCTGTTAAGAAACGATCGCATTCTTCGGTTAGCGGCTGGAGTCGTTTTTTCAAGGAATTAACAAAACCTAAAATAGCGATCGCTAGAATTGCGCTAATTCCCAGAGCTGCACCGCCGACTAAGACCATTAACTTGTTGGTGATCTCAGATTCGGGTAAGTAGGTAGCGACCAGTAACTCACTACCTCCGATTTTACGGTAAGCCCAAAGGTTGCCCCCTGATTGCGTAATTCCTGTTGGTTGCGCCTTAGATTGTTGCGCGAGAGTATTTAGGGATTCGGTAATGGCGGGGTTTTGAGCCTGTGCTGAGGCAAATGCATCGGAAGCGGTGATCACTTTGCCACTAGAGCTAACCACCACAAATCCAATTTTACTTTCCGCATTGCTGCCAGCGTTGGTTGTTGCGGCGATCGCCAAGATATTATTAGCGATCGCATCAGCTTGCACCATTCCCATTGGTTTTGCGGGATCACCAATTGGGGCAAAGTAGCTGATTACGGACTTCCCAGAGGCGGTGTAAGGTTCAGACCAAGAAGCTTTACCCTTAGCGATCGCCGTTTTATATGCAGGATTAGCAGAAATATCAGGACGACTTGCCGCCAAGAGCTTATCGTTGGGGGCTGCCAGTTTTTGTCCCGCGACTTCAGGCTTTAGCCCAGATTGTTCTTTCCAAACATAAGGTACAACTGGTTTAGGCGACACAAACAAAAGATTTTCATTCTGAACGATCCCCATCCCCGCGATCGCTTCTGAGCTTTGTAATGATTCTAGGACTAATTTTTGATAAGGTTCAGCCGTCTTAGGCTTGGGCGTTTGTAGTGCTAATGATCTTGCGATATTTGCCACAGGCTCGACTGACTGGCGCACATTTGCCAGCTTACCTTCAATCTGACGAGCTTGCGACTCACTGGCGCGATCAACTTCTCGCTGAGAGCTACCCAACAATTCTTGGTAAAACAAATATCCCAATCCACCTAAACCAACCAAAGAAGTGCCGATCGCAATCATCAACAAACCCAGCCCCATAGAGCTTTGAGACTTTTTCTTGTCTTGAGCTTTTGACTGTGGTTGCGGCGATCGCTTCGGTGACTTACTGCTTTTGTTCACAGAAGTTACTGATGTTTTGTTAGGTGTGCTTGCCATACGCATTCGCTATAAGTAAACAATCGGATATTTTTTTGAGAATCATCCTACACTATCCTTCCCAAAATCATTAAGATTTGCACTCTTTGATGATGATTATGATAGCGAGCTAGGCTAGTTGCCAACGCTGCGGCTGCCAAGTATCAGTAGAAATACTTGATAGGACAATTTCAATGGGAGTATACTCGGTCTCTCCCGTATTGGCTACTATCTGATTAATTTTTGTTTCTCTAATCTCTGTCTCAGAAGATATCTGAAAATCACCTGACTGATATTCATCTGTAGTAAGACTGCCGATCACCCGATCAACAATAACGCCAACCCCGCTAAGCTGCTGATTGCTTAAACTGTCGGCGAGTTGACTTAACCTCACAACGGTTAGTGATTCTTTGATCAAGGCGCTACGCGCTTCTAGTAATAACTGTAGTAAAAGTAGGGGCATGACCTGAGCTTGATGATGGATTACCCCAACGATCGCTGGCGCATAAAACGGCAAAGTCAATATGGCACTGCGGTCTATAATGATAATTTCTGACACCAAGAGATCGGGAAAAGTAAGCGTGCGATCGCCCACCTTAGCCAGAATATATCGATTACTAGGAGCTATTAGCCGATCAACTTTGGTTGATCCATTTGGCAATCCATTGGCTAAGGTAATCTCAGGAGCCATCATTTTACTTTTTGGGGTAATTTACCTAAAACATCAGATAACGACTCACGACTCACAGGCTTGGGCAAATAATCATTTGCCTTAGCACGTTTCAAGCCATAGTCAATTTCCAATTTGGTAGTTTTTGTGGAGGAGAAAATTACATACTGATCGCCGACTTGAGGGTGCGATCGCAATTCACGCAAAAATTTATATCCGTCTTGTTCTGGTAAAACAATATCCAAAAACACGGCAGTATAGCGATTATTCACGATCTTGGCTAAAGCCCCTACTGTGGACTCGCAAATATCGACTGTATGCCCTAACTCCGTCAAGTAACTGTTTAGCAAATGTCTCTGGGTTGCGGAATCATCAATTATCAAAAAATGCTCGCTCATGATTACTGCCTTAAAATCCTATGTGATTATTTAGTATGCTCAATTAGCTGTAAATACAATTCCCAAGACCTTTTTTGCGGTAAAAGTAACCTAAATGCAAAAAAATTGTCTTTGTTAACCCCGTAATTTCAAACTCTAGATTTCAAACTCTAGACTAGTGTATCTGTTGATAAAGGAGCAACCTCTCTCAACAAGTTACGCAATTCATCGCGAAATTTTGGTGTATCCGACGAAGACCGAGGCTTAGCCAAAAAACGACAATTTGCCCATCTTGCCCGAAAATTATTAGTCATACTGTTCTCTGCCGTTACTAATACTAAAGACATCGTTGCTAGCTCCCTTTGCCGTCGAATTTGTTTGATCAAATCAAAGCCATTGAGGGCTGGCATATTGATATCAATAAATACAACAGATGGCTTATATTCCAAAATTTTATCGGTAGCAGCCTCAGCGTTATCAGTAAAATCAACTTGATAACCCCAACTTAAAAGTAAACGTTGCATTTGCTGAAGTAACACGGGCGAATCATCAACGATAAACACCCTAGGCTCATTTTTGGTCGCAGGCAATGCAGATGTAGCTGGACGAAAAACAATATCTGTATCGGGTTTGCGCTCCTGTAATGGCATGATTGACACAATATTCTTTTGAGCTAATTTATCGAGCAGCAGTGCTGTGCGGTAAGTCGGCTGTTTAAAAGTATCGGCAATCATACAAATACGATCCTGCCCCGTTGTCACCTTTGCAAACAGTGGAAAATTATCATTACCAACCCTAGCCAATAAGTTGGCGGCATCTACTAGTTGGACTAGCTGATAGGGATTTTTTACGCATTCAAACTTTTGCCATTGCTTTACCTCATTGGCGATCATATTTTCGAGCATTGATAGCGGCCAAACAGGCAAATTTACTTGCATGTCATTGGCTGGCTGCCATACAAACGAAAAACTATCCTCTAAATGTAAGGCTAATAAATTTTCTAAAACAATTTCTTTAGCAACTTCTTTGGTTACTTCAGGATATTTTTTGTAAACATTGCTGATGAATGAATAACAGTAGGGACGATTAGGTTGGCGCTGCTCCCATTCAGGGATACGCGAAAAGCTAATGCCTCGATTGCCATATTTACGGACTAATGTGGGTATTACTTGACCTTCTTCTTCTGCTAGTACTAATCCTCCGCCAGTAAGTAATAATTTCCATCGATGATGTTTCGTCTCGACTTGGAGTATTCCAGTAGAGCGACTCATGACTCGCATAGCTGCAAGTAGGATGTGTAATGTGGCGTTCCTCACTACCTGTCCATCCGTTAAATTGTTAGACACAAGGTCTGGATTAGGCAAGGAACCTGTCATAGCAATCATGTTTGGGTGCAGTCATGTTTTGGGAATTAGGGGGCGCTTAGATAGAAAAAAGATTACAGGAAACCGATTGCCTTGTTATGGATCGCCATCCTACGGATCGTATCAATTTAAAACAACTTAGATTGGTTGTCTGAGATACATTATGCAAACTTTAACCTAAGAGGCTGTTTGAAAAGGTGGGTATACCTAGGAAAAAGCGTGAAGGGGGAATAAAGTAAAAGGGTCTACAGGAGACCCAATTTATGATAAGACCA
>JBIKYX010000106.1:0-13268 GCA_044355035.1 Pseudanabaena sp. | reverse complement strand
TGATGTGTAAAACTTCAACATCTCCGATTCAATCTCTTCGCAATAGTACATAATTAACACTTATTTTTATTTATTCTATCCTTATTTGCATATGTTATTTATTTTTTATTCCTTAATACTTTGGCAACCGACTAATAAACCCGCAATACTAAGGCTACCTAAGCCAGCTTTTTTAAGGAATCGCCGACGATTCATATAAACTGATTCTGAGGTTGTTTGACTTTCAGGCAAATACCAATCTGGGAGAATTTTGATTAAGGGCATGATTCACCAAAGGGAGGGATTTTTTTGCGTAAGTCCTAAAACTGCTAACCTGTAGAATAACCTAAAAAAGTCTTGGGTATACTCACATATAATCGGTGTGAGATAATCGGTGTGAGATTTTAATCTGAAAATAGAGACTAAATATGAGTGCTAATTCAGTAGAAACTTCAGTAGAAAAAATTAATAATCAATGGCAATTCTGGCTCGATCGCGGTGGCACATTTACCGATATCGTTGCTCAAACCCCTGATGGTGAAATTATTGTCCATAAATTATTATCCGAAAATCCCGATCGCTACAACGATGCACCGATTCAAGGTATCCGCGATATTTTAGGACTTTCGCAAGATCAAGCGATTCCGATCGAGCAGATCGCCGCGATTAAAATGGGAACCACTGTCGCCACTAATGCCTTACTAGAACGTAAAGGCGATCGCACTGTTTTAGCCATTACCAAAGGCTTTCGCGATGCGCTGCGGATTGGCTATCAAAATCGCCCAAATATATTTGCAAGAGAGATTGTCTTACCCGAAATGCTCTATGAACAGGTAATCGAAATTGAAGAACGTCATAGCGCTCAAGGGGAAGTTCTAATTGCTTTAAATGAAGATTTAGCATTAATTGAACTCCAAAAAGCTTACGATTTGGGAATTAGATCCTGTGCGATCGCCTTAATGCATAGTTATCGATATCCTGACCATGAGCAGAGATTAGCCGCGATCGCCACACAAATTGGCTTTACCCAAATTTCTGTATCCCATCAAATTAGTTCCTTAATTAAATTTATCAGTCGTGCTGATACTACCGTTGTTGATGCCTACCTATCACCAATTCTCAAACGCTATGTTGATCGTATTAGTTCTGAACTTGGTAATGCTTCAAGGGATTCTGGCAAGCTAATGTTTATGCAGTCTAACGGCGGACTGACGGAGGCAAAATCTTTTCAAGGCAAAAATAGCATTCTCTCTGGACCCGCAGGAGGCATCGTTGGTGCGGTGCAGACCAGTTTACAAGCGGGTTTCGAGAAAATTATCAGTTTCGATATGGGCGGAACTTCCACCGATGTGGCTCATTATGCGGGAAGTTATGAGCGATCGCTATCCACCGAAGTCGCAGGGGTGAGGCTCAGTACACCAATGATGGCGATTCATACGGTCGCGGCAGGAGGAGGATCGCTGCTATTTTTTGATGGCGCAAGATATCGCGTCGGACCTGAATCGGCGGGCGCATTTCCTGGTCCAGCATGTTATAGAAATAGCGGCAATTTAGCAGTCACAGATTGCAATGTGATGTTAGGGAAGTTACAGCCTGATTTCTTTCCCAAAGTATTTGGCAAAGATGGAAACTTACCACTTGATCGCCAAATTGTAATCGAGAAATTTACAGAATTAGCCCAAACCATTAGCCAAGCTACAGGACAAGTCGCATTACCTGAAGTCGTCGCTCAAGGATTTCTGGAAATTGCGGTCGAAAAAATGGCAAGTGCGATCAAAAAAATATCCGTACAACGTGGTTACGATGTCTCAGAATATGTTCTCTGTTGTTTTGGTGGTGCAGGTGGTCAACATGCCTGTGCGATCGCTGATGTATTGGGCATGACTCAAGTATTCATCCATCCCTATGCAGGTGTACTATCTGCTTACGGTATCGGTTTAGCGGATATTCGCACAATTCGCGATCGCTCTGTCGAGTCAGAATTGAATTTAGAACTTCTAACAGAATTAGAAATTACTGCTAAAACTTTGAGCGAAGACGGCAAAGCCGAAATTTTGCAAGGCAATCCTAACGGCGATTTAGAGATCGAAACCAGTCTCCGTTTGCGCTATGCTGGCACTGATTCATCCCTAACGGTGATCATGTCCGATCCTTTTAGATTCCATTCACCAGACACCTTAGAATTTCTAAAAAACAGTTTTGAAACTCTGCATAAGGAACGATATGGTTTTATCTTTGCCGATAAAGTGCTGATGGTAGAGGCGATCGGTGTGGAAACTATTGTTTCAAGGAAAAAGGAAAAAGGAAAAAGGAAAAATAAGAATTTGGCTATGGGTAAGGCGATCTCATTTACACAGGTGTGTATGCAGGGTGAATGGCATGATGCGCCTGTGTTTCGGCGGGAGTATTTGCGGGTGGGCGATCGCGTTATGGGGGCGGCGTTGATTATTGATGCGACGGGGACTAATGCGATCGAGCCTAGTTGGGAAGCGGAGTTAACGGAGGATGATTGTTTGATATTGAGAAGATCCCCCCCAGCCCCCCTTGTAAAGGGGGGAGAAGAGGCTCTTGAAGTCCCCCTTTACAAGGGGGATTTAGAGGGATCTTTAGCTAAAACTGAGGATAGATCCCCCCCAGCCCCCCTTATTAAGGGGGGAGAAGAACAAGTCCCCCTTTACAAGGGGGATTTAGGGGGATCTCCTGATCCGATTAAATTGGAGATTTTTAATAATCTCTTTCAATCGATCGCTGAACAAATGGGATTTACGCTGCAAAATACGAGTGCTAGTGTGAATATTCGCGAACGGTTAGATTTTTCCTGTGCGATATTCGATCGCGATGGTGAACTTGTGGCAAACGCACCGCATATTCCTGTGCATCTTGGCTCTATGGGTGAGAGTGTTAAAGCATTAATCAGGGCTTTGATTGGCGATCGCGGTTATGAGTTTAAATTGGGTGATGTTTTTGCGACTAATAATCCCTATAACGGCGGTACACATTTACCTGATATCACCGTAATTACGCCTGTATTTATTGATACTCATTCAAAACCCACTTTTTATGTCGCTTCACGGGGACATCATGCTGATATTGGCGGCATTACCCCTGGATCGATGCCTTCCAATAGTACAAGTATTGAAGAAGAAGGAATTCTCTTTAATAATTTCCAACTTGTCAAAAGTGGTGAATTTTGCGAAGTTGAGACTCTGGCTTTGCTGACTTCCAGTGAATATCCAGCGCGTAATCCAGCCCAAAATATTGCTGACTTACAAGCGCAAATAGCTGCTAATACATGTGGTGCAAAAGAACTTCAGCGTATGGTGTCTCATTATGGAGCCGCAACCGTGCAAGCCTATATGGGATTTGTGCGGGATAATGCCGAACTTTCTATTCGTAAGGCGATCGCTAATTTGGTCAAGGAAAAAGTCAACAGTCAAAGGTCAAAAGATGAGCGGAGGTTTGTTTATCCTGTTGATAATGGCAGTCAGATTGTGGTATCGGTGAGTTTGGATGCGGTTAATCGTAGTGCGAAGATTGATTTTACGGGGACTTCGGCGCAATTAGGAAATAATTTTAATGCACCACTTGCGGTTTGTAAGGCGGTTGTGTTGTATGTTTTCCGTACTTTAGTCGATGATGAAATCCCTTTGAATGGAGGATGTTTAGTCCCTTTAGAAATAATTGTTCCTGAAGCTTCAATGTTAAATCCTGTTTATCCTGCGGCGGTGGTAGCGGGTAATGTGGAAACATCACAGGCGATCGCTAATGCTTTGTATGGTGCGCTGGGTGTGATGGCGGCTTCGCAAGGGACGATGAATAATTTTACGTTTGGAAGCGATCGCTATCAATATTATGAAACTATTTGTGGTGGATCTGGGGCTGGAAATGGTTTTGATGGAACCAGTGCAATCCAGACCCACATGACTAATTCGCGACTTACCGATCCTGAAATTCTAGAATGGCGATTTCCTGTGCTGTTAGAAGAGTTTGCAATTAGGGCGAACAGTGGCGGTCAAGGAAAATATAAAGGCGGTGATGGTGTCACGCGGCGGATTAAGTTTCGTGAGCCGATGACAGCCGCGATTTTATCAAGTAGTCGTGTTATTCCGCCCTTTGGTTTAAGCGGTGGAGGTTCAGGCGCAATCGGACATAATTATGTGATTAGAAATGATGGCGCGATCGCTGAATTAGCTAGCACAGCCACAGTTCACATGGATGTTGGCGATAGTTTTGTCATCGAAACCCCTGGGGGCGGTGGATTTTGAAGCTACTTGCTATACTTCTCTACCGTTGTCAGCAACTCTTTTTCTCCAAACGGTTTTGTCAAATATTCAGTTGCTCCCACCATTCTTGCCTTGACGCGATCAATAAAACTATCCTTGCCCGTCAGCATAATAATCGGAGTTTTGGCAAAAGCCGTGGATTTACGCAGCATTCCACATAGCTCATAACCATTTAGCTCTGGCATGGCGATATCACATAAAACCAGATCGGGCTTCTGCTGAAAGATAATACTTAAGGCTTTAATCGGACTAGAAATAGCCATGATTTGATAGCCGTGATGGTTGAGAATATATTCCACAGCGCGGCAAATTGTCTGACTATCATCGATGCATAAAATTTTCGGTGATGTCCTTTTCACTTCGGGAATAACGCTACTTATTGTGGGGGCGATCGCCACCTCTCCAGAAATTAACGCATCATAAATATCATGTCCAACTTGACAAATATCCAGCCCCGAATACCGAGATAATTGGCGAACTGTATTTTTGCCATCAATCCAAGTACGCAAATGGGGCAAAGCCTCATTACTAACCAAACTGTTAACTAGCATCGGAGCTTGATGTATAGATTCTAAAATTGGATCAAATTGCTTCCATTCGCGCAATTGTCGTGGATATTCAGAACAGATCTCTGAGAATTTGAAGCTCGCTAATTTTGGGGTAAGGGCGGGACTAATTTCAAATACAAACGCGCCCTGATAAAGACTGAGAATATCGAATAACACCTCACGAATTATATTTTCCAAAATCGATTTAGCTTGAGCAGGGCTTAAAATATCTGCTTTTAGTAGCGCCCAAATCTGACCATATTCCAAGATGTTAATCTCTAGCTTGTCTGTGGCTAAGCGATCGAGAGCATTATCCAGACCCCAAGCAGATAAATAATTTCGCAAGCGAATCAGATTAGTTTCTGTATCCGTGGCGTAAATTATCTGCCCTTTGTCAAAAAACAAAAACCAAAATCTACCGTCACCTGACTCAATCAACAATTCGCCAGTGCGCTGCCCCAACTCGATCAAGTTAATAACGGTATTTAGGTCAATTTCACTGATCGTGCCTTGCATGGGAGTTACAAATCTTATAAAGAAAGGATTATAAAGGTGGTATTCGTGCGATCACACCATTTTTTAGCAGCGCTGGTCGTTCTTTCCATGCCATTGCGCCATCGAGGCGATCGCTATATAAATCGGCACAGGCGATGATCGCCGATGCGGTGGTAGAGATATGCTCATTATCACTGGGCAGATCACCAAATATATATGAATATTTACCCGCCGATGCGAATGTTACCACACAAGCTTTACTACAAGCACTCATACATGAGACGGCGCGAACCTCAAATTGCGATCGCCTTTCCCAGTCTTGATGTAATGATTCAAGCTCTTTGAGCAGTATCTCACCACCACTAACACCAACCTTCTTACCATTTTGCCAAGTACTAGCGCAGGTCGTACAAACTAATAAACTATGGGACATTTTACCTCTACCGACTAAACTGGCGGCGCTTTGCACCGCTAATTTAAGCCTTTAAAAAAATTATTTTTCACCACTCGGCGAAGAGTTATAAAGAGCATCAAGTCTAGAACGGGCATCATCAACGTCAATTGACTTAATCACCATTAAGGGTTCATCAATATATTTACCGTCCTTATCCCACAATTCAGGGTGGTTATATTGGGGCGCAGTGAGACGAATACGATTACCTTGATAGTTACGCGCTTCATTTTGCGAAAGCGAAATCATGCTACGGATAAGATTACTGATCGCAAAAATTGACAGAATAGTAAAAGCTAGTATGTAGAGAATTTGTACCATGTCTGCTTTCCTAAAAATCCTAAAAGTAATGTTATGTGATGTTTGTTATAAGTAGCTGGTTTCAATTAAATATAAAATGTGGGATGGGCATCTTGCCCGTCGACAGGCTAGAAGCCTGTTCCACTATCTAACAATTAATTAAGCCCACTTAAGAGGGTAAATCAAAAATTTAAATTGCTTGATTACGATAGTAGCGCATTCCTACGGCTTGGCATTCCATAAGTAATGCGTGCCAAGGTTTCATGGTTGCCATATCCACGCCAACTTGGTGTCCTGTGACTCGAAATAAGGCGATCGCTACGCTCACCTCTTTGATTGCATGTTCGACACGCTCTAGTAGGGCTTGCTGATCTGCTTCTGGCAAAAAATCTAGTCGTTTGCTAGAAAGCAGCTTCTGAGAACGATCAAACCAGTATGTAAAATCTTCTAGCAATGGTTCTAGAAGTTTCTTTAACATTTCGGGGTCAGCAGTGTTACTCATGGGGATAGATCTGAAGCAACCGCAATGGCGCTATATAGTTTTTTTAAAGCAATTATTTTTATATATATTATTATAGCATTTCGTTACTTTTCTTAACATTAAAACAAATCTTATGACTTTTGGTATACCTGACGCGGCTGAATCCCATTTCAAAGCGGATGCTAACTTGATGGCGCTGCAACATTTACTTGATGTGGTGGCAAAATTACGATCGCCTGACGGTGGTTGTCCTTGGGATTTGGCGCAAACCCACGAAAGCTTGATTCCCTATGTGATTGAGGAAGCCTATGAGGTGGTAGATGCAATTCAGGGTGGTGATAGTAAGGCGATCGCGGAGGAGTTGGGCGATTTGTTGTTGCAAGTGGTTTTGCATTCTCAAATTGGCAAGGAAGCTAATACTTTTGCGATCGCCGAAGTTGCCGAGGGCATTGCTCAAAAGTTAATTCGTCGTCATCCCCATGTATTTGGCGATCTGCAAACTGACGATATTCAGGAAATTCATCAAAATTGGGAAAGAATCAAAGCCGAAGAAAAGGGCGAGAATTTAGCGCAAACTCAAAAACTCAGTTATAAACTCAAACGCTATGCGCGATCGCTGCCGCCTCTGATGGCTGGCTTGAAAATTTCCCAAAAAGCAGCAGAACAGGGTTTTGAATGGGAAAATGCCGATGGTGTCTGGGCAAAGTTTCATGAGGAGCTAGAGGAGTTGCATCACGCGATCGAGCATGAATCCAAGGAAAATCAACAGGCGGAGTTAGGAGATTTGCTATTCACCTTGATCAATGTGGCGCGTTGGTACGATCTCGATCCGTCAGAGGCGTTGCAATCGACTAATCGTAAGTTTATTCAGCGCTTAGAAAAGATTGAATCATTTATCGGCAATCAAAGCGATCGCCCCATCAGTAGTCTTACACCTGAAGAGTTAGAGCGTTTTTGGAAGTTAGCCAAAGAAAAACTGAAATAAAAAACTATCAAAACTCACTACCCTCGATTCTAACAAACCAATTCTCAACCTCCCGCCCCAGAGAGCGATCACGCAAACCCGCAAAATCTTCGTCAGCAAACAGAATATTTTCCTGCTGCATCTTCTGCCTAAACCTTAAAGTCATATCCCAAAAGCCATCTTGAGTATTATCTAAGGCAAAAACTGTCGTTTGTTCTTTGGGAAAAGGCGCAACAGAATTTTCTAAAATTAGAACAATCTGCTCCTCCAAAGTTCGCTGATACTTTTGGGCAAGACTTCTAAGCTTTTCAATGACCACAGGCTGACCAATTTCTAAAATAATTTGCGTCATATTAACTCCTCATTATTTGCAAAAGTTGCTACGCATCTCTTTTCATTAATATAGCTAAAATAGGTTATGGCTTAAGCCTTTCCAAATTATGATAGAAACCGATTGCTAAATCCAAAACCTAAAAATTGGTTGTTTTTTAATTCAAAATTCTAAACTTCATGAAAATAGAACAATTGCGTTGGGATATAGCTCAAGGATGGCTCGCCAATTCAGCAGATAAGACATCTGATCATAAATTTCATCAATTATCTGCTCAGTTAGTACTGGTGTTCGGGGAAAGAACGGTACTAAAAGCCGAAAATTCTTTGCAATATCTTAAGGAAATATATCCTAACGCGATTGTTTTAGGATGTTCTACCGCAGGAGAAATTTATGGCACTCAAGTTATGGATGGGACGATTGTTGCCACGGCGATCAAATTTGAACATACTCAAATCAAGGGAAACTATCTACGAGTAGAAGAATCAGAAAATAGTTTTGAGGTGGGAGTCAAGCTAGCACAAACCTTTGATACAGAGGGATTAGTCCACTTGTTTTTGTTGTCTGATGGACTATCGGTTAATGGTAGCGATTTAATTTCAGGATTGCGATCGCAATTACCAGAGTCGGTAAAAATTACAGGTGGTCTGGCGGGTGATGGTTCAAGATTTCAAGAAACCTTAGTAATTTGGAATGAACTTGTCGAAAAAGAGCTAGTTGCGGCAATTGGCGTATATGGCGATCGCATCCGAATTGGTTATGGTTCTTTAGGCGGTTGGACTACGTTTGGACCAAAACGGATGGTAACTAAATCTAAAGGCAATGTGTTATATGAACTTGACAGTATGTCCGCCCTAGAACTCTACAAAAAATATTTGGGTGAGTACGCTTTGGACTTACCTGCAACGGGACTGCTCTTTCCCCTGAGTTTATATAACGAAGCTGGCGATCGCGCAGTGGTGCGGACAATTTTGGCTGTGGATGAAATGGAGCAGAATTTGACCTTTGCAGGCGATATTCCCGAAGGCAGTGTTGTGCAGTTGATGCAAGCTAATTTTGATCGCTTAGTTGATGGGGCGATCGCGGCGGCGGAAAATAGTTTGAATAATATTGCTGGTTCTCCAGATTTGGCAATCTTAATTAGTTGCGTTGGGCGAAAATTGGTACTCAAACAGCGCATCGAAGAAGAAGTAGAGGGTGTTCAAGAAATGTTGGGGCAGACAACTACCTTGACTGGATTTTATTCCTATGGTGAAATAGCTCCTGAGACTTTTGGCGATCGCTGCGAACTTCACAATCAAACTATGACGATTACAACTTTCCAAGAGTATTAGTGTTTCTTAAAATCCCATGCATCGCCTACTTCAACGTCAATTAAAAAAATATTTAAGTCAAAATGTGAGTGATTTTACTGGCGACTTAAACAGTAGTTTAGATGGTATTCCATTAGAATGGCAAAACTTTCTTCAAGCCGTCGATGATGCTTACACTCATTATGATGCTGATTATCAGATGATTGAGCGTTCTCTAGAGTTAAGCTCAGAAGAACTATTACAAGCAAACAACCAACTGCGAGAAATGCTCACAAATGTTGAAGGAAAAGTTTCCGAACGTACTGCGGAACTGATCAAGGCAAATGGCGAATTGGAACAAGCCTTAACCGATCTTCAACAAATGCAAATTCATCTAATTCAAGCCGAGAAAATGTCTTCACTGGGACAGCTAATCGCAGGTATTGCCCATGAAATCAACAATCCTGTCAATTTTATTCATGGCAATATCAGGCACTTACACAACTATGTGATTAACCTATTAGAATTTGTGGAACTTAGCCAAGAATGCTCCGAGAGAGTGAATTCAGATCTACAAAGTAAAGCCGAAGAAATTGACCTAGAGTTTATCAAAATTGATTTGCCGAAAGTTATTAAATCGATGGAAGTTGGTACGCATCGCATCCGCGAGATTGTACTTTCCCTCAGAAATTTCTCTCATATCGATCAATCTGAATTAAAGGCAATTGATATTCATCAAGGTATCGAAGATACATTGTTGATCCTTGGGCATCGCATCAAACCTCAGAAAAATTCTGATTTTCCCCGAATTCAGATCGTCAAGCAATATGGCGATCTCCCCTTAGTAAACTGTTATGCGGGGCAACTAAATCAAGTTTTTGTGAATATTTTAGTAAATGCCATAGATGCGATCGAAGAATCTGCGTCGAGCGATCGCCAGCCTTGCATTAGCATCCAAACCCAAGTAATTGATGGTAACTATGTCGAGATTGCGATCGCGGATAATGGTTCTGGTATTCCCGAAGCAATTCAGCAGCAAATTTTTAATCCATTTTTTACGACTAAACCAGTAGGGAAGGGGACAGGTATGGGGATGGCGATTAGCTATCAAATCATTACCGAAAAACATAAGGGACGATTAACTTGTGTTTCTAGCCTTGACAAGGGAACTGAATTTATTATTCACATCCCTATTAACACTGAGTATTAATTACTATATCGAGTGTCATTTGAGGGGGGCATAAAAAATGTAGAGACAATTCATGAATAGCCTATACATTTCTTAAATTGGTATGGATTGGTGCAGTTTATTGGCGATTTGTTAACTAATGTTAAGGAAATACCCAAAATAGACTTAGAACCAGTTAAGCGGTTTAAAAATGGTCTATAGGCTATTAAAAAAACATAGAAAAGTAAACTAATGGGCAAACCAACAGGATTTATTGAGTATCGCCGCGAAGCACCATCGGAAATATCACCAAACGATCGCATCAAAAATTGGGATGAGTTTCATCTGCATATGCCCGATGAAAATTTGCGTAATCAGGGCGCAAGATGCATGGACTGTGGTACACCATTTTGTCATACAGGCAATTTGATTAGCGGTATGGCAAGCGGTTGCCCAGTCAATAACCTCATTCCTGAATGGAACGACTTGGTTTATCGCGGACTATGGCGCGAAGCCCTCGATCGCCTCCATAAAACCAATAACTTCCCAGAATTTACAGGTCGGGTCTGTCCCGCCCCTTGCGAAGGCTCCTGTGTTTTGGGAATTACCAATCCACCCGTAACCATCAAGAATATTGAGTACTCAATCATTGACAAAGGCTGGGAAGAAGGCTGGATTGTGCCTGAGCCTCCTGCTAAACGCACAGGCAAAAAAGTGGCGGTGATTGGTTCAGGTCCCGCAGGATTGAGTGCGGCGGCTCAACTTAACAAAGCTGGGCATTGGGTCACGGTTTACGAACGTAGCGATCGCCCAGGTGGATTGCTAATGTATGGCATTCCCAACATGAAGTTGGATAAAGAAAAAGTGGTGTTACGCCGCCTGAACATCCTTGAACAAGAGGGTGTCAAGTTTGTCTGTAATACAGAAATTGGCAAAGATTTAGCGGCGGAAGATCTGCTGAAAGAGTTTGACGCAGTGGTGCTCTGCACTGGTGCAACTAAGCCTCGTGACTTGAGTATTGAGGGGCGTGAGCTTAAGGGCATTAATTTTGCAATGGAATTCTTGACAGCAAATACCAAGACCGTTCTGAATGGAAAAGCAGGGGAAGATTTTATCTCGGCTCAAGGTAAAGATGTGGTGATCATCGGCGGTGGTGATACTGGTACTGACTGTGTTGGCACATCCATCCGCCATGGCTGCAATAGCGTCGTTCAGCTAGAAATCATGCCCAAGCCCCCATTGACCCGTGCTAAAGATAATCCTTGGCCAGAATGGCCGAAAGTCTACAAACAGGACTACGGACAAGAAGAAGCGAGTGCAAAGTTTGGTGACGATCCGAGAGCCTATATCACCACAGCCACTAAAATCGAAGGAGACGAAAACGGTCAAGTCAAGGCGGTTCATACTGTGCAGGTGCAATGGGAACGAAATGAAAAAGGTCAGTTCATTCCCAAACATGTGGCTGGCACGGAGAAAGTGATCCCCGCTCAGATTGTTTTGTTAGCGATGGGCTTTCTGGGACCTGAACAACCTTTGCTAGATTCACTGGGGGTTGAGCGCGATCCTCGCAGCAA
Source organism: Pseudanabaena sp. (assembly GCA_044355035.1). Taxonomy (GTDB): domain Bacteria; phylum Cyanobacteriota; class Cyanobacteriia; order Pseudanabaenales; family Pseudanabaenaceae; genus Pseudanabaena. The sequence goes on along the minus strand of JBIKYX010000106.1, from coordinate 1,402 downwards.
TGTCAAAGCGAATCATGGTCAGTTCACAACCAGTATTCCCAAAGTGTTTGCGGCAGGAGATTGCCGCCGTGGTCAAAGCCTAATCGTTTGGGCGATTAACGAAGGTCGTGGTGCTGCTCGTGAATGCGATCGCTACCTCATGGGCGATACCGATTTACCTTAAATTCTCATTATTAACTGCTCATTAACAAGGGGCTTAAGCCCCTTGTCTGTAATAACTAAAGGAACAATTATGGCAAGCAATGTTGCGGTCTCACCTCAGACTGTCTATGAAAATCTCAATCAACTCGATCGCGTAGATCTCACCACTAGCGCCGAATATCGCGAAATGGCACAGGATGTTCTTGCTGATCCTGAAGTTAATTGTGATGTGCGTGAAGCGATCGCCGATCGCCTCAACCAAGCCAACCAGCAACTAACCAATACGACAGTTAGCAAAACCGATAGTTACTAAAATTTAAACGATATAACTAGTAGAAAGCTTTGTTGTTGTCTGGACAATGAAGCTTTTTTCCTACCTTGTTTTCTAAGCGCTAAATAAATCTAAGGAGTAAGTAAAACAATGGATGCTCTTGCCTATTTATTTCTATCCTTAACTGCCTTAATCATAATCTTGAGTATAAACTCGACGGTTAAGCGTCTTGATCGCAAGCTAAAACGCATAGATATGTCGCTAAGTTTGATTTTAAATCGGATGGAGATTGAGTTTCCATCTCGATTATCGGAGCGGGTAAAACAAATGGCTCTTGATCCAGATCGAAAAATAGAAGCGATCAAGCTCTATCGCGAGGAAACCAATCTCAGCCTTAAAGAGGCAAAAGAAGCTGTGGAAGATTTTCTTAAAAATACTGACAAGTTCTAGACAAGTGCTTTCTATTTTTCTATGACAATGGGGTAACATCGCATAAACATTAACAGAACTATGACCGTACCCTCGAAAATATCTCATGCCATTATTCTTGGTGCTGGTCCCGCAGGGCTTGCTGCTGCCTACACTCTATCTAAGCACAGCCAAACAATTACAGTTGTAGAGCGAGAAGCCCAAGTTGGTGGATTGGCAAAAAGCTTTCATTTTCGTGGGTTTATTCTCGACTATGGACCCCATCGGTTTTTTACAAAACTTTCGCCTGTGATCCGTTTATGGAATGAGGTTTTAGGAAGTGAGCAAGTTACTGTCAAACGATTGACACGCATATTTTATGGGGGAAAATATTTTAGCTACCCAATTCACGCTAAGGAAGTTTTATTTGCTTTAGGAATTGGAGAAACATTCCGTATTCTTTACTCTTACTTAATTAGTCGTCTTTTTCCTAATTTTAATCCTCAAAACTTTGCTGAATGGATCATCGCTAGGTTTGGTAAGCGCTTATTTAGTATTTTTTTTGAAGGCTATACCGAAAAA
>JBIKYX010000170.1:0-4141 GCA_044355035.1 Pseudanabaena sp. | reverse complement strand
ATCGCAATCGTCGTCGTCGTTATGGATTACGTTGTAATTTAATTGCTGCTTTGTACAACTATGAATTGAATCAAGTGGCTGCTCAAATTTAATTTGCAAGAGGTCTAATATAGCGGCAATTCATGAATTACCACTACATTTTTTGAATTTTTGGAAACGATACAGCGATCGCTCAGAAATATTGACCAAAAGCCACGATCGCATTTTGTCCACCAAAGCCAAAACTGAAATTAAGAGCATATTCCAGACTAGGAGATCGCTTAGTCTCTTGAATAATGTTCAAATCAAAGGCAGGTGTTTGCATTCCTGTAGTCGGCGGTAAAAGGCGATCGCGTAAAGCTAATAAACAAAATGCTGCTTCAATCATACCTGTTGCACCTAATGTGTGACCCACGGCTCCTTTGGTGGCACTAACAGGTACATAGGGCGAAAATTGCTGAATTAGTTGCGCCTCTCGGAAATCATTCATTTGGGTTGCCGTGCCATGCAAGTTGACATAACCATTGGTATCACCAATGTCGGCGACGGAGATCTGCGATCGCCTTAGACAATCCTTAATGGCGATCGCTGCCATAGCGTTATCAGGGTTGGGGCTAGTGGCATGATAAGCATCGTTGGTAATTCCCCAGCCCAGAACCCTACCGTAAATATGACCATCGCGTTGCTGGGCTGATGCTAATGATTCCAGCACTAAAGCCGATGCACCTTCCCCAAGGGCAAACCCTTCGCGCTCCAGACTAAAAGGATAAACACCTGATTTTGCGAGTACATTAATTTTTTGAAAACCTGCGATCGTTAATGGTGTAATCGCGGCATCACTGGCTCCCGCGATCGCTATTTGGCATTGTCCAGAGCGGATTAACTCCACGGCTTGAGCGATCGCCCAATTTCCTGTAGCACAGGCTGCCATTGGCGCGATAACAGGTGCTTCGGTCTGCAACAAATGCGCGATTTGGGCGGAAAGGTTGGCTGATTGAGAATTCCACCAATAATTTGGATTTAAATTTTGACGGGGATGATCGAGAAGTAATTCTAATTCTCTTTGATTACTACGACTAGAGCCAATTACGACTCCACAGTTATTTAAGGGCAGTTCCAATTTTGCATCAGCGATCGCTTCTAAAACTACTTTTTCTAAAAAATATTGCGCTCTTGACGGTAAATTGTCCTCTTTAACAATTCGAGCATCATCAATCCGAGCCACTGGAATTTGTAATTGAGAATCAAGTTTAATTCCCGAATTTCCCTGCAAAAGTTTTTGCCAAGTATGTTCACGATCTGAAGCGATCGCTGTCATCATCCCAATACCAGTGACCACAACGGTCGTTTTATCTCTATCCCAATATCTCATCAAATCAAATTTGCTGGTGGTGCAAATACCTCAACCAATCTCTGGACTTTACGCCCTTTTGATGTATCTTCCTCAATATTGACTTGAATTGCTGGTTCTTTCTCTGTGTGAGATCTAATCGCTTCTTGCATTTTTGGTTGATTTTTTTACTTTAATGATGTAGTCATTGTTGCTTTGGACTAAAGTACGCCGATGTCTCTCCACAAATCTATCTAATCCTCGATAACCTTTGTAGCCGCTCATAATTCCCATGATGATGATTAGCAGGATTTGCCATAAATCGTCACGGCTCCCCTGCGCTCCGCGTGGATCTGGTACTTGTTTGAGATAATCGATTAGCTTTTACTCATTTTCGTCCTCTTTTGACACTATTAGATCAAATTATCGCCTGAAAAACCTACTCGTGAATACAGGTTACTTTTTCATTTGCTTATCTATTCTTGAAACATCCCTGCCTTAAAAAGGGGGGAGAATCAATTAAATTATCTTCTTCCCCCTTTTTAAGGGGGATTGAGGGGGATCTCTTAGAGTCTTTGACTGTAGAACGTAATTCTTAAATGGACTCTTAAACTTTTGGCAATTGATACTGAGCGATGATTCGTTTTGCAAATTCGGGGACATGGGCTTCTAGCTTTTTGGGATAGTTGCGGCGCACATAGAGAAAGTTGCGGACAAAATGGGAATCAATCGAGAAACGTCCATATTCCAAACCTTTTGGACCGACTTTATTCACCACAAAACTAATGATCCAAGCTAGCCAAATCGGTAAAGTTACGGCTTGATCGTAAGCTCCAATCCCTTGTTGAACAGCAGCGCGGCGATCGCCACTAGAGATCACAGGCTGAGTTTGCAATTGATCTTTGATTAGCTCCAACATCTCTTTGCCTGTCTCGTTTCGCACCACGATCCATTGCCATCCGAAGGTTGCGCCCATATACCCGACTACGATATCAGCGAGAGCATTGGTGTAGTCAAAGCAAGTCATACAGGAAGGAGCGAATACGTCTTTAAGCTCTTTAGTATTTAACCCAAAAAATGGCACTTGCTCAGTAGAACCATCGGAATGTCGGAAATGGACATTAAAATCCTGCATAAATTCATAATGCACTACGGTTTCAGGCGATCGGCTAGTGGTATCAAGAAATTTTTGTAAGCCGTCTCTGGTGACATTATCCGTACAAGGCGTACCTAACACATAGAGTTTTTCTAAACCGAGTTCCTTTTCAACCGTTCGCAAAGCTTGAATTTGACAACCCACACCGATCGCTAAAAGCCTCTTAATTCCCGACTGCTCGATCTGCTCTAATACCGAGAGATTCGGTGAAAGAGTCGGTTTATTCACCCTCGCCGCCAAAATCTCCTCACGGTTGCGGGCAATTATGGGCTGAGGTTTAAAGCGATCGCTTTCACTAGACTGCACACAAACTACACCCTCAACCAAGCCTTTTTCGAGCATGGCGATCGCCAGACTAGAGACAATGCCTGTCCATTGCGCTCCAGCGATCGGTTCAGTTTTACGGGCGGCGATCATTTCTTGATGCACACCGAAATATAATTCTTGTTCGTTATCTAGATCACGCGATCGCCCGTGGGATTGGGTTTCAAGTTCATCAATATGCTGGGTGATAAACGCACAAGCCTCTTTGACATAATGAATGTAATAGGTATCACAAAGCCCACATTCACTGCATAGTTCTTTGGCGGGGCGGCGCTGGGTATCTGGGAGAGCTTTTGCTTTGCGATGAGATGGGACAACCGACATTTTGCTGTTTTTTGCTATTTGAATTACTCTCAATCATAGATTACAGCATTAGGAAATAGGAATCGCGATCGCCATTTTTGTCCCTAATTTTTCTTGACTCTGCACATTGATCGTCCCGCCATAAAACTCAACTAAAGTCCGCGCAATTATTAAACCTAGCCCCATGCCTTGTTGTTCGTATAGTTGCCGTTCAAACTGCATATAAGCGCCAATATTCGCAATTTGCTCTTGATTCATCCCCCTTCCCCGATCTTCAATTGTTAATATCCATTGAGAGTCCACAATCTGACTATTTAAAGAAACTTTACTCCCTGCTTGGGAATATTTGAAAGCATTATCGACTAACTCCTCAATGATTTTAATTAAATCTTCGGATGAAATATTTAGTTCAATATCGACAAGATCTAGTTCTAAATCATCCAAGCGATCGCATTCAAAGGCTTTACGATCGCTAATACTTCTAATCACAATTTGGCTATCGGCGGGATAGTCAGAAATAAATTTTTGCTGACCTTGCGATCGCAATAACAGTAGCTTGCTATAAAGCAAATAATTTTGAATAAGTCGATGTAATCGTTTCGCTGAAGTATGAATCCCTACAGCATATTCATAGACTTCATTAGCTTCAATCTCTTCATTTTGCATCATCATCAGTTCTGAGAGTCCCATGATGCCTGAGAGAGGAGTTTGTAATTCATGGGGCAGCGATAGGGTAATGCTACTACGCAGAGCTTCCATTTTTTCGGTAACAAGGTTTTCTATGGCTGTTTGCTTATCAAGACGTACAGCGATTGCGCTTAATAGTTCTTCTTTGGTACTGGGTTTTTCCAAATAGTCATCGGCTCCCATATTCATCCCTTTGCGCTTGTTCCGTCGATCTATCAAGGAAGTCAAAAATAGAAAAGGCACATTACTCAAGGGGGTGCGACCTTGACTTAATACGAAGATAGCAGGATAATGAGAGAATAAAGAAGGAGGCAAGAAAGAAAATGTCGGCAAAGGTAATAAGTGTAGAAGGCACAAAAATA
>JBIKYX010000105.1:0-13578 GCA_044355035.1 Pseudanabaena sp. | reverse complement strand
TGTTCTTTAGCTTTGGTAGTAGTGTAGCAACCCGCCGCACCTATGTATCAGTTAATGATGGCACAGCAGGATTCAATGCAGCTAGTGACCTATTTGTGGAAGTGACATCTATGGTTGGCACTTTGCCTACTGGTTCTCTAACCCCTAGCAACTACTTCACTACTTAGTCTTTCTCTATTTTACGGTAGGAGTAATTCATGAATTACCCCTACTATCGCTTTATCCATTTATTCCTTAATCACAACCACTATGCGTTTAATCACTCATCCTCTGCTCAAACTAAGTTTAGCTACTATCACAACTGTTGCTGTCTTAACTTCTCTTCCATCGAAAGTCATGGCGATCGGCTTCACTGGCGACTATGCCACTAGCAACTGGACACTTACCAACTCCAATGCTGACGGTGATGTGGATATTACTAATGCTGGGCTGAATTCAATTGATTTGATTGGTGGCAATAATGGTAGTACAACGCCTGGGACTACTGATTGGACGATCGCAATTACTCCAGCTAGAGCAGGTACATTGATCTTTACTTGGAGTTATGGTTCATTAGATTCTGCTGGTAATGATGTAGCAGGCTATTTGTACAACGGTACATTTACTCAATTAGCGACAACCGATGGACAACTTAGCTCTTCTCCCGTTACATTTACTTTGAACGATGGCGATACTTTTGGCTTTCGTGTGGAAACCTTGACAAATGATGGTGGTGCTGGAGCCTTGTCTGTTTCTAACTTTAATGTCCAACCAGTTCCCTTTGAGTTTGAGGGTTCCGCAGGTATCTTGACCATTGGTGCGATTTGGGGCATTAATAAATGGTGCAAAAACCGTGTCAAAAAGTAAGCTTTTTTAGAAGAAAAAGAAGGGGTAATTCATGAATTGCCCCTTCTTTTAGTTGTTTTGAGTCTCTGACCGTAGAAAGTAATTCTTAAATTAATAGCTCTTTGTGAATTAGAGCTTGTTGTTTAAGTTCATGAACACGAGTCGAGATCGCCCGATCGCGATTTTCTAGAGAGTTAATCCATTGATCGGTAAGCACTTGAGCATCTTCGGGCAGACTCGCCAATTCCCAGCCAGAAATGCCTAAATCTTCCATTAAATAGCTAACTTTGGGATCGTAGCTAATCGCTGAACATTGACAGCCTTCCGATGCCGCCATAATCAATCCATGTAAACGCATCGCGATCGCTAAATCTACACCCCGAAAAATCCCTTTCAGACAACGGGGATCTTTTTGAATAATAATCCGACTCCTTTTGGGATATTTATCATTGAGGGAATCACAAATTGCTTGGGCGATCGCCTTATCTTGGGTTGGTTGAAAGGGAATCAACAGAATATCGACATCCCTTTGCGCTTGTAGGTTTTGCAAAGCTTCGGTAATCGTGGCAAGGCGACAGGAAGTTAAGTCAGGATGCGATCGCAAAATTACCGCTACACGGGTTGTCCCCAAATCAGGATAAATATTCACCTCTGTTGCCTCTAGCGCCCACACAGGATCGGGGGCAACCACACTTTCAACTTGCCAGTTAGCTAGTAACTGTGCGGATTGGCGATCACGAACCGATACAAATGTACATCCCTGAAAAGCACGTCTCGATATCCATTTACTTAACTTGCGGTTGAGCGGTCCGACTCCTTGCGCCCATGCGATCGTCTGTAAGCCCATGCCTTGAGCTAAACCCATCAGCCCCCCATAATAAATCGGATTTCTGGCACTGGTAGCATCTTGCATCAAACTACCGCCACCCCAAATAAATAAATCCGATCGCTTAAATTCTTTGATTAATGAAAATACTGAATAGCGATCACTAGCTTCGACTCGGTGTAAACTTTCGGTGGCTTTAGGATTTGCCGACAATACCAGCGGTTGGACATCCTTGGGCAGCATTTGCAACAACGTGGCAAGCAAAGCTTCATCACCACCATTACCCATTCCGTAATATCCACATAAAACCGCACGGCGCATACTCAATGTCTCAAATGTTTTTCTTGATTTTTCACCAAATCTAATTGTCCCTCATCACACCACGAAAAAGTCAGCGACTTTGGATCGCAACTAATTATTCATAATCATAAATAAAATCATAAACAGCTACTGTTTTGCTAGCATTGTAAGAATAGCTACTTTTTTGTAGCAATCGGCTTACCCATCAGCCTTAACATGTCATTAAATGCTATCGCTAAATAGGATAGAGGTATCTACTGTGGTTTCTTCACCCCCAACATCATCCGATCGCATCCAAAACCTTGAAAATGCTCTTGCAACTAGCCCAGACTACGATCAAGCTTATAATAACACCACAGACAATACTACCCAACGTTCAATGATTGCCATCCTCGATTTTGGTTCGCAATATTCAGAGTTAATTGCTCGCCGTATCCGTGAGACGCAGGTTTATTCTGAAGTTTTATCCTTCCATAGTTCCGCCGAAAAATTACAGCAATTAAATCTTAAGGGAATCATCTTATCAGGCGGACCAGATTCCGTTTATGACGAAGATTCACCCCAATGTGATCCCGAAATCTTTAACTTGGGCATTCCCATTCTCGGAGTTTGCTATGGAATGCAACTAATGGCAAAACAACTCGGCGGCAAGGTCGAGAGAGCCGATCACGGGGAATATGGTAAAGCGGAATTGCAAATTGATGATCCCACGGATTTGCTGACTAATGTTGATACAGGGATCACCATGTGGATGAGTCATGGCGACTCGGTAATTGATTTGCCCAAGGGATTTGAGATTTTAGCCCATACCGCGAATACTCCCTGTGCCGCGATCGCTGATCATCATCGCAAACTCTACGGCGTACAGTTCCATCCCGAAGTCGTCCATTCTCAAGGCGGCATGGCGATGATTCGCAATTTTGTCTATCACATTTGCCAATGTGAGCCTAGTTGGACTACCGAAGCTTTTATTGAAACTTCGATTCGCGAAATCCGCGCACAGGTTGGAGATAAGAGCGTCTTACTAGCTCTATCGGGTGGGGTTGATTCTTCTACACTTGCCTTTTTGTTGCATAAAGCAATCGGCGATCGCCTCACCTGTATGTTTATCGATCAAGGTTTCATGCGGAAGCTAGAACCAGAACGCCTTGTTAAACTATTTGAAGAGCAGTTTCACATTCATGTGGAATATGTCAATGCCCGCGAACGTTTCCTTGAGAAGGTTAAAGGAGTTACCGATCCTGAACAGAAGCGCAAGTTAATCGGCGGTGAGTTTATCAGTGTATTTGAAGAGGAATCTAGCCGTTTAGGACCTTTTGATTTTCTCGCTCAAGGTACACTCTATCCCGATGTAATTGAATCAGCAGACACCAATGCTGATCCCGTCACTGGTAAGCGAGTTGCAGTCAAAATCAAGAGCCATCACAATGTCGGTGGATTGCCTGACAATCTCCGCTTTACCCTAGTCGAGCCACTTCGTAAATTGTTTAAAGATGAAGTGCGAAAGGTGGGTACAGCCCTTGGACTGCCCGAAGAAATCGTCAAGCGTCAGCCGTTTCCCGGTCCTGGGTTAGCGATTCGGATTATTGGTGAGATTACTAGCGATCGACTGAATACTTTACGCGATGCCGATCTCATCGTGCGTCAAGAAGTCAATCGTTCAGGTCAGTACAATAATCTCTGGCAAGCCTTTGCGGTGCTGTTACCGACTGTCCGCAGTGTGGGCGTGATGGGTGATAAACGCACCTATTCCCATCCGATTGTCTTGCGTCTAGTCACGAGTGAGGATGGCATGACGGCGGATTGGGCAAGAGTTCCCTATGAGTTGTTGGAGACTATTTCTAATCGCATTGTCAATGAGGTAAAAGGAGTGAATCGGGTGGTACTCGATATTACTTCTAAGCCCCCTGGCACGATTGAATGGGAATGAGTTAAATAGGGCTTACGCAAAAATGACTTGAAGCCCACATTTCATCGTAGGGGCAATTCATGAATTGCCCTTACATTTCGTTCTTATGCGTAAGTCCTATTAAATAGTTCTATTTCTTTCACTTGGGAGTTTCTTGACCGCTTGAGTCAATCGCCGTTTAGTTGGTATGAGTGAGGGCGATTAGATATTGACAGTCAAATTTATGTCAGCTAATGTTTAGCTATAAATCTATATCCTCAAATGCCAACATTATTAAGAGTCGGTGCTTATCGCTTTTTCTGCTATGCAGGCGATCGCGACGAACCACCACACATACATATTGAGCGAGATGAAGACCAAGCTAAATTTTGGCTTGCTCCAATCCGCTTACAGAAAAACAAAGGATTTAGCCGCACAGAAATCAATCATATTCAAAAACTAATTCAAGAACATCAAGAGCAACTGCTAGCAGGTTGGAATGACTTCTTTAACGATTGAACTCCTTGAAATACCAACAATTCAAGATGTAACTATTACCGATAATACTTTATCTGTCGATCTATCAGATGGACGGACAATCTGTGTCCCATTGGCATGGTATCCAAGACTAATCAATGCTTCTAAAGAAGAACGTGATGACTGGCGTACTATTGGTCAAGGAGAAGGAATTCACTGGGAGAAACTAGACGAAGATATCAGTACTAAAAATTTGATTTTAGGTCAACCTTCGGGCGAAAGTCAAAAATCATTCCAAAAATGGCTCAATGCTCGAATTGACCGATAGATAAAACGAAATAATGTAGATTTTGTGGAGTACATTTCGTTAATGCCCCACCACCAGAAATCACCTCGGTCAGAATCATTGACCTGAAACCCGAACCAACTTCATTGAGATCGACAGGGATCTAGTCTGCTAGAATCAGGGCTAGGTATTTATCGCCTTGTTTGTTTTTTAGTTCATGCCCCACTCGTGGGGATTCCCCGCCTGTAAGGAATAATTTAGAGCCTCGTCACCGCCATGATGCAATCGGAAAATCTTCGTCAACGTGCCGCCGTTTTGGGTTTGCAAGTCTTTAGCAAGCGCTCAGCCGTGCGGCTTGGCATTGTAACGCAAATATGGCTGGATGTCGATCAGCGCCGCGTTACAGGGATGACATTAGCCGAGCGATTTGTTCCAGGGACAGCGATTGGGATTGGCGATACGTTCTTTATGTCCCTTGACAATATTGATTTGCTGGGACCTGACGCAATTTTGGTGGATGACGAATCGGTACTTGAAGATATTTTGGTGACGGAGCGCTTCACCACCCTAATTAATAATGAAGTTGTTACCGAGTCAGGTGAGCCATTGGGTAAAGTGCGCGACTTTAAATTCGATCCTGAGACGGGCGATTTAATGTTTTTGATTGTTGCTTCGGTCGGTAATCCGATCATTCCCGCCAGCTTGATTAGCACTTACGAACTTGATGTGAATGAGATTATCGCGGTCGGACGCGATCGCATCATCGTCACCGAGGGCATGGAAGATCGCATGACCCAACTCAGCAAAGGATTACTCGAACGCATCGGACTGGGTAAAGCCCCTTGGGAAGATGACTTTGAAGATGACTACATGCCTCCAACAAATGTCATTCGTGATAATACGCTCTCATCGGGGACTAGAAGCAGCTATTCACCACCACCACAGCAGCAACGTCCGATCTATCGGCAAGAGCAGTCATGGGATGATGGCGACAATTGGGCGGAAGAGCGTGTTCCTGTAAATCCACCGCAGCAGCAACGTCGTCAAGCCAGAGCCGAAGTTCGTCCTGAGCCATCCAGACCGATCGCGCCGCCACCATCATCAAGCAATAATTACGATGATGATTATGATGACTTTGAGGATGATTATTTAGACTCCAATCAGCCTAATTTTCGTAATGAAACTCAAAAACAAATCCGTGATGCTTGGGGTGAAACCAAGATTCCTGATAAGTCGAAGCAACGTATTCCTGAAGAAGAGTTTGACGAAATTTAATGCTACCGCGTGACCTGTTAAATCATGTTGAGAACCGAGAAACTGTTAGCCGTTTGCTGGATTTAGGCGATCGCACTATTCAGACATGGGAAGTTGTATGCAGTGATTTTTTGTCACCGCCTGAAGTTGCCGAAGGTTTGCGGGTATTTTCTAAGATGACGGAAGTGCAATGCCTCGCTTGGGGCGGTTATGAACAGGCTGAGCGCCAACGCATTGCGATCGCCCGTTCTGAGTTACCTCTTGATGTGTCGATGGTCAGCCTCACGCCGATCTCTATTGCTGGTAACTTCTTATTTGACACCGCCACCCATCGTGATTTCCTCGGTGCAATTCTTGGCTCAGGTATTGAGCGTCAAAAGGTCGGTGATGTGAATGTATTGGGCGAAAAGGGCGCACAGGCGATCATCGTTCCTGAATTAATGGAGTATTTACAAATCCATTTCAATCAAGTTCGTACAGTGCCTGTTAAAGTAAATGCGATCGCTTGGGAAGATCTCAAAATTCGCATACCTGTTACCAAAGAACTGACTTCCACTGAGGCTTCGTTACGGTTAGATGCGATCGCTTCTTTTGGTTTTGGAATGTCGCGCAGTAAAATGGTGGATTTGATTAATGGTGAAGATGTGCGCGTTAATTGGAAGACGGTATCGCAGCCCAACTATCAACTTAAGTCTGGTGATTTAGTGGCAATTCGTGGCAAGGGGCGACTAACGGTTGGAGAAATTATGATTACTAAAAAGGAACGTTATCGAGTGCAAATGACGCGATCGGTGTGATTGGCGTTACAACTGTATAGATTCTCACTCAAAAGCTTCCGTAAAGCGCGACAAATGCCGAACATTAGTCGTAGCAAAGACAGTCATAGATAAAGCTTTGCATGATCGGGGCGATCGCTATTGATGCTTACTTTAAAGCGCTCAAGAGCAATCTCTGCATTTTTGATATCCACTTCGGACATTTGAGCAAGCCTTTGTCTTCTTTTCTCTAAAAACTTCACAGCTAAACTAGATTGAGCCGACTTTTCCCAATCAGGATAATTCTTTAATCTCTTCCGAAATGCTTCAGGTGAAACCCGCAAAATTTTATCTGCAACCATCTTAAATCCTCCAATGATCATTCAAGTTTTTTTACCACTGCTCCCAATGTAGCCTGAATTCCGCTAAGTGCTAACTTTGAAGTTTAGACTGAATCTGCTCATAAATTCACAGCCACACCTGAAGCCATCGACTACTTAGAGCTATTGCCATAATCAGAAAAATCAGATGGCACTTAGTAATAGCTATCGCAAGAGGGGCAAACAATGCCAAGCGATCGCTTTAAAAATATGCCATTAGTGCGATCGCCTATACAGATGGGTGTAATTTAGCAGATTAGTTGATGATAGTGACGGGGATAGGAACACCTTGATGGTTGTTGGATGGAGCATCTCGAAAATTTTAGGACAAGAAACCTGACATTTAATACAATTAATTTATTTTAAGGATTGACAATGTCAGGTCATTGATCTAAGCTAACGATATAAACAAACAACAAACACTGGGTTAAGCAATGGCTGACGGTGATATTTTCCGTAAACTTAAGCAAATCTACATAAAATCATATAAATGGATTTGTGAAGGCAAGGCAAATGCTGATGAATGTGCGCGAGTTCTAATGACAGCTCTTAAAAAAGATATCCAAGCACAAGGAAATATTCCAATCATTCTTGCTCAAAAGATAGGAGAAACATTGACTAAGATTTTTGAAGAGTCTTGTGGAAATATTGATTTTGGCTCAGCAAATAAAGAGATTGAAAAAATACTAGGTATTGACGAATGGCATGACCGAAAAGAACTTATGCTTCGTGCTGCAAAAGATTGCATACAAGAAATTAGGTATGGTTCTGTTCAAGACATAAATGCTAATAGCGTTTCTGAGGCTATTTTAGTAAACTTTATGAACGGGGTGTATGAATCAGGTTTCAAAGACTGCATCCCGTTAATCGATAAGCACCATATGGGAGTTGACAGTGTAACTCTTGAAGGGCGAATTAAGGAATTGCATCCAAATGTTATATCTATAATTCCTGCTTGGGCAAAAAAGGCAGCAAGTGACAAAAGTGTTGCAGGGTTACGAATACCAACTCGTCGTCAAATAAACACTATAGATATGGACGAAAATCTATGCTAGATAACAAATTTTCTATTTCTTCTCTAAATTATACTTTGGATTTCGGTGTTGGTATCAATAACGATGGAAGCGTTCGACTGACTGATCATAAGAAGAACATCGAAAGTAATATAGGGATATCTATAGATGACCAAGCTTTTCAGTATCGTGTAACACAAGGATTTCCATCTGTCGTTGCAGATTTAATCGATCTTGCGACTGCAATTCATATTTCGGATCGGCTCTCTTTTCAAGATCTCCGTCATCAACAAACATCCATTTATGTTGTTCTACCCGTAAGACATCCAGAAATTTTAAACACCCAATTGTTTCAGGAAAAGTTGCAAGATCTTCTAAAGTGGTCTACAGGGAGTAAATGGATATTTGAGTTTAAAAATCGAAATGCATCAGAACGTTTGCAAACATCATTACCGATTGCAACTACAGATTGTGAAGTAGCGCTTTGGAGTGGTGGACTTGATGCCCTTTTAGGTATTTATGATCGACTAAAAACTTATCCAGAAAGATCATTTGTGCTTTTTGGTAGTGGTGGTAGCACTAATGTCTATCACCTACAGGAAGAAGTAGCCAAAAAAGTTGAATCAATCTTTCCAAACCGTTCCACTTTATATAGATATTGCATTCGTATATCTGAAAGCAATGCACATGCAAAAAACAAAATTACTCGTACACGGGGGCTTGTATTTGCTATGCTTGGAGCTGCTTGTGCGTCCTTGATGGGACAACAAAAACTTTGCTTTTACGAAAATGGAATTGGAGCAATTAATCTTCCCTATCGTGCGTCAGCAATAGGATTAGATCACACTCGGTCTGTTCATCCATTAACTTTACTCAAAGTAAGCGATATAATATCGCTTCTTTTAGGGGAAACATTTCGAGTATGGAATCCATTTCTTTTTTCTACCAAAGCTGAGATGTGTAGCAAACTGTCTGAAGATGGGAGAAGAGATTTACTGCCAATAACTAAATCTTGTGATAGTCCTCATCGCAAAAAAATACCTCAATGTGGATACTGCTCCTCTTGCCTTTTGAGACGGCAATCTTTAGCTGCTGCAAACTTAGAGGATACAACGCCTTACTTGATATCGCATGGAAACTATCAACCAGCCGCAGATCCAAGCATCAGTCTGAGGAATATGCTTGTACAGGTTGACACCCTACAAAGTTTGCTTAATATATCTGATCAACATGACATTCAGTGGAAAAATTTGGCTTGCAAATTTCCAGAACTAGATGACATTGTTGATAACTGTTCGACGGGAGAGAAATTAACTACAGTTGAGATGAAGTTGAAGTTGACTAGACTTTATCAAAACTACGTCTCTGAGTGGAATAATGTGAGGTCGCAACTGTCAGTTGGTCTTATAAAGAGTAATGACATAGAGTCTTCTGATAAAAACTGTTTAGTCGCTTAAGTAAGATTCAAGGGAAATATAATGGCTAGCAATATCCTAGATAACATTGACATGAGCAAGTTGGGTGAACTTCTCCAACAAGCTCGAAAAAAGTGCGGCGTGACACAAGCTGATGCTGCCAAGATAATTGATGCTGCAAGAACAACTATTGTTGCTATTGAAAAAGGAGAGCGCCGTCTCAAACCAAATGAGCTGATCAAGCTTGCTCGTGCTTACGGAAAATCTATCAGTGACTTTGTACAGTCTCGTCCCGTAATTCAGCCTTTTGAGGTACAGTTTCGCTCTGCCTATCGGCGCAACGAAGATGAAGAATCGCTAATTAACCCAAGTATTTCGCACTTAGAAGAATTGTGCCGAAATTACTTAGATCTTGAAGAGATAATGGACGCGCCCCTTCCTCAAAATTACCCTCAAGAATATGAAGTATCTAATATGCCAATTGAGGCAGCAGCAGAAAGTATTGCTATTGCTGAGCGTCAGCGATTAGGGCTTGGAGACTCTCCCATTGCACATCTACGCAACATATTGGAACAGAACGTTGGTATTCGTATCTTTTATATAAGAATGCCGCCAAAATACTCGGAAATGTATGGTTTTGACGATAAGCTTGGTGGATGTATGGCTATTAATGCTAATCATCCCGAAGAACGTCGTAGATGGTCACTAGCTCATGGGTATCTACATTTTTTAGCACATCGACGGAAAGCCGTTGTTGATTTCGATGGTCAGTACCAAAGACTCCCAGAAAGTGAACGTTTAGCTGAAGCATTTCCTAAATACTTTCTAATGCCAACAAGTAGCTTATTAAAGCAATTTAATGATATGCATCGTTCTAACGGGAAATTTACTCCAACTAATCTATTTACTTTAGCGCATTACTATGGGGTATCTGTTGAGGCTCTAGTTTATCGTTTAGAGGAAATAGGATTGTTACCCTCTGGAACTTGGGAGCGATTACGAGATCGTGGACTGAAAGTGAGAAAAGTACAGCAAGAGTTGGGACTAGATAAAATTGTGCAGCGAACTGATACAACTCCTATTCATTATCAGCATCTTGCGATCGAGGCATTGGATCAGGGATTAATTACTGAAGGTCGCTTCGCTAATTTTCTAGATGTTGACCGCCTAGAAGCTCGTCGTATTGCTGAAGTTTTACGCGAACATTCAAGTGGAACGCTTGAAGATATTTCTCACTTAGATTTGCGTCAAGCTTAAGGGAGATGCTTTTAGTTATGCAAGTTAATCATTCTCACATTACTCTTGATGCCTGCTGTGTCCTAAATCTATGTGCTTCTGGAAATTTTATATCTATTTTAAAAACTATTCCTGCTCAAGCCACAGTTACTGAGGTTGTAAAACACCAAGAGTTAAAAACTCTTCAAAATCTTACAGTTGAAGATAATGATGGAGCAATTCAGTTAGAAAGAGCAATACAACAAGGGTTACTTTTGGTCGTTGACTTTGAGTCAGAGTCTGAAGAACAAACCTTCATCAACTATGTTTTCGAGATGGGGGATGATGGTGAATCTGCTACTTTTGCGATCGGGTCTCATCGAAGATGGGCAGTTGCCACTGATGATAAAAAAGCAATCTCTTTCTTTAAGAAAGAGGAGCCAGATTTACCGATTTTCTCTAGCTTAGAAATTATCAAGCATTGG
Source organism: Pseudanabaena sp. (assembly GCA_044355035.1). Lineage (GTDB taxonomy): Bacteria > Cyanobacteriota > Cyanobacteriia > Pseudanabaenales > Pseudanabaenaceae > Pseudanabaena. Next base: position 2,459 of record JBIKYX010000105.1, on the reverse strand, counting down.
TCTGATGTCACAAAACCTAGCTCACGAGAGTTGAAAAATGCTTTAAGTGCAGTTCGGAGCAAAGCTAGATATTTACCATCTAAAAAGCATCCATTGTTTACTTGGTGGCAATTAGCTATGACTGACGAATAAGGTAACTATGTATATTGGAGAAATCCCACAATTTCGCCCCTGTTATAGCGAAGGAGACACAATTGATGAACTAATGCTAAATATGCGAGAAGTCATTGAAATGTGTCTTGAAGAACTTGAAGATTTTACTCATCAAGTAACTCCCTAAGCAAATCCTTTAAATCGCGCTCTTCTGGACGTTTTTCATATTCAGCATGAGTATAGATCCAAGCCAACTTAATAATCTTTTGATTTTCACTCACCAAATACATCAATCGCCCCTGATAAGCATTTAGACCTTGCTCTGGCTTGATATTTTTCCAGTAATTATCTTTGACTTTTATCACAGTGAGTAAACTCAATATTAATTCGCGCTTTCTATTCTCATTAGTCTCATTTTTAAATAGATTTAACCAAATATCTTTTAATTGCTCTAAATCATTAAAATCTAGTCCTAGACAATTTTTTATGCGATGGCTAATCGTTTCTAAATTTGCAGCTAAATTTTTGTCTTGTTCAATTTCAAGAATCATTGAATTATAAACATCTTGAAGTAATATTTTGCTGTCTTTATAAAAAAACTGTGGTTTATGAGTATCAAAAAATGACTGAAGTTCTGGGATTAGAAAATAAGCTTCTTTATGAATTAAACCTGTTACCCATATTTTATGATTTGCTTCAGCATTGGCTTTGTTTATTTTTGTATTTTCATAAAGATTAAAAAATATCTCTTGTGTAGTTTTAAATGGATAGTTATTAATTTTTCTTATTTGATTATCTAAATCTATTATGGCAAATATTTCTTTGGGATGAATGTATTTATTATCTATATCCTGAGATATTATTTCTGATAGTGAAAGGTAGATTTTTATGACATCATCACAGCTTCCACAGTTAAAAAATTTGGGTAATAAATCAAATTGAAACCAAGAATCTGGAATACATTTTTTATAAAAAGACGAATCTGGGGTTATCTTTTCGTCTTGACTATCTTGAGGTAATTGAATTTGATAGGACTCAGGAGATCTAGATATTCTAACTTCTTCCTTAAATATTTTTCCTTCACACAGTACAAGAATCCTATCGCGAATTCTTTCTTGCTTTAAAATGTATTTACAATAATTTTGTAATTCTTCTTGATTAAAACTCATAACTAGTTAGTACGTCTTTCAGTGAGTTTTGGTCTTAATGTTTTTACATGAGATGGGGTTAGTGCTTCGCATACTTCGTAAGAATGAGTCGCCAATATATATTGATTACTAGGCGACCATTCAACTAAATCTGTTGAAATTCGATACTGCCAATCTGGATGTAATGCAAGATCAACTTCATCCATTAATACAATTGCATTTTCAATGTTTTTATATTTCAACCAGACATAAATGTTAAATCGTTTTAACTCACCATGACTCAAATCTTCTGGATAAAGTTCAATACTATCTTTAAATCTATCAAGTTTAAAAGTTAAACCAGAAAAATCATCCATAAGATTAACCTGTTTATCATGCAGTAAAAAGTCTAAATCTTCCAATAAAGTTTTATAGTTTTTACCATATTCGCCCGTTTTAAGAGCTTCTTTGAAATCTTGCTCTCCAGCACTTTTAAACAATTTAATTAGAATATCAGTTGCCAAAAAGTCATATGTGAATAGTCCAGATAGTCTAGAGTTAATAGTTACAAGTTCTGATTGGTATACACTTTTCTTACCAAATAAAGATTTTCTTGTTTCTCTAGATAAGAATAAAAAGATCTGAGTGGAAGGTGCTGCCAAAAAAACCTTATCAGATAAATCATTTAAAAAATCTGTCGAAACTTCTCCATTTACACTGCTTAATCGACAAAGTAAAACATTATTTTGAAGAGTATTTTCTGAATTGCAAGTAGTTATATTGGATATATATTTTACATTAATTTCCCTAAGCCATGACAATGCAATATCAATATTATTGGAAAGTAATTTTTCTTTATCAAGAATAGATTTGTGCTTATTAAGTAGTTGAAGTTTTGCATCTCTTTCAATCTTATTTACTGAAGATTCATCTAGTAATTCAACTCCAATTGATTCAAATTCTATACCTAAATTTGATAACTGTATCTTTAGATGTTCAGGGACTCTTTTAGAAGAGGTGCTATTAGGTCTTGAGTATATATCAAATTGCTCAATTATTTGTTTTAATTGAGATTCTTCATTTGGGAATCTAGAAATTATTTCTTGGATTGTACTTAGAGAGTGTTTGAAAAGTTTTAGAGTAGGTTAAATAGGGATGGATTTAGGGCTTAAACGACGAACCATCAGATGAACCATAGCGGCAAAGAGCATCATTTCGCTAGTGGTAGACAAAAATTCA
>JBIKYX010000169.1:0-4240 GCA_044355035.1 Pseudanabaena sp. | reverse complement strand
TGCGGCGCGAAGCGCCGCAACCCTCTTTTCGGTTTAGCTATAAAAGGAACTAATCAACACATAAACACCGCCGAGAATAATTCCACCACCTGCGAGACGAACCAAACGATCTTGGAAGAGTTTGTTCATCAACATTGCCACACCTACACCCGATAAATGTAAAGCCGCAGTTGCCATCATAAATCCTGCGGCATATTGTAAAGCGATCGCCTCTTTGGGCATTTCCGCACCATGAGCATAACCATGAAAAATTGCGAATAATCCGACAATACTGATACTTGCCACCAAAGGTAAACGAGTTGCCATTAGCACCAATCCACCTAGCAGCAAATCAGAGGCAATTATTCCCTGCTCCACAAATGGAATTGTCAGACCATTAATCCCCAAGACTCCACCCAGTGCCATAGCACCGACAAAAGTCAGTGGAACTGACCAAACTGCATGACCGCCTAACTGCGCTGCCCAAAGTCCTACAGCAACCATTGCTAAAATATGATCTAGTCCACTAATTGGATGTTCGAGTCCATGCATAAATCCGATCGCTTCGCCATGTCCGATATCATGTCCAATATGGGCTTGCGCGATCGCAGGTAAGGAGATGGCGATCGCAAAAGCGCCCATAGCCAGCAAAAAACGCCTTATAAAGTTGTTTGAAGTTTTAGTGAGCATTGTGTGTTTCTCTTGTGTATTTCTCTGAAGATCGAGTTTATGCATCGATTTTATCGTTAATCTAGGAAATACTTTAGTTCAGCAATATCAATAGTTAACCTTGAAAAAACATATTTTATTCATTCTGCCCTATCTCAATCAGGGTGGTACAGAAAAGCAAGCTCTCAGCCTTATCGAAGGACTAGGCGATCGCTATAAAATTTCACTATTAGCTCCCGATGGTAAGGGCGCGGCAAAGTTTAGAAAATTACCAATTTTGCAACGAGAATTTACACGCTGGGATTTTAATTTTTTTAAAGGCTTACCCGAACTAATCGCGGGAATTAAAGAAATTCAAAAAGAACAGGCGATCGATCTTGTCCATGTGCATGGCGCTCATGAATTAATGCTTCCTGTACGGTGGGTATTAGGGAAAGTGCCGATCATATTTACGGTGCATGGATATCATGGCGAAGGAGCAAGATTTAGCTATCAAATGTCTTGTTGGTTTAGCAATTGGCTAGCGACTGAAGTGATTAGTGTCTGTGAAGCAGAATACCATCTATTGCGTGAATTAGGACTGGATGAAAAGAAACTCCATTTAATTTATAACGGAGTGAAAGAACCAATTCTCGATGCAACAAAATCTATGGAACTTGCCGAAAGATTCCATCTCAATCCAGAAACTCAAATCATTCTCGGTACGGCGGCGCGTTTGAATGAGGCTAAAGGCTTAACTTATTTACTGAAAGCTTTTGCCGCCCTCACCCCCAGCCCCTCTCCCACGGGGAGAGGGGAGCAAGAGTTAAGACTGGTGATTGCGGGTAATGGGGAATTGGAAGCATCGCTTAAGCAGGAGGCAGTGGATTTAGGGATTAGCGATCGCGTGATTTTTACGGGCTATCTTGATGACTTACCAAATTTGATGCAATTATTTGACATTTTTGTACTGCCTTCCCTTCATGAACCATTTGGACTAGTCTGTGCGGAAGCAATGTCTCAATCAAAGCCTGTGGTTGTTACTGGTGTTGGTGGTCTCGCCGAACAAGTTAGAGATCGCCAGACTGGTTTTATTGTCATGCCCCGCGATCCTGATGGTTTAGCCACTAAACTTGCGGAGTTAATTAAGGATCAAGAATTACGCGATCGCTTTGCCGAAAGTGGCTATACCCGTTATCACGAACTTTTTTCTAGCGAAATCATGCTCACTAAAACTTCAAATTTATATGATTCTTTAACGCCTTAAAAAATAAAAAACCAATTAAGATCTAAAATTATTCGGGCAGACGAAGCCCACCCAAACAATTTTGGGTTTTAAAAACGATTGGAACTCACTGGACAATTTGGCTTCTCAGTCGCTTGTACAGGGGCAGGATCTGGTGGTAGTAGCGCCACGATATGTGGCACAGGACGTGGCTCGTAAGCCATTACTGACTTACCGCGATAAGCAAGCGCAGCACTTGCACCCGAATCAAGCATCACCGCATCTTGTAAGCCTGCTTTCGCCAAGATTTTACCCAAGCCTACGGAATCAATCATTTCCATTGTCACGCCAATCACGGGTCTACCAGAACGATCAATCCCCCAGAAAGCGCGATCGCGACTAGCATCAAAACCATAGAGTTTGCCAAAGGATTCCGCCGATTGAGGCTTACCATCACGAACTAGCCAGCCCGCACCCACAAAGGCATCGGTCACATCGGCTAACTCGGCTCTGACACTTTCTAAGGAAATATGTTTAGCAGCATTAAAGGGGATAAATTTAATATTCGTAGGACTAATTAAAACGAGGGGACGATTATTAAGTAGAGGATTTTCACCTTTATTTCCAGTGTTAAAAACTCCTGCATTGGTGGAAAACTGACTCATCACAGGACCGATCATCGTATTGCCATCAATACGCTCTAAGGAGAAAAAGCCACCATCAACAGCAGCGATCGCTCCTGGAGTCATGGTCAGAATTTCAGCAACTTGAGCGCGTTTATCGGCATGAGCCGTGACTGCACGACCACCATATACCAGTGTCAAATCTAAGCCATCAACGGTAACTTTGCGTTTCTGAACTGGTGTCGTGAAATTAATCGCACCATTACTAATCGTGGGCAGAAGCGAAAATTGGCTACCCGAAGTACCACCAGAAGCTTGCTCGATCGCATCGCTGAAGCGCGATTGTCCAAATCGCATAATTGTCAATAAATCCTCAGACTCGTTAGCCGTTCGCTCTTGACGGGGATCGAGACTCATTGACAAAGCAGCTTTGTATCCAGCTTTTTTGAGTTTGTCTCTAGCGATATCTGTGAAATCCCCCTCAGGATAAGTAAAGTAATCAATCGAAATTCCTAACTCCTTTTCCAGAACTTTTTTCGATTCGGTTAATTCTTTTTCAAGTTCTCTCTCGCTGAGATCCTTGACATTGAGGTGATTGACCGTGTGAGAAGCAATGGTAATCAAACCACTTTTCTGCATTTCCCGCAATTGATCCCAAGTTGCTTTAGGCTTTTTGCCGCCTGTACCAACAAATTTTGTATGTACAGACCACACCGCAGGATAGCCATATTTTTGCAACAAAGGCAAGGCATATTTGTACTGACCAACATAGTTATCGTCAAAGGTGAGTAATACAGGTTTTTCGGGTAACTGAGCGCCTGTTCGCAAATGGTTAACCATCCGATCCATCGTAATTGGTGTATACCCGCCTTCTTGAAGGGTCTGAAAATGCTTCTCTAGCTCTTCAGGCGTGACATCCCAATCAACATCTTTAACGGCGGTGATGTCGTGATACATGATGATCGGAATTTTAGCGGCTTTGGCGCGATCGCTAATTTGTGGGAATGGGGCGGGGGTAAAGCTGGCGATCAGATCAGCATTAAGCACACCGCTCAAAGTCGATATGGTTGGTAGGGGATCATTGGCGATCGCATTGATTGCACGCACTTGATAGAGTGTGGCGGTTATGGAATCAAGAGCGTTGTATTGACAAAATGAGTTTGCCCCATTTGATCTTACAGGCGAGGCTAAGGCAAGATTTGGCGCTTCGCTATTGGCTACACGATTATTTTGAGAATTATTGTCCGTGGTACTTACAGAGTTACTTATAGATTTATTTTCGGGTGTTTCACTAGCCAAATTTACAGGCGATGGGCGATAGGTGACAAATCGTGAGGCGATCGCTGCTCCCATGCTCGTGCCGAAGACGACTAATGCTAGTGCGAGCCAAATCGTTTTCATGTTGCCGCTTTTGTTGCCGTTGCCCCTGCTCATAAAAATTTATAAACTCTTTTATTACTAGCAGCTATTTAAGCAGACAGCTACTTGCAACACAAGTCTTAAACCCGAAAAGTGATTTTTGGCGCGAAGCGCCACGACTCTAATAAAACTGGCTACAGATTATCAATTTGTTCAAACACTTGACAAGTTCTCATAATGAGAGCATGATATTGATTAATTGGTTGCAATACAAAACTAACAAAACTAACAAAACTAACAAAACTAACAAAACTAACAAAACTAACAAAACTAACAAAACTAACAAAACTAACAAAACTAACAAAACTAACAAAACTAACAAAACTAACAAAACTAACAAAACTAA
>JBIKYX010000104.1:0-13736 GCA_044355035.1 Pseudanabaena sp. | reverse complement strand
TGAATTTTTGTCTACCACTAGCGAAATGATGCTCTTTGCCGCTATGGTTCATCTGATGGTTCGTCGTTTAAGCCCTAAATCCATCCCTATTTAACCTACTCTAAAACTTTTCAAACACTCTCTAATGAATTATTTTTAAGATTACTAATTTGCGATGTTTCTAATGGAATGGACATAATCGTAAATAAGCAACGATTATCTCTTATATAACTCATCCCAAGCAAGTATCTAGCTATGCGATCGGGCGTAAAGTCATAGTAATTGCGATTGCTAATTAACTGATCTTACAATCATCCAAAATATAAACAACAATCCGATTATAGATGACATAAAACCGCCTCGAAACTTGATTCGGTTACGTTTTTTCCACAACATAAAAAATATGAATCCCCAACACAAAAAATCTAGAAGAAGTGGGCTTTTTGCTGTTATTTTCCAAGTGAATTAAAAACGTAGATTGCTTAGAGTGGCTAAACTGCTTAAAATTGCAAATAACCAAAAAGATTTATGACCAATAAAATCCGTGATTTGTTGTAGCTTAGCTTCCACTTTGATTTTTTGAATGGGAATTTTGTGTAGGGTTGTTTGACTTAAAAAATGGAATTAAATCCGTTCAATACTTCAGGGAAAAATCCAGTTGTAACTAGGTTTAGTGCACTTGGACTTGCATACTTTCCCATTGCGATAGACTGTAGGTCTTTAGCTGTAACGCATGGATAGCACCAGTATCAAGGTGTTCTTGGATCGCGCTATAGACCAATTTATGTTGCTTAATCATTGACAGCCCCTCAAATTGTTCGGCTACGACGATCGCCGAGAAATGTTGTCCATCATGATTGGGATCTTCAACTTGTACTTTGGCGTTGGGCAATGTGTTGCGGATTAGTTCGGCGATGTTTTGATGAGAAATCATAATTGGCAATTGATACTGTAGATAGTTTTCGTGACTGTAGCTGTTTAAGAATATAATAACTGCTTGTGCAGCTAAATTTGTTGATCGGCAATGCGAGGAATTTATGAACAAGCCTTATCAATATATTTCTCAATTTCTAGTGATTACGATTTTGGTGATCGCTAATCCGATCGCTAATCCTGCTTGGTCAAAACCAACAGGGGCAATTCAACCGCGTAAGGGAGACGCTAATCGCTTACGTTCTATGCAAGGTCAGCCAATTGTACCAACTAATAGCGATCGCTTTAATTCCAGTCAAGATTTGCCAAATTCTAATCTCCAGATTCAAAAAACAAATATCCAGTTTGGAACTGTAGAACCAGTCACCCCTAGTAATTACAACGCTTCGCCCCAAAAAGTGAATAAATCAGGTACTTTCAGTAGCGATCCCCTCAACGCAATTCCGATTTTTTAGGTATGTCGCTAAACCACAAGCGCGTTTAATCGGTAGAGAAGCGGCTAAGGCAAAAGCACCTTGATAGGCGATCTCCCCATCAATAGTAGTAGTCACAACTACATCCAAACCCGCTTGAAAGGCGATCAATGCTGCACGGTGAGCCGTCAAAACCCCACCTAAAGCCATTGGTTTGAGAATGATAATATCCGCAGACTGGTGATCAATTACGCGCTGTAATTGGGTGAGATTATTGACGGACTCATCGGCGGCGACTGGAATTGACTGCGATCGCCTGACGATCGCCATGCCTTCTAAGTCTAAGGCGACCACGGGTTGCTCGACATATTCGATTTGGAGAGGTTCTAGAGCTTTTAAATTAGCGATCGCTTCGGTTACTGTCCATCCTTGATTGGCATCAATACGAATTTGCAAATCATTCCCAACTTGAGAGCGCACCGCTTCTACTCTTCGGAGATCAGACTCAAAATCTTGAGTTCCGACTTTGATTTTGAGACAGCGATAACCTTGGTGTATATATTCTTTGGCTTTACTAATTGCAAGTTCTGGCGCGATCGCCCCAATCACGGCATTGACGGGAACTAGATCGCGAACTTTGCCATTCACAGAATTTGCTAATAATTGCGAAAGCTTTAGCCCTTGAACTTGAGCCAATAAATTAAGTAAAGCTAACTCAATTCCATGTTTCGCGGCGGGTGTGTAACTGTATGGAGCTAGTAAAATCGCAATGTCATCGAGATCTTGAATTTCTATATTAATTAGCGATCGCTGAATTTCTCTTAAAACCTTTTCAGTTTCCATAAGGGATTCCATGCCAAATCCATCGAGGGGAGCAGCTTCGCCCATGCCAATATGATTATGGCGATCGCTAACCTCAATCATAAATCCTTGACGATGGGAAAGAATTCCCGTCGCGGTATAAAAAGGTTCAGAAAAAGCGAAGCAATAGTGCTGAAATTTAATAGATTGAATTTTAAACTTCACAGGGTTTTATGTATCTTGATGGTGAATTGCACGAACAAGTATGTCGAATCTTATTTAAATGAATGTAACACGAAAATCGTAGCGACAATTTATGGGTTAACGCTAAGCTTTCATTATTAACCATTAAAAATTGTGAAGAACCATTACAATTCTTAATGACTATCTCGACTTTTCTCAAGCTAATCTTTCTAAACCTATGACTGAATTTGCCACTAAGCTAGCTGAATCACTTCAGCCAATATCCGAGCAGTTTAAATCGCTCAATATTCCCGAACCTGTTACCCATTGGGGGCATCCCTTTTTCATGGCGATCGTTATTTTCGCGATGGGATCATTTGTTGCAATTTCAGGATGGCGTGGGCGCACTGCCACAGATAATGAAGTTGCAGTCAAAAACAAAGCCGATCATCGTAAAGTTGCACCTTTGATGACAACATTTTTAGCCACTGGCTATACAGGCGGACTATTGTCGTTGGTAATGCAAGGCAAACCTCTGCTTGAAAGCCCTCATTTCATCACAGGTTCAGTTGTATTGACCTTACTTGCAATTAACGGGACGATTTCATTAACAGGTTTTGGCGGAAATCAACCGATCCTTCGTAATGCCCATGCTTATTTAGGCAGTGCGATCGTGGTGCTTCTGGTTGCTCACGCCTTACTAGGACTGAAGTTAGGCTTGTCTATCTAGAACTTAAAACCGAACCCAAGTTGCGGCGCTAAGCGCCGCTATTTGATTTTATACTCAAGAAAACTTTTAAAAGTATTGCTTTGCAACGCCTTTAAAAGTTTTTTTGATGCGGTTTTGAGAACAAAGCGCTGTAAGGTGTAACGGGCAACAGCTATATCTATATAATTGCTATACAACCTTAAATCGGTTACTATTTGCCCTGTCTAAGTACATTTAACCTGCGATCGCCGAATATGGAAAACTGGGAATTTTTGTTGCAACGCAAAGGTGACAAGTCCTGGTTGCCTTTAGAATCGCCAAGCGTGGAGATTGTCGAGGGACAGTACCGACTTGCAGCGCGATCTGGGGCTGCTAATGCTCAAGTGGGAATTGCGATCGACTATCGTCCCATTGCTGATGTGCGACATCAACCGCTTCAACAAAAAATTGTCAAACGCATCAGCCATGATGGGTTAATGATTGTCATGCCCTACACCAATTTTGTGCCAGGATTATGGCGGATTGAATGTAGTGGGACTGAGCCAGATGCAGCAAATGTGCTAACCAACTGGAAAAAAGCACTCGAATTTGATGTCATTCAAGTTTCTTCAGAATTTGGTTCGGAATGGCAATATAACGACTTTCAGGAAGAAAGTGAAGATTTAGACCATCCAACTGAACTCACCCCAAGCCTTCATACTAATGCGCTCGGTATTGCTCTAACTGAGCCAGTGCCACTTAATTACAGTTCGCCAATTTTAGACATTGCTGAGCAACGATCGACAGAACTTGTCCAGTCGATGTTTGAAGAGTTTGCCTTATTTGGCGAAGAGTCAGATCAAGAGGAGGAGGATTCTGAAACTAATCCCACATTAGAAGCATCGGAAATTGACCAAGAACATTCGCTTGCACTGATCGAGCAGCAGCAACAAAGTAGCTTAGTTGCTGTTGACAGTAGTGCTTCAAGCCAACCAAGAATTTTATTACAGTTACAACAACCGCAATATATTGTTGACGAAAACAACAGTTTTACGATCGCAGGTGAAGCCTATACCAGTGGCGAAATTGAAGTCATTCTTAAGCACCCACAAACCCTTGAGGTGATTCTCAATACTCGCTATGCGATCGCGCCACCAGTGATTACTCAAGATCAATTAACTAGCATCACGATCAATAGTATTAATCGCGATCGCCTCGCGGCTACGGGTGTAATTCCCTTTACTTATCAAGTCTCCGTACCACCACCATCGGAAGTTCAAGTTTTAATTGGTGAAGTACGCATTCATCCACAACAGAACTTTGAGCAGTATAGCGAATTGTTTGTGATGCAGCAGATGATCGCTGTGTCTTATCCCGCTTCGCGAGTGCTGCCAGAATTAATCAAAGAAGCTCAGAAATATGAGTCGCAAGAGAATTCACTACATGAATCTCTAGTTAATTCACAAGTTAATTCACAGGTTAATTCACAAGCTGTACAAGAGTCTGCTAACTCTTCGAGTTATCCAAAATCTGAACAAGTTTCTTCGCAATCAGAGTCCACAAAAAATACAGTAGCAAAATCAAAGCCACTCAATCTACTTAGTCTCCCTCCGTTGCCTTCTAAGAAACCTCAAGTTTCTCCAACTTCTGAAAATTCTCAAGCTAATTTAGAAAAGCCGATATCTTCTCCAAATTCTATCTCTCTACCAATCATTGCCAATAAAACTTCGTCACCGCCTAATGCTGACATACCAACGACTCAACCAAAAATATTTTCGGAATTAGAAGCTGATAAAGCGCAAGAGAATGGACTTGAACAATTGGAGTTAGAGTTTGCGGATACTAATATATGGGAAGATGTTGCTGTTGGCACAAAAGCCACTAATCAGAATTCATTGACGATCAACGAAGAACCAGAGTTAACCTATAGTTTTGAAGAAGATCTGCCCCAAAACTATGATGAATTATTAGAAAAACCTTGGCGTGAAAATTTACCAAGCATCGGTAAAAATTTAACTTCTAATCAACCGCAATCGGCTACACCTAAGCGTGGCAATCGTTTTCTTAGTAAGTTGCAAACTCTTTCAGCAGAAGCGATCGCTAAGCAAAAAGCGAGCCAACGCAATGAAGACCTAGTACTCGATACATTACCTGAGCCATCATTATCTGCGTCCGAAGATTTATCAGGAATGTTAGTTCAGATTGACAATGGTTTAGGTGGTTCGATGCCGATAACCACGATCGCTGAAGCAACCAGTCTCGCTAAGCTAGATCTCGAACTAGACCTAGAACTAGATCGCTTACTCAATACTGAACCTGATTTACCCGACCTAATTTTGAATGAGTATGTTTGGGAAGAAGTAATCGATCCCAATACTTTTCCCGTTCGCACATTATCAGGTGATTTAACTGAAACTAATCCAAGTAGCACTAATGCTTCTCCTCTTTCCGAAACTGCATTAACGATTCGTAATCTTCAAGGATCATCATCATCAACAGTTTCGGAGCAGCAAGAAATTCCTACTCCCCAGATGATTATTCCCGAAGGAGAAATTATTTCGGGAACTCCTATGATCATCACCGTGCAATTACCAGCGATCGCTCCTAAGTTTTTTGTTAAATTCTGGATTAAGGATTTACAGACGCGGACAATTGTGGATGGACCGCGTTGGTTATTAGACTTTAGTAAAGTTCCTGATACTGATTTTATTGAAACTCGGACAAATATATCAATCCCTTTGAGCAGTATTGATGTGGCTTTTGAAGCGATCGCGATCGAATCTCAAACTCAAAGAGAAAGTCATAAAGTGCGGGTGATTCGCTCCGTTGTTCCGCCCAATTTGGCTGGGGATCGTGATTTTGACGTATAAACAAAAAAGGAACACTTGACGTTCCTTTTTTGCGAAAAAATTAGGGCTGACTCTGCAACCAATAATAGGTTGCCATTGGCAATAGCGTTGCTAAAATTAATAGAATAATTACGACGACATTCGATGAACTTGCTTCAGTTTCTTCCTTTGTTGCATAATTGCTAGTCTCAGTTTCCTCAACCACCAGCAAAGGCGCACCAGGATCGGGATTGCCCTTGAGAATCGCTTCTAGACGACCTAGCCCTTCATTTACGGATTGATTATAGTTACCTTTTCTCGCAGGATAGAGCATTGTCTCTTCAGCGATACTGGTGGCTATGCTATCGGGAAGAATCTCCTTAACCTTTGCGCCAGTCTGAATAGCCGTACGATGATCTTCTGTGGCAACAAATAGTAAGACTTGGTTTTCTTTTTCAGCATCAGTCATAAACCATTTGTCAAATAGCTCGGCTGTAAATTCTGACGCTGGTTGTCCTAGATCAATGCGCTTGATCGCCACCACATGCACTTCAAATCCAGTTAGTTCAGCGAGTTTTTCGGCTTTACTGGCGATCGTACTTTTGGTTAGGGCACTCAAGGTATCGGAGTCATCGATCACCCAAGTTTGCTCATTCAAAGTCTTGATTTCGGCTAAATCGGGAATATCTGATACTTGTAAAGCCCATGCTGGGGCAGCTAATAAATGCAGACTAACCAACATGGCGATCGCTGAGGCGATCGCGTTAAAACAGGCTTGTTTTAGCTGCTGAAATAACGAGCATAATAAATTTTTATTCACAATTTATAAACCGAATAATTAAATTAATTATCAAATTTTAAATTATATACAGCCGATTGAATCTACAGGTAATGTGAGGAAAAGTTTATTTTTTGATTATCTGTTCGGTTAAACCTGTGGGACTTATCAAGTGATTAGTTTTCTTTTGAATATCCAACACTCTATAAATACCCGTTTCCTGAGTTTTACCCTTGAGAGCATATTTACCGACAAACTCAGTCTCAAAATTATTATCCAAGCGCTGATATGTCTCTTCGCTAATCAAAATATGATGAGGACCACCATCGACTTCTTTATTGAAGCTTTCTAAACGAGCGGCAATATTCACCGTATCGCCTAATACTGAATATTCCAAACGCTCATCACTGCCCAAACTCCCCGCAATGACAATTCCTGAATTAATACCAATGCCAGTGGTGACGGGGGGCAAACCTTCGGCGATCCAAACCTCATTCATCGCCGCTAATTTATGGGCGATCGCTAAAGCCGCATCAACAGCACATTGAGCATCACGGGTACGCTCAGTTTCATTACTATGGGGAATTGGCACACCAAAAACTGCCATTACCGCATCGCCAATATATTTATCGACCATACCGCCATGCGCCAAAACCTCGTTAGCGATCGCCCCTAAATAGTTATTTAACCAATTCAATGTCTCCCCAGGGGCTTGGGCTTCGGCAGCCGTACTAAAATTCCGCATATCCGTAAATAAGACCGTGACATAGACCTCTTGCCCAGTGATCCGTCCCTCTTGCATAAACTGTTCGCGATTAGTCCAGATGATATCGACTAATTCCTTAGAAACATGGCGCGAAAATAGTCCCATTAAAACTTTGCGCTCGGACTGCTGGATCGCCAGTTGATAAGCCATGACCAAAATATTGGCGGTGATTAAGCCAAGTATTGCAGGAAACAAAGGTATCCAAAGTGCTTGCCCAAAGGCATAATAACTAGCCCCTATCAAACTAGCCCCCAAGAAGGTCAATAACCCTACATTTTTGAAAGCATTAGGAATAAATGTGGCGATCGCTCCGCCAATGATTGTCCAGATCACGATCCAGATATTTTCTAGATCCGTTGACCAAACTTGAATAAAGCGGCGATCGTCCAGAGTTGCACTAATTAGCTGACTGACAATATTGGCATGAATCTCCACCCCATACATCACCTCGCCATCGGCGGTGACAGGTACGGCAAAGCTGTCTTTGAGGCTTTCGGCGGTGACTCCGATCAGGACTACGCGATCGCGAAATTGATCAGCATCAACACGACCATCGATCACATCGGCAGCTCTAATATGCTGAAAAGCTCTCGGTTTACCGCGATAACGAATCATCATTTGATAACCACTATCATCTTCTTTGCGATATGCACCATAGTTGGCTGTCAATCTAGGAATGATTTGTTTGCCAGCCGTAAATTGCACTGTGTTGGGATTAAATTCAATCGGTTTGTTAAATTGTTTTTTTAAATATAAATTAGCTATTTCAAAAGCAAAGGAACCTGAATCTCCGACCACCGAAGCTCGCCTTACCACCGCCCCTTTATCTGTGAGCAAATTGACATATCCATGTTTGCTAATCGGTTCTAAATCACTAGCAGGATCAACGCTGCTCCGACCTTCGACCGTGGCAACAAATTTTGCATTAACGACATTACCCGCATTTTTCATCGCGGTGACTAATTCATCGCGCCCTTCTAGTACGGGCATATCTAAATATTTGTCAATGCCGATCGCGGCGGGTTTAGCCACTGATATTTGACTAATTAGCTTGGCAAATAGGCGATCGCTAAAGGGCCAGCGAAATCTTTGAATATCCGCCTCGGCAATTTCGACGATGACGATGCGGCGATCGCTAGGTTCGTTGAGTTGCCATCGCATCATGCTGTCATAGTTCGACAGTTCGATTTGCTTAAAAGCATAATTTTCTCGCAGTCCAATTATGCCTAAGGACAAAGAGAAGGTAATTAATCCTGCAACTAATTGCTGATGATTACGTTTGCAAAAAGCACCAAAATTTACCAGAGATGACGTAATTTTCATTTTGATTGCCTATTGATTACTCATTAATTGCCGACTAATTATCGATTAGTTACTGACAAGACAAAATTTCTTGATATCGCCATGCCTTCAACATAAAAACAAAGAATTTTGCGAAAGAAATCTTATAAAAGATCTGGTTACGATATCAGTACAAAACATTTTATTGTTTTCGTCTGACAAGAAAATGCCATAGGTTTAAGTCTAACTGCATTAATCAGTTCTCATCCATCAGCGAAATAGCGTGAATTGCCACAAAAAAAAGGAGGCAGCGCTTTGCGCCACCTCCTTTTCTATGGAAAGACTACTTCCAGTTTTTAGCAACAATTTCTGCAAGATCAACAACACGTTGGCTATAGCCCCACTCGTTGTCATACCAAGCTACAACCTTAACCATGTTGCCGCCCATGACCATTGTCAAAGAAGCATCAACAATTGAGGATGCATCAGTACCGCGATAGTCAATCGATACAAGTGGCAATTCGTTGTATTCCAAAATGCCCTTCATAGGACCTTCAGCCGCGATGCGGAATGCTTCATTCACTTCTTCGGCGACCGTGTGTTTTTCGGTTTCTAACACAAAGTCAACGACAGAGACGTTAGGTGTAGGTACGCGCAACGCGATTCCATTCAACTTGCCCTTCAGTTGTGGCAATACGAGAGCAACAGCCTTAGCAGCACCAGTAGAGGTGGGGACAATGCTCAAAGCGGCGGCTCTAGCACGACGCAGGTCACGGTGACTAGCATCAAGCAAGCGTTGGTCGCCTGTATAACTGTGAGTTGTCGTCATAACACCCTTAACAATGCCGAAGTTTTCTAACAAAACTTTAGCGACAGGTGCTAGACAGTTGGTGGTGCAACTAGCATTACTGATGATGTTGTGAAGATCATGATCGTACTGGTCGGCATTTACACCAACTACAAACGTACCATCTTCGTTTTTGCCAGGGGCGGTGATCAGGACTTTCTTTGCGCCAGCACCGATATGACGGCCAGCTCCAACTTTGTCAATAAACACGCCTGTCGATTCGATAACTAGATCAATGCCCCAATCCTTCCAAGGTAAGTTGTCGGGATTGCGATCGGAAACAGTTTTGAGAGTTTTACCATTGACCGTAATTGTGGTGTCATCGGCACTAACTTCACCAGCAAATCTGCCTAGCATCGAATCGTACTTCAGCAAGTGAGCGTTAGTACGGGGATCGGAAGTATCGTTAAGTCCAACTACTTCTATGTTTGTCTCTGTGCGCCCAGCCCAGCATCTGAGAAAGTTACGTCCGATGCGTCCAAATCCGTTAATCGCTACCCTGATAGTCACTGCTCTTATCGCCTTTTATCTAAATTTAACTTTTAAACTCTAATCTGGTGTCTATGATACCGAAAAACCGTACCTAAATTATTCTCTGTTTAATCAAAATTGTAAATTTTCATAAAATTCGGAAAGCTGATTCAGGGGCAGATCCCATTTCGCGAAATTTTGCTTTAAAACTTTGCTTTAAATCTTGCGATCGCCTAACTCGTTGATGGGTTAATCGCCTCCCACTAAAAAATCAGGTGTTTTTGAACTAAAATATGAAATATCTAAAGACAAGCAGAGAAATATGTCCGAAACCGACAGTTTAATTGTCAAGCCAATGTCCGAAACCGACAGTTTAATTGTCAAGCCAAAAAAATCTGGACTAGCACCACTGATTCTTACCCTCGTGGAATTGCTGCGACAATTAATGGAGGCGCAAGTAATTCGTCGGATGGATGCAGAAAAGTTAACTGAAGCGGAAATCGAAAGAGCTGCCGACAGTTTGCAGGGACTAGAACAGCAGATTTTTAATCTCTGTGAAGTTCTAGATATTGATCCTGAAGACCTCAATCTTGATCTCGGTGAATTTGGGAAACTTCTACCCAAACGCGGCGCATATTATCCTGATAAATCTTCAAGTGAATCATCAATTTTGGAGCTACTCGATCGCTTAATCAGCACAGGAATTGTATTAGAAGGTGATGTTCAAATTGGTCTAGCCGACATTAATTTGATCGATTTGAAATTAAAATTACTCTTAACTTCAGGCGATAAGTCTGGTTCTATTAATTCGTGATTTTTAGCTTGTGATTTTTAGTTCGTGATTTTCAAGTCGTGATTTTCAACTTTTGGGAAGTATGGAATATTTATTGATTTTTACGGCGGCGCTGTTGGCAGGAGGGCTAAATGGAATTGCAGGGGGCGGCAGTTTTATTTTGTTTCCCGTGTTAATGTTTGTCGGAATTCCGCCGATCGCTGCCAATGCGACTAACTCGATCGCTTTATTACCGGGGACATTAGCCAGTGCTGGAGCCTATCGCAGTGAATTTGTTAAAGACAAGCGATCCCTGATTCAGGTATGTGTGTTAGGCGCGATCGGCGGATTGATTGGTGCAGTTTTGTTATTGAAAACCCCACCCATAGTTTTTTTACGAGTTCTGCCTTATCTATTATTGACGGCGACTTTAGCCTTTGCCTTTAGTAAAAAGCTAACAGTTTGGGTAGAACAGAAACAAGAGCAGTTTGCTAAGCTCAAATCTCTGCGATCGCTAATAATTACAATTCTGCAATTGGTTGTGGCGGTATATGGGGGCTTTTTTGGCGGCGGTATGGGGATTTTGTTTCTTGCCTCCTTCGCGCTGATGGGAATGACCAATATTCATCGCATGAATGCTTATAAAACGGTATTAACAAGTTGCATTAATGCCATTACTGTTATTCCGTTTGTCATGGCTGGGGTAATTCTCTGGCAAGAAGGGGCGATCGCGGCGATTGGGGCAGCGATTGGGGGCTATATCAGCGCTCACTATGCCCAAAAAATTGCACCGATTTTAGTACGTCGATTTGTAATTATTGTTGGCTCGGCGATGACGCTTTACTTTTTTATCAAGAGTTGGCTTACGATATAATCAAATCAGCGATCGCATTTTGTTTTTATCTATAGGCTTTTCTCTATATGTCTACTGTCACAATCCGAGGAGCAGAACATAGCTACAGTCTCATCCAATCATCTCCCGATGAATCAAAAACCGAATCGCAATCTAATTCGCAATCTAATTCGCCATTCACGATCGCTTTTGTGCATGGTTGGCTACTGAGTCGCGCTTATTGGAATCCTTTAATCGATCAATTACAATCACATTTCCCCTGTTTATCCTATGACTTACGGGGATTTGGTGCTTCAGGAATTGGCGATCGTGATGAATATTCCCTAGACAGTTATGCTCTAGATCTCCAAGAAATGCTCGATCAATTAGGTATCGATAAAGTTTGGTTGGTGGGGCATTCTTTGGGTGGGTCGATCGCTTTGTTGAGTGCAAATTTGATGGGCGATCGGGTGTTGGGCGTAATTTGTTTAAACGCGGGAGGCGGCATTTATATCAAAGAGGAGTTTGAAAAATTTCGCACCGCAGGTCAAGTTCTTCTAAAATTACGTCCTCAATGGTTGCAAAATTTGCCTTTGATTCACGCTCAGTTCGCGAAAGATAGTGTTCTCAATCCCTTGGATTTACCTTGGGGAAAACAAAGAGCGATCGATTTTGTGTCGGCAAAATATGCGGCGGCTAGAGGGACATTACTTGATTCTACTAGAGAAGAGGAGGTACATAAGTTACCGCAAATAGTGGCGAAGTTACCTCAGCCAATTTATTTTGTGGCGGGTGAAAATGACCGAATCATGGAACCAAAGTATGTGCGTCATCTCGCGAGTTTCCATCCTTCTTTTAATGGTGATGGGGAAAATGTGTTTGAACTTCCTAATTGTGGACATATGGGAATGTTGGAGCAGACGGATTTATTGCATAGCTTGATGATCGGGTTGTTGTCCAATGGGCTTGTCTTGTAATGTTGCATGTTGTGTCAAGTATATGAACGCCTTTGTAAAGGGGGATTGAGGGGGATCGATCTTTAGTAACAATGAAATAGGTTAGCCAAACATAATTTTAGGAAAACTTGATGTACGAACAAATCTCTCATTCCCTTTTAAATTCTATTCTTAACGATTTAAAGCCCGAAATTCGTCGCCAAGATTTACGACACTTTTATACTCGTCTTGGGGCAAATTTCTACGCAATCCATTCGCTTTTCTATACGCTGTATGGGCATCGCGATGATTTCAAATTACAAATGTTGCGCCTAGTAGAAAAGATGGCAAAGGGCTATATCGATCGCGCTCCAGAATTAGAGCGTTTGGATATTCAGCGCGAACAAGACCACAACTGGTTTTTGTCGCAAAAATGGGTAGGGATGGCTCTCTATTCCAATGGATTTGCCGACAATTTACGGGATCTCGTCAGCAAATCCAGCTATTTTCAAGAATTAGGGATCAATATTGTGCATATTATGCCGATTTTGAAATGTCCTGAAGGTAAAAGTGATGGAGGCTATGCAATCAGTGATTTTCGACAAATTGACGATCGCGTTGGCGATTTAGAAGATGTTCGGATGATTGTCGAAGATTTCCGCAAACGAGATATTTTGTTAGTTCTGGATATTGTTCTCAATCACACTTCTGACGAACATGAATGGGCTAAGAAAGCGATTGAAGGTGATAGTCGTTTTCAAGACTATTACTACATTTTTGAAGGTCGAGAAGTCCCTGATATGTTCGAGCAGAGTATGCCAGAAGTTTTCCCCGAAACTTCTCCAGGCAATTTTACTTGGAATCCTGAAATGCAGAAATGGGTCATGACAGTTTTCCATGATTATCAATGGGATTTGAATTATAGCAACCCTACGGTATTTATTGAAATGCTGGACATTATTCTGTTTTGGGCAAATCAAGGAGTGGATATTTTGCGTCTTGATGCGGTGGCTTTTTTGTGGAAGAAGATCGGCACTTCCAGTCAAAACGAACGCAAAGCACATTTGATTTTGCAGCTAATGAAGGACTGCTGCCAAGTTTCCGCCCCAGGGGTATTGTTTATTGCGGAAGCGATTGTTGCTCCTGTGGAAGTGATTAAGTATTTTGGAGAAGATGCGATCGTTGCCAAAGAATGTGAAATTGCCTATAACGCTACTCTAATGGCTCTG
>JBIKYX010000026.1:0-43718 GCA_044355035.1 Pseudanabaena sp. | reverse complement strand
ATCATTTGTGAGGTCTGTGTCGTATGCTGGTCTTATCATAAATTGGGTCTCCTGTAGACCCTTTTACTTTATTCCCCCTTCACGCTTTTTCCTAGGTATACCCACCTTTTCAAACAGCCTCTAATAGTAAACTGTTATAAGTGGTCAATTGTGGACTAAATCATGCAATTACAAGCCGTATTTTAGTTGAGTCGCTATGCAAAGTTTTTCACAATATTTAACTTGTCGCTCAATGCTTGCGAAAAAGCAAGGCAAGGGATTTTCGGAAACGGAAACAAAAGAAATTTTACGTCAGGTGCTTGCTCAGCTAAACACATTGCATGAGCGCCGCCAGTCTCACGGATCGATTTCTCTCGATACGATCGCTTACGATCAAAAACGGTTGATGATTGTATTGCTACCCAGCAATGGTCGCAATAATCCCATTTACTTAGCTCCAGAAGTTGTCCAAACCCGACAAGCAACCCCCACCGCCGACATTTATGCTGTGGCAGTAGTAATAATCGTGCTGTTGACAGGTAGCCCGCCCGAAGAGCTAAAAACTGCTACGGATATGTGGAACTGGGAAGAACGTTGCAATATCAGCGATCGCTTTATCCAAATACTAAATATTGCACTATCAGCAACCCGTGATTTTCGCTACGTCAATGCGGGGCAGATGATCCGATCTCTAAAGCCAATTATTGCCATCCCAGAGCCTAAAATTGACCCAACTCGAATTAATCCTGCGATCGCTTCGGCTACTGCAAACCAGATACAAAATGGAGGCTTGCAAGACGTTTCACAAGATGATCTTTCGATGCCAACCGTAGCAGAAGCATCACAATATCTAAATCCAAATCCAAATCTAAATCCAAATCCAGATTCAAGTGATCCCATAGATGTAAATCGATTCAATTCCATTCCTGCTAAAAAGTCCCCATTTGTTGCTTTTACTCATGGCTTTAATTCCATAGGCTCAACTTCTATAGGCTCAACAAAGCTAGACTCCACAAATAGCAATATCAATGCCAAAGGAGAAGACGCAGTAAAATCGCAATTCAATCGGTTAGAAATCACTGGCAAATCACAAGGAGATATTTCCCAAAGTGACTTTTGTGCTTTTCAACTACCTTTTAGTAATGAAGAAGAAGATGATTTATCCGTAGGTGCAGTACCCCAAAACAACAAAGCAAGCATAACTAAGACCAGTGGAGCTGGCGGCATCGCGTCTTCGCCAAATGGTTCTCTGTTATCTCTAAAGGATAACGAAGAGTCGTTAGAGTCAATGCCTACTAGTAAATTTAGGC
This sequence comes from Pseudanabaena sp., assembly GCA_044355035.1. GTDB lineage: Bacteria > Cyanobacteriota > Cyanobacteriia > Pseudanabaenales > Pseudanabaenaceae > Pseudanabaena. Next base: position 42,429 of record JBIKYX010000026.1, on the reverse strand, counting down.
TGTTGCTTGCCGCCATTTTTGCTGGTGGAATTATTGTTGGTGGACTCTTAAGCGTGCTAATTTTGTTTAGATTTATTGAACTTAATAGTAACAGAAATCTCCAAACTATTAGTAGTGCTGACCTAGACAAGGCGATCGCTCGTGTCTATGACAGTAAAAAAGCAGAAGAAAACATCGATAAGCTCCTTACTTTAGCTAAGTATAAGTACGAGTATTCGGGTAACTTATCCGAAGCAGAAACGATGTTACAATCAATTCCGCCTGATCTTCTGAGCCGAAACAAGGGTGATCAACTTTTGGTAGAATGGAAAGAAGATCAGAAAAAAAATAGTGCGGTTATCCAACAAGCAGAAACTGCATTGAAAAATGGCAACTGGCAATTAGCGATCGATACAGTCAAAACTATTTCGCCGACTCCCTATTGGCAAGATCGGGGCAAGATAATTGCTGAAGAAGCTAAACAAAGGCTAGCGGGGACAAGCCCAAAAACTAACTCGACTGCCAATACAGTTAACAATAATGCTACAACTAGTACTGAAGACACCCTGACAAATCCTGCCTCAGTAGCAGCTATTCAGACACCAAGAGATTCTTCGCCAAGGGATATTCCTGCAAGTACAGATAATTCCCAACCATATATACCGCCTTCTAGTGGTAGAAGTAGTGGAGACAGTGCAAGTGAAAATCCTAGTGTGAACGCTAATGTGAATACCTCTTCGCCAATTAGAATCGAAGCTGCTCCGCCTGTCTCTCCAGAACCACCTATCTTCTCGCCTCCACCTGCATCGGCTGCACCACCCGCACCGCGTGTAGCAAACTAGGTCGTGCCAAGTTCTATTCAAGTTCTGTTCAAGTTCTATTCAAGTTCAATCATAACCAACTGTAGACTATGAATCTCAAATCGTTAGTAATTCAATCATTGCCTTGTTGGTATATTTCACTGGGTATTGCGTCACTACAACTGACGGAAGTGTTCTTTCCTCTTGATGCTTATAGTCAAGATAATATTGTCCAGAATCGAGTCTGTGATATCGGTTCAGCACCTACACATCCAGGTAACTATAAAGTACGCGGCAGTATTTTCCTTGCAAGAGAGAGATTTCAGGAAGCATTGGATTGTTTTGAAATTGCGCTCCAAGACGATCGCGGACAGGGAGATCCAGAGCTTTGGAACAATCATGCGTTGGCTCTTGTCGGCTTGAAAAAGTTTGAAGAAGCGATCGCCTCCTACGACCGAGGGTTACAAATTGAGCCTGGTGCGAGGTATGTTGATCGCGTGCAACCCCTTGCCCAGCCAGTAGACTACTATATGTGGTGGTTTAATCGCGGCGCAGCCTTATTAGATCTCAATCGTTATGAAGAGGCGATCGCTTCTTTTGATAAGTCACTCAAGCTAAAATCTGATTATAGTTTTGTGTGGCTATTTCGAGGGTTGACACTCTTCAAGTTAGAACGTTATGAAGAAGCAAGAATCTCCTATCGCCGTTCTGTTGCTCTGGCTCCCGACACACCCTATCGGATCAAGCCTAGTCAATTGGATAGTGTTAAGGACTATATAATCTATTACAGTGAAGCTGAGGCAAAGGCAAGGGTGGGGCTGTACAATGATGCTGTGCAGGCGTTTGATCAAGGCAGAAGGATTCGGCGAAACAATCAGGAAATGAGATTCTTTCAAAGTAAGGTTGATGAAAATATCTATGAGACTTATTTTGAGGGAATTCGCCTTCTCGATCAGGGTGAAAATGCGAGGGCGCTAGTTCATTTTGAACAAATGATTGAGTTCTTTCCAAATTATGCGGATAGTTGGGATGGCAAAGCAGATGCGTTAATGAATCTGCAACGTTATCCTGAAGCTCTTGCGGCCTATGAACGAGCTACGGTACTAGAACCTGACGAATATTCTACTTGGTACAAGAAAGGTAATGCTTTGATGAAGGTAAATCGCAATGCTGAAGCATTGGAGGCTTATCAACAGGCGATTAATTTGTCCGCAGGTTTTGCGGAAGTTTGGCATAATCGCGGTGTAATTTTGGATAGTCAAAATAAGCCCAACGAAGCGATCGCTGCTTATACGCGATCGTTAAAAGCCGATAAACTCTGGAAAGGTATTGAACGTGTTGACACTCAGTATGCATTGGCGGCGAGTCTATATCGCGCAGGTCGCTACCGTGAGTCATTTATTTCTGTGGAAAAGGTCTTAAGACAACAGCCTAATTATAAAGAGGCTTTAGAATTGCGTAAATTGTTGCAACAGTTCCTCTAATTTCTTCTGGTTTTCCTCTACTGAAATAACGATAGGCGGTGCTTTGCGCCCCCTATCCTTTAACTCTCCTCAACAAATGCTTCTTGAATCCATTCTGTAGCACTTTCACTATTCAATGGAATTGAAATAAAGTATCCTTGAATGTCAATACTGCTGCCGCCAATATTTTCAAAATAATTCAACTCCTCTAATGTCTCTACGCCTTCAACAACAATACCAATACCAAGATTATTGGCTAAACGCAAAATGGACTGAATAATTCTTTGGCTTTTGACATTGGTAAAAATTTTATTCGTAAAGCTACGATCAATCTTGAGAACATCAATTGGTAAATTCTGAAGATAACTAAAAGACGAATAACCTGTACCAAAATCATCAATATGTACTTGGATACCAATTTCCCTTAATTTATTTAGTTTTTGTGAAGAAACTTCGATGTTTTCCATTAAAACTGATTCAGTGATTTCCAACTTGATTAAGCTGGGAGAAATTTGTTTTTCTGCAAGTATTTCTTGGATGCGTGACACAAAATCAGACTGAGAGACTTGTAATGTAGAAGCATTAATTCCTAGAGTCAATAGGGGTATATCTGGAAACTGTTGCTGCCATCGATATAGTTGCTCGCAAGCTGTTTCCAATACCCAATACCCAATCTGAATGATATCACCTGTTTGCTCAGCGATCGGGATAAACTCTACTGGCGAAACTAAGCCCTGTGATGGATGTAGCCAACGCAATAGAACCTCAAACCCTGACAATTTAAGTTCCTGTAATGAAACGATGGGTTGGTAAACTAGATAGAACTCATTACGTTTGAGAGCTTGTCGAAAATCAGCTTCCAGTTGCCAACGAACTTTAGTTCCCTGCTTCATTTCATGTGTAAACAAAACGTGATTACCACGTCCGCTTTTGCGTGCGTACTGCATGGCGATCGCTGCATCACGTAAAATTTCAGCGTTATCAATGTATGTGCGATCGCTTAGAGCGATACCAATACTAACCGAAGTAAAAATTTGTCTGCCATTAACCAAAAATGGTTGCTTGATACTTTCTGTAATTTCTTTAGCTAATTGGCTACTATTTTGACTGATGTTGTAATTAATATCATGGTTAATATTTTCGATTAGCACTGCAAACTCATCGCTATCAATTCTGGCAATCGTTACATTCTCATGGGAATGTGTGATTAGGCGATCACTAATTTCTTTTAAGATCTGATCCCCAATGAACATACCGAAGTTCTCATTAATTGATTGAAAGCGATCGCAGTCTATAAATAAAACCGCAAAGTTGTAACTAAAGTCAGTTTGAAATTTCGCAAAAGCCAAATCTAATAACTCGATAAATGAGTCGCGATTGGGTAGTCCTGTTAGCGAGTCATGGAGTTGGTTATGTTGTAATTTCGCAAGTACTTGATCGCGTTCGATTCTGATCGCATCTGATTTAACCAGTAGTTGCATTTGATGGATGAGAATGGTTAACTGCGTTCCTAGATTTTCGAGTAGTTCGATTTCCCAATTTTGCCAAGGACAGGCTTGATCATATTGGTGAAGGATCAGCAATCCCCATAATTTTTTGCCACTAGGGATAGCGATCGCGATCGCCGAATGGATACCTAATAATAAAAGTGGTTCGGCTATTAGGGGATCAACATCAGGCGATGTCATATCGTCAATAACTTGACTCAAACATGTTTGAAAAACTGCAATTCTCTCAGCTTCTAGATAAATCGGGGGCAGATTTTTTCCTAAAAGCGATCGGCTAGGATCGCGGACAAATTCATATTGAATTAGTTGATTAGGTTGGTCAAATTGGTTATTTAGTTGATAGATAATTATCTGATCACGCTGCAACAATTGATCGACTTCTAAAACTACTGTCTCAAGCAATTCATCGATACTGATGGATTGTCTTAGTCGAGCCGACATTAAAGCCAATAAAGTATTGATTGCATCTTTATTTTGCCAATTTATATCTAGACTAGGCTGCTCAAACTGTTTGAGTCTTTCCTTAAGGATAGCTATCTGTTTTTCATTGCCAATGCAATATTCAGCTAAAATTCCAGTAAGAGATTTAATCTTTTCTAGATCATCTTGTTGCGAAGTAGTCAACGTTGCTGATGCGCTAATACGATTTACGCAGTCACTTAATGCAGATATTGTCTCAGATAATGTATTCTGCATAGCCGTAGAGAATAGTTGCAAAAAAGATAATCTCTAGAATTAAACCATATATTTTATCGAAATGGCATCGCATAGAGCAGACCACCTTGCTTCCATGAGCGATTTAAACCGCGTGGCATGTCGAGGGGAGCAAGATTTCGATTGTAGATATCGTTGTAGTTGCCAACTTGTTTCAGGATTTGGGTCGTCCAATCGGGCGCTAAACCCAGTTCTATGCCCAAGGAGTCGGATGTGCCGAGGAATTTGGCTATTTCAGGAGTTGTCGAGTCCTTAAATGAATTGTAATTGTCCGTATTAATCCCCAATTCTTCAGCATAAAAAGTGGCATAAACCACCCAACTGACTACATCCCGCCAGCGATCGTCATTCCCAACTAACACAGGGCTAAGCGGCTCCTTAGAAAAACTAAGATCAAGAATTTTGTGATCGATGGGACGCGGGAGTTTATTCCGCCAAGCCGCTAGTTGGGATTTTTCGGAGGAGATAATTTCACAGTCTCCTTTGGAGTAGGCACTCAAAACGCTATCAAGATCTGGTAAAACGTTGGGAAGGATATCAACATTCGCTTCTTTAAAAGCCGATTCTAAATTAGCGGCATTGATTCCTGTTTCCACGCAGATTTTTTTGCCTGTCAATTCTTTAAGCGCGATCGCTAGTTCTTCCTTTGTTTTTGGGGTTTGCTTATCAGATTTACTATCTAATTTAGTATCCAATTTACTAGTTTCTAGATTCGCCGATGGAGAAACAGATGGAGAAGCCGTTGGTGCAGTTGTTGGTGAAGTCGTTGGTGTTGGGCTACCAGAGGGAGAAGCCGAACTTTGCGGAGAACTAGGGCTGGCTCCAGTTCTAATCATCAAACCCTGCCCATCAAAAAAAGTTGTGGGCGCAAAGGCGATATTGGGAGTGACATCGCGGGTGAGCGTGCGGGTAGTATTTCGCATCAAAATATCGATATCGCCATTTTGTAAAGCTGTAAACCGATCTTTGGTTAGCAATGGCTTAAAATCAACCGCCTTAGCATCTCCCAATACCGCCGCCGCGATCGCCTTGCAATAATCCACATCTAAGCCACTCCATTCCCCTTTATCGTCCACATAACTAAATCCTGCTAGCTTGCCATTTACGCCACAGATTAGCTTGCCCCTTGCTTTTACGCGCTCCAAAATTCCTTCAGGATCTTTGGCGATCGCTTTCGGGCTAGGAGTAGTTGTGGGTGGGGGGCTGGGAATAGGATCTGGCTTATCTTGGCATCCTACGAGCAAAGCGATCGCCAAGCTTGCCATTAAGCAGGATTTTGTTAAGGTGAGTGGCAAATGGCTTTTTTTAGAAGTTTTTGATATTTTTAATAAATGCTGGGGCTGGGGCATTAAGCGCATGGGTTTCGTGGATTTTTAAGCGATCGCAGATAGACTATATGCAGCTTACAATATAGCGGTTTTCGATTAAACATTTCATGAACAAGGGGCTTAAGCCCCTTGCCTGATCTAGCTGAGATAGGTATAACCATTCAAGCAATGTTCGTACTTTTGTAAGAACAACCTTGCTTCATCAAGAGTGATTTGTTTATCTTGAAGAGCGCGTTCCGTTTCTTGGCGAATGTTTTCCAACATTGCATCACGGTTGTACTGCACATAGGCAAGAACTTCTGTCATCGAATCGCCCTTGATCACATGCTCAACCTTATATCCCGTGGGAGTTGTATGAATATGCACTGCATCCGTATCACCAAAGAGATTATGCAAATCGCCGAGAATTTCTTGATAGGCTCCACCAAGAAATAGAGCGAGAAAATAAGGTTCTCCAGCAACGAAAGGATGCATCTCTAAAACCGATTTAACATCACGCAAATCGATAAAGCGATCAATTTTGCCATCGCTGTCACAGGTGAGATCGGCGATCGTGCCGCGACAATTGGGTTCTTCGTTAAGACGATGGATTGGCATGATGGGGAACAGTTGATCGATCGCCCAACTATCGGGAGCAGATTGGAACACTGAGAAATTGCAATAGTAAGTTAGCGCCATCGACTTTTCGAGATCTTCAAGATCATCAGGCACATAATTGAGTTTGCGGGTTACTTTGAGAATGCGATCGCAACATTCCCAAAACAGGCGTTCGACTCTAGCGCGTTGTTTGAGAGTCAGATAGCCAAAGGTAAACAAGCTAATTGCTTCTTGATTGAACTGGACGGCATCGTGATAAATCTCTTGATAGTTTTTCTCGTTGATGGTTTCCAGAGCTTCAAAAAGATTGCGAACGATTAAATGCTCGTCTTCTTGTAATGGTGCGATCGCTTGACTGGGAATGCCACTAATACCAACAACATCAAATACCAAAACTGATTGATGGGATGCGATCGCCCGACCACTTTCACTCGTGAGTGTAGGCACGGGAACATCTTTTTCCGCACAAGCATCCTTAATCGCGGCGACAATATCGTAAGCATAGTTCTGCATACTGTAGTTTTTAGATGCATAGAAATTGGTTTTGGAACCATCGTAGTCCACTCCCAAACCACCGCCCACATCCAGATGTCCCATTGGTGCGCCCAATAAGGCAAGCTGCACATAAACCTGTCCTGCTTCGCGCAAAGCATCTTTGATCGTGCTGATATTACTGATTTGGGAACCGATGTGAAAATGCAATAACTTAAGCGAATCCAGCATATTTGCTGCTTCCAATTGTTCAACCGCTTCCAGAATCTCCCACATGCTCAATCCAAACTTAGCGCGATCGCCTGTGGAATCTTCCCAATGTCCGACACCCTTAGCACTGAGTTTTGCTCTCACGCCCACCACAGGCGCAATCCCCAGTTTAGTGGCAGCGCGAATGATCATTTCGACTTCTTCGAGTTGTTCAATGACAATGATTGTATTCTGTCCCAACTTCCGTGCTAGCAAAGCGGTTTCGATATATTCCGCATCCTTGTAACCATTGCAGATCAATAAAGATCCTGGGGTACGCAATGTCGCAAGGGCAATCAAAAGTTCAGGTTTAGAACCCGCTTCCAATCCAAATTGGAACGGTTTCCCATACTTGGCAATTTCTTCAACCAGTTGGCGCTGTTGATTGACCTTAACGGGAAAAACGCCGCGATAAACACCATTGTAGTTATAACGAGCGATCGCCTTGGAAAATGTCGCATTCAGTCGTTCAATGCGATCGGCGAGAATATCGGAAAACCTGATTAAGATCGGTGTTCGCAAGCCCCGTTGTTTGAGATCATTTACCAAATCAAATAGGTCAATACAGCCACCGCGATCGCCTTTAGGGGATACAGTCACATGCCCTGCTTCGTTGATGCTAAAATATGGCTCTCCCCACCCATCAATGCGATAGAGTTTTTCGCTATCTTGAATAGCCCATTTTTTGACATCAGCAACAACAGGTAATTGAATCTCTTGCAACATTATGGATAAACCCTTTATAAACCCGATGAATTTCGATCTACATACTACAATAAGTCACTGCCAACTAATCTAATGGGTAAGTCAAGCAACAGTCTAGATGTTTTTGAACAAAGTCCCAACTAAATTGTGAAAGAAATAACTAAACGTAAATATTCCCAACCCTCTAGTGGAGAACGCATTGCTGATCTTGTCACAGCAACTGTTGGTTCATGACGATTTAATTAGCCGTGACGAGGATTGCTATTTGGGTTCTATTTCGCAAATTTAGCTGGCTTAAAATATTGGTAATATGATTCTTGACAGTTCTAGCGGAAATATAAAGCTGACTGGCGATTTCTTCGTTATTTGCCCCCGTTGCGATTAGTTTCACTATTTGTTGTTCTCTAGGTGTAAGTTTATCAAAATCTACCGTAGAGACTTCTGACACTTCAGGAATTCTCGCAATTACCTTTCGACCTAAATTTAAATCCAAATGCATATAGCCGCGATAGACCGCTTGAATTGCAAAGGATAACTCTTCGGGTGAAGTGTTTTTCAAAATATAGCCAGATGCACCATGTTTGAGAGCATGGGAAACATATTCCTCCGTTTCGTCAACCGTAAGAATCAGAACTTTAACATTGGGAAAGCGATCGCAAATTTGTTTTGTAGCTTCGACCCCATCCAGATGTGGCATTTGAATATCCATAAGAACTACATCAGGTTTGAGCAGTTCCACTTGCTCGATCGCTAATTGACCATTAGCAGCTTCTCCGACAATTTCTAAGGAAGTCTCATCAGCCAAAGATATCCGCAAAGCGCGGCGAATGAAAGAATGATCGTCTACAAGTAAAATGCGGATTTTCATATATGGATTTACAGCCTGAAGTATCGATAGTCCTAATTATGGCTAGTACCAAAGTACTATATCAATTCGTGACCTATGCCTCATGTGGAATTTTGGACTCGGATATAGGATGGCACAGTACAGAAAAGAAGTTGATTTGAGTTTAATTCTATGTCAAAAATTTTAGTTGTTGAAGATAGTCCCGTCCAAAGAGAATTAATGGCAACTCTCTTGAGAAATAATGATTTTGAAATCGCAACGGCAAGCAATGGACTAGAGGCGATCGCTCAAGTGCGATCACTACATCCCAATATAGTCGTTTTGGACATTGTGATGCCAAAAATGAACGGCTACGAGCTTTGTCGAAAATTAAGAGAAAATCCTAAAACTTGGAACACTAACATTATCATCTGTTCCGCAAAATCAACAACAGCCGATCGCTATTGGGGCATGAGAAATGGCGCTAATGCCTATATTAGTAAACCCTTCCCACCGCACGAACTAGTTGACACGATCAATGAATTGTTAAATGTATAAGCAAAGTCTCGGTTTTGGTTTTGTTTGATCGCTTGTATCTATGGGATTTATTGTGAAGATATGTAACAATTGTAGAAATAAAGCATATCTAAAATATAAAGCGTTGCAATGGTTTCAACAACAACTCAACCGATCGCAGGTCAATATTGGCTATGGCGCGGACAAAAAATATATTTCGTTAAAGCAGGACATAACCCTCAATTGCCACCATTGCTCTTAGTGCATGGATTTGGCGCATCGACAGATCATTGGCGCAAAAATATTTCTGAGCTTAGTCAAGACTTTGAAGTATATGCCATCGATTTGTTGGGATTTGGGCGATCGCAAAAACCATCATGGGAATATAGCGGCGATTTGTGGCGCGATCAACTCCATGATTTTATTGCCGAAAATATTCAACGTCCCACCGTGATTGCAGGTAACTCCCTCGGTGGTTATTCTTCATTATGTGTCGCGGCGGGATATCCCCAATCAGTCGCGGGAATTATTTTGCTAAACAGCGCGGGACCTTTCACCGATACCAATCCCCTTGGCTCCCAAAAAGTTAATCCTGTGCAGAAAGCGATCGCCAAAAATTTACAGGGGATTTTGCGGCAACCTTGGGCAAATCAACTTTTATTTAACTTTGTGCGGCGAAAATCGCGAATTCGTAGCACCTTGAAAAAAGTATATCTAGATCAATCGGCTGTCACCGAGCAGTTGGTGGAAGAGATTTATCAACCTTCCTGTGATGAGGGCGCGGCGCAGGTTTTCGGCTCAGTATTTAGTACGCCACAGGGTAAAAAAGTTGATGAATTATTAGGAGCGATGAGTTGCCCTTTATTAATGATTTGGGGTGAAGGCGATCCTTGGATGAATTCTAGTTCTAGAGGCGCAAAGTTTCGCGAGTTTTATCCATCACTAACGGAACATTACATAAAAGCTGGACATTGCCCCCATGATGAGAGTCCTGAAGTCGTCAATGGATTAATGCGAGATTGGTATAAGTCAGTTTTCTAAAAGAAAGGCGGCGCAACGCGCCGCCTTTCTTGTTAAAGCGCAAAGGGCTGTAAAATTAGTATAAAAACAAAAAATGGCAACTTGGCAATGTATTAGTGGCTGTGGCGCTTGTTGTTATCTCGAACCGAGCGATCGCCCTGACCTAGAAGACTACCTTACCCCCGCCGAACTTCAAAAATATTTGAGTATGGTCGGTGCTGACGGTTGGTGCATTAATTTTGATCGCCTCAATCGGCAATGCGGGATTTATGCTGAGCGTCCGCGCTTTTGTCGAGTCCAAGCCGATACTTTTTCGGATATGTTTGGGATCGAAGCCGATGAACTTGATGAGTTTGCGATCGCCTGTTGTGAAGAACAAATTGAATCGATCTATGGCGATCGGTCTTTAGAGTTGTTACGTTTCGAGAATGCGATATCTAACGTTCAAATTGTTTGATGATGCTGAGCGTAATCCATGTCATTAGCACACTGACTAACGCCAAAGGATAAAGCCCAGCCCCGATCGCTACACCTAGCGCCGATGATACCCAAATTGCTGCCGCCGAGGTTAAACCACTAATTTTTATATGGTTTTGACTAACATCCGACTGGCGAAAAATTTCACCCGCACCTAAAAATCCTACGCCTGTCGTAATCCCCTGAATCACTCGACTCATCGACTCATGGTTGACTTGCTCTTGGTTGCTTGGAAAGGAACTCATCACAAAAATTGTCGAACCGAGGGTCACTAACATATGTGTTCGCAACCCTGCGGGTTTGTTCTCGGATTGACGATTTAATCCAATCAAACTTCCCACCAGCAAGGAAAGACTAAGTTTTACAACTAAGTTTATCCATTCTTCTACTGACAAAATATTTGGATCAATAATTTGGTTCAATAATTTACATCCGTCCAGTTAGTTTGTCGTGATAAAGCAAAGCACTATCAGAACTAATCCACAAATAAAATTTAGGGCGTGATCGAAAAAGTTGCCATTTGTTGAGATACCGATTCATCCAGCCATTTAGTAAAAGCTTCATCAATCAACCTTTGTTGCATCGCCTCATCGAGGGTTACGGGCAGAACTTTTTCCAGTCTGACTAACACAATCCAATCGCCAATTACTGTCGGTGTTTGCACCTGTCCCACATCAGAGGCAATCAGCATTTTCGCCAAATTAGGATGCACTGATCCAACTTCGATCGGACCAATTAATCCCCCTGTTTGCGCTTCTGGTCCCTGTGAGTATTCTCGCGCCAATTCATCAAAGGACTGCTCTCCTTCCTTAACCCGAAAATATAGCTCTTGCGCCACACAAAAATCCTTAGTACAGATGAGCGAATAAATCACCCGATCAAGCTGTTGCTTACGTTCCAAAAAAGCGGAATTAACCTTTGCGCCCCACGTCGTCTGCTTAAATTTAGCAAGCTTGAGCGATCGCTCCGCCCGTTTTTCTAAATCAGCTAAAGTCATCCCCTGTTGTTTGAGCCATGCGTTCAGCTTGTCATCTGAGTCAATGTTTAGCTGTTGAAAAGCCTGTTGATAGGCAAGTTTTTGTTCTTCAGTGGTCAGTGAGATCTCCGCAGTACTGCGATCGAGCGTCATCTCCTTAACTAGTTGCGGCATCATTCCACTTGATACAACTTTTGCAACTATTGTTTCTGGTCGGAACTTACCGCCATTAATTTCTAAGCCTTGCATAGGTTGCTAATTGGTTATTAAGATTTTGATGGTTGGGCTTCTTAATCATATAAGTAGCTGGTTGCAATTAAATATAAAATGTGTGTGGAACGGGCATCTTGACCGTCAACAGGCTAGAAGCCTGTTCCACTATCAATTAGACCTTCCCAAAACGGCGATCGCGTTCTTGATAATCAATCAAAGCTCGATGAAATTCACTGCGATTAAAGTCTGGCCATAAGGTATGCGTAAAATACATCTCGGTATAAGCCATTTGCCAGAGCAGAAAATTACTTAGGCGCATTTCGCCGCTAGTGCGAATTAATAAATCAGGATTATGAGTACCTGCGGTATATAGATGCTGCTCAAAGAGATTCTCATCAATATCCTCAGCTTTAATCTCGCCTGATTTCGTCTCTTCCGCAATTTGCCGACAGACACGCACAATTTCGCGACGGCTGCCATAATTGATTGCCACCGTAAAATGAATTGCTTGATTATTGGCTGTAGCAACTTGCGATCGCTCAATCTCAGCTCTTAAAGACGGCGATAAAGAATCAAGATCGCCCACAAAGGAAATGCGTACCCCCTCCTGACACATTTCATCCAGTTCGCGGCGCAACATCCGCTCAAATAACACCATCAAAAAATCAACTTCTTGCGCGGGGCGGCTCCAATTTTCCGTGGAAAAAGCATAGACCGTGAGCGCCTCAATGCCCCAATCTTTGCAACAGCGCAATAAGTCTTTGAGGACATCTACTCCTTGTCGATGTCCCGCAATTCGGGGCATTCCCTTTTGCTTTGCCCAGCGTCCGTTACCGTCCATAATTACGGCAACATGTTTGGGTAAGCGTTGATGATTGAGATCTGGGGGCAGAGTTTGTAATAGCTTGGCAGTCATTTCTTTTCTGACGATTTTCGATTTACCATGTTTTTAAGATTTAAGTTTGACCAAAGCCAATTAAATTTCGGCAATTTAATATTGACCGAATTAAGGCTTGATAATTTAAATCGTGGAACAGTGCGGCTTAAAGTTGTTGGACGGTAGTTACCCAGTTTAGTTTCTAATATTTCGCGTAGGCGAGTACTAGAAACAGGACGATCTAAAAGACCATTTTCAGCGATCGCAATTGATCCAGTTTCTTCAGAAACCACTATACAAAAACAATTTCTGACGCGATCAGTAATACCCATTGCGGCGCGATGGCGCGTACCGATCTCTCTCGAAGCGGCTCGCTCCGAAATTGGCAAAATCACCCCAGCCGCTAAAATTCGATCTTCACGAATCAAAATTGCCCCATCATGCAAAAGTGTAGAAGTTTGAAAAATCGTATGTAGTAATTCTTTGGATAATACCGCATTTAACTTTACCCCAGGCACCGAAAAATCGCGTTCATCTATTGGTTCGCCAGTCTCAATGATCATTAACGCACCAGTACGATTTTGGGATAGCTCAATTACAGCTTCAATAATTTCTTCAAGTGCGGAGTCTGTTTCCAATGGCGATCGCCGATTGGAGGTGGGTTGCACCAACGAAAGTAAATCGCCCCGTCCTAGACGTTCGAGAAATTTACGCAATTCAGGTTGCAAAATCACCGCCATCGCTACGGCTGTGCCAATCAGTAATTTGTCGAGGACAAAATTGAGTAATCGCAATCCAAGGCGATCGCTTAAAACACTAGCTATCAACAAAAAGATGATCCCGCGCACCATTAATAAAGTACGGCGATCGTTGCTGAGAGAAAGCATGAGATAGATCAAGCCCAATACTAAAAGGACATCGATCGCTCTCATCATGAATGCAATTAAGTCAATATTGATAAACCACTGCATCCATAGCCCTCTCATTCACAACTGAAAAATATACAGCACTTTGCTTAACTAGCTGGTACAGATAGGTTTTTGAAAGGGCTGCGAAGCAGCCCTTTCAAAAACTTCTTTGGCTTTTATGTTAGCGCTGAGCGCTGTAGCTACTGGCGTAGTCTTTCTGGCAAACAATCTTGACGCAATAGATCCTCACGAGTTTCACGCTTGATGATCAAACTAGAATCGCCATCCGCCACAACCACCGCCGCAGGCTTCGGTAAACGATTGTAATTGGAAGCCATGCTGTAATTGTAAGCGCCCGTACCAAATACCACTAAAATGTCGCCTGCCTTCGTTTCTGGTAATTGAATATCTTTAATTAAAATATCCCCCGATTCACAGTGCTTACCTGCGATCGTCACGGTTTCCGATAGGGGCGCACTCATCTGATTAGCGACTACGGCGCGATATTTGGACTGATAAGTGATCGGACGAGGATTATCCGACATACCACCATCAATCGTGACATAGGTGCGGATGTCAGGAACAGTCTTGCGACCACCTATTGTATAAGCGGTCACACAGGTAGAGCCTATCAGCGATCGACCTGGTTCACAAAGTAATTTTGGCAAAGGTAAGCCCGCCGCAACAAAGGCATCGGTCACACCCGCACTGACAGTTTGCACCCAAGCTTCAATGCTAGGCGGATCATCGGATTCGACATAACGAATGCCTAAACCACCACCAATATTCAGTTCTTCAAACTGCAAGCCATATTTTTCACCCGCAAGCTTAAACCATAGCACCATCACCCCACCAATATCTTGATGTGGCTGCAATTCAAAAATCTGTGAACCAATATGAGCATGAATACCAATACAGTTAAGGCTGGATTCAGACAAGAACGCAAATACGGATTCGATTTCATTGGGATCAAAGCCAAATTTGCTGTCAATATGCCCCGTTTGGATATATTCATGGGTATGACATTCGATCCCAGGGGTTAACCGCAGCATGATTCTGGGTGCAGTAAAGCTAATGGAATTAACGTGAGCTTTTGCGAGACTATCCAAAGTTTTTAGCTCATGCCAGTTATCAACGACAATTGTGCATCCCGAATCTAGGGCATAGCTAAGCTCATCAATAGACTTGTTATTGCCATGAAAATAAATCAAACTTGTGGAAACACCAGCTCGCATTGCTGTCAAAATTTCCCCTGCGGACACCACATCGATACCTAGCCCCTCAGAACCTGCGATCGCACAAACCGCTAGACAACTCCAAGCCTTAGAAGCATATAAAACCTGTGCTTGTCCCTGATAATGCTTAGCAAAAGCGTCACGATATTGTTGACAAGAGGTTCTTAGGCTAACTTCATCTAAAATGTATAGTGGCGATCCATATTGTTGTACCAAATCCACGACATCGCAACCACCGATCTCTAAGCGATCGCTGGAGTTAACTAACGCAGTCAAAGGTAAAAGTTGTTGATTAGGGGAAAGGCTTTGTAAGCTGGAAACCTTATTTGCGGCTGAATTTTCAAATAAATTTGCCGAAATAGTCTCTTTACTGAGACTCGGTAAAACAGTAGTCATGAAGTACCCATCGTTTTTTGTAAAATTCTCTTAAGCCATTATAAAAAATAGCAGCATAAAATACTGGAAAAATCAATTTTCGTTTTTTGAACTGCGCTCAAAAACAAAAAATTCGGTTCTATGCTTCTATTTTTTCTAACTTGAGCGATCGCTCTAATTCCGTAATTTCATCCTTGTGAGCGCGTACCTTGAGTCTAGCGTCAGGCAAAAGTTGCAAACTCACCTGCTGCTCACGCGGAGTACCACGCCAATAAAACAAACCTGCGATCGGCGAAATCACGATTAACCAAAACCAAGAATTTTCTAAATCGGGAATTAAAATCCCTAGAACCACGCCTAAACAACCTAACCCAATCGCCGCTAATACGGTCATAAATATTGCCAAAAACAGACTTGGCTGGACTTGACCCGTCAAAATCGCTACATCTCTCGCTGGATCAATCTCCACCACTTTGTAAGCCCTTTGTCGAAAGTGA
The DNA here is from genome assembly GCA_044355035.1 of Pseudanabaena sp. Lineage (GTDB taxonomy): Bacteria > Cyanobacteriota > Cyanobacteriia > Pseudanabaenales > Pseudanabaenaceae > Pseudanabaena. Next base: position 26,674 of record JBIKYX010000026.1, on the reverse strand, counting down.
TCGCGAACCTGCATCAATAGGCGATCGTCCGTAAGTTTATCCGTCGCAAAGATGGCATCTGTTGTGCGATCGCGAATCGACCCGCGCAAAAAAGAAAATAGCCCAAAAAACAATAGGATTGTTAATAACAAACTGGAATATATGGTAACGATGGTTGCAGGCATTCAGGGTGAAATTTTATGAAAAAATTTACTATAAAAAACCTTCGTTTTAAGGAGGGCTTGTATTACAATATATTACACTCGTGATGCTAGGAAGGAATAAATCTGCAATTGAGAACGTACTGACAATAGAGCTTATCTGCAATAAAGCTAGTCTGCAACACATATTAGGTATCGCCAAGTACAATCAAGGCTACCGCAAATCTCAAAATCTACAACGTTAGAACTACTCGGGTGAGAATACAAAGATGACTGACAGTCCTAAGGCTAACTACACAGGCAAGTATTTAGATGATTCGTTTAAATTTGCTAAGTTTATTCGCGTACTTCGCAAACGTTGGATTGTCATTGCCGCAGTATCCGCATCTGTATTTGCCGCAAATGCGTTCTACACATTCACCAGATCACCGTTGTACAGATCAAATACCTCGTTGCTAATTAGTAGTTCTACGATTGCCGTATCAGATATTCAAATTCCAGGAATTAACCCAGATGCACCAAGAGTTAATCTAGCTACAGAAATTGGTATTCTCAAAAGCAGACCTTTAGTTGAAACCTCCCTTGCCAAGCTGCGGGAATCAGCATCTGGCAATAATTACAAGGATTTAGATCCTCTTTCTGTGATGAATGGGTTGGACATCCGCCCCGAAAAAGACACCTTGATTTTACGGCTTACCTACACAGATACCGACCCAAAGCGGGCTAGAGATGTTCTCAATGCCCTATCCCAGACTTACGTTGAATATAGCTTGAATGATCGGCGCACCAAATCTAGCACCGCGATTAGATTTATTCAAGATAAACTTCCTCAAATCAAACAACAACTCGATAAGTCAGCTTTAGCCGTTACCCAATTTCGCAAGGTCAACAACATAACCGATCCTGACACCTATGCGTCAGCTATCTTCACCATGCGTACGGCTTTAGAAAACCAAGCCCAAGATTTACAAATTAAAATCGCCCAAGTTCAACAGCAATATGAACTCCTCAGTCGTCAAGTTGGCAAATCGCCAGAGGCGGCGATCGGCGGGGCTATTCTCCAACAAGATGCTCCATATCAGTCCTTAGTCAAGCAATTCCAAGATCTTGAGACTAATTATTTCTTGGAACGGACTAGATTTCGCGCCGATCATCCGATTGTCATTGCCCTCAAAGATCGCCGTGATGAACTCTATCGGCTGTTAGAGACTCGCGCCCAGTCAGTGGTTGGACTTAGAGGTGGTACTGCAAATATTACTAATGAACCAAATAGTGCCATCCAGCAGAATCTGGCAACTCAATTGTTTGAAGCACAAACAACTCTTGCGGTCAGTCAAGTGCAGTTAGAAAGTATTAGAAATGCCCAGTCCGAAGTTTCTACAGCTTTTTCCAAAATCCCTCAACTTCAACAAAGGTATGTGGAACTGCAACGACAGTTGGCGCTGGACACATCAACTTACACCAAACTGACCGACAAACTCGAAGAATTAAAAATTTCTGAGGCACAGGAAACTTCTTCTTGGAAAGTTCTAGAGCCACCACTAGTGCCTTTGTTGCCTTTCTCTCCAGACATCGTGAGAAGCCTGATTACTGGGGCTTTTGCAGGTGTAGCAATGGGTGTTCTGTTTGCTTTGTTCTTAAATCGGATGGATCAGCGCATTCGTGAGGTAGACGAAGTTAGAGAAATCATTGATCTGCCCCTACTTGGATCAGTTCCGATGACGGAGTTAGGATATCTGGGAGCGGGTGGAAGTCAAGGCGCATTGCCACCAAGTAGCTATTATGCGTTTAAAGAATCATTGAGTTCGCTAGCGTTGAACCTACGCTACTTAGGAACCGATAATATGATGAAGGTTATTGCATTTACTTCATCAGTACCATCAGAGGGTAAAAGTACACTGATTTATAATCTGGCTTTGATTTTGTCAACGTTAGAATATAGGGTGCTGCTAGTCGATGCGGATATGCGAAAGCCCAATATTCATAAGCTGGCAAAGCTAACCAATAAGTTTGGCTTGTCCACGGTTCTCGCTACCCCTAGCCCTTGGCAAGATCTGATTCATACCGTGGATGATACAGACAAGCTACATATTATTACATCAGGATCAATTCCTCCGAATCCGATGTTTTTGTTGGATTCCGATAAGATGACCAGCCTTTGTCAAGAATGGCGACGCGAGTATGATTATGTGTTAATTGATACGCCTCCCGTTGTAGGTATAAGCGATGCCCAATGCTTAACGACGAAGGCTGACACATTTATTGTGGTGGCGGCGATTAATCGTTCGACAAGTAGCGGCATTGCTAAAGCTTTGGATATCTTGGAGAGAGCTAAGGCTAATATATCTGGGATATTGATTAATATGATCTCCACTACTGATAGTGAGTATTACTATAACTATTACGATGATTATTACCTTAAAGCTGGGCAGAAGAGTAGTGATGATCTAGATCAGGAAACCTTTGCACTGAACGCAATTGAAAGTGCTAAAAATCAAGCGAATAATTAAAAATAACGTTAAAGAAGCCTCGCTACGCGAGGCTTCTTTTTTCTCAAAAATCTACGCCACGTTTAAGATCTATGCCTTTTTCGGCGTAATGTTTATGGCATACCATTTCTGAGTGAACTGAGGCAAGATCAAAATAAGCGGGTTGATTAAAACAACGTCCTGTAATGATTACTTCGGTGTCACGCGATTTTTTGAGTAGGGCTTGGCAGATTGGCTCCACGGGAAGTAGATCAAGATCAACTGTAGGGTTTAGTTCGTCAAGAATTATAGTCTTGTAGAGTCCAGAGGCGATCGCTGCTTGAGCAATTTCCCAACCACGTTGGGCTTCGATGCAGTCCATTTCTTGTTGTTGACCGCGCCAGACGATCGCATCACGTCCACAGCGCTGATGGTCGATCACATGGGGATAGCCACGTTTGAGAGCGGCGATCGCCGCATCTTCGGTATAACCAGCACCACCTTTGAGCCATTGCATAATTAAAACTCGGTGGGATAAGTCGCGACTAATACCTGTACCGATCGCCTTGAGTGACCTTCCTAAAGCCGAAGTACTTTTGCCTTTTCCAGCGCCTGTATAAATCTCAATTCCTGTCATGCCATACTTTTCCGCATGAGCCTCGTCGTGCGATCGCATTTCTGAATGGAGGTCGGCGATATCAATTAATGACTGCGGTGCGCCGCGTCCTGTACAGATCACTTCCAGATGAGCGGGTTTATTTTTTAAATCTTTGACAATGCGATCGGCAGGAATTAATCCTAAATCAAGTACGGGATTGATTTCATCTAAAACTACTACGGAATAAAGCCCTGAAGCCATTGCGCCTTTGGCGATCGCCCAACCTCTTTCAGCTTCTTGGCGATCAAATGGTGTGACATGCTCAGCATCAAAAAATTCAGCACGTCCAGTTCGCACATGATCGATCAAATGGGGAAATCCCTGTTGCAAAGCCGAAATTGCGGCATCTTCAGCATATTCCCGTTCGGAGCCTTTGAGAAATCGCAATAATAAAATTCTTGTGCCGAAGGGTGAGTTGTCGGACATTCCCAAGCCAAGCGATCGCAGGACTACGCCAAGAGCCGCCTGTGATTTGCCTTTTCCTGTGCCGTCATAAACATGGATTTGTCCGACTTCACGTTCGGGACGTACCTGTGCGGTCATAATGCCAATCGCTGCCATGTTTTTATCTAAGCTCTTTCATTTCTCATCCATTGTGATTATAACGAAAACCGCTAACATAGAAGCGATCGCGTATTTCCCTGAGTACATAGCATTATAGGCTGTGCTAGCATCATGGCTAAGCTCTCTAAATAGGGGACAAAGCAATGCAAAATATCGCAACGATCGCATTTGATCCAACTATTAAATCTAAATCAGTAACTGAATTAGCCACTAATGTTAGTAGCAACTCATTTATGGATACATTCAATAATGAAACTGATGTATCTTTAGCACGACTAAAAGAAATCTTAGAATTTGTCCAAACGCTCACAATCACCGCGAGAAAAGTAGTCCAAGAAGCGATCTTAATGGCTATTCAAGAAATTGCGATCGCCGAGACAAGTGAATCTATTATCCAAGCAGCGATCACTCAAGAATTTCTAACAGATATATCCTATGACTGCAAAAATATTTTGCGCTATCTTACTTACGCACTCATCGGTACAGACAAAGTAGTCCTAGAACATCTGAGACTAAAATCTCTACAAAGACAATACGAATCGCTCCAAATTCAATTTTTAGTTACCGTAGTTAAACAAATTCAGATCTTGATTAACCCGATGCTCAAAGATTGCAATATTGTCACCGAACTAGATGAATATTTTGCAAGTATCATCACCAGAATTGACAGTCAAGATCCTGCGAAAATAAGAGAGAAACAACGCCAAGGTTTAGCGAAATTAGCCCAAGAGTGGCTAGCAGAAGATCTAGAAGATCCAAACGAGCAAGAGGAAACTTGGAATTATCTTCGTGATGCACTTAATCATGGAACATTATCCCATCGACCAATACCTGCATGAAGCCAATTGTCATATTAGATACAGGCGTTTTAGGTAAGGTAACTAACCCTAAAACTAATCAAGATTGTTTAAAGTGGCTAAGTACTCTGGAATCAAGGGGGTATAAAGCAGCAATACCTGAAATTTCGGATTATGAGTTAAGGCGTGAGTTAATAAGGGCTGACAAATTGAAAGGGATTCAACGTTTAGACCTATTAAAAACTGAGATCATTTATTTGCCAATTACCACATCCGTAATGCTCTATGCAGCAAAGTTATGGGCAGAGGTGAGGCAAAGTGGACAAGCAACGGCTGATCCGAAATCATTAGATGGGGACGTGATTTTAGCGGCTCAAGCGTTTTTACAAACCAAGCAAGGATATGAGGTTATTGTGGCAACTACAAATGTGAAGCATATTTCTAGATTTGTTGATGCGCGTCTGTGGGCAGATATCTAGATGACCGTACCTACCGAATTGCCACGATAATACGATCAATCGCTCATAGATTCAAGACTTTGAAGCTTACAGACAATTCTGTGCATGAGCTTATTGCTGTCACTGAGAAACTATTGGTGGAACTGAGTGAGCCATTGGTAGCAAGTTAAACAATTTAACTACCTGACAAGCTCAAGCTACAGCCAAAAGTTGATTGAGCTTATTTTTTAGATCTGGTGATGTTTTTAAGGGATTGTAAATTTCACCTGCGTAGGGTTGCCAGACGTAATTAGGTCTAAAGGGTTGGAAAGATGGCAATATGCCTAAATCTTGGGGGATTGATTTCGCTAGGACTAATCCAGAGATAGCTAAATTAGGCAAGTCTTCGATGAGTTCGTTATAGGTTCGGAATTCATCGACTTCAACGCCGACTAGGGTATAGCGAAAGGTTGGGGCAAATTTTAGAGATTGATACATTAAAATCCCTAGCTCTGTCATGGAATATGCGCTTTCAGGGCTATCGATGCCAATTTCACTAATATTGCTTGGCAAAACTCGACACCACCAGTTTTCTTCGATATCTTGAAAGGTTTCGGCGCGGCATTTACATTGTTGATGATTGGCAAATGTCAATACTAGCCCGTCGAAATATTGAGCAAATTCGTTTGCATTTTGCTCTTCAGAACCACATTCTGCTGACAAACTAAATATCCATGCCATCTTTAAAGACTCCTATTCGCATATATTGCTAATCAACTCTTTCCCAATAGTTTTGGGTATTGGCTAAGGCGGCTTCGTACTTTGCTAGAGACATTGTGGTTCTTGGCAAAATGCTAACGTGTGTAGCACTATCTTGAATCGCTTCTAAATCTCCAGTGATGTAGCTATCGTCAATTTGCCAAAGAGGATCTTTACCTGTTCCGCCAAATTTGGCAGGTTTACGAAAATCTGGTAAACCATCAATGCAGAGAGAAACGGACATTCCTTTACAATCTCTAATTGCAACGGTGACAAACCCCCCTCGAATTTCGCGTTCTGACTCTGCTAACAAATACCCTTGTTCGTCGAGATAGCCTACAGACATTTGCTCAATATTTATATCAATGCTAGGTCTAACTCCCAGTAGTCTAGCGCTCCGACCTATTTTCGGTTTGCCGTTCTGCTCTGCCATGCCGCGATAGTAGAGTTTTGCCATTAGTTAATCGCAGTACTATGACTAATGCTGTAAAGCGAGATAAGTCAGTCAAAGATTTTTACTCAATTACACAGCAAAAAACAATGGACATGTCACAATCCATTATGTTAATATGCGGGTACTATCTCGTTTAAAAAGAATGGACTCATAAGGCTGGAATCTTGTTGAGTACACAAATTTTTAATCGAGCTATGTCAAATAATCAACTCAATCTTAGGAAATAAACAAATGCAAGAAGAAATTGCAGCGTTTTTAGCGTTAGGCATTTTGTCGGGTTTAACTTTTGGACTCAATACCCAAAATATTAAACCTGAGACTGCAAGAGACATCGCTTACCCAACTGTGATTGCCCTGAAGATTATCTCTAAACGTTAGAGCGTTATCTCTAAAACAATAGCCAAGTAGGTGTTATCAGCATCTGCTTGCTTTTTTATTTGATTTAGTTAACGTATACGCAATAGGTATCTATTGATCTAGTGCGGTCTGTGTTTCCTAGACACTTTTTAATATAATTTACTAACGGAACAAATGTCAAGCACTATTTAAAAATAGTAAAGAAACAAAATCACTTCAACATGGGATAGGCTAGCGATCGCGATATGATACACATAGGATAATAGCTCCAAGATTTCTTCGAGAGGCATTGATTTCATGAACTCAGGACTTAAAACTAACAATCCCAAAACTCAGAAAAATCGTATTGTCTTTCTGGATAAGGCTCAAATTGCCATTGACTTTTTGCCCAGTAAAGATAAAGAGCAAATCATTAGTACAATCAAATGCCTAGAAGATTTCCCTATCCATACAAAATCTAAGATCTATAAACTTAATCCGTCTATCCCCAACCATTTCATTGCCAGAGGAGCAGGTGATTATCGAATAGTGTTCAAATCACAAGATAGAGAGATCACTATTGTGGATGTAGTAAGTCGTAATCGTCTTGAATCTCTTTTTGGATCTTCAAAAAATTATTAATGACGAAGCAGTGCCTGAAAGCGAATAGTTTTTGGGACAGAATGCTAAAATCTACGTCTTAGAACCAATATATTTGTGTCATGAGAAAATTTGCAGTGCGATCGCTAATTACCTTAACAGCTATAACTACCGCGATGTTCGCTGCCGCAACACCTATGCGATCGCAGCCCAAACAGGAAACAACCAACATTGAAATTTCACGCCCCATAGCCCAACCAGAAAACCTAGAGATTACCGCAAATAAAAAAGCTAGCTTCGTGAAAATGTTTGAGGATATCGCGATCGCGCCTAGTTTTGGCTCCAAAGAGATCGAATTGAGGGGAATTAGTGGCGGTACTGTAGAAACGCAGAAAACATCGGGGCGTAAATCGACAGAAACAGGAGCCTGTATCGGTTTTATTGATAAAGTCGCCGATCACAAAATTACTTTAACCAAGCCATTTAAGTATCTTAAGCTTCAAGTCAAAAGCTCTGGCGATACGATCATGCTCGTGCGCGGACCTGGGGGCAGTTGGTGTAGTGATGATGTAAGCGATCGCAATCCTGTAATTAGCGGAGATTGGCTCGCAGGAACCTATGAAGTCTGGATTGGCTCCTACGAAGAAAATAATTCTTTTCCCTATTTGCTACAAATTACCGAAAAACCTTAGATTAATTTAGGCAATCTAGAGTTTGGCGGCTGTTGTTTTTGGTAAACGGGTGCATACCACAGGCGATCGTGCAGAGATATAGGCGGGTGCGTTCGTCCAGATTGCGTACACCTGTAAATTCGGTATCTTCACAGGCGGTTAAATTTTGTAATATCGCCCCACGCAAATTTGTGCCGCGCAAATTGGAACCTTTGAGAATTGCGCCCGTAAAATCCGATTCAATTAAGTTTGCCCCACTAAAATTAGTGACGCTGAGATTAGCGCGAATAAACTTACTATTGGATGAATTCGACCAAGTAAAATTTGCCCAACTTAGATCAGCATCCGAAAAATTGACATCGCGAAGTAACGCTCCTCTGAGGTTGCAATCGACCAAGTTGGCTCCTGTCAAGTTGGCTTCAATTAAATTAGCACTACTTAGATCGGCTTTGTTTAAAGTCGATCCGCGCAGGTCAATTCCCGTGAGGCTGACATTTCGCAACTCAGCATTACTAAGGTCTATATTGGCAAAATTGCGATGTCCCTGTCCGTATAGTTCTAATAGTTGAGCTACTTCCAAGGTGGTTACTCCTAAATACTTTTGATGATCTAAGCCCAGTTTGAGGTCTTATTTTAGCTGAAAATTTCACCTACAACAATTTTAGAGCAAATCAAACACAATAAATTTAGCTACCTCGATAGGTACTATAAGCCCAAGGTGATACTAGCAAGGGGACATGGTAGCGATCGCTAATATCCGAAATGCCAAAACGGATCGGAACTCGACTTAAAAAAGCTGGCTCGGTCTGTGGAACTTGATGAGTGGCAAAATAATCACTAACATTAAACCAAATTTCATAAATACCGACTTGCATTTCTTCGGCATTTAGCAATAGCTCGTCCGTACGACCATCTTGATTGGTGTATAAGGTTTTCAGCAAAGTTTTTCGTTCTGTTGTTTGATTTGTTGTTGGCTGATCAATCGCGATCGCCCACAGTTCGATCTGCATATTTTGGGCAGGACCGCCATGCACGGTATCAAGAACATGGGTCGAGAGTTTTCCAGACATAGGTTTAACAAGCTAATTAATTGCATACTGTATACAATGAGCTAATATACTCGAATAACGCTTAATCGATAATTTTAGTATTGCTATTTATGACAGCATCCAACGGTACAAGACGAGTATTTATCTGTGGTTCGGCTCTACGAGGACAGCCAGATCACGGCAATTTGCAAGGGGCTAAGTTTATTCGCGCTGCCAATACTCAATCACGCTATCGACTTCACTCCGCAGGTAATGGTTGGCATCCTGCGATTTATGAGGTTGAGACGGGTGGAATCTCCATTCCTGGAGAGGTTTATGAGATGCAAGATAGTGAATTTGATTATCTTGCGAATAATGAACCACCAAATATGTACCCTGCGGATGTTTATTTAGAAGATGGTGAAGTGCTGACGGCTTTTCTCTACCCTCAAGAGTTAATTGAGCAGTTTAACTGGATTGACATTTCCGATCTTGGTGGTTGGGCTGCCTACAAGAAGGCTGCTTAATGCTTGGCTTTTCGGTCTAAGCTTTGTGCAATTTTATCGCGCCCCATAAAAATCCATCACAAAAAAGAAGGTATGTAATGCACACCTTCTTTTGTTTTCTTTTTTATAACTCCCCAGGCGGGATTCGAACCTGCGACCGATCGGTTAACAGCCGATTGCTCTACCACTGAGCTACTGAGGAATGTAGCTGTTTTGCTTAGTCAATTTCTTTGTCATTGACTTCAGCGTTTATAACTATAGCGTACAAATGTGGCGATCGCAAACATTTTTAAAAATATTTCAATAAAACCTTGAAATGCTTCTAACGCAAGGGTTTTGAGCTTAGGGAAATTATGACCGAGCCAAATACAACCGCGATCGCCCCCACATATCCCCACCAACTAAGCGGTGATGGTGGTAGTAATTGCGCCATAAAACTTGGCAGGATCACTGAGGCTACTAAGGTGACTAGGGGCGCAAGGGTAATTATTGCGCTGACCTTGGAGGCTTCCCAATGTTCGAGCGCTGCTGCAAATGCACCATAGGCAAAAACCGTATTGAGCGCACAAAAAATGAGAATGGCAAAATGTGAACCCGATAAAGTCAATAACTTTGCTGGATGGGACAACGGTATAAACAGGACAGACGAACAGAGATAGATTCCAAGCATCACCGATGATGAAGGCAAGTCTCGCAATAGTTGCTTTTGGGCAAGTCCATAAAATACCCAAGCGATCGCTCCCAGAATCAATAAAATATTGCCCCACATGTAACTATCAAAGCTACTAATTAGCGATCGCACCTGTTCGTGGGAAAACAACACCAATCCAAAAACAAGCAGCGCCACGCCGCCCCATTGCCTGTAGTTATATTTTTCTTTGAAAATAATTAAGGAAGTGATCCCCATCAACACGGGCGCAATCTGCGTCAGCACTTGAGCGTTAGTTGGCGAAGTTTTGCCGACACCAATCAAAAATAAAATGTAGTTCAGCGATAGTCCAACTACGGCTGTAAAAAAAATTGGCAACGAAACCTTTTGTAAATCTTGCCAAGAAGGTAATTTTTGGCGCAACGTTAAATATGCGCCTAATAACAGCCCTGCGATCGTAAACCGAAACCAAGTCACCGTAAACGGATCTAGCTCTTGGAGAACAATTTTTAAGGCGATCGCCAAAAATCCCCACAGCAAAACTGTCACCAATGACAAAGCCAAACCTAAACGCGATCGACCAGAAACTTGATGTAAGAGCATTTAAGTAAGTTGTGGGAATTAAATGTAGGATGGGTTAGCGATAGCGGAACCCATCATCTTTGTCGAATTGACGCGTTACGTTGCACTAATGCATCCTACAAATAATTAATAAAAAAGAGCGCGGTGCGCCCCCTATTGTTGGCGAAAAATTTATGAGAACATTTCTACGCTAGAAGAGTAAATCGGCTCAACATGGATTGCGATAACCCGTTTAGGACGGACTAACAAAATTTCATTTAGCTCGGCTCGGACAGGAATTGGCATCAAATCATCCTCATTTGCCTTGGTCTTAAACTGTGATGCGTACCAACTTTTGACTTCTTCGATGGTCGTAAATTTTGTCGTGACTTCCTGCCCACCCTCTAGCTTTAAATGCACGATATATTCATTAGGCTTTTTTGGTTCTCTCGCCATCTTGGTTCACTCTGTCTAAATTTCACGTCATCATGGTGAATTATAGCAACCGTCAAGAAATTTTGTAAAAGTGTTATTTCGCAACATCTTTATAAACTTGTTGATTCGGGTTTGTTTGCAAAAAAACTATATGTCGATACGCTAAGGGCTAACTCAAGATTAGTAGCGATCGCTCACGATTCTCTTCTTATGGCTTGCTATAGAATGATCCCAAGCCGTAAATCTATAATATGCATAAAAAACATCTATCAATTCCACTAGAATAATGATGCTTAAAACTTTGTAAAGTTTAGTACAATACTTAACATTCCCATTGGTAAGTATTTACACTTATTGACATGACAGACCAATTTCCTTGGCTTACCGCGATCGTCCTGCTCCCACTCGTAGCGTCCACCCTCGTCCCCATTTTGCCAGACAAAGATGGCAAAACTATACGTTGGTATGCATTAGGTGTAGGCATCGCAGATTTTATATTGATGTGCTACGCCTTCTGGAAGAACTACGATCCGAGCAGTGCCACCTTCCAACTCGCGGAAAAGTACACTTGGATACCCCAATTAGGTCTAAGCTGGTCGGTTTCGGTCGATGGTATTTCGGCTCCCTTAGTTCTTTTAGCGGGACTTGTCACCACCCTCTCAATTTTTGCCGCATGGCAAGTTAACATCAAACCGCGTCTGTTTTACTTCTTAATGTTGGTGCTGTACTCCGCTCAGATCGGCGTGTTTGTAGCCCAAGATTTGTTGCTATTTTTCATCATGTGGGAAGTTGAACTGATCCCCGTCTATCTGTTGGTTTCGATCTGGGGTGGTCAAAAACGCCAGTATGCGGCTACGAAATTTTTGCTTTATACCGCCGCCGCCTCGATCTTCATCCTTGTCGCAGGATTAGCGATGGCTCTCTATGGTAATAACCTGACCTTTGATATGGCTGAACTAGCCCTCAAAGATTTCCCCTTAGCCTTAGAGCTTCCCCTTTATGCAGGTTTATTAATTGCTTTTGGGGTCAAATTAGCGATTTTCCCATTACATACTTGGTTGCCCGATGCACACGGCGAAGCTTCTTCCCCAGTATCGATGGTTTTGGCGGGTGTGCTTCTAAAAATGGGCGGCTATGGTTTAATCCGTATGAATATGGGATTACTTGACCAAGCTCATGTCTATTTTGCGCCGATTTTGGCAACGCTGGGTGTGATCAATATTGTCTATGGTGCGGTGAACTCTTTTGCCCAAACGAATATGAAGCGCCGTCTGGCTTTTTCATCGATTTCTCACATGGGCTTTGTTTTGATTGGCATTGCATCCTATACCGATCTAGGACTTAGTGGCGCAATGCTGCAAATGATTTCGCATGGTTTAATTGCTTCGGTGTTATTCTTCCTTGCGGGTGTAACCTACGATCGCACACACACGATGCTATTGAGTGAAATGGGTTATATCGGTAAGGTGATGCCCAAGGTGTTCGCACTGTTTACCGTTGGTGCTTTAGCTTCTCTTGCCATGCCGGGGATGAGTGGATTTGCTAGCGAAATCTCGATCTTTATGGGGATTACCACTAGCGATGTTTATAGCTCTACTTTTCGGACTGTGACTGTTTTCTTAGCGGCAGTGGGCGTAATTCTCACACCGATTTATTTATTGTCAATGTTGCGCCAGATTTTTTATGCTTGCGAGGGCAATCCATCTTGCGACATTAATCCATATTGCGATATTTCCGATATCAGCCTCAAGTCTCAAGGCAATCAAGACGTAGTTTGTTTTGGTACAAGTTGCGAATTGCCTAGTGAATCTGATTTTAGCGACGCTAGACCGCGTGAAGTATTCATTGCGGTTTGCTTCTTAGTGCCGATCATTGCGATCGGGGCATATCCCAAGATGGCAACTAATCTATATGATGCGACGACAACTGCGCTAAATTCACAGATGCGTCTAGCTCATGAGCAAGTTGCCGTTGTGAAGAAGGAGCAACTCTTTGCTAATCAATCTTCTTTCCCGAAAATTTCTGAGGTTAAAGTTAACGCGATCTTGGCTAATTAGTAACGCTGGGAACTTTGATACTAAGGTAGGGCGGGCGTAAGGGTAGTTCATGAACTGCCCCTACGTTTAATTGTTTTTTGTAAGTCTTTTGCTAGGATTGATATCTTAGTAAATTGCTTGTGTCAAATTATTTAAATGGAAATATCCGATATTATCGAAAACCAAGATGACGATGCCGATCAACATGGGAGCGATCGCGATAAATCATCAAATTCCCCCGATCCTGCTGAACAAAAACAAAAAAAGAGTCAACTTAATAACTATGTGGCGATTACGGTAGTTTTGTTTGTCACTTTTATGGGATTCTGCAACGTCAAAAGTGGCAATATAGTGCAGGCGATGCAAAAAGCTCAAGCCGATCGCATTGACACATGGGCTTTTTATCAAGCTCGTAATGTCCGCGCTGAGATCGCCAAATCGACGATCGCGCAGTTGACATTACAGGCGGCGGCGGTTCAGACACAGCAACCGAAACTACGCGCTGAATACAATAAAGAAATTGCCAAGTATCAGGCGATCGCTACGAAGCAAGACCAAGAAAAGGAAAAATTACAACAACAAGCTAGGGAAGCTGAAGAACTCTATGAAAAGTTGAATGTGCATGATGATCAGTTTGACTTGTCAGAGGCAGCCTTTGCCCTAGCGATCGCCTTGTTAGCGATGACCTCACTGACTCAAAAGGGCTGGTTGTATGGAGCATCAATGGTTCCAGCCGTGTTTGGTCTATTTATGGGACTTGCTGGGTTACTTAGCTGGGATTATCATCCTGAAGCGATGACAAAAATGTTGTCAGATAGTGCCATTCACAGCCATTCTCGACAAATTGCGACCTTGCCCACTTTGCCCCGTAAATAGCTAGTCTGCTTTAGAATTAATCTAAATTCAATTCGATCCCCCTTACAAAACATGAAAAACTTTATTCAAAATCTGCTCCGTTATCCAAAATTTTTAGCTTTAATCACTGGTGGAGTTCTTTCGGTGGTCATTGCCCCCATTATTCCTCTATTACAAAAACCTGTAACCGCGATCGCCATGATTAGCGCTATAGTGAGTGGGTTTATCGGTGTATCATTAGTATTGAGAGCGATGCTGGGGTTGGATGTAGCCTAGTTAATTCTGCAATAACTACATCAAAATGCAAGTTTAACTAGATAAAACTTGCATAAAAAATCAAGAAATCTAAACATATTTACTGTGTAAATGTAAAACTATGGCTACTACAAGACGAGTTGCTCGTGTCGCCGAACTAATCAAACGAGAAGTCAGCAATATGTTGCTGAAAGATATTAAAGATGATCGCGTGGGCATGGGCATGGTCAGTGTGACTGATGCCGAATTGTCAGGCGATCTGCAACATGTGAAAATTTTTGTGAGTATTTATGGCACTGAAGAGGCTCGCCAGCAAACTATGGAAGCTTTAGCCTCAGCCACTGGATTTATCAAACGTGAAGTGGGGCAGAGATTAGCTTTACGGCGCGTCCCTGAAGTCATATTTCAGGAAGATCGCTCCTTTGAACGTGGTGTCAAGGTGCTATCTCTAATTAATCAGCTAAGTCGAGAACGCGAAGAGAAGGAGTCAACCCCAAGTGTTTGAGTTGATTAAAGCGGGAGGACCTGTCATGTACCCTCTCATTGCTCTGTCTGTATTTGCCTTTGCGGGGATCATGGATCGCATGATTTTTTGGTTCGGTATCCTCAGATTAGAGCAGAAAACTGCCGAAAATATTTTAGCGATCGCCCGCCAGAATTTAGAAGTTGCGGCTGAAGTGGCTGAGGAGGCTGCAAAAAAACATCCAGTTGGACGCTTTTTATACGCACCGCTAGCTCTGCATGAGCCAGATCCTGAACTATTTCGACTTGCCCTTGAAAGTACTGCTGATGAAGAGTTGGCAGGTATGATGAAGGGTGAAAAATTATTAGAAGCGGCGATTACGCTTGCGCCCTTGTTAGGATTATTAGGAACGGTAATCGGGTTGATCGTTTCTTTTGGATCGCTGAGAATTGGTGATGTGGCGGCTAATACTAAATCAGGTTCGCTAACTCAGGGTATTGGTGAAGCCTTGATTACAACGGCGACAGGTTTAGTAATTGCGATTTTTACATCAGCATTTCACCGTTTATTTTTAGCGTTGCAAGATCAACAATCTAAGCTATTTATGAAGTTTGGCAATCAGTTGGAGTTAATCTATCGCCAACATTGGCAACGCCACTATCAGATAAGGCTGAGGAATGATTGAGTTTTTTCTCTATGCACTTATTGGCGGTTTTTCAGCAAGTCTCACGATGCAGGGATAATCAAAATTAATCGTAAGTAGGCTGTGAGCTTAACTGTACTACTTTCGCCAGAGTTGTGACCAGAGGCGGCGGAACCAATTAAGGATCTGCTGCAAGAGATTTTTGCGCTGTGTGCGCTTTCGGGTGGTGGGTTTGTAGTTTGGCAGTGATTTCTCATACCAGTCTGGCTCCTTTGGTTCTTCTTTGATGATGAAGCGTTTGGGTTCTTTTGCCACAGTCTCTAACGGCGCAAAGGATTTATCAGAACCCTGAATCTTATGATAAAGTCCCAATTCTTCATATATCTTTCTCGAAGCGTTGAAAGCATCTATGGACTCACCTCTTCGACCGATTTCTTTGAGGACAATTCCTAAGTTATGGAGAGAATCTGCTTCACCACAACGATCGCCGATTTCTCTTTTAATTTCCAGAGACTGCTGATGAAAATTAATCGCTTGCTGGTACTGTCCTAGTGAATCGTAAGCATTGCCTAGATTATTGAGAGAAGCTGCTTCACCATTGCGATCGCCAATTTCTTTTTTAATTTCTAGAGACTGCTGATGAAACTGAATCGCTTGCTGGTACTGTCCTAATGAATCGTAAGCATTGCCTAGATTGCCAAGAGACTTTGCTTCACCACTGCGATCGCCGATTTCTCTTTTAATTTCCAGAGACTGCTGATGAAACTGAATCGCTTGCTGGTACTGTCCTAGTGAATCGTAAGCATTGCCTAGATTGCCAAGAGACTTTGCTTCACCACTGCGATCGCCGATTTCTCTATCAATTTCCAGAGACTGCTGATGAAAATTAATCGCTTGCTGGTACTGTCCTAGTGCATCGTAAGCATTGCCTAGACCATTGAGAGAAGCTGCTTCACCATTGCGATCGCCTATTTCTCTATCAATTTCCAGAGACTGCTGATGAAAATTAATCGCTTGCTGGTACTGTCCTAGTGCATCGTAAGCATTGCCTAGATTGCCAAGAGAAGCTGCTTCACCATTGCGATCGCCTATCTTTCGAGATATTTCTAATGCTTGTTGATCAAACTCAATGGCTCGATTGTATTCGCTCAAACTACGGTAAGCAATCCCTAATTCATTCAGAATATTAATCTGACTAGAAGCATTCCGATTTGACTCTGGATCGGAACCAGAGGGATTAGCTTCCATTAAGAGGCGATGCAACAGATCAATACGTTCTTGCTTTTCGGGTTTAAGATAACTTCCACGAACACGACCTGAATCAAATATTTTCGCTTCTACAAAATCCCTAGTTTCCTGCGCCGTCTTAAACTTAAACGCCCCAGACTTCCAAGCCCAAAAATCTGGTGCATACTTCGCAAACCGAGTAATCGCATAGTCTGGCAACACAAACACCACAGGATGTGGAACCATCTTGATATAGCCATCGCGCACAAAATTAATATCCGCCAAAAACTGCGGATAATCACCAACCACCCCGATCGCATTTTCCAACCCCCGCAACACCAACACCAACTTCTTTCCCTTTCTGTTTGGCAAAATTTCCAAACGCCCATGCATCTCCTGCAACAACCGCAACTTCTGCTCAGTAAACTCCCAATCCAAGATCTGCAAATCCTCCCACTCAGGGTCATTCTCAATCTGCTCCGACAGCGCCGCCACCAGCGCCACCCCATCCTGCCAAAAGTTACATTCCACAAAGGCAATGGTAAACCCCTCCGACAAGTCCAACAAAGACAGCAACCTCTGCACCGCTTCATTATTAGATGCTTCTAGATCGAGCTTTAGATCAGGCTGTAAATCAGGCGTACTTCCATATTCATCTTCACTATTCATAACTCTCCATTTTCCATTCTTTTCCCCCTTTTTAAGGGGGGCTAGGGGGGATCTCAATCTCCGACTTCTAAGGATTCTTAGCCCGATAATCCTCCAAAGCTCTCTTAAACAAACGACTGCGAATCACCACAGGATTAAGATAATTCCAACGATGTAACCCGTTATATTCCAATATCGAAATATTCGACAACATCAACTGCCCTATCTCGTCCCTTGGGGCATTTTTTTCCAAATAAACCTTCACCAATACAGGATAATGCTCATCAGGAATCACCCTCTCAAAATTAAATTGCTCATAATTAATCGCATAGGTGATATCTTCATCAGCGACCTTTGTCAAACGTCTCGCCCTAGCATTCTCGATCGCCACACGCACCAACTGCATCATTTGCCGCACATGACCACCGCTATACTTGGCTAATTCCAATAAGCCTTGTCTCGACTCAAAAATTGCATCAACATCAATCCGTTTTTCAATTAAACTGATCACCGCGTTCAAGCCATTGAGACTGAATTCAGGTTCTTTTTGGCTCGGATTTTGAGGATCGTAGTCATAGATATTAATCATGGGAATGATATGGTAATTCGCAAAAGCGTTATTCACATTTTTGGGAGAATAAACCACCGAAATCGGCACAGTGTAGACAATAGTGCAATGTAATTCACTTAACTGTGCTGCATAGTCAAAAAATAAATGATTGGCAGTATCTACAGGACAACGATCTAAATTATCAAAGACCATCAAAAATCCCTTGGATTTTGGAAATTTTTTCCGCCACTTTTTTAATCCATCATCCAACAGTAAATTAACATCTGTTTTCAAACGCGAAAAATCCTTGGAGAGAGTATCTCGAATCGTCTTTTTTCTTTGCCGAGAATCTTTAACTTGTCCCAAAAGCATTACTAAAAGTTTTGCTAAAAATGGGGGAGGAGCTATGGGTAAGATTCCTGTTAATGAATTCTCAGCGCTTAATGTCAATTCTCCTTTTACCGAAATTGACTTATCTACTGAATCCACCGTTTCTTCAGTTATCTCTTTAAACCATTCTTCAAAACTTGATAGCAATTCATTGTCAAACTTCAAACCATGTTTACGCAGTTCAAACTCCACCCACTTAATCACAATTAAATAGATATCTGTATACTTAGCATCATTAATATCTGTTTCAAGCAAAGCATCTACATAGATTACCTGATAGTCATCTTCCCATTGCTCTTGGATTTGCCTTAGTTCAGTACTTTTCCCACAACCACGATGTCCCGTAAATAAAATCGTGCTGAAATCACCAGCAGCCTGATCTTGTAAAATTATACTGATTTTGTTGATCGCATTAGTTTTGCGACTCTGAGACAGATCTACATAATATCTCTCCAGATCTTTATCCTGAAGGGGAATCACATTACAAACGCGATAGGCATCCTTGAGATTATCGGCTAATGGATAAGGTGTTGTCATAAATTTAAGAGAATTTAATTAAAAATCAGCACTCTGAGGAAATCTTGGGAATGGAATCACATCGCGAATATTGCCCATGCCAGTAATGAACTGAACTAAACGCTCAAAACCTAAGCCAAAACCAGCGTGAGGCACAGTGCCATAACGGCGGAGATCGAGATACCACCAATAATCTTCAGGATTTAGCCCGACACCGCGAATTCTTGATTCCAATACATCTAAACGTTCTTCCCTTTGCGAACCGCCGATGATTTCACCAACCCCAGGGGCGAGAATATCCATTGCTCTGACCGTTTGCCGATCGCTTGCCGTATTTTCATTGACGCGCATATAAAAGGCTTTGATTCCCAGAGGATAATCCATCACAATTACAGGCTTTTGGAAATGCTCCTCCGCGAGAAATCTTTCATGTTCCGATTGTAAATCTAAGCCCCACTGCACAGGAAACTCAAAAGTCTTACTGGATTTTTCGAGAATGGCGATCGCCTCAGTATAGGTAATCCGCTCGAATTGTTCATCCACAATTTTGCGAGCATTTGCCATCACCTTATCGTTTACCCGCTCTTGGAAAAATTCCATATCTTCAGGACAGGTTTCGAGAACGTAATTGAAAATATATTTGAGAAAATCTTCTGCAAGATCGGCATCTCCTTCGAGATCGCAAAAAGCGACCTCTGGCTCAATCATCCAAAATTCAGCAAGGTGGCGGGAAGTATTGGAATTTTCCGCCCGAAACGTGGGACCAAAAGTATAGACATTAGAAAAAGCCATCGCCATAATTTCGGCTTCTAACTGACCACTCACAGTCAAAAAAGCGGGCTTACCAAAAAAATCTTGAGAATAATCTACAGGTTTGCCCGCCGCCGCTACTTTATTTAAATCAAAAGTAGTCACACCAAACATTTCGCCAGCGCCCTCACAATCGCTAGCGGTGACGATTGGTGTATGTACCCATAAGAAGCCCCGTTCTTGAAAAAACTTATGAACTGCAAACGCGCAAGCATTTCTTACCCGAAACACTGCCCCGAACATATTTGTGCGTGGTCGCAAATGGGCGATCGTCCGTAAAAACTCGATCGAGTGGCGTTTTTTTTGTAAAGGATAAGTCTCAGGATCGGCTATACCAAAAATAGCGATCGCCGTTGCTTGCATTTCGACTGACTGCCCTTTCCCCTCCGATTTAACAAGGTTTCCTGTTACCTCAAGGGAAGTACCAGTGGTGATTTGTTTGATGATCGAGTCGTAGTCACTTAGCGTTTGTGGCACAACAATTTGCAAACCTTGTAGCGATGACCCATCGTTTAGCTCCAAGAAGGCTATTCCCTTACCTTCTCGTTTTGTGCGTACCCAGCCACGGACAGTATATGAAGCCTTGAGCCGACTTTGATCATTCTGATCAACTTCTAAGGGTAGAACATCTAAACGATTACGCAACAAATCTACAATTCTTGCAAAAGCCATCTGGTAAAAGCCATAAGTGTTACTAGTTTTGGTAAGCCATTTCGCGAATCAAGGGGAGGCGATCGCTAATATAGTGGCTGAGATCGTTTTGTTGATGGCAGTCGAGGGATGAGCGTTGCTTAACTTGGTCAACCAACAAACTCATTAAGCCATCATCATCAAGATTTAAAAGCAAATTAGGGTGGGCTTGGTTAACCGAATCCCAGAAAAGGCGAATGATAGCAGGTGTCATGGATGTTTACCTTAACCTTAATGTTTTCCTAACAATTTATAGATTAGTACATCTCTGCGTTAGTACTGTCAAAAATCACACAAAATGAAATAAATCACACCTCTCCTAGGATTGATTGATAAAAATCTATACAAAACGTGTCATTAATTCATTAATCCATTACCAGTCTAGAATTAGTAAAGTGGCGCTTTGCGTTGCCCTACCGATTTTAAACTGGGTATTTAACTGAGTATTTATTCTTATGGCTAGACAGGTAGAAATTTGGAACGATCGCGCTGAGATTGCTAATCGTGCTTTGGGGCTGTGTCAACTTGCCTATCAGGAAGCGATCGCCAAAAGCGCAAGATTTACGATCGTGGCGGCAGGTGGTAGTACTCCTAAAGTTTTGTATGAACTTTTCGCGACAAAAGATTGGGACTGGTCAAAAGTGCATGTGTTTTGGGGCGATGAGCGCTATGTGCCTGTCAGCGATCCCCAGAGCAATGAGGGCATGACTCGCACAGCATGGCTAGATCGTGTTGATATTCCTGCCAGTAATATTCATGGCATTCCCACAAATGCTGCTGATCCTACGATCGCTGCATCTGAGTACGAAAAACATATTCAAGAATTTTTTG
Source organism: Pseudanabaena sp. (assembly GCA_044355035.1). Classification (GTDB taxonomy): domain Bacteria; phylum Cyanobacteriota; class Cyanobacteriia; order Pseudanabaenales; family Pseudanabaenaceae; genus Pseudanabaena. Next base: position 5,697 of record JBIKYX010000026.1, on the reverse strand, counting down.
GCGTTACGGATGGCGAAATTCCCCAGTTTGATCTGATCTTGTTGGGCATGGGCGACGACGGACATACAGCGTCCTTATTTCCGCACACACCCGCCCTTAAAGTTAGCGATCGCCTTGTCACTGTTGGCGAAAAAGATGGACAGCCGCGCATCACGATGACGGTTCCCTTGATCAATCAGGCTCAGGAAATCATCTTTATGATTGAGGGTGCAGCTAAGGCTAAGGCTCTGAAGGCGGTATTAGCCCCCAATGGTGATACCAATCAATATCCGTCACGATTGATTACGGGACATGATCAAGGCAGTACGATTTGGCTATGCGATCGCACCGCAATGGGTCAGCAAAAATCTTGAATCTTGACATTTAAAAACAATTCAAAAATATAGATCACAAAGATCAAAAATATAGATTTAATGCGGCGCAAAATGTCGCATTAAATCTCGAATAGCCGCTTATGACTAAACTAAATCCTGAGCAATATGAACGTCTAAGACGTGAGGCAAAATCACCCTATCGTGGGCTACGCATATTTATCTACATCGCATTGTCGGGATCTGGTTTCATTGGTGCGATTATCTTTTTGGCTAGATTAATTGCGGGCAATGGTGAACTAGAGGCTAATTTAGGTAGTTTTGGCTTGCAGATTGGTGTGTTAGCCCTAATGTTTTATTTATATCGAATTGATCGAGCTAAGTAGATTGGTCGAGCTAAGTAGAAAAGAATTTAATTCGTACGCAAAGCGTGCGAATTAGACTCTCTCGGTTTTATATTTTAGAAAATAATCGAGTATTATTTTGTTATTGGGTGTGAGGTCGGCTGGATATGCAAAGTTGTAAAAATGCGGTAGAAGAGTTAGTAATAGGGGAAATTGAGGCTCAAATTGCTCACTTGCCTGCGTATCGCCGCGCTCAGCTCAATTTGAGTGAAATCGCTGCCTATGCCCTAAATCGTCTCCCGCCAATGTATGCCACCTCAAAATCGGGATGGCTAAGACAGCGCCAAAAAGCCGCCACTGAAATGAAGTCTCAAATAGAGTCCGCCGTCCGCCGTGCCTTGGTGACAGTCAAGCCTGATGCCTTGCGGGATGTTACGCCTTTGCCATCGCAGGAGGTAGAGAGTCATGCCCGATCGCTAGCGGCGTTACAACAACTACTAGGGGTGGAGAATTGTTCTTGGAAGGATATGCCCACAGCCTTAGAAAATGCCCTAATGACGATCAGGCTCAAAAATGCCCTTGGCAGTACTTATACCAGTACGGTTAAACGTGATGCACCTACAGGGCATGGCGGCGATACTAATTGGGATAGAAAAATACCTGATATTACTTGGAAGGGGACGCAAAAGAGGGTTCTGAGCAGTGTAGACAGAGATAAGCAGAAGGCTCAAGATTTTCATTCCTATATGGTTGATGCCAATTATGAATTTAGTAATGTATTAGAAAAATTGGTCTTATCTCTTGCCTATCATCAAATTCAAAAGTTACATCCTGCCATAACTAATATCGTGGACTTGGGTGAAGTGACAGCCTATGTACTCAACCGATTACCACCAATGTATGCCACCTCAGAAAAGGGCTTCAAACAGTTACGACTTCGCGCTCGTGAGGTGCATGGCAAGGAGGTTGTGGCGGCGATCAAAGAGGCGATCGATACTTGTGTAAATTCACCTAAATCCACAAAAACACCGTTGCCGCTAGCGCGGTTTGAAGCGGAGTTAGAAGAGGCTCTAGAACAAATTTGCTGGATTTTGAAACGTGATGATATTAATTGGCGCAATGTACCATTTATCGTCGAAGAGTGCTTACAGAAAGTCGTAAATAACGAAATTGAGTGGCGCAAACGTAGCGACTATAACCATCCCTTTAATTGATAACGTTTTAATTGATAGTGCTTTGCGCTATAACAGTCCCGATCGCATTTTTGTCCAAAGATCTTGATATTGCGAAATGGCGGCAGGTGATAAAGGTGTGAGTAATTCACTCTTGGCAAATATATCTGGGGAGAAAAATTTAATCGGATCGGCTTTAACGCTAGCAGGAACTTGATCTAATTCACTAGATGTACTGACTACATCGGTCAAGGCTGTAAGTTGAGCCGCGATCGCAGGGGTGAGACAAAAATCCATCCATTCAGTAGCGCCGATCGCTATTTCTCCTTTGGGGATCACCCAAATATCGCTCCAAAGTGATGTGCCATCTTGGGGGATCACGACTTTGAGGGTCGGATTTTGTTTTTGCGCCTTGTACATATCACTTGTCCAGCCCACCGCCGCTAGGGCATCATCTGCCAGAAGTGACTGCAAATAATTATCGGAACTGTAGGTTAAAACTTGGGAATTTAGACTTTTGAGTTCTTGGGTCAGTTTGGTAAAAAGAGTCTGATTTTCAGTTAGGTTTTCCTGTTGATAGGACTGCCCCATTTTTTTTAATACTAAACCAATCACTTCCCGCGCATCATCAGGCAATGTCAATTTATTTTTGAATTCCGATCGCCATAGATCTGACCATTGCTTAATTTCAAATTTGACTTTGTCCTCACGGTAGGCGATCGCTGCCGCGCCCCAGCGATAGGGAACACCCCAAACCTGATTATTGCGGGTGACACTTTCTTTCCATTGGGGACTGAGTTTTTGCCAGTGCGGCATTTTCTCTAATAAATTAGGAGCGATCGGTTGAATTAAGGACTGGGCGATCGCGAGATCGAGCCAACCATCGCCGACGCTAAATATATTTGGCGCTTTGTCTTTGGCAAGCGTAGGATAATTTTGCAGTTCTTGCCAAAGTTTAGAGGGTAAATTTTCGGCTTTATATTCGGTCTTTTTTTGAGATGCTGACTCAAACTGGCTAATGACTTTGCTGGGGAGCGCTCCTAATAATCCTGTAATTCGTAAGCGATCGCCACGATCAAAAGGATTTGACCACTGACATCCGCCCAGAGTAGCGATCGCCGCTCCACCAAAAATCAAAAACTTCCGTCTATCCATTTACTAGTTCACAATTTCTACTTCACAAATGGACGCATCAGCAGATAGCCAGCCCCAAAGGAAGTGAGGATGATCGCCACAATCGTCAATGTTAACATCCAACCACTCAAGCCTCCCGATTCGCTGGAATCTTCTATGGATTCGGTGCGAAGGGGACGGGAAGAAATCTCTTCACGAATCTCTAATTTTGGGATTACCCTTGTAATCTTGGCGGGCGGTGCAATTGGTTCAGGCGCATCAAAAGCGGCAAACGAACTATCGTAATACAGGTTTTCGCCTACCATTGGCTCATTGGCGGCTGGAGCGGCGGATTGAGGTGCAGCTTCGTTGGCGAGTTGCCTTGCTCTAGAGATGGCTTCTTGAATAGCGTTGTTTGTCTGTTGTACTGGCGCTTTGCGAGGAGCAACCTGTGCGGCGGGTTTATCGACAGGACGGGGACTGGTTGCAGGAGGACGACCTTGAGGAGCAGGATTTTTCGATGGCGCGGGATTTTTCGATGGGGCAGGATTTCTGGATGGTGCAGGATTGACTTGAGAGGAAGCGCGGATACTTGCCAAAACTTCCGATAGTTTAGAATCGGGGAGATTGGATTGCGAGAGAATTGACTGAACCCGACCCGTCGATTGGGCGATCGCTTCAAACTCTTGCAGCAACATCTGATTTTGCTTAGTTAGCTGTTCATTTTGCATCTGAAAAAAAGACAACTTAGCTTGAGCCGATTGTAACTCCGCAGCGAGTTCGCGATACACAGTCACAGGTACTGAAGCCTGATAACCAGATTGGGCTGTTGTGGGTTTAAAGACTGGATTCGCTTGCATAGACGGCAGCACCGTAAACTGTGAAAAATTTAGATGAGACTATATCATATTTCCTGTTATTTGTTTACTCATTTTTATAGCAAATTAGCCTTGGACAAAAAAATAAAAAAATACTAATAAAACTGATAAGCTCAAATTAAACCGAACTCAAGTATGTAACTTAAGAGGCTTTGACATTGCTGCAACCCGAATTTTTATATCGCTTTCTCAAAGTTGCTGCTGTCAATGTTGTATCGAATGTCACTACCGCTATCAGGTGCAATTAGCGTAGCTTTCTTAGGGCATTTGTCAAGTATTAGCTATTTAGCAGAAGTCGAGAACAAGTTAATTGGCTATTGCTTGAGTTTAATGTAAGATTCTAAATCAAATCTACCTGAACTCAAATGTTATTATGACGAGTGACTTTGCAACGAGTTCTGATTCTTCAGTGTCATCTGGCTCTGACAATCAGTTTGTTTTTTATGTATTTGAGTCTCTAATCGTTATTGGCGTTTTTGCTGCTGGCGCATTTGCATTAACCCTAGAAGATCAGAAAACAGTTATCTATGCAGCATTTGGATTGGTGTCTCTCCTTCTTTTGCTGATTTTAAATCGAAAATCCCTGGACAATTTCAATCAGAGAACGAAACAATTGGAAAACCAGAAAAAGGCTGGGCTTTATACTTATCTCTCTAATTCTACTGGCGGCGATGATGTTGAGGCGATTAATCTGATCCGCTCCAGAGCTATTCAGTATTCTCAGGAATTGGTTGATGACTATAAAAAGACTCGTCAAAATTCCAGAAATTTCTATTATGTTTTTCAAATTTCCACGATTGTGCTTTCGAGCTTAACGCCCATTTTGGTTTTGTTGGATAAGGTTGATGTCTCTATTCCCGCAATTAAATGGCTGCCAGTTATATTCCCTGCGATCGCGGCGATCGTTACCAGTATTTCCACATCATTTCCGCTTCAGGAAACTTGGGTGTCCGCAAATACAGCCGTAGAGTTGTTGGAGGCTGAGCAGGAAAAATTTATTTTGGGTGTCACGGCTGATTATCGTTTTTATGACTTGGGTGACGATCCACAGTTGCAAAAGCAAAAGGTTTTACAATCCGTTGAAAGTTTTATGAATCAAGTTAACCAAATTCATTTGAAGCAAGTTCAGCAGGTTAAACCCGACAAGAAACAGGAAAATACCCAAGAAACTTCTGAACGAAATAGCTAATAATATAAATAAACTGAAAGCGGGTGATGGGATTCGAACCCACGACATTCTCCTTGGCAAGGAGATGAAACGCCCATTTCATGCTGACAAAAAAGACGCAAATACGTCGATCACGCTTTAATTGACCAGTGCCCAAAAAATACCGATAAAACTGATAAACTCAACTTAAAACTGAACTCAAATATGCAACCCAAGAGGCTTTGACATTGCTGCAACCCGAATTTTTATATCGCTTTCTGAGAGTTGCTGCTGTCAATGTGGTATCGAATGTCACTATACCGCTATCAGGGGCAATTAGTGTCGCTTTCTTGGGACATTTGTCAAGTATTAATTATTTAGCGGGTGTGGCGCTGGGAGCGATTATCTTTGACTTTCTTTATGAGAGTTGTTCCTTTATCAAGTCTGGCACAACCGCAATTACCTCTCAAGCCGTTGGACGCGATGACCGCGAGGCGATACTGTTGGCAGGACTGCAAAATGCTTTAATTGCTCTAGGCTTAGGGCTGCTTTTTCTGCTGTTACAATACCCTTTAGGCAAGATCGGTTTTATGTTGCTTAACGCTGCTCCCGATGTCCAACTTGCAGGGATTAGTTATTTCAATAGTCGGATTTGGGGTGCGCCTGCGGCTTTTGTCAACCTAGTCTTAATTGGCTGGCTGCTGGGACAAGAACAAAACCGTAAAGTTCTTT
>JBIKYX010000103.1:0-14109 GCA_044355035.1 Pseudanabaena sp. | reverse complement strand
ATCATTTGTGAGGTCTGTGTCGTATGCTGGTCTTATCATAAATTGGGTCTCCTGTAGACCCTTTTACTTTATTCCCCCTTCACGCTTTTTCCTAGGTATACCCACCTTTTCAAACAGCCTCTAATAGGGCGATCGATTAAGACATCCCCCTCAATCCCCCTTGTAAAGGGGGAAGAAGATAATTTAATTAATTCTCCTCCTTGAGATTGGTGAAGATGGAAAAAAGACAAGTTTTATTTGTTAGCTATACTGCTGTTTTGGGTGGCGGTGAACTTTGCCTATTGGATTTTGCCCATGCTTATCGTGATACTAGCCAAGTCCTGCTCTTAACTGACGGAATCTTAAAAACACGGCTTCAAGATTTAGGCGTAAGGGTCGAAGTTTTACCATCTTCGCGATCGCTTGCTGATGTGAAAGTGTCGAGTGGATTAGCCTCTTTAAAATCCATTGGCGATCTTTTGCGGTTGGGGAAACAGGTCGCCAAAAAAAGTCAAAACTTCGATTTGATCCATGCCAATAATCAAAAGGGATTTGTCGTAGCTGCGATCGCTCGATTATTTGGTGGTGTACCTGTAGTTTGGCATTTGCATGATATTTTGACCGCCGATATTTTTAGTTCCACAAATCGCAAAATTGCAGTTACATTGGCAAATTGGTTTGCCACCAGAGTTATCGTTAATTCTCAAGCTACAGGTGAAGCATTTATTGCCGCAGGTGGTAACTCCCGCCTATTACGCACGGTTCATAATGGCTTTGATAGCGAAATATTCGATCGCCTTGAGGATGATCAGACTTCCCTCCGTCAAGAATTAGGAATACCTTGCGATCGCCCTTTAATCGGTATGTTTAGTCGTTTGTCCTATTGGAAAGGGCAGCATATTCTATTGGAAGCCGCCAGTAAATTAACTGACGTTCATGTTCTATTGGTCGGTGATGCGCTCTTTGGCGAAGCGGAATATACCGAAAAGCTCAAAAATATTGCTGCTCAACCCAGTCTCCAAAATCGTGTGCATTGGCTCGGCTTCCGTCAAGATATTCCGCAATTAATGAAAGCTTGTGATGCGATCGCCCATTGTTCCACTGCACCTGAACCCTTTGGTAGAGTGATTGCGGAAGCTCAACTAGCAAAAAGACCTGCGATCGCGACGATTGGCGGTGGGACTAGCGAGATTATTGAGGATGGAGTTACGGGTTTATTAATTCCACCTAATGATTCTGACTTACTTGCTGCGGCAATTGCCAAGATTTTTAGCGATCGCGAGTTAACTAACAAGATGGTAGAAAATGGCTATATACAAGCCAAAACTAAATTCTCAATTGCCACTGTTTGTGCAGAGTTTGATATGGCGATCGGCTAGGGATTTAATGCATGTGGGTTTTGTATATATCTTTCTTCAAGTTAGTCAAGCAAAATTTGCCTTGATATACAATAAGTTGACCCTTAAATTATTTGTTTTATGCCTCCTCAATTGCCTCTCCACATCCAAATGATGCAGATGATTACTGGGTACTGGGTATCCCAATGTATTTATGTAGCTGCAAAATTAGCGATCGCCGATCATCTTACAACACCACAAACTTATGATGTTCTCGCTCTTAATTCAGGCGCAAATCCTAAGGCTCTATATCGAGTTCTCCGCGCTCTAGCCAGTGTAGGCATTTTTACGGAAACCGAGTTGGGAACTTTTGCGATGACACCGCTTGCTGAGCTTTTACGCAGTGACAGCCCACAAACACTCTGTCCCACTGCAATTATGATGGGTGAGCCAGAACATTATCAATCATGGGGGAATTTACTCCATAGTGTGAAAACAGGTGAACCTGCTTTTGATCAATACTTTGGCAAGGGAGTATTTGAACATTTTGGAGCTAATCCTGAAGCCGCTAAGATTTTTGAACGCTGTATGGATAATTTCTCACAAGTCGAGTTGAGAGCGATCGCCCCAACCTATGATTTTTCTAACTTCAAAGTATTAGTTGATGTGGGTGGTGGTTATGGCGAATTATTAGCCGCGATTTTACAGAAACATCCTGACAGCCAAGGTATTTTGTTTGATGAGAAATATGTGATCGATAACGCGACCACAACCTTAGATAAACATGGTATTAGCGATCGCTGTCAACTTGTGAGTGGTAGCTTTTTTGAATCTGTTCCCAGTGGTGGTGATGCCTATTTGCTCAAGCATATTGTCCATGATTGGGATGATGAGAGGGCGATCGCTATTCTGAGAAATTGTCAGCAAGCAATGGATGCCGATAGTAAAATTCTGGTCATGGAGCAGGTTGTTCCATCGGGAAATAATCCTGCGGCGGCGAAGCTGTTGGACATCAATATGCTGGTCATGTGTCCTGGCGGTAAAGAGCGTACTGCTTCAGAATATGAATACATTTTTGAGCAGGCTGGTCTAAAGCTCCTCCGTATTATTCCCACTGCTGAAGATATTCATCTTGTTGAAGGGTGTAAAGCCTGATTTGCATTGTAGGCTATTTCTGAAAATTTCAATAAAAAAGAGGGGCTAGCCCCTCTTTTTTATTCACTTATTTATGAATTACACAGAAGCCAAAAAGGTCTTCTTATATTCCACAAGAGCTTCCTTCAAAATGGTTTCTGCTTCATCAGACAGCTTCTTCTCAGCCGTGATGATTTCGCCGTACTTAGGCTTGCTGGTGGCAAGGTAGTTACGCAGACCCTTGTTAAATGCACCAACTTGAGAAACTTCCAGTTCATCAAGATAGCCATTAATCGCGGTGTAGATAATCGCCACTTGATCGCCAACAGGCAATGGCGAATATTGAGGCTGCTTGAGGATTTCACGCAAACGGATACCACGAGCTAGCTGTGCTTGAGTGGTTTTATCCAAGTCAGATGCGAATTGAGCGAAGGCTACAAGGTCATCGTACTGAGCCAATTCCAGTTTGATCTTACCAGCCACCTGTTTCATTGCTTTGATTTGTGCTGCGGAACCAACGCGGGATACTGAAATACCAGGGTTGATTGCAGGACGAATCCCAGCGTTGAAGAGGTCAGAAGACAAGAAGATTTGACCATCGGTAATCGAAATTACGTTGGTAGGAATGTAAGCAGATACGTCACCTGCTTGGGTTTCGATGATGGGCAGTGCGGTCATCGATCCACCACCGAGTTCATCACTCAACTTCGCTGCCCGTTCGAGCAAGCGAGAGTGTAAGTAGAATACGTCTCCAGGATAGGCTTCACGACCTGGTGGACGACGAAGCAAGAGAGCCATTTGGCGATAGGCCTGAGCTTGCTTGGATAAGTCATCATATACAATCAAAGTGCCTTTGCCCTTGTACATGAAGTACTCAGCCAAAGCTGCGCCTGTGTAAGGAGCGAGGTATTGCAAGGTTGCAGGATCGTTGGCACTTGCCATAACGACGATCGTGTATTCCATTGCGCCACTTTCACGGAGCTTGTTAACCACGTTGGCAACGGTGGAAGCTTTCTGACCGATCGCTACATATACACAGATACAATCCAAACCTTTTTGGTTGATGATCGTGTCTACCGCAACGGAAGTCTTACCTGTTTGGCGATCGCCAATGATCAATTCGCGTTGACCACGACCAACAGGAATCATCGCGTCGATCGCGGTAATACCAGTTTGGAGAGGTTCAAATACGGATTTACGAGCAATAATGCCAGGAGCGGGAGATTCAATTAAACGAGATTCGGTTGCTTTGATTTCGCCTTTGCCATCAATGGGTTGAGCCAAACCATCAACAACGCGACCAATGAATGCTTCGCCTACGGGAACTTGAGCAATACGTCCAGTTGCTTTAACCGAGCTACCTTCAGCGATTTTGCGACCTTCACCCATCAACACAACACCAACGTTGTCTTCTTCAAGGTTCAGCGCAATGCCGACAGTACCATCTTCAAATTCTAGCAACTCGCCAGCCATGCACTGTTCCAAGCCATAGACACGAGCGATACCGTCACCGACTTGCAGGACAGTACCAACGTTAGAAACTTGCAGCTCTTGGTTATAATTAGCAATTTGCTGCTTGATAATATTGCTTATTTCGTCAGGTCTGATGCTAACCATAGTTGTGTTTTACCAATTATCAGCGATCGATTTGTTTTTAATGTTTTAGGGATTTAGCTATTAGCGATTAGCTATTAGCTTTTTGATGATTGGAAAAGTAATTCGTAATTCATAATTCGTAATTACTATTACCTGCTAAACGCCAGCAGTAAGACTGCTCTTCAAACGGCGTAGTTGTCCACGAATACTGGCATCAACGACTTGAGAACCAACTTTGATAATTACACCACCGATTAAATCGGGGTTAATAGTCACGGCGAGTTCGACACTCTTAGCTTTGGTCATCGCTTTAACGCGATCGCAAATGGTGTCTTCTTGCTCTCTGCTCAATTTCAACGCCGATGTAACTTCAGCAAGGGAAACTTGATCGATTACACGCAACAATGATTTGAACTCACTGATGATTTCACTGAGAAAAGCAATGCGTTTGCGATCTACTAATAGAAGTAAAAAGCTTTTGGTAACAGCATCAACCTGCGAACCAAACACACTTTCAATTACGCCTTTCTTGACATTTGCGCCAATTAAGGGACTAGCAAAAAGTTGGCTTAACTCAACAGAATCACTAAGAGTATTGCCAATTAAGCGCACATCTTTAGCGATCGCATCCAAATTATTCTGCTCTTGTGCTAAGGACATCAAAGCCTCAGCGTAGGGAGACACAACTGCTTGACTAACAGAACTAGATTTCATGTTTTCTCCTAGTCAGAACTCAAAAGGGCAATGCTACGGTCGATCAGTTCGATCTGAGTGGACTCACTCAAACCGCGATCAAAGTATGACTGCACACTTGCAAGCGCTTTATCGGCAACTTGCTGACGCAACTGCACGATTACACGATCTTGTTCGGTGGCAATCTCTTGATCAGCAGCTTCACGCAAACGCGCAATATCTGCATCAACCGTTGCCAAAATTAAATCAGCCGCGTGTTTAGCATCAGCTTCTGCTTTCAGACGCAAGTTATCAGCTTCAGTTTTGGCTTGAGCTAATTTTCCTTGCTGTACAGTCAGCTTATCTGAGGCATCTTTTTGGCGCTTTTCTGCATCAGCGATCGCCGATTGGATTGACTCCAAGCGTGCTGACAAGATTTTGCCTAAGAAACCGCGACCTGCATAAATCAACAGACCGATAACGATCACTAAGTTGATTACGTTAGTTTCCAGAATATCGGTGTTTAAACCGAACCCTGAATGTTCTACCGCTTCACTTGCAAGTAAGACGAAATTTGTAATCATAATTTGTAAGCGTATTTGTAAGCATAAAGGGGCTTTACGCTAAGACTTTACTAAATTGCCTAGCAGCTTCTCTAGAACTTGGCGACTGAGTGAATCTACTTCCGCGTCCAGAGATGCAGTAGCATCCTGCTTTTGTTTCTCGATTTCTGCTTTAGCGTTATTCACCTTGGCTTGAGCCTCAGCCACCGCCGCATCAATACGTTCCTTGCGAATCTTGTTTGCACCAGCCTGTGCGGTAGCCAAAACATCTTGAGTCGCTTTACGAGCAGTAGCAAGCTCTTGCTCATATTGCTTAACAACTAATTCTGACTTTTCGAGACGCTCTTTTGCACCGACAATCTGTTCTCTAACATAATCATCGCGATCGTCGATCGCTTTGGTTAGAGGCTTAAAGAAAATCACGTTCAGAAGCGCCACGAAAACAATAAACTGCACCGCCATGATTGGAAGTGTGGCATTGATATCAAACAAGCCGCCTTTATGTTCGACTGCTTCCGCAGCCATAAGAACAGTTGAAAAAAGGTTCCAAATTGTCATAGTTATATTTGGTTAACAAGGGGCTTAAGCCCCTTGTCTATATTCTTGAAGAATCAAAATGCTTAAGCGAAGGGGTTAGCGAATAGCAATACAAGTGCAACAACCAGACCGTAAATAGTAAGAGCTTCCATGAAAGCCAAGCTCAACAATAGTGTGCCACGGATTTTGCCTTCAGCTTCAGGCTGACGAGCAATACCTTCTACAGCGCGGCTTGCTGCTGTACCTTGACCAATTCCAGGTCCAACTGCACCAAGACCAACGGCGATACTAGCGGCGATTACGGATGCTGAGGCTACTAATGGATCAATCACGTTCTTTTTCCTTCTTAGATTATTTTTAAGTGTTTACATATAGTGGGAAGTAATCTTCCCCAATTAATTGTATGGGAAGTAATCTTCCCTGATCAATTGTTTTGAAGTTCAGTGAGCCTAATGGTCATCGTGTCCTTCATCACCATGTCCCTCCATCGCTTCTCCGATGTATGACGCTGCCAGCGTAGAAAAAATCAAAGCTTGGATGGCACTGGTAAATAGTCCCAGAATCATCAATGGCAGAGGCACAAACAAAGGCACGAGGAGAACCATGACCCCCACAACTAGCTCATCCGCGAGGATGTTACCGAAAAGACGGAAGCTCAGCGAAAGGGGCTTTGTGAAATCTTCAAGAACCCATAAAGGAAGGAGAAACGGCGATGCTTGGATATATCTCGTAAAATATTCCAAACCACGCTTACTCAATCCCGCATAGAAATAGGCTAGGGAAACCAACAATGCTAGGGCGATCGTGGTATTGATATCACTTGTCGGGGCAGCAAGCTCACCCTCTGGCAATTCGATCAATTTCCAAGGAACTAACGCGCCTAACCAGTTTGATACGAAGATAAACAAGAATAGACTACCAACAAATGGCACCCATTCTCGATAATGCTTCTCGCCAATCTGGTCTTTCGCGATGCTCTGAACGTACTCCAGAGCATATTCCATGAAATTTTGAAAACCTGCGGGAACACGCTGGTCAGCTTTAGCGGTGCTAGCTCCAATGAGTCCAGCAACTAGTACTGCACCCATGACGACCCAGCTCACGATTAATACCTGACCATGTACCGTAAAGTTACCGAACTCCCAATAAAAGTGTTTGCCCACTTCTAGCGCGGCAAGACTGGTTTGATGGCTAGTTAAGCCAAAAGATATTGGATCAATCATGTTCGATATGTTACAACCTGTAGGAGGTCAAATCAGCGAGAATGGAACCCATTACTCAAGTTTTGTTCAAGTTTTGCTCAAATCTTGAGCAACAATCACTAAAACAGCTACTTTATAGGTCATAAAGCCAAGAAACGCAGGCAAAATTTCCAGTTGATCCGATTTGGCAGCGATCGCAATCAGCAGCACAAATAGCCCAAGTCGAGAAAAGCCGAGGCGATTGGATTCAGTACCCAATCGGTCAACTCCCTTGGTGAGCATTCGGAAATAAGCCGTGCCAACTAATGCACCCACAAAATAACTGAGGGCAATATTCCACCCGTACCAAGCCCATACCGCTAGACCAATAATGATCCCAGAGGCGATGGTTATGGCTAACAGCTTAAACTTCAGGCGGTTGTACTCTTCCATGCCATCATCAACTGATGTGGATGCGGTTTCTACAACCATCTGCGTAGCTGCACTGTTTTTTGCGGGGATGATCTTCACTGTTGACTTTTAGCGAAATTACTGCTGGTGATGATCGATTGTGCTGATTGTTTAAGTGAAGAATTGGTACTTAGATAGTACTCAAAACGGGTGTCCAAAAACTTGGATGTAGCTGCCTACACCGTTGCTAAGCATATCACGCAAGATGTCACATTTGCTTTACAAGTCTTTAACAAATAGCTATGGGTTAGTATGCGTTGCGTCTATACACTTTGGGCTGACGAACTTTGAGCAGTTGACTAAAGATAAAACCTGAAAACAAGCTGCGCTTGCCCCAACGATTTTCATTGGCTAGGTATTTCGACTATATTGGGGTGTTACCATAACAAAAAGTTTTGGCAAATGTTTAAGACTTGCTTAAATTATTTCAAATTTACAAGTAAAATCAAGCATTCGCTTAAAACTCAATTTTTCTTGTGAGCAGCCAGAATTTGCAACCTATGTCCACATCCTTTGCTAAGCCTCATCCATTTCGGGTTGCGTTCCAAGCCGCAGCTTTGTCGCTGATCTCGTCTGTTGCTTTGCTACCTCTAGGAGCGATCGCGCAAACTAATGTGGCTCAGAAACCTCAAGTACAGCCAGCTACTCAAGCACAGCCTGTGACAACGACTAATCCTAATTCTCTTGAGAATAGTGTGTTTAGTATTTCAGGTGGTCAGCGATTGATGTCAGAGTCGATGACCGCAGTAAGTCAACAAAATTACGATCAAGCTGTAACCAAGTTGCAAGATGCCCGTCAAGTTTTTAATCAACTATCAAACTTTTATCAAGAGTTAACTACTAGCTTTGCAGGGATTGACAATCGCATCTCTGATAGTCATCGACGTAGGGCTTTGCAATCGGCTCAGTTGCGTGATGAGGCGACTTATCAGCTTGCGGTGGTTTATCGAGCCAAAAATCAGCCCGAACTGTCTGTACCTCTATTAATCCAGTTGATTCGTAGTCAAGCTCCAACCCGTGAGTTAGGACAACAAGCCTATCAGCAGTTGTTTGAGCTAGGTTTTGTTGAGGATCAATTTGTTCGCCCTAATCCAGCGACACCTAAATAATAAAAAGGGCGCAAAGCGCCCTTTTTATTAGGAATTTTTTGCCCACCATGCTAATCCGTAGCGTTGGTTGGGTTGATTTTTGTGTGGAGATTTGAATACAACCCTGAGCTTGTATTTGTCGGTGTTGGGTATTTTGATAAAAATATGCTGTAGGTTGTCAACTTGACTGACCGATGACCAGACGCTTTCAGAGATATCGCGATCGCGCGATCGCATCAAATATAACTCCAGTCTATTTAAACCTTGATCGGTAAAATCTTCGCCAATTTCATATAGCCCATTGGCATTTTTATCGTTGAGCTTGACTTGACGATCCCAAGTTAAGGTTGCCGAAATAAAACTATCAGCTTCTAGAGAGTTGCTAAAAACATAATCTTGATATTTATCGACATCGACAATATTGCTATCCCAGCCGATCGCTTTAATGTTTCCTGATGGCTGCTGTCCTGATTGATATTGCTGAAAAGCGCGGTTGGCATTGAGTTGTCCTGCACCGAGATTGCGACTGATGGGGATTGTTTGATTTGTGTAGGCTTCTGTATCTAGCCAAGTTTTACCAAATGCATCCAAAATTGTTTTCGACATTCCTAAAATTTTGCCGTCGCCGTTATCTTTAATTTTGTCGGTGGAGTTGAGCAACACCGCTTTAATTAATTCATGGCGACGCGCATCAATGCCCCACTTGCCGATGGCGATCTGACGATTGGCGTATTCATGGAGGAGGGCGATCGCACCCACCACATGGGGCGCAGCAAAACTGGAGCCATTGGCAGTTTTAAATTTGCTTTGTAAGGTAGGCAACTTGAGATTATTGCCTGGGGCAAGTAAACCAAGCGATCGCCTATTATTGAGCGGACTTTCGACTCCCGCCGACCATTTGCCATCTTTATTCAGATCACCAAAAACTTCGCCGAGATCATATTTGCCATTGACGTTGCGATCGAGATACGGTTCGTCAATTAAGTTACCGCGATCGAGTTGGCGATATATACCCTCAACTTCACGGGTAAATCCAACCACAAAACCGTTATAAAGATCGGTGGGAATCGGGATACCGCCTTTGCCTTGATTACCTGCAATGATTGGCAAAGTATTGTGAGTATTAGCAAGCCAATCGACACAGAGGGTTAGCAATGCATTGCCATCAAGTTTTGGATTAGGGCGCGGGTCTTCATTGAGGAGTTCACCAAAGCTAAAATTTATTGCCCGAACAGTGCTGTTATATTGTCGAGCGATATGCTGTGCGGTCAGACAGGCTTCGGGTTGACCATCTTGGCGGCGTTGAGAGTATGCCGCAGAAAGTAGTTTTGCTTCTGGCGCAATGCCACGCCGAATTTTATCCTGACTAATGATCACCGAAGCTACTTGAGCCGAATGATCGTCTATATTTTTGTTGGGGATAGCGGCTCCATCCCGAAAAAAAACTTCGTAAGGCTGCACGATCGCCCGATCAATCCGCAAGAGTTTATTAGTAATTTTATCAACAGCAAAGCGACTGGGGCGACTTAGCTCGACCTGACCAACAAATACGCCTTTTCCTGTGAGGTTATAGGTTGCCTTTTGTAAAGTTCTCGCATCGATGCCTTGGCGATCGGCAGATTTGTCTAGCGTCCAACCCGTGGGACAGACAGCGATATTTGTCGCTGTGCTAAGCAAAATTCCACTGACAAACCAATTTAATCTATGCATTTTTATTTTCGTTTTGTTCCTTACTCTTAACTATAGCTATAAACCGAAAGAGCGTTGCAGCGCGAAGCGCCGCAACTTTTTTTGTACGAATATCTAAAAAAGAGATGCGTTTTGAAAAAAGAGCCAAGACAAAAAGAAGTTACTAATAAATATCGCTAATAAAGATGTCACAACAGCCGTAGTTGTCGATTCTCCGACACCCTTTGCCCCGCCCGTTGTGTTTAAGCCCCATGTTGTCCCGATCGCCGCTATTAAAACTCCAAACACACTTGATTTAATCATCGCGGCAATTAAATCCCAAGGTTTGAGTAAACTTTGGACAGAATTAAGAAACATCGTGTATGGGATCGCATACATGGCTTGAGATAAAAATAAGCCACCCGCCATTCCTGTTAAAAATCCTAAAATTGTTAATACTGGCAACATTGATAAGCAGGCGATCGCTCTAGGAGTTACTAGATAATCGATGGGATTTGTCCGTAACATATACAATGCGTCAATTTGTTCGGTAACTTGCATCGTGCCAATTTCGGCGGCAAAGGCGGAACCAATCCGACCCGCGATGATTACGGCGGTCAATACAGGAATTAACTCACGCGCTAAGGCGATCGCCAAAATGCCACCGATCGCCTGTTGTGCGCCAAAGTTAATAAATTCTTTGGCAACTTGAATTGTGAATACAGCACCGACAAATGAAGCTGTAATCAAGGTGATTAAAAGTGATTCTGTGCCAACCATCGACATTTGCTCAAGGGTATTGCGCCAGTGCAAGCGGCGATAGATCAAAATATGGGTGATGATTTGTCCGATCAGCAGACCACTTTTTCCTAGCTTAATCAGCCAATCGCTAAAATTACCCATAAAATTACCTATGATTTATCCCTATGTTTTTTGTTAAGCAAAGGTGATCAAAAGTCAGCATACAGGGCTTTGCACTGACATGAAACCCATAGAAAAGTCTAAAGAAAGAGGCATTCCTAAACTTTCCTCTATAAACTTTCTTCTATATATATTACTTGAAGTCTGAATAGGCTAAAACAATCCCCCGATAGGTGGTAAAAAATTATAGGCTAAATTAATAATTCATATTTGAGGCTTCTAAATCAATGACAAGACATATAAAACAAATTTTCAGCTTTGCGATCGCCGCCATAATGTCCTGCTTGCTGATCGTAGCTTGCGGACAAACAAGCTCTCCCGACACCAATAAACCCAATACTCCCAACACTGCCGCGAACCAAACCGCCATCCCCATCGGGATTGCTTTTGCTCAAACTAGCAATGTTGCACTATTGGGGCAAGAAGGAGTTACGGGGGCAAAGATTGCTGAGGCTTATTTTAATAAGCAAGGTGGGATTAATGGCACACCGATTCGTCTTGTTTTTCAGGATACCGCAGGCGATGAACAGGGCGCGATCAATGCTTTTAATACTTTGATTTCCCAAGATAAAGTCGTTGGTATTGTTGGACCAACATTATCGCAACAGGCGTTTGGGGCTGACCCGATCGCTGAGCGTGCTGGTGTTCCCGTCATTGCTGCGTCAAATACCGCCAAGGGGATTCCCCAGATTGGCAAATATATTTCGCGAGTATCGGCTCCTGTGGCTGTCGTTGCTCCCAATGCGATCGATGCGGCGCTAAAGATCAATCCCCAGATTAAAAAAGTCGCTGTGTTTTATGCCCAAAATGATGCATTTAACAAATCGGAAACAGGTACTTTCCAAGAGACTGTCAAGCAAAAGGGTTTAGAACTAGCCACTGTCCAGACTTTCCAAACTACCGATACGGATTTTCAATCTCAAGTCACCAATGCCATGAATGTCAAGCCTGACTTGATCATCATTTCAGGGCTGTCGGCGGATGGCGGTAATCTTGTCAAACAACTCCGTGAACTTGGTTACAAGGGATTAATCATCGGCGGTAATGGCTTGAATACATCTAATGTTCTATCTGTTTGTAAAGCTCTCTGTGATGGCATTATTATCGCTCAAGCCTATAGTCCTGAACTGAAGAATCCGATTAACACTGAGTTCCGTAATATCTATATGGAACAGAATAAGAAAGAACCACCACAATTCAGCGCTCAAGCATTTACAGGTGTGCAAGTATTTGTTGAAGCCCTGCGGACTCTTGATAAAACTACAAAATTAAGTACTTTGGCTTTACCTCAACTGCGAACTCAACTAAATGACACGTTGCTAGTTGGTAAATATGAAACTCCCATTGGTGAGATTGCATTTACACCCGAAGGAGAGATTATCCAGAAGCAATTCTTTGTTGCTCAAATCAAAATGGATGCTGACGGTAACAGTGGTAAGTTTACCTTTATTCAGTAAACCTAACTACGGGACAGGAAGGGGTTTTATAAAAGACGACAAAATCGCCAATAAAACCCCTCTCCCCTATAAAAACTACGATACTTACACCTGAGCATCACAAATCTCTAAGCGATAGAAAACCGCATCGACTAAGTTAAATCCTTCCCAAAATAGCAAGCTTGGTAAATGTCCACGCGGAGCATTAATCTCAAAGAT
Organism: Pseudanabaena sp.; assembly: GCA_044355035.1. GTDB lineage: Bacteria > Cyanobacteriota > Cyanobacteriia > Pseudanabaenales > Pseudanabaenaceae > Pseudanabaena. The sequence goes on along the minus strand of JBIKYX010000103.1, from coordinate 1,307 downwards.
CAAATTCTCGTATTTGCGCCAAATCTTCGGTGATATTCCCAGCTTTAACCAGCGCGGTTTGCGCCATCCTACGCGATCGCTAAACTTCTCATAAACATCCGCAAATTGCCAATAGGTATCTTCCGTATAAATCAACTTGCCGCCTAAATCTTGCCAGACTTGTTTCTGGACATTCCAACCAAAGCGATTATTACTGGCTTGCATCCATGCTTGATCGATCGCTATCCACACCTCACAGGAAATCTGACTTATATCATTAGCAGTTAATTTTGCGATTTTATCCTTAGCCGCAAGTTCCAAAATAATTTTATTTGTCAAGCGATCGCCCTCTTGCCATTGTCCAAAACTCAAAGCTTCCTTTAATTCTGATTGATAAGGTATGCCAAATAACATGATGCTTGTGATATCAGGCGATCGCAATGCATTTAGCGCCTCATTTGCCGAACCATAACGATTAGCGATCGCTTTTTCTAACAGGCGATCGAGAATGGCAGCTAAATGATTAGAGATAGAAGCGGTTAGCTGATCCCGCCAAATCCAGCGATCGCGCACATCATCATACAAATCAAAAGGTGAAATTCCTGTTAAAAGATGAATACAAGTCACACCCAAACTATAAAGATCACTTTGCGGAACCGCCTTTCCCCTAGCCTGTTCTGGCGCAACATATTCCGCACTACCAATTAACGTACCAGTACGATTAGCAGTATTACTGACAAAACTCTTCGCCGCCCCAAAATCAACTAAAACAAAATTAGGAACCGCCAATTCATAATTCGTAATTCCTAATTCGTAATTCGCAATTAATTTTTTCCTTATAATATTATCTGGCTTAATATCCCGATGGATGACTTGGCGATCATGAATAAATTGGAGAACAGGCAACATCTCATCTAACAATTGATAAATTTGCGTTTCGTTAAAAAGCCCCTTAGTTTGTAACTCGTTATAGAGATTTTCGCCCTCGATCAGTTCCTGCACTAAATACAAATAGCCATTCTCTTCAAAATAGGCAATTAATTCAGGAATCTGAGGATGGGAACCCAGTTCTTTAAGTTGGGCGGCTTCGCTTTCAAATAGAGCGATCGCCTTTTGCATTAATGTAGCTTCACCAGACTGATTAAATAGAAACTGCGGTAAAAATTGTTTGATCGCACAGGGCTGTCCCAATCGCCCCAAATCAATAGACCTCTTGCAAATTAAATTTGAGCAGCCACTTGATTCAATTCATAGTTGTACAAAGCAGCAATTAAATTACAACGTAATCCATAACGACGACGACGATTGCGATATCGTTCAGCTAGAAT
>JBIKYX010000025.1:0-44722 GCA_044355035.1 Pseudanabaena sp. | reverse complement strand
TTGTTACAAACAAACCTTTATCTGTTCTTCCTTGCATCGCGCCACGAAAATCTCGAATCTGACTCGCTGTAACCGATCCTTGATATCGTTTGCACTGAAATAAGACATGAAAGCTCAAAAATCCATTAATACGCGCAATTCCCACACCATCGATTCCACCATCTCCTGATTTTCCCGTTACCTGCACCTGAATGAATCCTGACTCTCGTAGCAATCTTTGGGTAAGTCGCTCAAATGCGTCTGGACTGAGCGAAAGCAATACATTATGAAGCTTTTGATGCCATGCAATTTCTTCTAAATGTTCAACAGATGCTACTAACTCATTCGCATTATCGATACCAGCAAAATCTTCTTTTGTATTACCGTTGGCTGATTGACCTTTAACAACTCTGACAATTTCTTTAGGATCAATATCATTCAAGTCAATTGCAGTTGACGTTAAAGCCCATACTCCACGAGCGGAATTTTCAATTAGTCCATATTTCTTCAGATAAGTTCTAGTCCAGCCTGAACGATATTCAACCTCACTTTTGGATGTGTTGCCATGAAAAACATTGAGGACTTCATCGGACAAGTTTAATATGCGGATCACTTCATCGTTAATTTCTTCAATTGTTCCAGAGCCACCCAAGTTTTGTAGCCCTTGAAGAATAGGAATAAGTAGAGCATCATATGTTGGAACTATTTGTGGCTGACTCATGAAAAATGAAAACGATTTTATCTTGCTATTTATTATAGGATCTTTGCGATATCTAACTCACGCTCAAAAATCTCATCGATCGCTAACATCTCACCGTCAGTAGTCATGAACTTATGATCCTTAGTCGCTTTAATGCGATCGCCATTTTCTAGCTCATATTCAAAAACTTCTTGATTACCGCGATCGTGCCACTGTGCGATCGGTTGAGTATAGACAAAACCATTCTCATCGACACTGTAAACATTACATTCGATTTGATGCTCAACGATTTTACCGATAGGCATTAAGCCAAATTCTACAGTTCGCACTAAGGTATCGTAACTGAGACAATATTCCGCAAAAATCACCATCTGATCGAAGAGATCATTAGAAATCTCTGACCTAATTCCATTTTTAGCACAACCATCAAGGAAAATGGAACGTTGTTTTTCCATTTCTTCAGGCTTCTTTTTACCCATCGCTCGCCGTAACATATCCGCAGCACCGAGGGAATATCCCGCCAGTTCCTGCGCCATTTTCATAATCTGTTCTTGGTAACAGTTATGGGTGACGACTCCATTGGCAAGGACATAGGGAGAACCTTGATCTGCCATCTCAATATCAAAACATTCAGCAGTTCCCCAATCTTCGACAGATACGACAAATACTGGACGAGCATCTTGTAGATATGTCTCCGTATAAATTTTTTGATACGCTTCTGCCCAACCTGTAATCTTTGATGCATATTGCGATCGCACAGGTTTAAACATTACTCCTGCTTGAAGAGAACGCTTAGCAGTTTTGCGACTTTCTCGGTCTGTTATAGCGATCGCCTCTTCTAACTCTTCCTGCATTCGCAAAGATGGTACAGGAATAAAATTATACTTTTTCTCACCAGTAAGCTTTTGGGGTAATCTTGGCTCACCAATTAGCTGATAAAAACGGGCGATATCCGTAATCATTACATGGGTTGAATGCAGAGAATAGGAGATTTTTAGACTACTCAGCAATTGCCCTACTTGCTTAATAAGTTGATTAGAAATACTACGGAAATAAGGATTTTGAGTATAGGAACCATCGCTATCCCATAGTCCTCGCAAAACATCAATGCGATCGCTTTCTTGATAATCAACTATGTCAACAGGTAAATGCTTATCTTTAGAATTAACTTTCCAATTTCTACCACCATAGATTTTATCCATGAAGATAGTTAATGGAGTTGGTTGTGGTTGCGTATTAAACTTTGCATAGGCATACCAACAACGGGTATTAAAGTAATGCTTTGGTTCACCTTTCCATGTCTCAGCCATCAGATTAGCAACCCAAATAGCAGTTTCTTCACTAGAGCAAGCAATATTCGGAGAACTAGAGGTTAAATGTCCATCACCGACTAATAAACCTAACAGATAGGCTTCATTGGAATTAAGTGATTTATTGTTCTGAGAAATTTGCCAAGTTTCATAGATGATTGAGCCATTGACATGAGCGTTCTTAATATTGTCTAATGGCTTTAACTCATAGGTAAATTGATCGCCTTCTGGCGTAAGAAAGCGATGCTCTGGCGTGCAGTAAATCTCTGTACCTGTGGAGAGTGTAATTTTAACAATCGACTTAATGCCACTTTGCCATTGTTTTGCAACTTTTGCTGACCATACGCGCTTACCATCGGATGAGAGAATTAGATCACCTTTGCGAATATTCTCAATTGCAGTACTTGTGCCATCTGGTCTAGCAATTAAAGTTCCTTTTGCGAGGCATAATACGCCATAGGTATTGTTTAAAATTGGCTCTAGGGTATGATGCTGATACTCGATCGCTTCACGACCATGTTTACGATTAATGAACTTGGGAATTAGTCCTGCATCTAAAGGACCTGGACGATAGAGCGCTAAAATCGAAGAAATATCTTCTATATTGGAAGGTTTGAGATCTTTCACGATCTGCTTCATGCCTGAAGATTCTAATTGGAAGATACCTTCAAGATCGCCTTTTTCTAATAGCTTATAGGTTTTTTGATTTGCCTCAGTGAGCATATCTGGGGCGATCGCATCAATATGGAAATTAGGATCTTGATTGTCACGAATTAACTGACTGGTATGCTCAATAGTGGTTAAGTTCTTTAACCCTAAAAAGTCCATTTTTAGTAAACCGAGGGATTCCAAATCTTCCATCGTGTATTGCGTCACCACTTGTCCTTCATTACTGCGTTGTAATGGCACAACCTCATCAAGAGGAAATGGCGAAATCACCACACCCGCCGCATGAACGCCTGAGCTTTTGTTCACACCTTCGATCCGCATTGCCATATCTAGCCATTCAAAGACTTTGGCATCATTCTTATAGCGATCGCGAAATTCTGGTGCTGGCGACTCCTCAGAAATCATTACCTTCAGCTTGGCTGGTTTGCCACGCGATACAGGAATCATCTTTGCCATCTTATCGGATTCGCTGTAGGACACATCTAACACCCTTGCCACATCTTTGAGAACTGCTTTGGAGGTCAGACGGTTAAAGGTAACGATCTGCGCGACTCGTTCCTGTCCATAGCGTTGAGTGACATAATCAATCAATTCGCCACGATGTTCAATACAAAAATCGGAGTCAATATCGGGCATCGACTTCCGTTCGGGATTGAGAAATCTTTCAAATAGAAGTCCGTGATGGATCGGGTCAATATTAGTAATACCGAGCGAATAGGCAACTAATGAACCTGCCGCACTGCCACGCCCAGGACCCACTGGAATCTTTTTATCTCTGGCATATTTGATGTAGTCCCACACAACCAGAAAGTAGGTGGCGAAGCCCATCTGCATGATGATTCCCAACTCAAAGCGTAAACGCTCTTGATATTCCTGTGAAATCTCAGCATGGGTTTTCGCATTAAATCTTTGCAATAAGCCTTGCCATGTTACCTCTTCAAAATAAGTATCGGCAGTATGCCCTTCGGGAATCGGATAATCTGCCGCACGGGGATCGCGCATGAGGTCGTAGGGCTTGACTTTATTGGCTGCATGGAGCGTGTTGGCAAGGGCTTCTTCGATCACATCATCTTCCAAATGATCGCGAAATAAACGCTTCATCTCATCGTAGGATTTGAAATATTCCATACCGCTATAACGGAGCCGCTTCTCATCGGAAATTAACTTTCCAGTTTGAATACAGAGCAGCGCGTCATGGGCTTCCACATCCATACAGGAGGTAAAGTGAGAATCATTGGTGGCAATTACCCTAATTCCTAATTCTTTGGCAATCTTACAGATTTCCACATTCACAACGCGATCTTCTGGATAGCCGTGATCTTGAATTTCCAGATAATAATCATCGCCAAAATGCTCTTGATACCAAGCCGCTACTTCTCGCGCCAACTTTGGATCGCCATTCATGATTGCTTGGGGAACTTCTCCTGCCAAACAGCCTGAAGTGAGCATTAAGCCTTCTTTATATTGCAGTAAATATTCTTTATTGATACAAGGACGCGCAAAAATTCCTTTACCTTGAAAGCCTTGCAAATGGGAAATTGTGGTGAGTTTAACGAGATTGCGATAGCCCTGTGTATCCTTCGCGAGAACGCATTGGTGATATTTTCTTTTTTTATCTTCTTTCTTATATTGGATGGTAATGTCTCCATTCAAGACATACATTTCATTGCCAATAATCGGCTTAATTCCTTTAGATTTGCAGATTTTGATGAGTTCGATCGCCCCATACATGACTCCATGATCGGTCAAGGCGATCGCGGGCATCCCCAATTCCACAGCACGCTTGACCATATCAGGGATTTGGCTTGCCCCATCGAGCAAACTATATTCAGTATGAACGTGCAACCCAACAAATCCAGTCATAGCATCTACTTATCAAATCTAAACAGCTAGATTAACACAATCTCAATCTAAATGATGACAGTTTGCTGCGTAGCCGCCGCCTTTTCTGCGGCATTTGCCACGGCGAGAGAATGCAAAATACTATCGTGATTGGTATAGAGCGGAGTGCCTGTAAATAAATGGGAGAGAACATTTTCCGTATCTTTTTTGAAAAGTCCTCGCGTTGTTCCTGCATCAAGTTCGATTTCACCATCGGCGGTAATTAACTTTCCTTTATCGCCAGAAAAGACGATCGCGCCATGACTGCCCTGTAGTTCCATAATCCGTTCGGGATGCCAAAAGTTCTCACCTTTACTATAACTGATATCAGCAATTACTCCATTCTCAAATTGCAATTGAGCGTTGCATACACAGGAAGCAAAATGATGAGGCAAATTCTCGCCGTCATAACGTAACTGACATGAGACAGCTTTTACTTTGCCGAAGAGAACAATAATGCGATTGAGGCGAGAGACAGCCGCAGTTAACGGAAATCCAAACAGATCGGGGTTATACGTCCATTTCTGAGGCGCAGGATGTTGCGGTCCTTTGGTGGAATATCTGGCATAAAATGGCTTCCCTAGTTTAGATAGATGTTCCATCACTAGTTGATGTACGCCGCCCAAGAGTTCAATATGTTCGACATGGAGTAAGAGATTGTACTCTTTGGCAAGATGCACTAATTTCTCAGCTTCTTGTAGACTAAAGGCGAGAGGATATTCCACGATGACATGCTTACCCGATCGCAATGCTTGTCCGACCACAGCGCCATGATCGCGATTGACATTACAAATCACGACTAGATCAATATCAGGACGGATGACCAGTTCTGACCAATATTGATGTTGCTGAATCGGAATTGCTAATTCTTGGACGATCGCTTGAGTTTTGGATGGTGTACCTGCGATCGCCACAATTTGTACTCTTGGATCTTGACTGAGAATTTCAGCGCGTAACTTAGCAACAAAGCCTGAACCGACAATACCAACCCGTAAAGGTTGCGAAAATGATGCGTAACTGGTCATGATTGAGATTTTTTGTTTACTTGAAGCTTATTTGAGCCGATTTAATTTGGAAGGCGGTAATAGTTTTTGTTCGCGCACAACCTTAGTACGCGGCGATCGCACATAAAAGATTTTACGTCCCGTAGTCTCATTGACCCACCGCGCAAAACGATTCCAGACTTTTTCAGAAAGAAATCGCTGCACTACATAGGCTAAACCAAATACTACAGCGATCGGCATTATGGATTCCAAGGGATTGCCATCACGACTACCCACAAATAGCAGCACAACCGAAGAAATTAGCGCTGAGATTAGTAAAAACTGAAATTTAGACATATTATTCTGTTCCTTTCCGATCTGTTAATTCATGGATAGTCTGCTACGCAAACGCTCTGTCGATTAACGGGTTTTATATGTTGTGCCATCTTTGGCGATCGCTAAACATTTTGTCACAGCCGTAACACCAATAACCTGCCAAGCTTGTTGCATAGCTACGGCGACTAGCTCTATTGTACCCATTGGCGCTAAAGAAAGTAATGTGGGTCCTGCACCACTGATTACCAAACCATAGGCTCCCGCCGCGATCGCTGCTGCTTGGACACCCGCCATACCTGTAATTAAACTTTGACGATAGGGTTGATGCAGCCGATCTTGCAGTCCTGCCTTCAGCCAACTCGCATTCCCTGTCTGAATCCCATGCGTTAACAGCGCCAAGTGGGAAGCATTAAAAACCGCGTCCGCCATAGAAAAATGCTTGGGTAATACTGCTCTTGCCTTTGCCGTCGATAGCTCGAAATCAGGAATAGCCACCGCGATCGCAATACTTTCATGCCACTGCAAATCACAATATTCCCATCCTCCCGCTTGGTTAGAAGCCATTAGTTGACAGCCGCCCAACATTGCAGGAGCCACGTTGTCAGGATGCCCTTCCATAGCGATCGCTAAGTCCAATAATTCTCCGCGCTCCAGTGGTGAACCTGCTAATAAGTTTGCGCCGACCAGTCCGCCCACAATTGCGGTTGCGGAACTGCCTAGCCCCCGCGATAGTGGGATTTTGGTGTCAGTGTGAAATGCGATCGCGGGAATGGGGCGATCAATATGCTGATAAAACTTAGCGATCGCCTGATATACCAAGTTAGTCTCGTCCCGTTCTACTTTGTCGGCTCCTTCGCCTGATGCGGTGATGGTGAGGCGATCGGCTAGTGAAAATTCAAATTGGTTATAAAGCGACAGGGCTGCGCCAAGGCAATCAAACCCAGCGCCAATATTGGCAGTAGTCGCAGGAACGGAAACTTCAAAAATTGTCATGTTGAGAAAATATAGTAAGTGTTATTTTTTAAAAGATTTATCTATTTTTTAATTAGTTATTCTATTCAGTCCATAATAATTGCCTCAACCATATTCTTGAAATTTACTAGATAGTTTGTTAATCAGCATATCTATTTTCGGATTTTCAAGTTTTGAGCCTAATGTAAGAAGAGTGTGATAGCTAAATGTATTTTTGTGAAGGAATCTCAATAGAGCCTGAAATAAGTTCTTCCCACGCAAAGCTCTAGTATATTCAGTAAAAATCAGGTCAATAAGATGTTGAGGTGGATCAACAAAATCTATACTTTTCTTGAAATCAGGACAAAAAATATTATTTGGGCAGATCCTATCTACGCTGACATCACACTTAGAATCACCAGTTTCCTTATATCTATGAACTTCAAAAGCAAACCAAATGGATAGTTCTTTAATTAAATTTTCAAAGATTTTTTTGTCATCTTTATCCAATAGATTATTAAAAACTGATTCAATATAAGCATCATTCTCTATTGAATAACCATCTGTAAATACAATATCTTCATACTGTTTTGGTACACCTTCAAAAAACCACATATCTTTATCTGCGAGAAAGACGACCTTAGTATTTTTAAACTTTTTCCTACTTTCAAAGATCTCAATGAGATCGCGTCTTCCACCACATATAAAAATGTCAGCTTTATTGTCTATACTAATTAGAGAATTAAGTTTATCTTCTATGCATCTATATACTAAAGCATCATCCTTACCTTCAACTAAAACTGTTAAAAGTGATGTTGATTTAGATAAACTACTAACAATTTCTTCTACAGAATAGCTCATTCACCCTTTTCCTCTGACAGGATAAGTTCCTTGTCTTCATACTTAGAGTAAATGCAAGGAGAATGTGTAGCCACAATAAATTGGTTACTTGATTGTTGTTTCATTAAATTTGGAAATAATCTACGTTGCCAGTCAACGTGCAAACTTAATTCAGGTTCATCAATAAATATTATTGAATCTTCATAAAATGCGTTATAGCAAAGAAAGCTAAGCATTTGTTGTTCACCAGCAGATAGCAATCTGGAATCAATAGCATCGTCTGATTGTCCAATAGTAAAATCATCAAGTTTGACACCTTTATAGTGCATAACCTTAGTAACTAATTCAGATAATACTTTAAACGGTTGAAGAAGTTCATCCCGTTTATTATCAACATCTGCTACTTCTCGCTGTAGTTTACTAACAATAGATAACGATTCATCTTTGCTATCTTTGATACCAGATTTTATGTTTTCAAGCTCATTAATTAATGATTTATTTAAGGCTCGTGAATATTCATCAATTTTTTCAGTTACCCCAGCATGGTGTAATCGGAGCAGAGAGCCAAGATCATGAGTTGATATAGAACAAATAAATCTATGTGCTGCAATACTTATACGATTTGACAGATTGTTAAATTCATCTTTTATACTTATATTTATGTGATCTATACTTCTTTGAGATTGAGATCTACCCATTGTAGGTAAAATTGGGAGCGGCGGTGATATGGGAACAGGAATGAGATTTGATAAGGGGTAAGGATAAGTGTTATTTCCTTTAGTTTTAATTCGGCGTACAGTCTCAATATTTATAATTGAGTATCCTCCTTCAATCCTTCTAAAAGTAGGAAAGAAAAGAGATGATGTATTATTTTCTATTATTAGAGACTGTAATGACTTAATCTCACTTGATGAAATATATTCACCTAAACTACCTAAATTAATGAAACCATCTTGCTTAATTTCATTAACAATATATTGCCATTCAATCCCAACGTCTTTTTTGCTTAAATATAAAGAAAAATGACTTGTTTCCAAGTTAAATTCTGCAAAACTTATTTCAGATATAAGATGCTCTATATTTCCTGAAATGGTATACCAGAGCATTTTTAGTAATGTCGTTTTGCCAGAGCCATTGATACCCGTGACAATGTTTATGTCATTATGAAATTCAAAATCACAATCGAGCTTATTATTTAGCCCCCTGATAGAGACACTTTTAAGTTTCATATATCTTTACCGATCGCGATCGCCTTTAATTATACAAGAAATTTAGCCTATATGACTTTACCAACTCTGCTATCCCCCCAAAAAACTAACTCCCCGTCATCTTGGACTGCATGGGTGGTAATTTCAGTATTTGCCTTAATGACCTTAGGACTACTGATGGCGGGTGCTGGCGGCAGTAAAATCTTGACGATCACTTTCCCGTTAGGATCACTTATTGTCGGCTGGTTTTTATATTTTCGATATCCATCCCTTTACATTGGCTTTGTCTGGTGGATTTTATTCTTGACCGCCTTTGTGAGAAGGTATGCGGATTTTCGGGGAGGGGCTTTTGTTGATCCTAACCCGATTTTACTCGCTCCCTATGCAGCGATGGTTGTATGTGGTCACACACTATATTTTAATTTGCCTAAAGTGAAGGAGCAAGGTTCGGCTCCATTTATTTTAGTTTTTACAAGTATGCTCTATGGCTATCTTGTCGGCATCATCAGAAATAGTCCTTTCGTCGCCACAGTTAAGGGGCTAGAGTGGATTACTCCGCTTCTATTCGCCTATCACCTATATGTGCATTGGTATCGCTATCCCGAATATGGGCGCAATCTCCGCAAAGTATTCCTGTGGGGAGTCATCGTCATGGGTAGCTATGGCATTTATCAATACCTTGTAGCCCCAGATTGGGATCGCTTATGGTTAGTATCTTCTAAGATGATTACCAGTGGTTTACCAGTACCGCAAGGAATGCGCGTATGGAGTACCATGAATTCTCCTGCGCCATTTGGTGACTATATGGCAACAGGATTATTTCTACTTCTTACTTCACGAAATATTTTAGCGATTCCCGCATCTGCTGTTGGCTTTCTATCATTTTTACTTTGCATGGTACGAACCGCTTGGCTGGGATGGGTTTTAGGAATGATTTCACTTATCTTCTCTTTGCCACGCAAACAAAAAATGCAAATTTTGGTAACAATCCTTGTTTTAGCAGCGATCGTTATTCCTTTAAGTACGGTGGAACCATTCGCCACCACAATTACCAAAAGGCTACAAACCCTAACTGATATCTCCAATGATACCAGTGCCAATGAGCGCCAATTTGCTTTTGGACTTTTAATTAACGATGCACTTACTGAGTTAATTGGTAGAGGGTTTGGGGGATTTGATACAGACAGTGCTTTTTTGGTTCTGATGATTGAGTTAGGCTGGTTTGGAGCTACTACCTATGTGGCTGGCTTTGCCCTTTGTGTGTTCTTGGTATTAACCTTCAAGACTAAAAATGGAGATATTTTTCTGTCAACTATTCAGGCGATTTTAATTAAATCTCTTTTTTTCTTGTTGTCGTCTCCGACGATGCGGGGAGCGCATGGTGTGATGCTATGGAGTTCCATCGGCATCGCCTTAGCAGGACGAAAATATCATCAAATTATGGATCAAAGATCGGTCGCGATCGCCAATCAAGAAATGGTTGAAACTGGGCTTAATCCCCCTCTCTCTTAATGGGAGCGGATTGTTTTTTCTGAATGGCATTGATTAGGCGATCGCTATCGATTAAGAACAGAGATGGACGATCTACTAAAGGTAAGGTCATGGAAGGAATAAAATCAACTTTCCAGCGTTGGCTATAGGTTCTAGGCAGAGCCACTATTTCATCCGAGGCAACTAATTGCATGGCAGGTTGAGAATTACAAAGTAAGCCGACTAAATCTTCAGCTTGATTGCGAATAATGATAATCGAGGGCTTAGAAGATACGATCGCCCCACCAACAGATAGCTGGGGGATGGCATCTTTATTAACCTGACTCTGACCAAATAGGACTCGCCCCAAATCAATTAGAGGAACTTTTTTGCCTAATGCAGTTAGTTCGGGGATATTTTCTTCGAGCGGCATTAATCGATAAATAGAGGCGATCGGCAGAATAAACCAAGCAATGCGTAGCCGAAAAGCGACATATTGCTTAGCAGCATCGGGACGGAGTTGGGATAGTCGATTTGAGCGGAGAGAAGAGATAGATGGCATGATTTTAATGATGGATTAGTTGAGAAAGAGTGGCTAGTAGCTCATTATCTTTAAATGGTTTGGCAAAATAAGCTGAAGCTCCTAGACGCATCGCTAAATCACGGTGTTTAGCTCCACTGCGGGAAGTGAGCATGATGACAGGAATATTTTGGTACTTTTCATCGCTGCGGGACTGAACTAAAAATCCAAATCCATCTAATCTAGGCATTTCAATATCACAGATTACCGCACTAACTTTGGAGTTGTGGAGTACAGTTTGGATTTTTCGCAATTTTTCCATTGCTTCCTGTCCATCTTTTGCTTGTTCTACGCGATAGCCAGATTTCTCTAAGGTCATCGCTAAGAATCGCCGCACATTAATTGAATCGTCCACCACCAATACGGTATCGCGCCGATCGCTTCGGTTGGATGGTAATGTGAGGGGCTTGCTGCGCGGAGCGTCAATATCGGCGATCGCCCAATCGAGCAGACTATCGATGTCCACAAGCGGCACTAACTTACCACCACCCAAAATCGCACATCCCATAAACCCAGTTGGCAAAGGAATCAGACTTTGGACACCACGAATTGTCACCTCCTGCTCACCCCAATAGCGATCGACCTGTAGGGCAAAGGGAACAACCGCATTATTACTATTAGCATTGTGAGCCACAATTAGAGAAAGCGGCTCATCAACGGTGGGACGATTTTCGGTTCCAAACTGAAACTGTGGACGAGAAAAATGGAGAGAATTGCTAAGTCTTAATAGTGGTACAGAATATCCATTCCAATCAATCACTTCTTGATCGGCAACGGCATGAATATCCAGATCGCGCATTAACAGAATTTCTTCAACGGCACTGGTAAGAATCGCCATCTGTAAGCCATTGCTCTCAAATAGCAAAACACGAGCGATCGAGAGAGATACAGGCACGGTCAATACAAAAGTTGTTCCTTTTCCCGCCTCTGTCTCTACCCGAATACTGCCACCAATGATGTTTAAATTCGATCTGACTACATCCAGCCCTACGCCGCGACCTGACAGTGCGGTTACGCGATCGGCGGTACTAAAACCTGCTTCAAAGATCAAATCCAATAATTCAGCTTCACTGGAAGTAGCAAGATCGCTTTCATTCAATCCCATTTGTAAGGCGCGATCGCGTAACTTGGTGAAATCAATGCCATTACCATCGTCACTAATGCTAATCACAGTTTGATTACCACGATAACCTGCGGCAATTTCAATCTTACCTTTGGCAGGTTTACCCGCCGCTATGCGCTCCTCAGGGGATTCGATGCCATGATCAAAGGCGTTGCGAATCAGATGTAAAAGCGGATCTTCTAAAATTTCTAAAACCGATCGCTCTAGGAGGGTAGAACTACCGCGCACGACTAGCTCGACTTGCTTGCCATGAGCTAGGGACAAGTCTCGCAATAAGCGCGGAAATCTACCAGAAATTTCGCTGAGCATTCGCATTCTCGCTTGCTCGATCGCAGTTTGCATTTGTCGAGAGGCGCGTCCAAGCTCACGTTCAGTCGCTTCCGTATCAGTTAAAGCCGTGGCAAGATCGCTCGAAACCTCTTGCAACTGCACCACGCTATCCATAATTTCGCGGGAGAGAACCTGCAACTCACTGTAGCGATCCATTTCTAACAAGTCAAAACGATTAGTATCCAACAGAAAAGAGCTATTGTTTAGAGAAGGATAAACTTCTCCAGTATTTTCGCGAGAATAGTCGCGCCTGATTGCATTATTTAAACTACTGACAGGAATCAATGGTTCTGAAGATGTGACTACCCGATCATAGGTTTCTCGCAATTGCGAATTTGACTGCTCTAATCCATGCATTCTTGTACCGAGAAGCTGAACTAGATCGCGCATTCTTTTTAATTGCATTCGCAATCCACTGCGCTCTGCATTTAACTCACCAAAGCGATCGCTGAGTGCTTCTAATTGACGCAGAGGAATACGGATCGTTGCATCAATGTTCGTCTCGGACTGTTCATTTGCTATCGTCGTAGGTATAACTTCAGTCGAATCTAATGGTGCGGCGATCGCCTTGGTTATAGAACTGGTGATCTCAAAATGTGCGGGTAAAGCCTCAAATTGTCCGACTAACACCAACGCTTGCGATCGCCGCCATGACTCAAGAGCCGCCGTTGTTATTTCACGCAGATTGTCATGGGGCTGATTGTCCTTGATTTCTAAGGCTTGACTAATTTCTTCACACAAACTTGTGAATGCGGGTAATTCCAACATTTCTCCCAGACAGCCAAACTCTTGACTGGTAAGCGCAAATTCTTCTCGTAGTACTTGGGAATTTTGATCGGCAAGGACTTTGGTTAATCTCTCTAAACAAGCGTCTACTTCGGTCGCAAACATCAAGATTCGCATATCCTGACCCGCATCTTCTGAAAGTAGTTTCGCTTCGTCATGGGTGGACAGGTCTCCTAAGATGGCATGTAACTCATCAAAGGGAGGATTAGCATATTCTTGTAGCCATTTCAGGTCTGGCTCCTGACGTTGTTTATTTATGTTTGCAGTTTTCGACAGACTATCAATCGCTTCGAGAAACAAACTTTCTAGCTCTTGAGAAATCTCGATTTGATTATTGACCTGTAATATTTTTATGAAATCTTCTAAACGATGGGCAAGTTCGCTCATCGCCATAAATCCCATCATCCCTGCACCACCTTTCATCGAGTGCGCTGCGCGTAAGATTTTGTCGATCGCTGTTCTTTGCAAACCGCGATCGCTCAAGCCAATAATTTCTAGTTCTATATCTGTGAGAAAGTCCTTAACTTCATCAAGAAATAGCAAACGAACTTGCCATTCTCGATCACTTAATTTATTAGTGGCTGTATTAGTTGGCGTATTCGTTGACATATCGACCTCTCTATAAATATCAGAACCTAATTTAAGGATTGTCTAGATCCCCCAGCCCCCCCTTACAGTAGTTAGACAGGTGCGTGAGATGACACAATGCTTGGAAGTAAAAATCTATTGCAAGATTGCATCACATTGAGCATATCTCGTATTTTGCCAAAGTATATAGTATGTATTGCCAGGAATAACGTTGATTGATCCCTCACCATAGACTTGACATTGAACAGCCACACGACCAGTCGGACAATAAATATTCCCAGAAATTTGGTATCTTTGTACTCCTATGTCAATATTATTTATTTGAAATAGATTGCTATTTGGATAGAATGTTCCATTTCCAATATTGATAGTTATAGGAAGATTACAACCAAAAGAATCACCTCGATAAGCTATACTTATTGAGGCTTTAGTAGGAGAAGGTGATGGTGTAGGAGAAGGTGGTGGTGTAGGAGAAGGTGGTGGTGTAGGAGAAGGTGGTGGTGTAGGAGAAGGTGGTGGTGTAGGAGAAGGTGGTGGTGTAGGAGAAGGTGGACGATTATTTTTTACGATAAGTTCTTGCCACCACCAAGGAGTAGTTCCACCGACAAGAAGAGCTAAAACCACAGGAACAAGAATTTGACCTAATAAACCATTATCTTTATTTGACATCTCCATCTACCTAATTAGAATTTTTTTTCTAGAACTTTATGCTGCATCCACCTTAAATGTCTGCATGGAAGCTTGTAACTGACTTGCCACATCTGCGGTTTCTTGGAGAGATAGTGCTACATTTTGCGAAGTTTCTGAAGCCTGTTGAGATTGAGTAGAGAGATTAGCCATCAGCGATCGCACAGACTGGGAAACCTCCACCTGATTATTCGTGGCAAGCGAAATCTGTTGAAACAGTTCATTAACTTGACGCGATACTTGGACAATCTGATTCAAACTCTTACGCGCATCTTCAACTCGATTTGTACCCTCAACTACCTGTACTGTACTTGCTTCCATCGCTTGCACTACCTCACTAGTTTCCTGTTGGATACTTGCCACGAGAAGTTCGATTTCTCTAGTTGCTGATGCTGATTGCGTCGCCAATGCACCCACCTCTTCCGCAACTACCGCAAAACCGCGCCCTTCTTCACCCGCCAAGGCTGCTTCAATACTAGCGTTCACCGCCAACATATTCGTTTTTAAAGCAATCTGATCGATGAATACTACCACTTTGGCGATTTGTTGCGATGCTTCGCCCAGACGTTTTACTTTTTTTGCAGTTTCGGCGACGGTTTGCCGCAACTGCAAGATACTTTGGACTGACTGCTCGATCGCCAAGCTCCCTATTTCAGCATTATTTGCCGCCGTGATCGAGACATTCGCAGCTTGTTGGGCGCTAGTTGCCACTTGTTGAATGGAACTAGTCATTTGTTCAACTGAAGTCAAAGCATCTTCAAGTTGTTGCGCCTGAGAGTTGGCATCTTTAGCAAGATCGCGAATGGCGGCATTATTTGTGTCAACCGATGTATTTACCAGCCCTGCGGATAGTTTTACCTGTCGAACCACATCGCGAAGACTCTCAATAATTGCATTAAAAAAGTCAGCGACAATGCCAATTTCACCCGCCGAGATCTGAGCGCGTACCGTCAAATCGCCACTGGTCGCACCTTCAACGTCTGTTACCAGCGTTAACAACTCTTGTTGTAAGACTTCGTTACGTTCTTGTTCTTGCAGGGATATAGACTGCTGTAGCTCTAATTTGGTGCGTTCCTGTTCCGCAATAGTCTGCTGTAGTTCGAGTTTGGCGCGTTCTTTCTCAGTTTGCGCCTGTTGGATTTGCAATGCAGCAATGTTTTTTTGAGCGCGATCGCGATCGCTTAAATATGTCCTAATCAATTTCACCGCAATTAGATAGGCGGCAATCAATGCGGGTAAACTTAATAATGTGAAGACTAACGAAATAATTAAACGTTGGCTAAACGACTCTAACTGCTGATCGGTTTCATTTCGGATAGCCGTAAGGGTATTTTTTGTGCCATCAGCATAGATTTTTTTCTGAGTTTCGTATTCACTGCTAAACAAAATTTGTGAAGCCTCTCTCTTCTTGCCTTGGCGAACCAATTCAAAGGATTTCTTTTCTAAGTTAACAAGCTTATTATTGGCTTCATTTACTGCAACAGAAGAATTTTTATAGGCTTCAGGGGCAATTCTAGTTGATTCATTGATCGCGGCTACCAGTTGTGGATCGTATTTTAGATAACGTTCTTCCCACTTTGACTCACCTGTTACCGCCGCCATTCTTGCTGACATGGTGAGAACTTCATCAAGATGAACAATTACACCACTCAATTGTTCCAGTCGAAAGTTTCTTTCAGAGATCGAACGGAAACCACGATAGATATCAAATAAGTTCCATGCCGAAATTCCAAATACGACTAAACCAACTCCAATAAACGCACTCAAACCGCTAACGAGCTTATTTTCTTCCTGAGACTTTAGCTCTCTAGATTGTGGCTCTATCTCTGGCGTAATTACTGGAGCAACTACTGGATCGGCTGCGGATTGATTAGTAGGGACAATTACTGCTTCAGGGTTAATGAATGGTTCAACTAGGGGTTCTAGTAAAGGCTCCAACACAAATGCAGTCGGGGTCTGGTTCTGAGTTGAAACGGATTCTTTAAGTGTTTCTTTAAGTGGTTCTTTGTTTACTAACATAATGTTTTGGGAATAGCCCCTAGTTAACCTTAAAAGTTTCTACCGATGACTGCAATTGACTCGCAATATCTGCGGTTTCTTGCAGGGCGATCGCGACATCACGCGAAGTGTCAGAGGATTGCTGTGACTGCGTGGAGAGATTAGACATTAGCGATCGCACTGATTCGGATGTCTTTACCTGTGAAGTGGTGGCAAGGGAAATATCTTGAAAAAGCGCGTTTACCTGACGGGATACTTCCACAATTTGATTGAGACTCTTTCTAGCATTCTCGACTCGACTTGTACCTTCAACCACCTGTAATGTACTTGCTTGCATCGATTCCACCACTTCACTCGTTTCCTGTTGGATTGTCTCCACTAATCGACCAATCTCTCGCGTTGCATTTGCTGACTGCGCCGCTAAAGCTCCAACCTCAGCCGCAACCACCGCAAACCCTCGACCTTCTTCACCCGCACGAGCCGCTTCCACACTGGCATTCAGCGCTAGCATATTCGTTTTTAAGGCGATTTGATCAATTAGTACGACCACCTTAGAAATCTGTTGCGATGCATCTCCCAGTCGCTTTACTTTTTTGGCAGTATCATCAACGGTCTGACTCAGTTTCAGAATACTCTGCACTGACTGTTCGATTTCCACACTCCCCGCTTCGGCGGTATCGGCAGCATTACTGGACGCATCGGCAGCCTGTTGAGCGCTGACCGCCACCTGCTGCATCGAATCTGTCATTTGAGCAACAGATTGCAGTGCATCATCAAGTTGATCGGCTTGCAATGTCGCTTCTTTAGCAAGGTTCCGAATCGATTCATTGTTAGTATTTACCGATGTATTTACTCGCGAACTTGCTTGTTTTACCTGCGTTACCACATCGCGTAAACTTTCCACGATCGCATTAAAAAAGTCGGCAACAATCCCAATTTCACCCGAAGAGATCTGAGCGCGAACCGTTAAATCTCCACTAGCCGCACCTTCAACGTCCGAAAGTAATGTAATTAACTCACGCTGAATATTTTCACTGCGTAACCGTTCCTGTTCTACTGTGTTTTGCTTTTGTACAGCAAGTTGGATACCACTGAGTGCAAATCCCAACTGCTCTCCCGCTTGTCTGAGATAATTAATCTCACTGTCTTGCCAAATATGTTGAGTTTCGCACTTATGGACGATTAGTAATCCATACAACTTATCACCTTGACGGATTGGCACAACCAAATTTGATTTGATTTGCAACTTATGCATTAGTGACAAATGATCGGGCGCAAAGCCTGCATTAAGAACATCATTTGTGGCGGCAACCCGACCTTGTAGGTAATTATCAATTAATGTTTGTGGTATGCAAGGATCGCTTAACCTTGCCGCAAAAGCGCTTGTCCAACCACTAGCGACATCTTCATGGGTGATGCGTCCTGCAAATTTATCATCAAACTCATAGATAACAGCGCGATCGCAATCTAACCACTTGCGAATTTCTGCGAGATACTCAATTAGTAATCCTGTCAACCCTTCCATTGTCTGCAATCGCGAGATTTGACTTTGGATTTCGGCGAGATTTGCCTCTGATTTCTGGCGATCGGTAATTTTCTCTTGGATAGTTAGCAAATTAGCTAACGAACTTGACTGATTGAGCGTGCGTAAATACAAGGCAAAAATAACTGACAAAAACAGAATTGCTAAAGCACTGGCAACTAAAGTTTGAGCTAATAATCCTCCGTACAAACTACTCTCAGCGACAGTCTGAAGTATAAACCAATTAGTAACAGGGAGTCTCCTATACGACCAGATCTTGCCATCAGAAACCACATATCCCTGCTCATCTTTTTGAATCTGTTCCCAAATATTTCTGAGTTCGGCAACCTTGTCGATGTTGGCTCTCTCGACGCTCTGTTGTGGTTCAGGTGGATAGGCGATAATTATCCCCTTGTCCGTGATCATGGAATAGAAGCTACTGGTATTAAAACTCTTCAGACTTTTTAAAAAGTCAACCATTCCCGTGATGTTCAAGTCAGCATTGGCTATCGCTAAAATGCTACCTTTGGCATCACGAAAAATATGCAGATAAGAAGTGATATTAATCCCATACCACAGATACGGCGCAGTCCAGAGTGACTTGCCAGTATTCATTGGCTCATTGTAGTAATTCTTGGACGGATAATCATCATCCTTAAAAAGTTCAGAGTAGATGGTTTTATCGTTAGGAGGAGCAAGACGAATGCCAGTTTGTTCTTTTTTGCCCTGATCAGTATAGTAGTAGCCCCAAAACCACTTGGTTGTGGGAACTAATTTAAAAGGAGCTTGACCAATACTGTGGGCCATTACCAATTTGGCTCGCTTTAAGTAAAATTCCAAAGATAAACGATTATAGGCTTCTGGCGTTCTCAACCCCAGATCGTATATCGATCTTGCAGCCGCCGCAAGACTGACGGTGGCATCTTTAGCCAGAGCAAATTCGTTATCTACGACCTTTGATTGGTTAGCTAAGTCATCTTGGAAGGCTCTCAATTCCGCTTGTTTTCCAGTTTGATAATAACTAAATGCTAAACCACCAATCCCTAAAAGAGCCAGTCCAAAAATAATAAATGGTAATTGCTTGAAGCCAAATTTAAGCTTTTTCTCCTTTTTGGTAGGCGGCTTTGAAGGTTGGGAGGTGGTGATTACAGGTGCAACGAACTCATTACTCAATTCATTAGTAATTGTCTCAGGTGTGATTTTAGGAGATTGTTGGAGAACCATAGAATTACCTTAATTAAAATTTGGCTTTAGGGACTAGAGGCGATTAGAGATTGAAATTCGTCAAGGCGATCGCCTCAGCGTCTAACAAATAAAGATTATTGGTCAGCCCTTGCGGTTGAGCGATCCAACCGCGCAAAAATGGCATTGTTTCGCTGGGTAGTTTGATCTGTGGCAATTGTATCGGTGAAACGATCTCTGGTTCCGTAAATCTTAATACTCTCCCAATCCGAGTTACACCTAAACCAAGATAGACACCACCAATCTGCAATATGGCAATATGTAGATCGATCGCCGTTGCATCAATCGGCGTAAACCCTAATAGTTGCGGGAGATCCAACACCCAAAACACATTACTACGATGCTCAATCAAGCCCATCAAGCAAGGATGGACATTCGGCATTTGCGTTAGTCTTTCGGTCGATAATACTAAGGTTTCTCTTGTGTATTTTAGTTGCACTGCCACGGTTACATCGCGGTCAAGCTGCAAACTCAAATAGGGCAAACCTGCGATCGCCTGTGATGGTTCTTCGCGTAGTTCGATTGTAAGATTGCTGGTCGTGCGATTGCTCATCTTGCTTATGCTCCTATACCCTGCGATCGCACCGCTTGGAGGATCTCTTCTTTAGTAAAAGGCTTGGTCAAATAAAGATCAACACCCTGCTTCATCCCCCAAAGGCGATCGAGTTCCTGATTTTTAGAAGTACAGGCAATTACGGATACTTTATTTGTGGCTGTCTTTTTGATCGCTCGACATAGCTCTAAGCCACTCATGCCAGGCATGACCAAATCAGTAATTACCAGACTTGGCTGCTCTTGGTTAAATTTGGCTAAGCCTTCTAGACCATTGGTCGCACTAATAACCGTATATCCTCCCTGACGCAAGTACTCGGTGATCAACTCACGTTCTGAAGCCGTATCTTCAACAACCAATACTGTAATCAAGATATTATCTCCTTGTTAGATTAGGAATTGGGAATTACGAATTGGGAATTACGAATTGGGAATTACGAATTGGGAATTATGCGACAGATCTAACGGCGCGTAGGATATCTTCACGCGAAAATGGCTTGGTGATATAGACATCAATGCCCTGTTTCATGCCCCACAGTTTGTCAAGTTCTTGATTTTTGGAGGTGCAAGCGACAATTGGTACATCTTTAGTTTCGATGTTCTTCTTTAAACTGCGGCATAGTTCTAATCCACTCATTCCTGGCATTACCAAGTCGGTGATTACGACATCAGGTTTTTTAGTTTCAATTTTTTTGATTGCATCTTGACCATTACTGGCACTGATCACGTTGTAACCACTTTCAACTAAGTAGCCAACGATTAAATCCTGTTCCGAAACCGTATCTTCAACCACAAGAACTGTCGTCATAATTTTTTGATAATTTTTAAATTCTTTATTTTTAATAAAGATATCACAAGTCGCAATCGCAAGTTATATCCAAACTCTCCTGCTCTTAACAAGGGGCTTAAGCCCCTTGTCTCGATGCCTAATCTCGGTGACTTGTCTCGGTGACTGGTTTCAGTTGCTTTTTAAATAAGGTGACGCATGATCATTTTTAATAAATCAGACTGCATAAAGGGTTTCGTGATGTAGTCGGTTGCTCCTGCCATCCTTGCGCGAGCGCGATCGATTAAGCCTTTATTCCCTGTCACCATCACTATTGGGATATCTTTCAAAACTGATGATTTACGAATCAAAGAACAAAGTTGATATCCATCCACATTCGGCATACCAATATCTAGCAAAATCAGGTCGGGGCGAATAGAGGTGATTTTCATTAACGCTCTCATCGAGTCCTGAATGAGCGTAACCTGAAAGTCTTCACTTCCTAAGTAGCTGCCAATAATACTTAGCATCGATTCGCTATCATCAATGCAAACGATCTTCCATACTTTTGTCGATTGATTAGTAAAACCTTTAGAAAAGCTAGAAATATCATCGCCTGAGCCAGTGTCATCCGCAAAAGCTTCTGAAAGTTTTTGGATGTTTTCTTTTTCTTCTTCGGGAGCTAAATAATAGGTGCGTGGCAACATGTCAAAGGGAGAAAGAGGATCTCGCAACAAGATCGAGCCATCACTAATGAGTGGGATAAGTTGCTTGGCGATCGCTAAGGGATCTTTGCCCATGAGCGCCCCTAACTGCAAAAAGTTAAAGCCGCGTAAAATCCGTCCTAGTCGATGAACCGTTTCCATTGACATTCTCTTGGCTGCCGATGTTTGGCTGACTAGATAGGGGCATTGATAGGGTGAATAAATCGTCGGACCGAGTTTGTACCATGATTGCAGTCGGAGATCCACTACTTCTAAAATGCGATCAATCGACAAAGCACAATAGGTATCTCGCAACAAATGTTGGTAATAGTGTTCTGTAAATTCGCCACTGGGTAGGCAGAGAAAGACTTCGATTACTTCCTGAATAATTCGCGCAATTAGTTTCCCTGCTAAAGGTTTCGTCAAATAGTTTTCATCAATTAGCCAAAGGATCGCCAAATATTCGGTGCATAACATTTCGCTGACCACCTTATATTTGGCAAGGTTGGGGGAAGCATCATCAAACATTAACCGTAGCTGCGATCGCAGTTTCTCATCTAGAGCGGGGACTTCCCGACTGAGCATTCGCAAATGTCTTTCCAATCTTTCAAAACTGTCGAGAGAATGGGCGGCATATACTAGCCTTCCGCTTTTAACATAAAATGACCAGCGAATGCGATCGCGGATCACATAAACACAACCATCCCTATAAGACTCCAAATTTTTCAAGAGTTTTCTAGGAGATAGTTTCTGTCCCTGAGTTATATCAACAGCCGTAACAGTACTAGCGATCGTCATCATTAATTAGTCCCAATTACAAATCTCATCAGCAGTTAAATTAGTCTTGGAATTTATTCGGGGTAGATGCACATCTTGATCGAATTGTCTATATCGATTTGCATCAAGAAATCTTAATTCTTTATTAAATCATAATTTATGATTGTTTAAAAACTCAACAAGAATTTAATAAGGTTTAGCGCTATGTCAATATTTTTGTCAAAACTGTTACCAATTTTTTTGTATCCACTAGGTTTGTCTATTCTATTGACAACGATCGCTTTATTAAGTTTGCTATGGACATCTAGGCGATCGCGCAATGCCTCCAACACAAATAAACTCAAAAGTAAACGATTTCCTATAGTTTTGCTCAGCCTAGCAATAGCAATTTTGTGGTTAAGCAGTAATTCCATCTTCTCGAATTGGCTATTACGATCGCTAGAATGGCAATATTTACCGACTGGCGAACTACCCAACGCTGAAGTGATCGTGGTTTTAGGCGGTGGTACAAAACCGCGCATTGCTCCCCGTCCTTGGTATGAAGTTACTGAAGCAGGCGATCGGATTTTGTATGGCTCATGGCTCTACAAACAAGGCAAAGCTCCATTATTACTGGTGAGTGGTGGACGCGCCGATTGGTATGGAGAGGGTGGTAATCCTGAATCAGAGGATATGGCGGCGATCGCCGAAGCGATGGGTGTGCCAAGGAGCGCGATTTTACAAGAGCCAGATTCCTTGAATACTCGTGAAAATGCGGTTAATACTAAGCAAATTCTCTCTCAAAAAGGGATTAATAAAATATTGCTGGTAACTTCGGCTTTGCATATGCCGCGATCGATGGCTATTTTCCGTAAGTTAGGATTTGAGGCGATCGCGGCTCCAACTGACTTTTTGGTTGTTCAAAATGAAAATAGCAAAGGTTGGGCAATACTACTTGATTTACTGCCTAATGCCGAAGCTCTAAAAAATACAACCAATGCAATCAAAGAATATATCGGACTACTTGTTTATCAAATGTCGGGATGGGCGTAATTCCATCTTTCTGTACAAGTTATTTTTATTCCTCAAATTGCCAGCGATCTTGGGATGCAGCTTCGTCAAAGAAACGCTTGGGACGCAGTGTTAAAGTCACCTTCCCTAAGATTTCAATTTCAGGTACTGACTCAAACCAAGCAAACTTGAGATTGCCATCTTCACCCGCAATCGCAAAGTAACTATTTTCATCCCAATCCCGTTGGGCGCGATCAACTAGTACCAAAATATCCTCAGCGCGATCGCGGACAGCACTGAGAACCTCTTGATTGATCACCGCTTGCAAAGTACTGGTATTACAGGAAACAATGACACCATCCTCGGCTTCATGAACCACAAACCACCCTGGAAGGGTTGCCCATGTCGCTTCAGTACTAGAATGGACAATACCAAAAGGAGAAAGTTCAGAGACTTGGGGAATTGATTGAAATTGTTCTATGGATAGCGGTAAAGTTCCTGCAACTGGCAAAATACGCGGAATACTATCCTCACCGTCATAACGGAAGTTGGGAAGATTGGGCGCTTTCTTTTTGGCAGGAGAAGCCATATCCATCAGCAACCGCTCGATCGCTGCCCGCGCTTTTTCACTATGGGCAAAACGTAAACCCCGCGCAATCAGTCGGGTACGTTCCTGTGGATCGATTTTGCCCTGTGTAGCTTTGAGAATTTGCAATACTACCGCGTCCCCTGGATGGCGGGTAAAGCCTTCGGGTAAATTTGCCGCATTAGAAGCTTCCTTAATTGCCTTAACGACATCCTTCGCTTCCATCACATCAAGATTTTTTTCGAGAGAGAAAGTTGCCATCGCAACCCGTTCCGATTGATTGAGTACGCGCAACTCGTTGAGAATGTCACTCCCCTTCTGCTCAAAATGTGCTAGGACAATATCCGCAGCATTACCTGCTTGGAGGCTAGCGTAAACCTGTGAGGCAACGACGATCTGGTTCTGTTGAATTGGTTCAAAGCCCGTATTCTCAAAAATGGCAAGGGAATTCTCACCCATCTTTTGGAGCATTTGGCAAGCCAATCCCCACTGCACCCAAGTTCCTTCCTTATGGCGTAAGAGTTTCAAAAGTCCTTTAGAGTCTGTGGGAAGCGTGGGTAATGGAATTGGCATAATTTAATTATTATAAATAAGGTTTTAGCCCCTCTCCCGCAGGAGAGGGGTTGGGGTGAGGGCAAATTAAGCAGCAACTTGCTGCGAGCTATTTTTATGTTCGCGCATGGAGTTCACAAAACGCTCGAATAGATAATCGGCATCATGAGGACCGGGGCTAGCTTCAGGGTGATACTGCACCGAGAAAATTGGCAAAGTCCTATGCTCTAGTCCTGCGACCGTGCGATCGTTGAGATTGATGTGAGTCAACATCGCCGCCGACTGATCAAAGGATTCACCTGTGAGGGCAAAGCCATGATTTTGACTGGTAATCTCCACGCGGCGATCGGCATTTTCGGCTTGGTTTTGGGCGGGTTGATTGAGTCCGCGATGTCCAAATTTCAGTTTGAACGTGTCACCACCCATTGATAAACCGAGAATCTGATGTCCTAGGCAAATACCAAACATCGGTTTATCCGCAGCTAACAAAGCTTTGGCGGTTTCAATGCCTTGGGTAACAGCCGCAGGATCGCCAGGTCCATTCGAGAGGAAAATACCATCGGGATTGTAAGAAAGAATCTTTTCGGCGGACGTATCGGCAGGAACAACGATCACGCGGCAACCGTAGCTAGCAAGACGGCGGAGAATATTGCGCTTAACCCCAAAATCGATCGCGACCACGGTCATCGCTTCGCCTGTTAGCTGTGAGGGTTCGATAAATTCCCATGCAGGGAGGGTTTTGTCCGCCCATTCATAAATGCGATCAGTGGAGGCGGCTTGGGCGAGGTTTTGACCTTGCATTGATGGTTCTGCTTTCACCTTAGCAAGTAATAATTCGGGATCAAGAATTTCGGTAGAGATACCGCCATTCATTGCACCGAGCGATCGCAATTTGCGGGTAAGCGCACGAGTATCAATCCCTGCAATGCCGACCACGTTATGTGCCTTCAGGTAATCGGGCAGAGACTGACGCGATCGCCAGTTGCTGGGTACTGCCGTAATATTTCGGGCAATTACGCCGCGCACTTGGGGGCGATCGGACTCATCATCTTCGGGGGTTACGCCCGTATTGCCGAGTTCGGGACAGGTAAAGGTGACAATTTGACCACGGTAGCTGGGATCAGTCATGACCTCTTGGTAGCCAGTCATGCCTGTATTAAATACCACCTCGCCGATCGCGGTTCCTGATGCGCCAAACGCATAGCCACGGTAACAAGTACCATCCGCTAAGACCAAAATTGCTGCTTGCTTTGTTGCCATATCTTCAAATACTCGTTCGTTGCTGTCCACTATTCAGATACTTATTGTGGACACTTGCGATCATTCTAAACGTTATCTAGGTCACAAGAGTGGATCTTAATTAGTTTACTTCTGAAAATTTGGGTATAAAATCTATGCTTCCCAAAATTTTTCTCCCTGACTATTAGTAAATTTTTGGAGAAATTCTGGCAATAGATATGGTAGAAAGTACCAATCTGAGCGATGGTCAATTGGCAGAGAAATGATTAATTGTCCAAAGTCATCATAATTTTGATCGCATCTTACGACTAGCAAATCAGAGTCACCAAGAAACTCGCCAATAATCAGATCGCCATCTTGGAATTCATCAGATTTTTGCCGCAAAGTTTTTTGTTTTTCTGCAACTTTTTGCGGCGACCAAATAATCAATCCAGATTGTCCATAGGTTTTGTCTTCAAATAGGCGTAACCCATTACATTTTTGCCATAGTTCTTTGAGATCATCTGGCAAAGAGATATTTAGTCTAGTTTCTAGGTCTTTTGTCGCTCTTGCGATCGCAGGGATAATTTCTGAATCTAGAGGCATGGCGATCGCTATATTATCTAGCTCAATTCTGCCTAGCTGTTCAATGTTTTTTAAGATTGCGTCAATCTTAGATTTAGCTTGTGTCTGCATAATAAAACTCTACCAATTACGCCAAAATTCGTTAAATTCGCTTTGATGAACTTCGCGCAGCACAGGCACAAGGTTATCAAAGTCATTATCGCCGCCCAATTCTCTAGGGTGAATATGATGAATATCATAGCTTGCCCAACCCTCTTCGGGTACGGGATATCCTCTAGCGATCCATTCTGATATGTATTGACCACGTTCTTGTCTGCCCCAAGCTACTCTTTGTTCTTTAGGTGTCTTGGTAAGATTGCCATTTGGGAAATGAATAGGCTTACCATTTCGAGGATCAATAACATTAGGGTATGGCTGTCCTTTCGCGTTAACTATAGTTTTGCCTCCAAATTTGTAGCTTGGATACTATAGCGCGATCGCTTTCACTGCCAGCTAGAGGTAAGTTTAGATGTTTAGATGCCGCCTAAAATTTTCAATTGTTATATTCGTCGATGATGTCGCGAATTTCAGTTGCATCGATGTCAGCTTGCTCAGATTTGGGGTAAACGGTCAGTAAAACAATCCCTGTCGCTGTTTTGACATAATAAATTAGACGATAGCCGCCACTTTTTCCTTTTTGAATGTCACTATTTTTGACTCTCAGTTTGAAGACTGGATAGCCAATACCTGATATTTGATCGCCAAATAATTCTCCTTGCTCTAGTTGTTGAATGACTGACTGCATATCATTCTGAATGCGTGGATATTTTTTGCGAAGTGTGCGGATGTTTTTAAGAAATGTCGGTGAGGCTTCAACGTTGATTTGGTTAGTCATTTTCTAGTTGCTCCCACATTGCTGATACGGGTATGGTTTGCCCCGTCATAGCTTCGTGCCAAGCTTGCCGAAAATCAGCGATGATTTCTTGTTTAGATGGTTCTTCTGGTTCAGAGACAAGAATAATCACTTCAACTCGGCTATTTGTCTTTAGCTCAAGGGGATCATCTAAGGTGAGTTGACCTTTTTCGTTGATGCTTGCCATTACTTTAAGTGCTTGCATGGTTATTTCTCCTATTGATTTATGGAAACATTTAGTTTTTGAAGTTCTTTCTCAATCCAGTTAATCGCTACTTCTTCGTTTTCTTCGATCGCCTTTTCTACTCCAGTTTTAGCAATTTCTAACAGTTGCTTGGATTGCTCACGCTTTTGATGTGCTTCCTCAACCTTATTTTTAATCCTTTGTTGGATTTTATCTGGAGCTTGCCATACTTGAAACTCTACAATGTCGTTAGGATAAACCCTGATAATTCCTGAAGATCCTTGTAAATACTTCTCAATCTGTAATTGTCCAACAATACTATTAAGGAATATCGAGAGATAAACTGGATCAAGTAAATTAGTCCTTAAAACTGTGACTTCAGTATCAGGTAAAGCTTTTTGATTATAAAGATACGCAGCGCAACGTCCAACTGTTCCTACACCTGTACCATTTAGCAAAACGTCGTTTTTTTGAATTATTAGCGGATCACTTCCTTCTGGTGTTAGTGCATAACGATTATCAACTAAAATCACTTCACCTTTCTGAACATACTTTGAATTAATGACAGGATAGCCCAGATCATTTGATTCATCTTCAAAATATTGAGGCTGTTTACCCTTACGACATTCTGTAAGTAAATCACCAAGTCTAGATAGTTTAATCTTTTCTTTAAGCTTTTGAATTAACTGATCAAATTTAGGTTGATAGTGTTCAGCATCAAGCCGATCGCTTGTCCCAAATGAAGCCGAAAAACTCTTAACCGCAATATTTTCATCCGTCGGTTGCCAGTCATTTAACCCAAGCTCTGACAACAACAAATCTTCAGCATTTTGATAAAATAATTTTGATTGATCCAAACAGTATTTAGCTGTATCGACAAGATGAGCGACAAATTTCTGAAAATCAATACTTGGAATATAAACTAGCAGTGTTTTTAAATCATCTAGGTTTAGTCCTACTTGAATAGCACCTCTAGTTTTTCTAAGCAGAAAACCTTTTCCCGTCTCAGTATTTAAATAAGTAAGCAAATATTTAGAAAAATACTCATCCTTTATTCTAAGAACAGTACTTTTACAGCTAAACATTGCTGGCAAAACTTCATCGGTAACGATAGATGAATTACCTATAGTTCCAACAACTGAAACTAAAACATCATTCTTGAGAAGTTTATACTTCGATAGTCTTATATAGTCTTTCTCTGGAATGTAGTTATTATCATCATCCATAACAAAAAAAGGTTTTACATCTTTTCCGCGAACATATCTATACTGTGAACTTTCTTCATAGTTTTCCACAAGAAACTGAGAGCCAAATGGTCCAATTAGGAAACTCGATTTTTCCTCTAAATAGCAGTGATTTTTATTAGAGATTTTTGTTTCTAGTTCTAGGAATCTTGGACGGTAATATTCAGAATCAATTCTTCCAGAAAATTCGAGACTACTTAATTTAACTTCTGCTGCTTCTAGCTCATCCATCAACCGATCATACTTCTTAGCATCAAACGGCGTAACAGATGAGCTTAAATCAAAAAAACTTAAACCCTCCTTCTTCGCAAACTCAATAAACGCCTCAGCAATCCCATCCTCAGTCAAATCATCATGATTGAACAAATCATGATCCACAATCAAATGATGGTGATCGTCTAACAACACCTCACCTGAACCATCCGACTTTTTAACATAGATTTTTTCGCCCGAATTATCCTTACCACCCTTCCGCATCGTCGCAAAAAAGATATTGTAATCATCCTGACGCGGACACAAAGCCCCAGCCTTCGGATCATCATTCCACTTCTGCACAAACAAAACCGAAGTCTTCGTCCCCGTATGCGGCTTAAACGTATTCCCATGCAAACCCACCACCGCCAAAATCCGACAGCGTTCCGCAATAAAATCACGAATATACTTATCCGAAGAATTATTAAATCTTCCCTGCGGCAACACTACCGCCATTCGACCACCAGCCTTTAAAAAGTCCAGATTGCGCTCAATAAATAAAATATCACGCCCCATCTTATCCTGACGCTTACCATTCGACTTAACCGCCAGATCGTACTTAGACGTAATTCGTGACTCCTTAATCTCCCCCGCAAATGGTGGATTAGCCATCACAATATCAAACTGAAAAGACTTAAAATCATCTTTCTTATCGGCAAAACCCCGCAAACGCTTAAAGCCACTTCCATAAACATCACCCCAATCATCCTCCTTGGCTCTCTCTTTCCAAGACTCATAATCCAGCGTATTCAAATGCAAAACATTCGTTTCACCATCCCCCGCAATCAAATTTAAAGTCCGCGATACCCGTACAGCCTTCTCATCAAAATCAATCGCAAACACCTTACCCTTAACATAATCCTCACAACGCGCAGGTTTCTTTTCCAACGAAAACAAATTACTAACCTGCAAACCTTCATCTTCAATAATTTGCTGCCACACATGAAAAATCGTATGCACAGGAAATCCAGAAGAACCCGCCGCCGTATCAATAATCGCCTCATCCTCTTGCGGATTCAGCATCTTCACACACATATCAATCACATAGCGCGGCGTGAAATACTGACCCTTTTCACCCTTACTACTTTGATTAATCAAATACTCGAACGCCTCATCAACCACATCCAGATTGGAATTAAATAACTTTACATTTTCCAAAGATGATACGCACACCGACAAATGAGCCGAACTGAGCGTAATCTTGTCACTTTCCTTAAACACACCTTCCCATTTCTTTTTAGCGCGACTAAATAAACCTTGAATCTTAATTTTTAGCTCAGTATCAGTTTGTCCTGTATTCCGAAACTCTAACAATCTTGTTTTTTTACGCTTCTCATCTCGTCCCGATTCCCACTCATCATAGAGCTTAGTGAAAATCAGCATAAACAACTCTTCAAAAACATCAACACCAGCATTCGCAAGCACTTCATCTTCCATTTCTAGAATTAGCGCTTTTAAAGATTTTTTCTCTGTGATCAGCTTATCTTTCTTAATCAGGTCAACCAGCGTAAACCGTTCATTGAGAATATCCGCCAATGTCTGATTAACATCAGGAATATCCGTAATATCTTCAAAATAGTTAGGATCTTTGCGCTGATAAAAAGAAATCTGATCGCCATTAGTCCAAACCCCAATCGGCGAACCCGTCGCATTGCAATAAGACCGTAACTGATCTTTCCCATCCTTCAGTTTTGGCTTCTTCAATTCCAAAATGATATAAGGCACATTCGGACGATCCTTATCCATAATCGCTATATCAGCCCGTTTCTTCTCCCGCCCAAAAGAAACCTCATATTCCACCAAAATTCGATTAGTTGGATATTGATAGCGATCGCACAACACCTTTAAATAAAGCTGCCTAACCGCCTCTTCAGGTGTCAGCTTAATATCCTTACCCCGCACCAAACACTTAATATAAGGTACATCTCCTTTAGTACTTGCCTTTAAAAAAATAGACTGCTCAAGCCAAGACACCTCATCAGGCTTAAACTGAGAAAGCTTATACTCAGAGTCTTTCAGAATATCGGATAGGTTCATCGGGTGCAAAAGGTATCGACTAGAAAATCACGGTCTATCATAGCGTACAACCTAATTGTGAGAAATAAATAACAATTAAACCATATTTCCCCAATTGGCTATAATCGCTGTAAATCCTACAGATCCCCTTCCCGTAGTCAAAATCCTAGCATGAAATAAAATTTGGATATGACAAAGATGGATACTCAGGCGCGATCGCTGTCACGGCTACCTAGAGGTAATACCACACAAGCTGTGCGTACATCATAGCTTTTAAGATTTTAGCTACTGATTGCCATAGCGAATAAAATGGAGTAATCGCTTCGGGAAATTAACAAACGCTCGCCACAAAGCAATAAACCCATTTTCGAGTTTAAGTACGATCGCATCAATCCATAAAATTACCGTCATCACAGGATTATAGGTATAGCCTAAAATTGTGGCATTTGCCTCAATCCATGCTCGAAGAGGGCGATCGCTATCTGCCCCAGTATTTTGCTCTTGATATAATAATTCTTCTTCAAATTCCTTCTCAAATTCCCCACCAAAAAGAAGACTTCCTTCCAATCGATCTTGAGAGATTTTGGTGGTTGTGGTTTCAAAATTTTGGAGTTCACCTGAAGAGTTGAGTACGCCCATATCAGGCGACTTGGCAAATGCATGAGACTCATATTCCAAGGGAAGGGGCCAGGGTCCATTATCGTCACCAAATACTTGTTCCATCGTTAACCAAGCTTCTTGGCTGGGAGTGATATCAGAGGTTTGGTCTAGGCTTGGTTTTGCTCTCTCTTTACCAAAGAAATAAGCGATCGCATCTTCGATGAGTTTCTGCAATCGTTGAATTTGATCGTCTACTTTGAGGGGATTAGAACTTTCTGAGGTAAAACTTTCAGTGCGATTAGTTGAATTTTTAGAGCCTGTCTGGATTTTAGCGGCAAATTTTTCAGTAAAAATTTCAGGATTTTGACCTTGGATGTTGTCTTGTTCGACATCACCATCTAGCGATCGCTTCCCAATGAAATAATCGATCGCCGCAGCAATTAGCTCTCGCAATCGCTCTAGATTTGAATTTTGGGTTAAACTTGCATTTTCTTTGAGTTCGTCTGCTCTCACATTACTTGCTACATTAGCTTTTGTTTTGGTCGGAGAAGATTGAGCAGCTTTTTTTTGAAGTTGATTCTTTTCAGAAGTTGCACCCCTAAATCTTTTGCGGCGTGACTGTGGACTTTCGGATATTGCTTCATTTACCTCTGAATCATTGATAGAAAAGTCTTCCGAAAGTTCTTCATCACCAATTAAACGATCATTTTCAATATCAGATTGATTTCCAAAAAAATAGGCGATCGCCGCTTCGATTAAACGCCGTAACTGCTCTAACCTTGTATTCTTCCCCAAAGCCACATTTTCAGCTAAGCCATTATTTTCCCTTAGAGAATTTTGTTCACTTTCTCCTTGAGCCTCTCCACGCTGTCCCAAACGTTGCTGCCAGATTTCCGCAAACATCCGATTTGCAAGCAGTCTTGCTGCTAATTCCGAATTTAGTTCTGAATTTGTTTCTGAACTTGTTGAGGTCGCCAAATTATCTGGTTGTCGCTTGATAATCGCATTAATATTTCGATCTATGTTGATTTTCGTACGATCAATCCAACTCAAAAACTTGACCAATGGACGCAGAAACAATGGAATTTCTGGCTTTAGTAAGTCGAGATTTTCCTCAATCCTCTTCTCGTAATTTTCGGCTATTAGGTCTGCCTCTGGCAAAAGTCCCCCTGAATCTGGTTGTGATCGCAATTTTCCCCTGGAATCAGCCTTATTCCCATTTAACACAGGAAATCTTCGCTTGGCAGTAGATGCGATCAGATACACAGGATAAAGCGCCGCTTTTGCAACCTGATAGGCAAGCAAACGGGGTAATTCTTGGACATTAGAGATTTGATTGAATTGTCGATCAAGCATTTGTCTTGTCCTGCGTCCTAATTTTGCAGGCAAGGATTGATCGATCCAATTAAAAAGTCGGCTTTGAAATCGTGGCATCAGTACATCATCATAAAGTAGATCACAGCAAGGTGTCACAAAATATTTTGCTTAAATTTCATCAGGGTTTATCCCCAGTCCTCTTAAATAAGTCTCCAATTTCTCTTTCTGTTGTCGTTCTTGTTGCGCGATCGCCTCAGCCTTATTAGCACGTTCATCATCAGTTAAATATCGGACATTATCGCGATCGTACCAATAGACCCACTCACGATCCCAATGATCAAGAACATTCCGTTCACAGCCAATACCCAAACCGATTTCTGGCATCCACACCACTTTCCCGCCTTGTTGTAACAGTGGAATTGATGGAATTAGTTCATATTTACCTTCAATCAATTTATAGACTTCCAAAGATTGATGTTGTTTGTAAATCTTTCTACGACCACTGGAAGTATTGTAAATAACATAGTAGAGAATCCCTAAATCTTGATACTTAAGGAATTTACGCTCATATTCTTGGTTATATTTTTTGGAGACAACTTCCAACGCTAAAATCGGTAATACCTTCTCCTGCCACAGTACATAGCTCAATCGTCCACCTTCACTTGTACGACGATCTACGCCCAAAGCCAGAAACCCATCGGGAACAATTACTTTTGACTTCTCTGGCTCCTCAATATTCGGTTCGTAGTAAATCCCCATATCCACGCCAAAAAACCAATCTTGGCGATCGCTCCAAATGGATCGCAACAGGTTTAGGAGCATATTCGGAATGTCGTTTTGTAATTCGTTATCCACAGGAGTTTCATCGGAATCAGGTAGATCTTCCGCAGTGGGTAGTTGCCGATATTCGTAAGGTATTGTCACCATAACTTTCAGCAGGTTATGTTAGCTTTATGCTCTGATAGTATACAGCTTTTTGAGATTTGCAAGAGATTCACTCTGCGCCTTTCATAAATTTTTTCGGGTTGCTATAGCAATAAACTATAATTGTTCTTCCGCTTATTAACAGCAAATTCATGAAATCACCTGCCGTTTTTATTTTAGGAGAAAAGAGTATTGCGATCGCTCAACAAATCCAAACTGTAATTCCCAACGCTAAAATCTATGGACTAGCCTCGCGTACTCAATCCGCTGATCGCCAATATAACAAATTTAGCGAAACTGTTAGCGAGTTATTTAGCCAAGGACATCCAATTATCGGTATTTGCGCCGCAGGTATTCTAATCCGATCGCTAGCACCTTTGCTGTCAGATAAACGCGCCGAACCACCCGTAATTGCGATCGCCGAAGATGGTTCGGCGGTGGTTCCACTTTTGGGCGGATTAAATGGAGCTAATGAGATGGCTAAGGAAATTGCTAACCTGCTTCAAGTCCAACCAGCGATTACAACCACAGGTGATTTGCGGTTTCAAACATCACTATTAGCTCCCCCTGCTGGTTATCGATTAATAAATGATGATGAACAGACCAAGATATTTCTAGCGGATTTATTGGCAGGCAAGTCCGTTCAACTGATTGGTGAGGCAACTTGGTTAAGTGAAAGTAATCTTCCTATTGTCAATCAGGCGATTCATACAATTGAAATAATTTCTAGCAAAATTGAACTGGAAACTGTTGCCTCAAAATTAAGTTCCACTTATTTAATTTATCAAATTGCTCCGATGCAAGAGTCTCTTAGTAATGGAAAGCTCTCGATCATTGGGACTGGACCTGGAGCCGCTAAATGGATGTCTCCTGAAGTCAAAGAGATTCTAGAAGATGCCACGGATTTTGTCGGGTACAAAACCTATATTAATTTAGTAAAAGAATTCACAAAAGGTAAAACAATCCACGCTTCTGATAATCGAGTAGAACTAGACCGCGCTCGCTTAGCCCTTAATCTTGCTATCGAAGGAAAATCAGTCGTAATCGTTTCTTCAGGAGATCCAGGTATTTATGGCATGGCGGCGGCTGTATTTGAAGTTTTAGATACTGAACCAAATTCTAACTGGAATGAAATCAATATTCATGTTGCCCCAGGGATATCGGCAGCCCAAGCCGCCGCCGCCGCAATTGGCGCTCCCATTGGACATGATTTCTGCACGATTTCTCTTTCCGATATTCTCAAACCTTGGGAAATCATCGAACAGAGATTAGCCGCCGCCGCCCAAGCTGATTTTGCGATCGCGATTTACAATCCCATTTCCACCCAACGCCGTTGGCAACTCACCGCCGCCAAAGAACTTTTATTGCAATGGCGATCGCCTGATACGCCCGTAATTTTAGGACATAAAATGGGGCGTAAAGGCGAAAATGTACAGGTAATCACCCTTGCCGAATTAGCTCCCGAACTTGCGGATATGCAAACTGTGATTATTATTGGTTCTAGCAAAACTAAGATTGTGGAATGGGGCGATCGCCTACGAGTTTACACACCGCGTAAATATGACTAATTTGTGATTAGGTTAGCTTTATACAAACAGAGACAGCGATCGCTGTTACGATCAGTCATAATTTCTGGAAAGGAGTAAACATTCGATGTCCGCAGTCAATCAGCAAGAAGTTTTGGCAAGCTTTAAGGTATTGGTAAGCATGGCAAAAGCCGACGGTAAACTGCTCGAACAAGAGTTTGCTAGTCTTGCCGATACTTTTGAAGAAATTCATTTACCCGAAGGCATTACTGTTGATCGCCTTTTAAATGAGGAAGATGAGCCAATCGATACATTACTCACTCAAATCACAAGTGAGATCGCACAGGAAATGGTTTATCAATCAGCCTATGCGATGGCGAATATCGATGGTGAATGCAGCTCTGAAGAAAAAGAACTATTAGAAAAAATTGGCGCAACTTTCACTAATTCTAAACTTTGGGGCAAACAGGAATGGCTGGAAAACCTAGAAAAACGCTCCGCAAAGTCGTCGATTTCTGAGCAAGTCCGTCAAATCGATGATCCCAACATTCGGGCGATCGAGGTTGAGAATGCCATTACCGATACTTGCTTTCTCAACGCAGTTCTAGGCGCTTTTCCTCTCCCGGGCATTGCGATCGCCTTTGATATGTTGATTTACTGGAACCAACTCGATCTCGCTCAAACCATTGGACAAAGTTGGGGCTATGATCGCGACAATGAAAATCTTCGTAAAGCCTTATTTGGCAGCTTGGGCATTACTGGCACTAGAATCGCCGTTAGCAATTTAGCAAAGTTGGTTCCCGTCTTTGGCATGGTAGTTGGCGCGACCACAGCCTATGCCAGTACATGGGCGCTGGGTAAGGTTGCCAACGAATATTTTGCCTCTGGTGGCGAAATGGATGCTTTTAGTTTGCGTCAAGCCTTCAAACAAGCCAAAAAAGAAGGTGAAGCGATCTATAAAACTAAAGCGGATGAAATTGCCGCCAAGAAAAAAGCGATCGAGCCTCAATTGCAATTACTCAGTGAGGAGCTTAAGGCTGGAAGTATTACTCCTGAAGAATATCAAGAGAAACTAAAAAATCTTCTCTAAAAAATCTTCCTTATAAATTTTCCTTATAAATTTTCTCTAAAAAGAGGAGGGCGCTTTGCGCCCTCCTCTTTTTTATGCATCGAATATTGATCTTGGTAAACATTTAGTGACCCATACATCTATTTCATCAGTTTTTATAGATTCAGCGATTTGATGGGCGCGATCGCTATCAGGGGCGATCGCAAATACAGTAGAGCCAGAGCCAGACATCATTGCGCCAAGACATTCTTGATCGAGTAATTTATTCTTGAGATCAGCGATCGCAGGATATTCTGGCAATACGACTCGTTCAAGATCGTTATATAGTAATCGCCCGATCTTGTTAGGCGCAGAATCATCACCAGAGGCGATCGCCGCTACCATTTGACTTGATAGATTTTGATCCTTGACGCTGCTTGTTGCTAATAAACCCTCACTTCTAAAGGTTTGATAAGCCCATGCTGTGGCGATCGCAATCTGACGCGGTTTACAAATCACTAATACTAAACCCTGAAGATCAGGCAAGGGCGACAAAATTTCGCCGCGCCCAGTCGCTAGAGCCGTGCCGCCAGTGACACAAAAAGGGATATCCGAACCCAGTTGGGCGGCAAAATCACAGATCTGTGACTGTGTAAGCCCCAAATCCCAGAGGCGATCAATTCCTACTAGTACCGCCGCCGCATTCCCAGAACCACCTGCTAAACCAGCCCCCATCGGGATCTGTTTATTGATCGCGATTTCCATGCCGCCAATTTCAGGATATATACTTTGCATCAGCGCGGCGGCTTTGTGAGCAAGGTTAGTGCGATCGCAAGGCACTTCAGGATTAGTACAGGTGACTTGAATTTCCTCTGTCCCGATTTTGCGAATATCTACGCGATCGCATAGATCAATACTCTGTAAAATCATCACCAGATCGTGATATCCATCAGGGCGATTGCCTGTAATCTCTAAATAAAGATTAATTTTTGCCGCAGCTTTGAGAGAAATACGCGAGTTCATTGAGAAAAAGTTCGCTTGTATATATGTTGTAAAGTTTTTTGATCGACATCAGAGCCAAAACGACGCACCGCACGCATCTGATTTTCGACCATAAGCTTGGCATCGGCTCGTGATACAGGATCAAACTGGACACCTTCAGGACTAGTCGTGATTAGAAAAAATAACCTTTGGGCGTAGAGTGTCGTAAACAGACTACGAAACTCATCTACTTTACACAAGCGCGATAGCAAGCCAAAAGTAGGATGATTGAGATAATGTTCAGACATTTGGCGGGCTGGGCAGATTAATTGGTAAACGTGGGCGATTTTTTCTGTATCGCGGACAACATCAGTTTAATAAAATCCCGATAGTTGAGTGATAAGAAAAAACTTAATAAATCCTAGAAATTAGGCAATACAGTCAATTCAACTACATTGCGATTACTATTTTTATATGTTAAGTGCGATTAATTAAAAAATGTTATCAAACCTTAACGGCTTTTTTGGGAATTCGGGAGCTAGATTATGCGTCAAGTTGGTTGTTTTCGTATACTTACAAGTCTTATTTTCGTTATTGTCGCGATTGTGATTTTTTGTGGCATTCCCTCTCAGGCGATCGCCGCGACTCGCCACCCTGTAATTCCTGCCAATGGTCAGCCAATTCTGGGTGGTAACATGCATGGCTCCGATTGGATTTCCGCCTCAAATGATTCCAAGCAAGCCTATTGTCAAGAAGCATTTGCCGCTTTCCGTGGCTCCGCAGCGCAAAGTTACATTATTAGCCATAACATCCAAAGCCTGAGTCCAGAAGGATTATGCGATCGCATGGATCAGTACTACAGCCTCGAAGAATATCTTGATGATCGTTTAGGATCAGCCGCCGCGATCGCCCCAATCCTGTTCGCTGACACGCCCCTTGGCACAAAATATAAACTTTGATCCGTATAATTACTCATTAGATATCTTTATATCTATACAAAAATATACATAACATAAGCTAGAATCTGATGCATAAGTGTTCGATGCAAATTACATGCATTGAATGCTTCTAATGTTCTCTTTGGTGTGATCGTAACGTTTTAAAAACGTTTTATAAGGAAGTATGAGCAAACAAACTGAAGCCCCAGCAAAAAAAATTTCAACATTGAACGTAACCGCTAAAAAGTTATATTCCGAAGAAGTACAAGCCGAGTTTGCAGAATTGCAGTCGGACATTGACATTCTTTTACAACAATTGCAAGGTTTGAGCCGTCAACGCCTCACCACAGTAGGGAGTGCTTCTTAGTGGTTGCCATACAAAACGCCTCACACACTCTCACATCTGAGACAACCCTCCGCGACATCATTAAGACGATCCCATCTGAATATTTTGAGAAGAATTCCCTCAAAGCTTGGTTAAGTGTTGTATTGTCAGTAACTGCCGCCGCTCTTGGGTATGCCAGTATTGCCTTCTCACCTTGGTATTTACTACCCTTTGCTTGGATTTTTACAGGCACTGCGCTTACTGGATTTTTTGTAATTGGTCATGACTGCGGACATCGTTCGTTTTCCAACAAGATTTGGGTTAACGATTTAGTCGGTCATATCGCCTTTTTGCCGTTGATCTTCCCCTTCCACGGTTGGCGCTTCAAGCATGATCACCATCACCTCCACACCAACAAGATGGGCGAAGATAATGCTTGGTATCCTTTCACGGTTGAAGAATATGAACAGGGTAAAGGGCTTATATCTGGGGTTTACACCTTAATTCGCACCCGCTTTTGGTGGATTGGCTCAGTTATTCATTGGGCAAACTTGCACTTTAATGCCAGCCTCTATCCTGAGCGTCAGCAATCACAAGTCAAGTTTTCCTATCGCTTGGTCATCGCCTATGCGGCGATCTTTTTTCCGACTTTGATTGTTACCACAGGCTTTTTCGGATTTGTTAGCTTTTTTGTAATGCCTTGGTTGGTCTATCACTTCTGGATGAGTACCTTCACGATCGTTCACCACACGATGCCAGATATCCAGTTTAAAGATAAGGATAAATGGCAAGCTGCTAACGATCAGTTGACAGGAACCGTACATTGCGACTATCCAGCATGGGTTGAGTTGTTATGTCACGATATTAATGTCCATGTTCCTCACCACGTTTCCACTGGTATTCCTTCCTATAACTTGCGTCTCGCCCATAAGTCGCTTGATGAGAATTGGGGACAGTATCTATACAAGACTAAGTTCTCATGGGAATTGATGAAGGATATTGGAGATCGCTGTCACATTTACGATGCTGAAAAATGCTACAAAACTTTCGCTGAAGTCGATGCAGCTAAAGCAGCATAAATAAAAAAAGAATAAAAAAACAGGGTGCAACGCACCCTGTTTTTTTGTTTTGATAAGCGCTACAACACCTTTTTCAAGTCATGCTAAAATCGACTCAATGTATCTCTTCGAGTTACTATGCAAACTACCCAATCTCCAGTTAAGCCTACGCATCTTCCAACTCAAAATTATTCAGCAATCCCAATTAATCTTCCCGATCATAAGCAACTGCCAGACTCAGACGGAACCTTTGTGAAAAATTTTCAGGAACATCCACAAAGTATTGTTTTAACAAGCTCGATCGCCCCGATCCTCGAAAAGCTGCATCCTGATGGACGCTATTGCATCGGTCAGGATAGTGGTATTTATTGGCGCTTGATGGAACCACCTGAAAAAGGAGCCGAAGCACCCGATTGGTTTTATGTGCCAAATGTATCGCCGCTTCTTGATGGTGAATATCGCCGTTCCTATGTTTTGTGGAAGGAATTTGTTGCGCCATTAATTGCGATCGAGTTTGTGTCTGGCAATGGAGCCGAAGAAAGAGATGCAACGCCACCTAGTGAAACTGAGAAAGCGGGGAAATTTTGGGTTTACGAGCAAGCTATTCGGATTCCCTTCTATGTGATTTTCGACACATGGAGAGATCATCTTGAGGCTTATCAATTGATTAATGGTCGCTATGCCAAGATGGAACCTAATCAACGCGGACATTACTCTATTTTACCAATGGCGGTAGAAATTGGACTGAAACTAGAAAATGACATATCTTGGCTACGTTGGTGGGATGATCTTGGGAATTTGCTGTTGACAGGTGATGAAAGAGCGATCGCTGAAAAACAGGCACGATTAGATGCTGAGGCGATCGCTGATCAACAAAAGGCGATCGCGACTCAAGCAACCTTAGCCCAACAACAGGCTGAGGCGATCGCCGATCAAGAACGTCAACAAAAAGAAAAATTAGCAAATTATTTAAGATCATTAGGCATTAATCCCGATGATCTTAAATAATTTCTTATAGAACGCGCAAGACCGTGGGAATGCTGTGTAAATTTGGCAAATCGTGAATAGTAGCGATCGCCTCTTGGAAATTCAACTCGCTTACTTTTTGTGTAACTACCACGATTTCGGCTAAACCATCGTGAATGGTATTTTTTTGCAAAATTGCATTCAAGCTCACATCATGTTTACCAAAAGCTGTGCCGAGATCGCCAATTACCCCTGGTTTGTCGTGGGTCAGCAATCGCGCATAAAACTGTGTCACTGTATTTTCAATTGGCGCAATTTTGGCATAATGTTCGTGGGAACAGCCCATCAATTGATTGACCTGATTGGGGATTGATTTCAGGGCAGCTACGACATTGATAATGTCAGCAACTACGGCGCTGGCTGTCGCCCCTGCTCCTGCCCCCGGACCTGAAAATACGACTTCGCCAATGGGATCGCCCTGAATCATTACGGCATTGGTCACGCCATGAATATTGGCAAGGGGATGCTGGAGCGGGATCAATGTGGGATGGACACGGATTTCAAGACTGTTGCTATCTTTGATTTCAGAGCGTTTAGCAATTCCTAAAAGTTTAATCGTGAAGCCAAGCTCTTTCGCATAACCGATGTCTGCACTGGTAATCGAACGGATACCTTCGCGATAAATATCCTCAAGTTTGATGCGATCGCCAAAGGCAAGACTAGCTAAAATCGCCATTTTATCGGCTGCGTCATAACCATCAACATCGGCGGTGGGATCGGCTTCGGCATAGCCCAGTTGTTGCGCTTCAGCAAGAGTTGCGCCAAAATCTGCGCCTTCAAAGTACATCCGACTGAGAATGTAATTGGTTGTGCCGTTGACGATGCCCGTTAATTCACTAATGCGATTACCGCCCAGACTTTGCTTCAGGGCTTGGATCACGGGAATTCCGCCGCAAGCCGCCGCTTCTAACATTACATATACGCCTTTTTGTTTGGCTGCGGTAAAGATTTCGTTACCATGTCTAGCGATAACGGCTTTATTAGCTGTAACTACATGCTTGCCATTAGCGATCGCTTTTAAAATCAAACTTTTGGCTGGCTCGATCCCGCCGATTACTTCTACGACAATATTGATCGCAGGATCATTAACTATTGCCTCTAAATCGTCTGTGACAATATTGGCATCGATCGCTACATCTCGCTGCTTATTTAGCGATCGCACTCCAACATGGGCAATTTCGATATCTGGCAGTAATGGGTGGCGACCATGAGGGTCTTGGAAGATTTTGGCAACGCCTGTGCCAACTGTTCCTAATCCGAGCAGTCCAACTTTATATGTCACAGTCTTAATTTATTTAGATTTTTCATTAATTACGATTATCCCTATTGTAGTTTTTTTCGGGACTTAGGATACATAAGCCTTTGCGATCGCTACTCCTAAAAAGTAACATTGTTGATCGGCGATTGCTTGCTAGATTGTTTACGATTATAGCTTTTACCTTAATAGGCGATCGCTATTTGCTCAAAGTGAGGTCAGCATTAGAGGGATGATTGCCATTAGAGAGGCGATCGCATTAAATGTTGAGCTAACAAAAATGTGTCATTCTCAATTTTGGAAAGAACTGGATTTTATATTCTTGAATGGGAAGGGAGTATCTTCCTAAATGGAACTATAGAGCTGTTTCTCAAAATGTATGGATTTATCATTCCATTACGAGCGGAATGTGAGGTAAAATTATGACCTGTAACACAGTCACTAAATTTAACTAGCTTGTTTATAAGCTTTCTTCACAATTATGTCCAATAAAGCCTTCGGTAAAGTCTCGACTCAAAACTCAACTCAAAAAGCGCCAAAAGACAAGGAAATAGTTCGCGATTATTTTAATTCCACTGGCTTTGATCGCTGGCGGCGCATTTATGGCGAAGGTGATGTCAACCGAGTCCAACGCGATATCCGTACAGGACATCAACAAACCGTTGATTATGTGTTGGCATGGTTCAAGAATGATAAAAATGCTGCCGAGCAGAAAGTTTGTGATGCAGGTTGTGGGATTGGCAGTTTGAGTATTCCCCTTGCGGAGATGGGAGCAACGGTTTACGCCAGTGACATCTCTGAGAAAATGGTCGGAGAAGGCAAGAGTCGTGCTACTAATCCTGAAAATCCCGTATTTGAAGTTAAAGATTTAGCATCTCTGTCGGGTGAATATGACACGGTGATTTGTTTAGATGTGTTGATTCATTATCCCGATCGCGATTCAGAAGCAATGATCGAGCATCTCGCTTCTCTAGCGAAATCCCGACTCATTCTCAGCTTTGCTCCCAAAAATCCCTACTATATCCTCATGAAAAAGGTAGGTGATATGGTTCCAGGTCCAAGCAAAGCGACTCGCGCTTATTTGCATAAGGAATCGGATGTCCGCCGCGTTCTTGAGAAGCTAGGCTTCACGATCAAGCGCAAGGAATTCACCGCAACTTCTTTCTATTTTTCGCGACTAATTGAAGCTGTCCGCAAATAAATTAAAACTTACACAACAGAATGTAGTGGCAATTCATGAATTGTCACTACATCTTATTCTTGAAGCATCGGTAGACTGTAGTGGTGTGAAAGCTATAATTTTAAGATAATCATTTTTGGGAAAAGCGATGATTGCACTTACTCAGCAGCCCAGTACTCAACAAAATACTCAACAAAAATTAGAATTAGCACAAAAGCCAAGTCTAAACTTAGATCTTAATTTCGAGCAGTTTTTGGAGCAATGTCCCGAAGATGGACGCTATGAACTTGTGGATGGCAAGATGGTAAAAATTTTAGCAACAAGAATTCATTATGATGTTGCGGGATTGATTATGGATTCCATGAAAGATGAAGTAAAGCGGCTAGGCTTAAATTACATCGTCAATGATGTTGCGGCGGTTTTGACAACTAATAAAAAGGGTAAAGAGCAGGGCAGACATCCAGATGTGAGTGTAATCGATCGTGATGTATGGCGCAGCGATCGCCTTAATCATCGAGGAATGCGCGAACCGATTCAAATTGCGGTGGAGGTAGTATCTACTAATTGGGAAGATGACTATATTGATAAACTTGATGAATACGAACGGATGGGTATTCAGGAATATTGGCTAGTTGATTATTTAGCGATCGGTCCCCGTGATTATTTAGGCGATCCGAAACAGCCTTCAGTTTTGTTATTTAATTTGGATGCTGAAGGGAAATATCAACTCACCAGATTTCAAAATAGAGATCGCATTATCTCTTCCACTTTTCCCGAATTAAATCTTACTGTTGATCAAATTGTAGCTGTATGAACTCATGGATAGAACTAAGTCTTGATACTACTAACGAAGCTGTTGATTGGGTTTATACCTTACTGG
Source organism: Pseudanabaena sp. (assembly GCA_044355035.1). GTDB lineage: Bacteria > Cyanobacteriota > Cyanobacteriia > Pseudanabaenales > Pseudanabaenaceae > Pseudanabaena. Next base: position 1,163 of record JBIKYX010000025.1, on the reverse strand, counting down.
CTAAAGCGATTGCAGTTGAAGATATACATATTTGTGAATATAGCGATCGCCATAATTCTAAATGGACATTCACAATTCAAATGTACTTGCCTGAAGATGGGCAAATCTATCAACGCATAGACGAAATCGAGACTATTCTCAAGCCACTACATCGCACGGGTTTAACTACGGAATTGAGAACTTTTGTAGTTGAGCAGAAACCTGAATTAGTCGATAAATCAGAAGATTCTCTAAATAATAATTTGGTAAGGCGGATTGGCGATCGCTTCGTGATTGTTGCGCCTAGTTTCAATTATCAACCTCAAAATTCTCAAGAGATAATTCTCCAATTACAAGATAGTCTTGCCTTTGGGACTGGACTCCATCCCGCAACAATTCTCAGTTTGCAACTTTTAGAACGTCACGTTAAGCCCGAATTAAATACCCTCGATCTTGGTTCAGGCTCAGGAATCCTCAGTGTGGCGATGGCAAAACTCGGTGCGAAGGTTTTAGCGATCGATAATGATCCCATTGCCGTATCTGCGACTCAAGATGCTGTCGAGCTAAATCAAGTTACAGATCAAGTTACCGTTGCCTGTGGTAGCCTTGGCGCGGCAAGTCAACTAGGGCATTGGATGGGCGGCGATAGTATTGGTGATGTTTCCGAAATCAGATGTGATGGACAGTTTGATCTGATTGTGGCAAATATCTTCGCAAGGGTGCATATTTCCCTCGCCAATGATTTTTACAAAGCATTACGAAATACTTCTACTCATTCAGGAATTTTAATTACTTCTGGTTATACCAGCGATCGCGAAGAGGATATTACTCAGGCGATGACTGATGTTGGATTGGTTGTATGCGATCGCGCTCAGATCGATGAATGGATGGCGATCGCTTTTTTGCGCTTCAAGTAAGCGATCGCTCTTCAAGCTGAGGCTTTACTGCAAAAGTATCGCGATCGCTATGGTGATATTTCTGAATAATGGCTAAGAACGTTGTGAGGTAAGCTACAAATAAGTCGGTTTAGTAATGATAAAATTATAGAGTTTATTTTACAAAAATTACCCCATAAACTGGAAACTTATGAATCAGTCAACAACTTCTGCGGCGCCCGGGGGGGTGGGGGGGGGGGGGGGGGGGGGGGGGGGGGTGGGGGGGGGGGGGGGGGGGCGGGGGGGGGG
>JBIKYX010000002.1:0-119500 GCA_044355035.1 Pseudanabaena sp. | reverse complement strand
TTTCTCGTATTCACCATTGTATTTTTCCGATACTACCTCCAGCACCAAAATTGGTATTGTATTTTTTTCTTGCCATGTTACAAAACTGAGGCGACCGCGATCGCCTGTATTTCTAGGTACACCGATCGCTAAAAAGCCATCGGGGACAATATGTGGTTTATGGGGTTCATAATGAATTGCCATATCCACACCAAAGAACCAATCTTGGCGATCGCCCCAAATACCTAACAAAATATTTAAGAGCAGATTGGGAATATAGTTTTGGAGTTCATTATCCACGGGGGTATCGTCGCTGTGGGGCAGTTCTTCGGCGGTAGGTAGGCGCTGTTGACCAGAAATTAAGACCATATATATCTCCGCTTGAGATTACTAATACCTTAGCAAAATCGAGAAACTCTAGCTATTTTGTCAAAAAATTAGTGGATTGTTAAGCTTTGCAAAGTAAGATAGAGATTATTAAGAAAAAATTTAAACGTACAGGTATTAGAACAATATGCGCGTGGCGATCGCTGGAGGAGGGTTAGCAGGATTATCCTGTGCCAAGTATTTGGTAGATTTGGGACATCAGCCGATTTTGCTAGAGCGCAGTAACGTTCTCGGCGGATTAGTTGCGGCCTGGAAAGATGCCGATGGTGACTGGATCGAAACGGGGTTACATAACTTTTTTGGCGCTTATCCGAATATGTTGCAACTGATGGGTGAGCTAGACATCCTCGATCGCCTGCAATGGAAACGCCATGCTTTAATTTTCAATCAACCTGAAAAGCCAGGGGTGCTGTCATGGTTTGATGTGCCTAATATCCCCGCGCCTTTCAATATCATCACCTCGATTCTTCGCAATAACGATATGCTGACTTGGAATCAAAAGATTCGGTTTGCGATCGGGCTGATTCCTGCGATCGTGCGTGGTGATGATTATGTTGTGTCGATGGACAAATACACCTTTGAGGAATGGCTAGAGATGCGTGGCATTGGTAAGGACATTACCACCGATATTTTTGTTGCCGTTTGTAAATCCCTCAAATTTATCGACCCCAATGTGATTTCGGCAACGATTCCCCTCCGCGCTCTCAACAAGTTTTTGCAACAAAAAGATGGCTCGAAAATTGCTTATCTGGATGGCGCACCCCCTGAACGTCTCTGTCAGCCGATCGTTGATTATGTAGTAGCGCGTGGTGGTGAAGTGCATACAGGAGCCGCGCTCAAGGAAATCGTCACTGATGCCGATGGCAATGTCGAGAAATTAATTATTCAAGGCACAGACGGTTCCCCCAGTCGCGAAATTCTTGCTGATGCATACGTTTCGGCGATGTCAGTGGATGCTTTTAAAAACTACATCCCCTCAAATTGGCAAGGCTTACCCTATTTTAAACAGCTAGATCATCTTGAAGGCGTACCTGTAATTAGTGTGCAGATCTGGTTTGATCGCAAGCTCACAAATATCGATCACACCCTATTTTCGCGATCGCCACTTCTCAGCGTCTATTCTGATATGAGTAACTCATGCAAAGAATACGAAGATCCAGATAAATCAATGCTTGAATTGGTTTTTGCACCTGCTGCTGATTGGATTGATCGCCCTAATAGTGAGATTATTGAAGCAACCTTGAATGAACTTGCCAAACTATTTCCACAGTATCTGCCTAGCCCCGCCCAAGTCTTAAAGTCCCATGTCGTCAAGACTCCGCGATCGATTTATACTGCTACTCCTGGGCGCGAGCAATTCCGTCCTACTCAAGCAACACCGATCGCTAATTTCTTTTTGTCAGGTAGCTATACAGCACAACCCTTTTTTGGCAGTATGGAAGGGGCGGTACTTTCTGGTAAGCTAACAGCACAGGAAATCCATAAAGCAAGTCAATCTTCTGGAAATAAAGTCCTTGGTCGAACCTCTAACCAAAACCAGTCACATTCATCTGTCGTCAGTGCCTAAACCGATGGCAATTTGTCAGTCAGTAAATCTTGAGGAAGCCTACGAGATTTGTCGTTGCATCACGGCTAAATATGCCAAGACGTTTTATCTTGGCACGATGCTGATGTCACAAGCAAAACGGCGAGCAACTTGGGCGATCTATGCTTGGTGTCGGCGCACCGATGAGCTTGTTGATGGGATGCAAGCTGATAGTACGGACGCGGAAACACTCTTTAACTGGGAAAAACAATTAGAAGCCACATTTCGTGGTCATCCAGTTGATCCATCGGATATAGCCTTAGCGGATACGATTAAGCATTACCCCATGCCAATTCAGCCTTTCAAAGACATGATTTCGGGGATGCGAATGGATCTCAAATACGATCGCTATCAGACATTTGAGGATCTACATTTATATTGCTATCGCGTAGCAGGTACTGTCGGTTTAATGTCGGCGGCGATTATGGGATTTGAGACGAAAGATCCCTCAATAATTGCTACAGCGACAGAAGCAGCGATCGCCTTGGGTATTGCCATGCAATTAACTAATATTTTGCGGGATATTGGCGAAGATGCCCAGCGCGGTCGAATTTATCTACCGCTCGAAGATCTGCATTATTTTGACTATACCGAAAAAGATTTACTAAGCGGCACTGTTGATGAACGTTGGGTCGAGTTAATGCGCTTTCAAATTCAAAGGGCAAGAGAGTTTTATCAACATGCAGAAGATGGTGTTTCGGCATTATGTCGTGATGCTCGATGGCCAGTCTGGTCGTCTTTGATTTTATATCGCAATATTTTAAAAGCGATCGAAAGTAATAACTATGAAGTATTTATGCGTCGAGCCTTTGTTCCGACTCCAAACAAAATGCTGGCTCTTCCTTGGGCTTGGCTAAAAGCACAGACATCTTAGTAGATGTAGCAAAGGCAAGCATCGCCACTAAATTGCAGTAAAATCGTGAAAAAATCACTTGACACTGACTACATCAGTTTTCTGCCACGACTGAGAACAGGCGATCGCGTTGCCTATGGTGGTAAACAATGGGCGATCGCAGACTTTAGTACTTATGATGATGACAATGGATATGAAATGATGGAGTGGTTACTTCATTCCCATAACTCCAAATATTATCTATTGCGCGAAGTTAATCCTGATAATGATGAGACTAATTGGTATATCTCGGAAGAGATTTCCGTTGATCGCCTTGCTGGTGATCATGTAGGTGATGATATTCGGTTTGGGCTTTGGGATGCCATGCATAGCCATCATCAGCCCTATCCCAAATTACGCGCAATGGGAAGGCTGTATTACTTTGATTCGGAAACAGAAGGAACTTACACAAGCGAAGATAATCGCGAATCACGCACCACATGGGACTATTGGGATGAAGAGCATCTCTGGAATTTAGCGATCGAGGCTTGGCAAGATCGGGAACTTCACGTCTATTCTACTAAAAAAGTTAGTCCTGATGACTTTGAAATGACAGAGAAATCGCCTGCTCCCCAGAAATTAACGGCTACTTCTCCAAATTACACACAAAAGCATCAGCCTGATCGCACTTGGCAATGGGTCTGTGCATGGAGCTTAGTGATTGGCGGCTTTATTTTGATGATTACGGGGGATTGGTAAATCATGACAACTTCTTTATTTGTCGAGCAGCAACCTAATGGAACTGCTTTTTATATTAATGGAGAATTACAATTTCATAGCGCCGATGAAGCGATTTATCATGAGTATTTGACCATTCCTGCGATCGCTTTGGCAGTGCAGCGATTTCCTGATCAAGCTTTGCGGGTGTTGGTTTGTGGCGGTGGTGATGGACTTGCGGTGCGGGATATTTTGCGATATCCCCAAGTTAGTCACATTGATTTAGTGGATTATTCTCAAGAAGTCATTGATTTAGGAAAGCAAGATTTTGCTGTTTTTAATCATGATAGTTTATCTAATCCCAAGGTTAAGATTCATATTCACGAAGCCTTTGCCTATCTAAATAGAATTACGCAAGAGTTCATTCTCAAAGAGAATCTAGCGCACCGCTATCATGTGATTATCTGTGATTTTACCTATCCATATTCCGTAGCCGAAACTCAAATTTATAGTTTGGAATGGTTCTCTCTGCTGAAGCAAGCTCTGGTTCCTTCAGGGATGATCGCCACTAATGCAGTTTCGCCCGATCGCAATACTTTAGCTTTTTGGTGTATTGATCAAACCATCCAAGCCGCAGGGCTTAATGTAAAGCCGATGCAGTTAGAGATTCCCTCCTTTACGAATCATGATTATGGGAGTTGGGGATTTTTGCTAGCTTCAGAACAAGAAGTAATGCGTGATGAACTTGCGAATCTGGATATACCAACAGAATTACAAGCCTTAACCTTAGAAGCTCTGCCCCAGTTATTTGTATTTGATCAAGCGATCGCTACGTTACGAAATTCCGTAATTCCTAATCAACATAATTCTTCTCAACTATTTTTCTATTTACTCAATCGTGGCAATCATCATCATTCCCAAATACTAGAATTAGGATTGGAATCACAAAAAATTGATTTTCTGGATTTACAGGAACATGACAAGGCGATTCCTAATAGCTTAGCAACTAATGATCCCATGAGCTTAGAATCCTTAGCTCAAGCTTGGCTCAACCAGTTAGAATCCAATCCAGAGGAACTATTAATTCCTGCTCAGCATCATTCCCAAACACCCCAAATCTCTCAAGAATGGCTAACCAGAGTCAAGCAGTTACTTAATCAAATTGATCTGTCGCGCTTAATTACCAAATTACTAGAGCGATCGCAAGAGCTTCCTCAAGAAATTGCTAATGATTTGCGTGAATTACAAACTAAATTGATTGTTTTCCAAAAGCAACTTACACAAGGGGATTCGGTTCAGCTAATTTACGAAAATTCGGCAAATTCTACAACCCGTCCTACCTTCAATCTCAATACGGCAAAAGTAATTGCGATTCTTTCTTTAACTTTACTAGTAGCCAATCTCGCGGCTCCCGATGCTGTATTTGCAAAAGGCTCGACTTCCTATGGGGGTACTGGTGGCGGGGATGTTGGTTTAGGATCGATTGGATTAATGATGACTATGGGTGGCATTTATTGGCTGATTCATCTTGCTAATACCGAACAGAGAAAGTGATAGTCAGGAAATTAGAAAATAGCGATCGCCTTGCATGGGATCAGCTTACACAAGCATCACATCATGATCACGATCATAGTTGTTTCATGCAGTCTTGGGCATGGGCTGACTTTCGCGAACTCGATGGTTATCAAACCTTTCGCTATGGACTGTTTGATCAATTCCATCAATTAATTGGCGGTTGTATTTTCTACTTCTATCCCCAACCTAGTGCCGCCAATATAATCTTTGCTCCCGCCGCTCCCATCTTGTCAGAAAACTTATCACCCAATTTGCAAATAGAAGGGGTCAAACTTTTACTAGCAGCAGCAGAAAAAATTGCTCAAAGCTCAAAACAACATGGTGGGGCGATCGCCTTACGGATTGAGCCTGTGTTATCAGTCAAACCTAGATGGATGGATCAAAATTTTCGGCGATCGCCTGCGGACTTGATGCCGTCGGAAACACTCTGGATTGATTTAATTCAAACTGAACCAGAACTACTCGCAAATATGTCCCAAAAAGGACGCTATAACCTCCGACTGAGTTGGCGCTATGGAGTTAAGACTTCTTTTCATAACGATGATGCCGCGATTCCTATATTTTTTGATTTATTTTATGAAACTGCTCAACGTCAAGGGTTTCTAAGTGAACCTTATAGTTTTTTTATCAAGCTTTGCCAAAATCTATTTCGAGAAGGAATGGCTGAAATTGGCTTGGCACAGTACAACAACGAAAATTTAGTCGCAATTTTGTTGATATATTGGGGCGATCGCTGTACCTATCTTTATGGTGGTCGGAGCGATCGCGATCGGCAAGTGATGCCAGCCTATGCCATGCATTGGGCAGCGATCCAACGTGCTAAGCAACGGGGCTGCCAGATTTATGATTTTTACGGCTACAGCGAAGATCCTCGCCATGCCTACTATAATTTTTCGCGATTTAAGCGACAATTTGGCGGTCAAGTGATTAAAACTATCGGCGCTCATGACTATTTCTTTTACGATCGCCTAGCCGATACAATCATTAGTCTCATGTAACAACCATAATGGAAGTCTAAAAAAACATAAATTTAAGGCTATACCAATCTAGCCAGTGATAAAGGTAAAAAAGCTTTGATTAACCTCCGTACACCCCCTAAGCTAAGTCTTTTTGATAGTGGATGATGTTCACTGAAATATATATCCAAAGCCTGTTGTCTTTTCCCACCATTAATTAACTGATTAATAGCAACTGGTGCAACTCTCTTTAATTCATGTTCTTTTGCCCAAGCCAGTTCCTCGGATACATCGGTATTTAAAACCACATAAAAAGACTGGGCGGCAGAATCAGTATTGCGCGACACTGCAATTTTACTGAGTCGATACTTGGCTATATACTTGTCGAGAAAAAAGAAGTTTGGATATTTTAAGCTGAGTCGCACGCCAAAATCAAAGTCTCCTCCGTTTCCTATTTCTTGGTAAGAACGGTACTTTATGTCTTTTGCCGCAGATGCAAGAACCATAAAACAATCATTGGGAAACTGGTGGAGAATCGCAGATGCTAAAGCCGACTTTTGTAAGCCAGCGCGATCGCTAGTCCGAAAAAACATTTGATTGAGCTTCAAACTACGCTGCTGGTTGATTATGCCATCTTCAGAAATAATGTACTGACTTCCATAAGCAGCAACTAGATCAGGATGGAGATCCCAACAGCTATTTAAGTCTTCTAATGCATTTGGTAACAGTAAATCATCATCGTGAAGCAGAACAATCTTATCTCCTCTTGCCTTATCGTAGACAAAGTTGACATTAGCAGCCTGCCCCAGAGATGGAGAATGCCTTGTATAGACAATAGGAATGGAGCATTCTTTCTGAATATCCAAAACTAAATTTTCGGTTTGATCATCAGGCGAATCGTCACCTATAACTATCTCAAGTGGTTGCAATGTCTGTTCTATAACAGAATACAACGCCTCCTTAAGAAACTTGATCCTTTTATATGTGGGTATACATACAGATATTGATGATTTCATAGATTCATAAAAAATCATGGTGTATGATTCTTATCTGTTTTATAGTGAGCCGCGTTACTTACTCAAATGTAATAGTAATCAAACCCATTTCTATTTAACTTTAACCCGAAAATAAACAAAATCATGTTTCACGCGCCCTAATCAAACAATCCTGCAATTTCTGCGCTAAAACTTGCACCTGTGGTTCACGAAACATCGATATATGATCGCCAATGACAGGCTGTATTTCTAATCCGCCAGTCGCTAATTTTCCCCACCCTAGATCCCAATCAGGAGAGACAAAGCCAACCCCTTGATCGGCGGACTGGATTTCTGCCCGAAACAAAGTTGCTTTGTTAGGGTAACTCTGAATCACATAGTTTTTTAGGGCTTGAGTACCAGCTTTTTCTAACGATTCAGCGATCGCTGACTGGCGCAAATAGATCGGCAAGGGGATTTGTAATTTCTGAAAAATATTTCGAGCAATTTTTTTAGTCCAATAATTATAGCGACCACTTAGCCATTCACGCCATGAGGGAAATTTCTGGGAAATATAGGTAAAGCCCATTTCTCTCAGATTTTGATAATGGAGGAAAATACGTTTGTAAAAAGGGAGGCGACCAATATTGGTGGCTCTAGTCGTACCATCAAACAGCGCGAGAAGAGCAACTTTTTCACCCTGACGATGTAGCTGTTGTGCCATCTCCCACACAACTTTGCTACCCAAAGAAAACCCGCCTAAGAAATAAGGTCCTTGGGGCTGCACGGTTTTGATCGCTTCGATGTAATACGTTGCCATTTCTTCAATACTGGTATGTGGTGACTGAATACCATCAAGTCCTTTTGATTGCAAACCATAAAAAGGCTGGGATTTTCCTAAGTGTTTAGCAAGATCGGCGTATAAAAGAACATTGCCATGTATACCAGACACACAGAACAGAGGCGCGTACAATCCACTTGCTCTAATTGGGACAAGGGTTGACCAAGGGGAATTCAGATTGTTTAATCGTTTTTGGTTCTGCTCCTGTTGTTGGTTTAACAACTCAGCTAGTTCGGCAATGGTTGGGTATTGAAATAAAAAGACAAGCCCAAGATGACATTTGAAGGTCTGATCGATTTTGGTAAATAAGTCTACAGCAATCAAAGAAGTGCCACCGATCGCGAAAAAATTATCATGAATACTAATTGGATGAAGATTAAAAACCTTTTCCCAAATCGCTTGTAATTTTTGCTCAACTTGATTTCGCGGCGCAATGTACAGCGTCTCGGATTCAGTTCTACCCTCATTTATTGTCGAACTATTAGATTCTATGGAAATAACTTTGTTGGTTATAGCAGAAGTGTTTGAGGCTTTGGGCTGTACCCAAAATGAATTTCTCTCAAATGGATAGGATGGTAATGAGACAATTGGAGAATAGCAATTAATATATAAACTTCTCCAATCAACATCTGCGCCATTTACCCACAGTTCAAGTATTTGAGATCGTAATGACTGATGCTTATCTCCATCTAATTCTGGTAGCGTTGATGAACCAAAAATAATTTGTTCTAAAGTCCGATCTGGATAGTTGCTAATTAATTCGCTGATCAATGTTGCGGAACTAATGAGAATTTTTTCAAGAGACTTACGTTTATATTTATTAAGATTTGCTTTACCACTAGATATGCCACTAGATATTTCAACTAATTGCTGCGATGCTTGATCGCTAAGGTAATAACTTAGTTTGTTTTGCAAATCATCGATCGCATTTGCCATAATTGCCAGACGATATTTAAACTGGGATCGCCTTGCTACTGTTGCACATATTTGGGCGATCGCTAATTCTGGATATTTTGCCAAAAACTGTTGGTAATTAATCGCCATTTGTCGTAGCGCCTGTTCCGTTTTAGCACTCAAAATTAAAACGTGACAGATGGAACTTGTAGATAAATCCGTATTAGCGATCGGCACTAGAGGAGCAGATTCTAAAATAACGTGAGCATTTGTTCCACCCATGCCAAAGGCGCTGACTCCTGCATAGAGTATCCTCTCTTTGGGCAAAGAAGTAAGCTCCGTTGGTACTCGAAATGGCAATTTCTCCAACTCAATATAAGCACTAGGCTGATCAAAATGTAAATTTGGTGGAATTTGTCGATGATATACAACGAGCGCTGCTTTAATTAAGCCTGCAATTCCAGATGCGGTTTCTGTATGACCAATATTGGTTTTTACCGTGCCAATATATCCTTGATGTTGTTCAGAAGCACTTGGAGAAACAGGAACAGAAGAAGGATTGAGTATCCGTTCGATCGCTTTGATTTCTACGGCATCTCCCATCTTTGTGCCAGGAGCATGAGCTTCCAAATAATCAACTGCACTTAAGCTCAGTCCCGTTTTTTGATAAACATGACGCAGAAGGGATTCTTGAGCTTGTAGATTGGGAACAGCCAGTCCGTTGCCACTACCATTATGTCTTACGGCACTGCCGCGAATTAGCGCGTAAATGCGATCGCCATCTGTCAGAGCTTGTGACATGGGTTTGAGAACAACAACACCCACACCTTCAGAACGCACATACCCATCGGCTGACTCGGCAAAGGAGCGACATCGGTGCGTGGGAGAAATTAATTCTGCTGACTGTGGTGATAGACCGAGATTGGCAAAAATATTGACCCCACCTGCCAATGCTAACGAACTTTCTCCAGACCAAATACTTTGACAGGCAATATCTACTGCCACTAATGCCGATGAACAGGTAGTATTCACAGCCAAGCTTGCGCCTTGAAAATCAAAGTATTGAGAAATTCGGTTGACAGCGATCGCATTACTCGTGCCAAAAGATGTATAGGCGGTTTGGTCATCCCCTCCTTGCAAAAGCGCTTCATAACCATCGACCGTCATTCCCATGAATACACCCGTTTGACTGCCTCGAATCTGTTCGCAATCAATAGCGGCATCTTCCAAAGCCGTCCAACTTACTTCCAGAAGCAGTCGTTGCTGGGGATCGAGCGCTACTGCGTCACCAGGCGCAATCCCAAAAAAGCTAGCATCGAATTGATCGATCCCATCCAAAAAACCACCCCATTTAGCTTGGAGGGCTTCAAGTTTTGCGTCATCAATTTGGCTAAAGGGATATAGTTGACGGCGATCGCTAGGCATTGATGCGATCGCATCTCCCCCCTCACACAATAACTCCCAGAAAGATTGTGGGCTGTCAGCTAGTGGAAAACGACAGCCAATACCAATAATTGCGATCGATTCCCTGATCATATTGCCAAGTCTACTGATAAGTTTGTTAGCCCTCTTAGGGTGATACTTTCCCGCCAATGCAAAGCAGATTGATTCAAGGACTTTAATTTTAAATGAGGATAACGCTCAATTAAATGCCTAATTGCAATCTGCCCCTGTACTCTTGCTAGAGCCGCCCCTAAACAATAGTGTAATCCACCGCCAAAAGGTAAATTGTAATTACGGCGATGGAAATTAATCTGATTAGGCTCAGGAAAAGTTTCGGCATCGCGATTAGCAGCCCCCAGACATAAAATCACCTTGTCGCCAGCATGAATAGTCTTACCACCATAGTCAAAATCTTCCTTAGCAATACGAGCAATAACTTGTACTGGGCTGTCATAGCGTAATAATTCCTCAATTACTACGGGTACTAAATCAAGATTTTGTTGTAGCTCTGACAAGGCTTGAGGATGTTGTAAAAGTGCAAGCACACTGTTCCCAATCAGACTTTTAGTGGTTTCCTGCCCCACAATTAGCAACATGATACAAAATCCTAAAATTTGATCTTCACTCAACTGCAAGTCTTGATCCCGCGCTGACATCAGTTGTCCAATTAAGCCTGTAGGTTGAGTGGTCATGAGGTTAACCAGATATTCTCTAGCCTCGATCGCAATTGCATTTTGTTTTTGATAGCCAGTTAAGGACATTGGTTGATCAAATACAAAAAATAAATCATAGGACCAACGCATTAACTTATCATGATCACTAATGGGTATACCGAGGATTTGAGTGACAGTCATCGCAGGGAGCGGTGCGGCAAAATCAGTCATCACATCTATTTCACCCCCATTTTGCCTTGCTTTTTCCTCTGCAAGTGTAAGTAACTGCTCAACTGATTGAGCGATCGCGGGTCGCAGTAATTCAATGGCATTGGGGGTAAAAGCTTTTGCAACTAAGCCTTTGAGTTTTGTATGATGTGGTGGTTCCATAAAAAACAACCAGTTTTCTATAGTTCGCGCCAAGCATTCAAAATCCCATTGTTTTAGATATTGGCTTTTTTGGCGTAAGCGCATGGGTAAATCATCGATTTGTAATTGTGAAGCTTTGAGTAATGCTTCCACATCACGATAAGAAGTAATTACCCAAGCTTGCATGAAGCTCCAGTGGATTGGATCATGTTCGCGCAACCAGTCGTAAGTAGGATAGGGATTATTGTGGAATTCAGGAGAAAAAGGATCGAATATTAAAGATGCTTGCTCTGAATTGGAAGACATATATTTATGATTTATTGGGCTATATGAGTGGCTGGTTACAATTAAATATAAATTGTGGAATGGTCATCCTGCCCGTCAACAGGCTAGAAGCCTGTTCCACTATTTAACGTCAACAGGCTAGAAGCCTGTTCCACTATTTAACGGGCGGGTTTTGCATATAGCTCTTGCTTCAGCAGAGAATTATCAACTAAACCCGCCCCTACTGTGATGTCTAATTTTCCCTAAGCCTCAGTAAATAAGCCGTTAATCCCATAATAGTGGGATATTCCCAAAAGAGAGTGGGCTTAAGTTGATGACCGCTCCAATCTGATAAATCTGCGGTGAGATTAAGCAACACCGATGAGTCTATGCCATAACTAAAAAGAGATACATCCACATTGATGTCATCGGGATCAATGTTTAGGGCTTGCGCGATTCTACCCAAAAGCCATTCTAAGATTGCATCTTCAGTCAATGTATCTTCAGTCAATGTATTTGTTGAGCTAGCCCCAGATGAAGATGGGAGAGAAGATTCTGTATCCTCTATGTTGGGATTTGTCCATTGGGCAACAATAGCCAGACTACCTGCTAAAAACTGTTCTCGACAAGCATGACGTTGAATTTTACCGCTTGATGTTTTGCTAATGCTGGCAGGTTTAATTAAGGCGATCGCAAATACTGAGATCTCATGCTGTTCAGATACCGCTTGCCGAATCGCCGACATAATCGCATCAACATCCAAATTGCGTAAAGCACTTCGCTCCACTTCCTGCACAATTACTAAACTTTCTTGAATGGTGATCTGATGATTAACCTCTATCGAGAAAGCAGCACCAGCATCAATACGCAGGGATGGATGGCTATTTTGGACAGTTAACTCAATATCCTGTGGGTAATGATTGCGCCCCCACAAAATCAATAAATCCTTAAGCCGTCCCGTCACAAAAAGCTCGCCATTGCGAATAAATCCCAAATCACCAGTTCGCAGCCAATGCTCTGGGCGATCGCTAAGTTTGGCTTGAAACGTAGCTTTTGTTGCTTCAGGATTTTGCCAATAACCGATCGCCACACTACTTCCTGATATCCAGATTTCCCCAACTTGATCGGGTTCGCATTCTATAAAAACTTCCTGAGATGTTTCAGGATTGACGATCGCTATCTTTGTATCCAGCCAAGTATTTCCCACACTGACCAAATGTTTTGCATTAGGAGCATCATCATCAACAATCACAACTTGTTTTTGTGCCAAGGCTTCAGCCGCGATCGCGCAATACACTGGCTCATCATTGACCGCTCCTCCCGAAATCATCAAAGTCGATTCCGCCATGCCATAGCAAGGATAGAAAAATTTGGACTGAAAACCAAATGGTCTGAACCTGCTAGCAAATTGTTCTAAGGTGGCTCGCCTGATTGGTTCTGCGCCAGTATAAGCACTTTGCCAAGAGCTCAAATCAATCTGTGACTGACTGACTTGCTCTGCATTAATCTTGCGAACACATAATTCATATCCCTGATTTGGTCCTCCACTATGAGTCGCTCGATAGCGAGAAATAGCATCTAGCCAACGAATAGGCTTTTGTAAGAAAGATGTTGGTGACATTAAGACCCCCAGAAATCCCGTATAGAGGGGCTGAATAATGCCATCAATTAGCCCCATATCATGAAAATTAGGCAACCAACTTACGGAAACACTAGTTTGATTTAGCTCAAATGCAGTCTGGATGTAAGCTGAATTTTGGATTAAGTTAGCATGGCTGACCATCACTCCCTTGGGTTGACCAGTGGAGCCAGATGTATATTGCAAAAACGCCAGAGTATCTGCTTGTAAATCAACTCTTTGCCATTGTGATGCAAGATCTGACGCAAGATCAAGATCCATTGTTAAGCGATCGCTAGCAACCCATTGCACCATTGGCAAATTTGGTATGCTGAGCCATGATTGTTGAATGTTCTCTAGTAAATCCCCAGTGGTCATTACTATTGCAGGCTGAGCATCGAAGACGATAGACATTAATCGTGACTGGATCTGCGATCGCTTTGGCGGCGAAACAGGAACGGCGATCATCCCCCCATAAAGACAACCCAAAAAGCCAGTAACAAATTCCAGACTAGATGGATAGCAAAGCAATACCCTTGAGCTAGTTGGTGCTAGAGATTGTAGCTGAGCCGCGATCGCTCTAGCCTGTAAATCTAAGTCTGCATAACTTAAATGACTCTCTTGTAACTCACCATCCAACAAAAAGGTAATAGCTCGCTGACAAGACTGATTTTGCGATCGCCATTGGAGACAGTCTACTAAATCAGAAAAATCGGTATAACTCATTTTATTTCAAAGTTTTTCTGCTACTTAGCCTTAACCTTAACCTGAAAACAAACAAAACTGTGTGTTGTATGCAAGGCGATCTCGTCTTAGCTATAGCTTTGGCTCAATCCCAGCCGCACGGAGTTGGGCGATCAAAATTTCATTTTTTTGACGTTCCTGTTGAGCAATCAGCCGTTCCTGCTGAGCAATCAACCGTTCCTGCTGAGCAATTAACTTTTCTTGTTCAGAGGTTTCCCAGCCTGTTAATAGCAAATTACCATTAGCGTCCCACCAACGCAGCCAAGGCAGGTCAGAATTTTGGTAAACGCCTTGCCAAATCCCAAGTTCTACGCCCAATTCTGGGATCGCGAAATGCCCCCTTTCATTAGCAGTTACTAGTTCAAAGTGATTAGTCACATGACGATATAGCTCGATGCTTGCTTTCTGGACTTCGTAAATACCATAAAAAGCAGGACGAATTACCTGCTCATAAATGAAAAATTTACCCGTCCAAGGGGTGCGATCGCGTTCTTCTTTACCAGTACCAGATACAAATTCTAAAATTATGAGAGGCGCAATAAATTCTTGCCACAGTACATAGGAGCGGCGAGACTGACCATCTAGGGTTGGCGGCACATTCGGCACATAAAACCAATCAGGTGCTTCAGCTCCCTTTTCGGGTGGTTCGGTCATGCGCCAATAGATCCCTGAATCCTGCCCGATCGCATATTGTCCATCTGGATGACATTTTTGCAAAATCGGCTCAATCGAGTCTGTGAGCAAGATACTTTGGGGATGCTCTTGAAAATTTTTCACAAACGTACCATCGGATTCGGGAAGTTGAGTATGGTCGGGAAGTGTAACGCGATCGCTTGATGGATCTAAGGTAAAAGTCATGGTTTATCCCTTTCCATAATTAACTTCGTGCAGAATATGCCCAAACCCGTCGTCATACCAAGTATTTTATTTCACCTTAACCCGAAAACGCACGAAGCCATAGGAATTTGTAGGCGTTCCTGCACCTGTAGCAAATGGCAAGAAATTTGGAAGCGGATCAGAAATTTTCACGACTTCTACTACTACTAAACCATCTGTGTTGTCGTCAATTGTCAGGGGGATCGCCGTATTTGGTTTGTTGCAAACTGTTACAGGAGGTACAGTGGTATTTGGAGTGCTACCAGCAGGATAAAATCTTCCCTTATCGCTATCAGCAATATTCGTCAAATTACTAGTTGGGGTTGCGGTGACGCTGTTAGCAAAAGCCATGCCCAATCCACTACCGTAAGTATTGTTTACAAATGTGGTTAAGGGTGGAATTAAATCACAAATAGTGACATTACTAACGTTTGTATTGCCAGAAGATAGGAAATAAATTGTATATTCAAGTTCATCACCTGGTGCGACCAAAACGTTATTAATCGCGCCGCGCAAAAAGGTTGCTGGTGTTGGCCAATTAGCATTGTTGTCATCGAGAGTGCCAAGATCATCAACGAAGCCAGGAATATCCACACCATTGACAGCAGTCATGCGCTTGACTAGAAGTAGATTAGGATTCCTTGGTAACGATACAGGCGTAGGCGAAGGAACATCTCCATTTGGAGTGACAGGTAAGGTATTACTGTTAGTCGATGTATCCGCAGTGAGCAGATCGGGGGGAGGAATGGGAATATTGGAAGGGAAGGTAAATCCAGGGTTTGGCGTACCTGGAGCAGTGGTGCTGGTAATCGTACTTGCATAAACTTGGTTATTCAGCACGGTAGTGGGTACAGATCCCGCACTCGCATAAACCAATCTCACTGTAAAAGTAATTGTTGCCGATGCACCAGGTGCAAGTGAGTTCAACCCTGACAACAAATTGTAAGTTGTTGGAGTAAGCCCAGTAAAAGCAGGGTTAACGGTTAATGTCCCTGAAGTAGGCGGAACTTGAATTGAAATTGTCGGACTGCCAACTGTAAAGGTGGGATCGAGGTTGAAATTTTCTGTGATTTGTACATTAGGAGCATTAAACGCGCCTGTGTTTCTAACTTGGATTGTGTAAGGAATATCAAAAGTAGTGGCGTTAACGCTAGTTACAGGACCAGCAGACTTCACCGCATCTATTTTTTCTGACGTAAATTGACAGACGGCTCCATCACTAACAGTTGCAGTAGGGGCATCACTTAGTAAAGTGGCAACTCCCGTATCTTTGTTGATTCGATAAAATCTGCCACCATTGGAATATGCGTAAAAAGTGCCAATGGGGTCAAAAAAGGCAGTTCCCCATGTTTCTGGAGTAACAGAAGTACCCGTTATTGTGGATGTAGTGACGTTCCCAGTAACAGGATTAATTATAAATAATGTGGTGTTGCCAGCTCCGCCAACTCCGTACAATAACCCATCAATGGGGTTGTATGCCATATCACCAATGTTGCCAGTGTTCTGACTCATGGTAACTAAAGTCGCTGTCCGAGTTGCAATATTAATTCTGTAAAGCTCTGTACTACCGCCAGCACGAGTCACATAGTAAGTGCCATCAGGTCCAAAATCGGCGGCAGTCGGGGAAAATCCGTTGGGTAAACCCGTGATACCGCCTAGAGAAACTATTGTATTCTCGTCAAGTCGGTATAGAGCATTGGTCGGAGTGACACCACTGGTACTACCCGAATTAGGTCCACGGAAAAGGGCGTACATGTAGTTGTCGATCGGGTTATACCCCAAACCATTAAGGACAGTGTTAGGAGCCGTAGTAGATCTGAGGACATCGCTGTAAGGAGCGGTAAAACGATTTATTAAATATAAACTACTGGTATCTCCTACCGTAGCCCGAATTTGATAAAAGCGTCCGTCACAAACAAGAGGGGTCTGCGC
The DNA here is from genome assembly GCA_044355035.1 of Pseudanabaena sp. Taxonomy (GTDB): domain Bacteria; phylum Cyanobacteriota; class Cyanobacteriia; order Pseudanabaenales; family Pseudanabaenaceae; genus Pseudanabaena. The sequence continues at coordinate 102,861 of JBIKYX010000002.1, read as the reverse complement.
TGCACTAGTCGTGGCTGTCGTGGGATCGATCGCTACTGTCTGTGTCTGTAGAATACTACCCGTTGGCGGGGGAATCAGTAGCGGCAAACCTACATTTGTGCCATCAATATTGTCGGTTCTCACACCTACGGCTGGTAGAACTGTACTTGTTGCCGTTGGTTGATTGCTAAGCACAGTGCCGCTTGGTGTACCACCATTGATGGTTACAGGAATATCAACGGTGACAACTCCACCCGCTACTAAAGTGAAACTAGAATTAAAGAGATTGTTATTACCAGTACCTGTGTAACCAGCGTTAGCGATTGGGGTTGTTCCTGATTGGGTGGCGTTGACGGTGATATTTCCCGCCGCTAAGGTTCCTGATAGGGTTACATTTGCGGGTAGGACATCGGCAATTTGGAAGTCAGTAACGTCAACGGTTCCTGTATTGGCATAAGTAACTCGCCATGTGAGGACATCTCCTGGTGTGTTGGTGCCACTACCATCGACATCGTTAGTTCGGGTGACGGATTTATAACCAAATACAACTGGGGTCGCAGCTAAAGTGACAGATCCAGTAGCACTTGCCTCTTGACGGCGATTGGTTGCATCACCATTGGCAGGGTTGCCGTTAGTTTCAGGTACTTGGCTGATCGCGAGAATACCTGCATAAGGCACGGGAATAGTTGTCCCATCAATTAAATCATTAGTGTAGAGATCTTGATTAGCATTGGCTAGATAAGGTTGGTTTTGTGTACCAGCGCTTCCTGTCGTATTACCTAATGTGGCAGTGATCGAATTACCAACGTTTGTTTCCGTGACTTTCACCGCTACACGCACTGTCACAGTGCCATTTACGGGAATATAGCCATTGGTTGCGCCTAATAAAGCGATCGTGTTATCACCACCTACTGGTACGGTGACAGCAACTGTTGTTGGCGTTGGCGCTCCTAAAGCCCCGTTAGGGTCAACTTCAATGATTTGAATATTTTCTAACGTACCGCCGCCAATTGTGGCTGTACCAGGAATAAAGAAGCCTGTGGGATCGTTACCTACGTTGGTAACTGTGAAATCAAAATAAACAACATCACCTGTATTAATTCCCGCAACACCCTGAAAGGCTCCTGCGTTCGGCACTGCGAAAGGTGCTTCTTGGTTGCCAGATGGGGCTGCATTGATACCAGCAACTTCTAGTACCGATAGGGTGACGGTGTTAGAAGTGACATTTCCCGTTGTGCCTGATGTTGTACCTTCAAAAGTACCTACGGCGGTGTTTGTAATGGTCGTATTCGGAGGAGTCGATTGAGCCAAAACTGATTTAGCCAAAGAGAAGTAGCTACCCAATATTAGGGCAGTGGTTACTAGTAAGCGAGTTGAGACTCGAAAAAATGATTTTGACATAAATATGTTTTGGCTGTGGGATGACTCCATTGACAAGGGCTAAATAGCAAGTATTTAGCCCTAAAGGAAAGAATTAGTTAACTGTCACTCTAAAGCGAATAAAGCCGTAAGCACTGTTTGGACTAGCAGCATTAGTAGCGCCATTCGCAGTTGCAAAGGGTATGACAGGGGTCGCACCAAAATTCACGAAAATAGCTCCTGTGGGATTTGCGCCTGTTTGACAAGCACTGCCCGTAGGCGCATTAACAGCATCAATTGTACCGATAGATAAGAACCTACCAATATCTGCATCCGCACCATCACTTAATGTGGCTTCACCTGCTCCGATCGCTGCACTAGGATTGGGTAATACTGCACCCGCGCTATCCCAACCCAAAATCATTGAGCCAGGTACATAGGTGGTGTTAGTAGGAATAGCATCGCAGATCTTGACATTTCTGAGGTTGTCATTTCCATTAGCGAGGAAGTAGATGGTGTATTCCACAATATCCCCAGGTCTACCTCCTTGGACTCCATTACAAGTCGTACCTAACGCGGTACAGTCAACGCCGCCGCGTAGATATGTGGTGTTAGGAAGTGGCCATCTGAGATCAGCAGCATCGGATGTAGGATTAACGGTACTGGCTGAGAACGTAGGAATATCGACTCCTGCGATGCTAGTAATCCGTTTTATGGTATTCAGGTTAGGTGTTGCTGCACCAACAGTAATTCTGTAGTCTTCAACTTCACCAACGCCGAGTGGTCTATTGGGCTGAGCCACAATTGACGAAACGGTAGTGCTGCCAATGACATTCAGATCTGTGGTTAAACGGAATCTGGCATAGAGAACATCGCCCGTCACTAAACCAGGAGGAACAGTCCAAGTTAGTGTCTTGGGAACAGCAGTTGCACCAGTGGCGATCGGGTCAATGACCGTGGCAGTACCTGTGTTTTCGTCTAATACCTGTACTTCGCTAGTCTCAAAAAGCCCATTTTTATTGAAGTCAATCCAACCAACTAAGTAAGCATCACTACCTGTAGTATTCGTGACATTGACTGTGGCGGAGTAGCTGGTGGTACTGGTCAGCAAGGTGGGAAGAGTAACACCATCTTCATCATCAGTACCAGCGAGGTCATCACCATCAGCGTTCACAGTAGATACACCATCAGCTTCAGCGTCAGTAGCGATTGCTCCCATCCTAATAGCGGCATTAATGATGTGACTTGCACCACTATTAGCGTAACTAGCAGCAGAGTTGATTGCTGTGCTGAAAATGGATGCTTCCAGAGCGTCACCATAGTCGATCGCATTGGCAATACTCGCAGAGAGAAACGCACTGGCTTCTTTTCGGAAGTTAACTACGTCACCATTGACAGGATTACCATTCGTTTCAGCGGTCTGGTCAACCGTAGGGAATGAACCAACTGGAAAGGGATTTGCAGTGCCATTGGCAAGATCGGATGTATAGACATCACGAACAGGTACGCCCGAAATTACCCAATCTTGGTTCTGTGTACCTGCGGTATTATCGTTAGCACCTGTATCACCCAAAATTACAGTGGTAGTATTACCTACCTGCACCCCTGAAATCTCCACAGCCACACGCACAGTTACAGTTCCATTAACAGGAATATATCCATTGGTTGTGCCTAAGAATCCTGCATCAGTGGTAATCCCCCCACCTGTTGGCACTGTTGTTCCACCTCCAACTACATTTATAGGAATAGAGGGACTAACTCCAGCACCATCTGGATCAACGGCAATTACCTTGATTCGTCGTTGTATACCGCCACCAGTTCCGCCGATTGTGGCTACATCAGGAATAAAAATTGCGGTAGGGCTGTTACCTGTGTTGGTAATCGTGAAATCATAATAAACAATATCTCGATTGTTTATACCTTGTTGATTTTGATAAGGACCTGGAGTCGCTGCAACATCAAGGGCTACTTCAGCTAAAGTGGCTTCCGTAGGAGTGCCTAGAGGTACTACCGTAATCCCCGCAACTTCCAGTACGGATAAAGTGACAGCATTAGATGTGACTGTGCCAGGTGTGCCAGATGTATCACCCTCAAAGCTACCTGTCGCGGTGTTGGTGATGACAGTGCCAGCAGCAGTTCCTGCTGCTAGAGCGAGTTTGGCGATAGAGAAACTTCCACCGATCGCTAGGGCGGATGATAGAAATAGACTCGTACAAAAACGAAGGCGAGACTTCAATTTCATGGTTGTTTTTGGAGATATGAGATAAACAATGGATTTCGGACTTTAAAGCGAACTAATCATGGGATTTAACGATTTCCCCCGAAGCGATCACTATTCGGCAAATTTATCGGTATTGGTTCGGGAACAGCGATATGTGGACTGGGATAATAGTTACTAGCTGCAAATTTCATGTTTTTGACCTCTGGTTTTAATTACTAATTGACCCTGACATTAAATCTGACAAATCCATAGGAGGGAATTGGTACACCTGATGCAGTAGCGATCGGTACAGTAGTTGCCCCTGATACAACATCAACGACAACCCCGCCATTAGTGTTTACGGCGGCTCCACAGGGCGCAGTTGGTAAGGCTGTAGGATTCGCAATAAATTGACCTTTATCCACATCACCGATATTGGTTAGAGGCACTCTAATGGATGGAACTGTTGTTGAGTTGGTAGGATCGGGTAAAGTCGTGGGAACCACTTGGCTATCCCAACCCAAGAGTATTCCTTGTCCAGTCGCGTAGGTATTTGGCTCAAAGGTACTGTTGGTGGGAATGCGATCGCATATAGACACATTTCTCAAATTGTCAGAGCCATTGGAAAGGAAGTAAATCGTATATTCCACGGTGTCCCCTGGTCTACCGCCAGAGATGCCATTACAAGGTGTTCCCGTTGTACAGGCGATCGCCCCGCGTAAGTATTGCGTATTTGGTGATGGCCATCTCGCGTCGTTGTCATTGGATGGCAGCACATCTGCACCATCAGCAAACCCTGTAATGTTAGTTCCGTTGATCGCGGTGATCCGTTTAACGACATTGAGGCTAGGAACTGATGGAGTGTTAATCGGCACGACATAATCTTCGACCTCACCATTACCAACTAACCCATTGGGTGTGGCGGTGGTCAAAGCGCCGTCACTAATACGGAAACGCGCATAAGTGTTACCTACGGTGAGTCCGCTTATCCCTGCCCAATTGAGGACAACAGGCTGAACAGCAGCGTTAGCTGGAACAGATGCAGATTGACCTTCAGAGGCATCAAAGACACCATTTTTATTAAAGTCAATCCAACCAACTAGGGGTCTAGCAGAACCCGTATTATTTAGAACATTAACAGTTACTGAGTAACTGGTGCTTGATGTGGTCAAAGCTGGCAAATTCGCTGAAGTTGGCGGAACAGTGGTAATACCATCTTCATCATCAGTGCCATTGCTGTCATCAGCATCAGCCGCCGCGTTTTGTAATGAACCACTGTCAGAGTCTGGGGCATTTGTACCCAATCTCAATGTGGCTAAGATCGTGTGGCTGGCTCCACCACTGGCACTAAGGGTTTCATAGTTATTTGGTCCAATACCCGCGCCTGAGTCAGGAGCATCGCCGTAGTCTGTGGGAACGGTAATAGGGATGGTATAGTCTTCGACCTCACCGTTACCAACAGCGCCGTTGGGTGTAGATGCAGTTAATGCGCCATCGCTAAGTCGGAAGCGAGCGTAGGTATTACCTGCTGTGGGTGCGGCGAAACCAGCCCAGTTGAGGACAATAGCCTGAGGAGATGCGTTATTGGGGACGGTAAAGGATTGGGATTCAGCCGCCGTATTCTCAAATACACCATTTTTATTAAAGTCAACCCAACCAACTAAAGTAGCGTTACTGCCTGTGGTGTTAGTAACATTTACCGTTGCGGTGTATGTGGTGCTGGCTGTGGTTAAAGTGCCTAAAGTGACACCATCTTCATCATCTACAGAACCTGTATTAGTTGTGTCATCCGCATCAGCCGCCACGTTTTGTAATAAACCACTATCCGTATCAGTGGTTGCGCCGATTCTGAGGGTGTTGATAATCGTATGACTTGCACCACCATTGGCAATCAGAGTTTCATAGTTTCCAGTAGCCACACCTGCGGCTGTGTCGGGTGCGTCACCTAGATCAATTGGATTGATATTAACCACATAATCTTCAACCTCGCCACGTCCGATAATGGCGTTGGGAGTGGAAGGGGTTAAAACACCGTTACTGATCCGAAAACGAGCATAGGTTTGTCCCTGCGTGAGTCCACTCAATCCCGACCAAGTAAGTGTGTAGTTGGTATTGGTTGTATTGTCATTAACCGTAAAAGGAGGCGTTGGCACTGTACTAGTGGTTTGAGCTTCAGTCGCTTCAAACAGACCATTTTTATTGAAGTCAATCCAACCGATTAATGTGGCGGGAGTACCAATAGTATTAGTGACATTGACAGTCGCTGTATAGCTTGTACTCGCTGTTGTCAAGGTATTCGGTAAGGTGACTCCATCTTCGTCATCGGCAACGCCTGTATTAGAGGTGTCATCAGCATCCGCCGCCACGTTTTGCAATAACCCATTATCTAGATCGGGAGCATTAATACCCAGCCTAAGACTGGCATTACGAATGTGGGCTGCGCCATTGTCTGCACTGGTGGTGTTATAGTTGCCTGCTGCTACGCCCACAGATCCATCGGGCGCATCACCCCAATCGTAGGTTGTGGCTCCGCTAGTGATTGTTAAACCATAATCCTCAACTTCACCATTGCGTTTACCACCGATAAAGTCGCTGGTGGTCAGAGGATCGTTATTAATCCGAAAACGGGCATAGGTGTCACCTGCAACGATGCCTGGTAATGAAGACCATGTCACATTGACGTTGCCATTAGTCCCAGTAGGAATAGTTTGGACGACACCTTCAGCCGCCTCAAACCGCCCATTACCGTTAAAGTCAATCCAACTGCCTAAAAAAGCATTTGCGCCAGAGGTGTTCTGAACTCTGATGGGAACTGTGTAGTTAGCATCAGTAGTTGCTAAAGCGGGGAAGCTTGCTACACCATCTTCGTCATCGCTATTAGCGGCATCATCACCATTGGCGGCAACGTTAGGTTGACCATTTTTCCCAGGCAATTCTTCATCAGTGACAGCCGTACCCAACCTGATGGTTGTGCTAAGGATTTGACTGGCTCCAATACCTTCGCCACCTGTGTTGGCTTTATTTGTCCCATATGTGTCAGGAGCATCACCAAAGTCATTCTCATCAGCATCAGCAATGATTGCTGGAATAATGCCAACGGTAAAATTGCCATAGACGAAGGTATCGATGAACCTTCTGTCACCCCAACTATTGTCGTTTGAGCCTTGTCCGCCGCCCGAAGAAGTCGTCCCCCAAGTATGCCGCCCACCCACGATTCCATTTGGAAGAGTGCTTGTGCCTGTGCCTGCTTGATATCCTGTAGTTAAGAAAGTTCTGTCATCCCAGTACACTGGGGTTGTAGAAGTGGCGATTGGACTTATGGCTTCATTGATAGTTAAACCTATGTCTGGTCCACTTGTTTCTACGTCTCCAGCGATAAAGTGATATTCACCAACGATCGCCTTGACTTGAGCATTATAAGTTCCGACTGGAAGTAAAGTACCAGCATTGTTGCGACCATTCCATATCGCCGAAACATTGCCTACAGCATCAGTGTCTCCTCTTAACTGGACATCAAGACCAGCAGAATCCCCATACACTCCATCCTGATTTGTATCAATAATAATTTCATAGGTTCCAGGGAGGCTGGAGGTAAAGCTAAAGGTTCCTGTTTCTTGGATTCCAGTAGTAACTCCTGGGGTAAAGGTATTATCTTCTCCTTCGCTATCTACAAAACTTAGATTACTGATGGCTGGTCCAGATGTTGGTCTGGTAAAGGTTTGATCGGGATAGCTGGTATACATTCTGTATTGTGGAGAAACGCTGTTACCCAAAACAGGCACACTAAGCCCCCGAACGTTCTGAAGGGCGGCATTAGGAGAGTCAACACCTCGGTTATTTGCCACCAATTCATAAACAAATCCCGCAAACTGATTTAAGTCCAATTGCCAAACAAAGTTTGTATTAGGTACTCCACCTGGAACTACCACATAATAATCTTGATTGGTCGAACGATTTAATAGAAAGCCGTTGCTTAGATCAGTTCCAGCATTAAATGCCCAAACGTAAGACCAGAGTCGTCCTTGAGCAATCTGGGGATCTGGGTTCGATGGAATTTTTAGTGTTGGGCTGGTATCATTAGTAATGGAGATATCAAATTGACGAAATATGTTAAGGGGTATCTGATCGTTGTTATTTCGATCCAAGTTTCGTAAACGGATTTCATAAACCCCAGGTCCAGACGTTGCGGGTACACTGACGGGATAAGTCGTATTACCAGCACCAGTTGTTAATAGGGCGTTATTATCACAATTAGGATTAGTTGCAAGCGTCCCAATACTACTGTTGGCATTAGCAGCACCAGTAAATATTTGTAACCCAGATGCAGGAGGGTAAGCCGCAAAATTGCCACTAAATGAATTATTGTCTGAAGGAGGTTGAGCGCCAACATAAAAAACATCTACACTCCAGTTATCATCGAAAATATTACCACAAGCACTGACGTTGATTATTTCATTTGCACTTTGAATATCAACATAAATTGGTCGATTGCGTGCCGCAATACCTGTTGTTGTTCCAGTAGGGTCACTATAGGGCGAATCGTATTCAAATAAGCCTTGTCGATTTAGATTGGTGGTGGGACTGGGACCAAACTGAAAGCTTCCTTCCGAACGAACTTGTGTAGGTAGCCAGAGGCTAATTCCACTAAAATTTATTGTAAATATTAGAGTCAATAATGACGTTATTAAAAAGCGCGTCAAGCGATCGCTACCTAACGCCTTCGCTAACACCCTTAAGGACTTTTGTATTTTTTTTATTAGCTGAATCAACATCTTTTTTTACTTTTTACTTTTTACTTTTTACTTGCCAATTACTTGCTTACTCAGGCTTCTCAAGCTGCAAGTCAGTTTCTTGATTTTCAAACCGAATCTCCACATCCCTGATATCGGTAAACTCAATCTCCACACGGCGATCGCGGGCAAAGTCGATAATTTCGCGATTGGGAGAGATCAGTTTGCTTTCACCAAAGGTTTTCACCGTCATCCGTTCCGAGGCAATTCCCTTTCGGAGTAGATAATTCCGTGCTGACTTAGCACGTCTAAACCCAAGATCGATGTTGTAAGCATCACTGGCTCTAGAGTCAGTATGTCCTTCGAGGGCAATAATGATCGTTGGGTATTGATTGAGAACGGCGGCAACACGATCAAGAATCAGAGCGCTCCTGTCGCTGATAAAGTCCTTGTCAAGGGCAAAGTGAATGCGGCGCGGCACAGAAAGTACGATTGGAGCAGGCGGCGCAGGCGGCGCAGGCGGCGCAGGCGGCGCAGGTGGAATCTCGACAATTAGCGGTGGCGAAGTGCAAGCAGGAAGATTTGCCGAGATCGGTAACGGCGGCGGAGCCGACAGATCGGGATTGACAATTTTGGCATTGAAGGCTGGCTCGGATGTGCCATGTTGGGGATCAGTGGCGATCGCGCTAATCGTATCACCGACATTAATGTTTTTTAGAGTTGCCGCAAACTTGCCATCAGCATCGGTTTTAACCGTAGTCAAATATTCGCTAAGCGGTCCGTATGGTAAATTCGCATCGACTTTGCCATTGACCCGATACAGATCAACTTCCGTATCAGGATCGGCTTTACCATCAATATTGACGCGATCGCTACTAAACATCGGAAAAGCAGCAGCCAGAAATACAGGTGCATTAATCGCGCCATTGGCAGTATCAACGCGCCGAAAATGGGAATCACGCGGTAAGTTAATGCCATCACCCGTAATAAAATCCTTGACACCCACATGACGCAAAGCATTCAAATCAATGCTCAAACCCTTGAGCGCCGTGAAGTTATTTTTACGAATCAAACTGCGATCGCTTTTGGGATAAGAGGTAATCGTCACACCGCCGCCGCGTTGATTGCGAATCTCGTTATTAGTAACTTGATGATCATTGCCCATCAGGTAAACCGCCGAATAGAGGGTGCTACGCGCATTAAACAAAATTCGATTTTCTTCAATAGCGATCGCGCCATTGGGTTTAAACAGATATACTCCACTGCCATCATTGGCGCAAATCGTATTGCCCTTAATTCTTAACTTATCAATTTCACCTTCGAGATAAATCCCGTGGGGCATTCCATCAAAACCATTATTCGTAATTGCATTTTCAATAATCTGGCTACCCGTTGACCGAACGAGCGAAACAATCCCACTACCCTCATGGTAGGCAATGCGATTATGACGGATGAGCGCATCTTTACTATTGAATAGATATACTCCGAAACCAGAAGGCTGCTTAGGCATAGTGCCATCAGGAGTAATCCCTAGCCAGTTTGCCTCCAGTACTACACCAATAGGGGGGCGATCTTTTTCATAAAAAGGCGCGTCGGTAGCTGGTTGCTGTTGCTGTGAAGTGTCAGGCGGTGGCGCTTGGTGGGAAATAAAGATATCAGCAGTGGGCGTGGTTGTCGGGACACTCTCGCGAGAGTTAAAGCCATAGATACTCAATCCTTTAATCGTCACACCATCAGCAACTATCGTGAAACCGCGAAATATTTCCACTCCATCCGCAGGGGCGATCGCCACAATCGGTTGGGGGATTTTTAATTCTTGAGCAAAGGATTTATCCGCGTCATAACCAGTTTGAGTTGTGCCATCAATTAGCAAGTTCTCACTACTAACATCGGGTAAAGCTTTATTTAATCGGATCGTAGTGTTATTAGGCGGTAAGTTGAAACTAATTGTTGAATTTTTTATATTAGAAAACGGTTTAACTTGAGCGCGTTCATTCTCACTCAGACGTTCAACGGTGAGAGTACGATTAGCGATCGCGATCGCTTCACGCAGAGTTAAGTTACGATCTGGCAGAATTTCGCCATCAAGATTACTATTAACCGTAATTTGATAATTAAGAACTGGGCGATTGATTGGTTTAGCCGTGGTCTGAGCGATCGCATAGGGAGAAGTCACAACCATAAAACCAAAGCCACCAATTAATAGCCCTGCTACTTTGGTGATTACTTCGGTGATTGGCGATTGATAATTCGTAATTCGTAATTCGTAATTCGTAATTAAAGTTTTCATCTTCTTATCTCCCTCTAATTCTTAATCTGGTTGAATTGAGCGGGATCGATCACAAAGCCGCTTTTCTCGGTGCTACTAATTCCCAGCGATCGCAGGAAGGCTGTCACCGTGTCACCATCCTTACTTAACAGGAAGTTAAAGGCTGTGGCAAGACGACGATTATTGCTGTCATCTGGGCTATTCGCGTTAGCCTGAAGATTATTGTTAATCGCTGATGGAGGATTAGCCGCGAGTTCATCACCCGATAACAAACTTACGAGTTGTGATGGCGAGTTGTCAAAGTAGTAACTCAAGATACGACTGTACTCGGCAGTTGGTAACGTAGGCTTATCAATTTGTTGATCAGCTTGTCGATCAATAGGTGCGATCGCCAGTAACAAGGCTTCAGGACTGATTGGCAATTGAGTTAACAACTGCGTGTCTCCAGTATTAGATACTCGGAAGGAGTCACTAAACTGACCAGTGAATGGAGTATTAACTTGACTATTGAATATAAAGTCAGGTAACGAGCTGTCGATCCAACTGTTGAAGCGGCGATCGCTGCCATCTAACAGCAGAGCCAAAGGTGAAGCTAGAGTATTGGCACTTGCCAGAGGTATAGTTTCAGTTGTGGCGCTAGCCTGTGTCGCGGGGGTAATGTCGGCAGTGGCAAGCGGTGTGGGCAGTTCGAGCAGCTTACTCATGAGTTGAGCTGTCGAAGCCTCAAAAGCGTAGCTCCAGAGACTAGTATTTGTGGGCTTATTCTCAGCAGCAGGGGCGATCGCCAGTAAGAGGGAATCGGTAGTTACGGGTAACTGAGTTAACAATTGAGTGAGACCATTGTTCGTAACTGCGTCAGGAGTTTGGAGTGCGTCAATAAATTGGAGATTGAATTGACCATTAAACTGAGGATTGAATTGATCAACAAATGGCAAGTTAGGCAACGAACTTTCTAGCCAACTATTGAGGCGGCGATCGCCATTATTTAGCAGCATTGCTAATGGCGAGCTTAAGATGTCAGCACTAGCAAGTGGAACAGGCTCGGTCGTAGCGCTAGCCTGAGTGGTTGGAGTAGTTTGAGAACTTGCTTGTGTAGTTGGTGTAGTTTGAGCGCTAGCCTGTGTAGTCGGTGTTGTTGGAGTTGCCGCGATGTTGGTGTTAGCATCATCGACATTGAGCGAAATTAATACCTGTGCCGAAGTCGCCTGATTATTAGACGCGCTATTTGTGCTTAGTAAAATGCGATCGGCACTAATTCCCTTATCTAGCAAATATTCTCTGATCGCTGTCAGCCTAAACATATCGAGATCTTGCGATGCCGAAGCTGTTAATGCTGAGCCAGCTTGGATTTCAGTAGTCGCATTCGGATTGGACTTCAGTCGTTCGATCAAGCGATCGAGGGTAGCGTAACTCAAGTCGGCAATTCTACCATCGTTACTGAAGTTGACACCCACAGTCGTATTCGCCTGTGGTCTAGCTGAAGAATTGGTAGGCGCGATCGCGGCATTAGCTTGGAGAGTCGGTTCAACTTTCGGTAAGATTGCTTGTAAAAATTCAGTCGCTGGCGTACTCGTTGCCATTGTTTGCAGTCTCGTAGCGATCGCATTAAAGACATCAGCGCGACCTGTGAGCGCAAACCCAATGGGGGCAGAATTTGCTGATGCAACTTTATTGTCAGGATTACTAGGATTAGTGGCTACAGAACCCAATGAACGGAGTGTCATCTGAGTGGAAGCAACGCCGCGATTTAGCAAATATTTTCTCGCCGCCATCATCCGATTCGCTGCCACGTTATCACCCGAATTCATATCCGCAAGGGAACCAATATGTCCTTGGATATCAATGGAGAGATTATTGTATTCCTTTAAGATGGAAACGAGATTTTCCAAAACCGCCACATCGCCAACTGCCAAATCATTACTATCGCCTTGGTTGCCATCTTTAAAGGTCAGCGATCGCTCTATATTCAAGCTGATGATTTGTGGTTGTTCAGGCGGTAAAGCCGCCGCTACTTTTTGAGCAGGTTTTGCTTCTTGAGCGACAGGTGTTTGGGGATTGATTGGCTCTTGTTGCTGACGTGGCGGAGTCTTTTGTAAACCAAAGCCGTCAAACAATTCGTTGAGCTTAACCGTGATGCCTGCATATAGACCACCTGCGGAGCGTGAACCATTAAAATCCCGATCGGTATTAATGGAGCCACTGCTATAACCCAAAGCTAAGCGTAAATCAGGGGTTAGGTAATAGCCAACTTCTCCCACTAATCCGATTTCGCTATAGCCTGCGGTGGGCTGGTTGAGCATTCTGGTTTCGCCCACAAGCTCCACGTTATAGCCAGCACGATAGGTAACTCGAAACTGAGTCAAGTTAGTATTCGATACACCCGTAAAATCTTTGGCGATCGTGGTGGTGCTATTGCGAAGCGCAAGTTTGCCATAGAATTCCCATTGCCAGTTAGGAGCATAAAGCGCTTCAAGGGCGAGAGTGTGATCGACATAGCCACTACCGCCACCAATCAGGAGTGAGTCGGGAATAATGCTCGGATTTTGGCGATATTCATAGCGGAATAGAGCGTTAAATTTATCATCGTTGGGATCGCGATACGCTAGCCCCACCTTAAGATTCGCGATCGCACCTAATGCTGATAAACCTTGGTTTGCCGCACTAGATTGCTGATAGTTGAACATCAGACTCATAGCAGGCGAGAGCTTACCTAGAGCCGAAGCAGTAAATACGGTGTTGTTAGTATTGTTGCCGCTACGATTCTCATATCTAATGCTGCCTTTGAGATCGGGATTATCGGTATATTCCAGTCCGATATTGTAGCTATCACCACTTTGGCTAGTCAGAGAGCTAGCTGATTGACCAACGGCAAAGGGCTGTTGAAACTGCGTGCCAGTGGCGGTAGTAGTTGCAGAAGCAAAAGTACCAAATACTTTTTCATACCCAAATCCTAAGCGCAAACCTGGCATCACTTGCCAACGCTGATTCAGTCCTACCGAACCTTGAGTAGATGTGGTTGCGCCGCCACCGATGACCGAGTAGCGTCCAGTTAAAGTCGTATCAGTACCGAGTTTATACTCTCCCAACAAATCCGCACTGGTAATTGAACTTCCTGCCAAAGCGCCTGAATGGAACCATTGCTGACCTAGCCTTGCGGCCAAGCCTTGGACAATTGTCCAATCCAAAGACATGACACTGCGATCGGGAATTACGGCATCAGAGCTAGAGGAGAGACTGACCTCATTTTGAGCAGAAAATCTGATGTTTTCCGAGATCGGCACTGATACCCGCGATCGCAGTTGGGTAGAGTTGCTCGATAACAGATTGGGCGTTAGCCGATCTTGGCGATCGCGATAGAGCAGATCGAGATTGAGCAGCACCGAGCCAATATTTTGCTGCAAACCAAAGGTAATCGTACGCAGGGAGTTATCAACGGCACTGCCTGGAACCGCTTCTTGACGGGGAGTAAGCAAGTCGGTGAGAACACTTAAAGGACGTGGCGCAATGCCATTATTATTTTCCTGTTCGTATTGAAATCTGAGGCTAGTGGTAGAACCGACCCTAGTATTTAACTGCGTTCCAAATTTCGTCTGTCCTGGCACAAAACTGATTGTGGCATTATTCGCAAAACCCGTGTCAGCCTTGCTGTAATAGATTTTACCGAGGATACCCGCAATCTCACTATTTAGCTCAAATCGATATGCGGAGCCAGTAACAAACCCCACAACATCCGAATCATTCTCTGATCGGGCATATTCGGCAGTCAGTTGCGTTTTCTCGTTTAACGAAATTAGGGCGTTTGCCCCATACAGGACAAAATTACGAATCCCTTGACTTTCTTTAAAATAATTTATGGCAAGCGAAGATGGTTGATCTTGACTGCGATTGAGGTGATAGCGCAGTTGACCACCATAGATACTGCTATTACCACCCGACTGCTCATTTTGGTAGGTAACGACAACCTGACGACGCAGGAGTTCGCCATTATCACCTAGTTCGGTTTGAAAAAGGGGCTGGCGAAATAGCAAGGAGCCATTGTCATAGTTGATGTCATAGTCTTTGCCACGAACTGCTTCTTTGCGAGAAACCACAGTTCCTGCACTAAAGAAATCAACTAACTCAACAAATACATTCTCACTACCACTAATCAATAGTTGACGAGAGAGAAAATAAGTTCCACTTGTGCCATTGGGCGCGATCGTATCGCGTTGAAAGCCTTTGCCGACATTGCTATAAAATCCTGTGATCTGCACATCACCAAGATTAAAGTTACCTTTAGCGCCATGTAGCTGACGGGAAATGGAAGTAAATTGCTGCGATCGCGTTGCAAACTCCTCGGTATTATAGTTCCCCCACATGAAGTAGTCGGGGCTGGCATCTTTTACAGGGGAAGTGCGCTCAAATCTTAAATACAGGCTGTCATAGGAAGGTGTCGTCAGAGTCGAAGTTGAACTATCACCATAGACAGGATATTGGGAGTCGCAATATCTTTCGGAAGTAAATAGGCTACTGTTCCCAGAACAATCCTGATTGAGGGAGCGGCTATTGTTGTATGCTCCCGTGACTAGCCATTCGCCAACGCGACCTGTACCGAAAACAGCGCCATAGAGATCGACTTGAGTGCGATTGTCGCGATCGCTAGGCAGAAATTCGCGCAAACTACGATAAAAATCCGTACCTCTTGCACCAACCCGCAGATCGATGACACCAGTTACCAAGGAGGGACGCAAATCCGTATCAAACTGAACCTGTGTAAAGGTTTCCATTTGAGCATTTTGCGCTCGGATAATGATTGTGCCTGCTTTCAGACCCGACTTCAACTGAGCGGTAAACTTACCCTGCTTAGCTTGAACCTGAAACCCTGGCTGCTCTGGCGAAGCATCAGTACCAATAAACTCACCATCGCTAGCCTGTAGGGTAACGATCGCATCCCAATTGGAGCGATTGCCATTCTCATCGACTAGTTGTCCATCGACCGTAGCGAATGAGCGTCCGTCCGCAGGAATGCGTGATTCAAGGGTATTAATCGCCAGTTTGACAGGTGTGCCTCTGACCTTGATATTCACCGAACTCAGAATCTGTTCAGATCCTGCGACCCTTGCCGAAAGGATGTTTTCACCCGCTTGGAGAGGTACGCCATACCAGGTCTGCGTAGTGGTTTTATTGACTTCATCTAATTCCGATCGCCCGATTGAATTAGAATTAACCAGATTGCCATTAACCAAAAGCTCAACTTTGGTATTGCTAGGCATCTGGATCACAACAGTTGCCGCAGGGGAATCCATCACCGCGTTAACGGTGGGCGAAAGGATGGTTATGCGTGGTGATGTTGAATTAGTTGAAGTGGTAGTTGGGGCTGGAGTAGTAGCTGGAGCAACGGGCTCTTGAGAAGCTGTGGGATTCTGGGCGGGATTCTTGGTTGGGTCAGCAGTGTTTGCGGATGCATCTTTACCTGTTACATTTTCAGCAGGTTTTTCGATGGTAATGCTTGGGGAATCGACTTTTGGTTCAACTTTTGAATCAACCTTTGGATCAGTAGAATCGGCGATCGCCTCAACATTTACCGATTTAGGCTCTACCTTTGTAGATTCAACCTTTACAGATTCAATCTTTACCGATTCGTTCTGAACAGATAGAGTTTCAACTGGCTTAGTTAAAGACTCTTGCTGTTTAATCTCAGGTTCTTTGATATCCGTGGCTACATCTGAGATTACATCCGCTCTTACCGTTGGCGCAATCAATAGCAACATTACCTGCGGGAAGGTAAAAATCGCTAGTTTCAGAAGAGGAGCAGAAGTGTTTTTCATTATTTTGCTCCATCCTGTTGAGTCTTACTATTAACATCGCCACTTAGTCCACGCGCAGCAGGAGTAACGGCAAAGTTAACTCGATTTAAACTGCCAGGGGCTAACCTTACCAATCTAGATTGACTATTGCGCTCAGCAAAATATAAATTTGGCGCAAGGGTATAGCCAGGGATAGAAGTTAAATCGATCGCTAAAGTCCGACTACCAGAAAGTACGCAACTCTGAGAATATAAACCATTGGCATCGGTAACGATCCGATTACCATCGTCCATATAAACTACGGCATTGGGAATTCCTGGTTCGCCTGGTTGCTGCTCTCCATCAAAGTTTTTATCAACAAATACTCGACCGACAAGAGTTCCGCAATTCGACAAAATGCCTGGGCGAATTCTCAATTTATGAGAGGCGGGACCATCACGGACGATTGAGTTATTATCACTACGTCTTCCTTGAACACTAGCCAGATTAATACCATTGCCACGCAGCGCATCATTGGTAATTTGAGCCGCATAAACAATGGTAAGAGCGCGACTATCTCTAGCATTAGGAAGTTCTATATCTGGACGGAATATCAAACTTCGACCATTTTTCTCAATCGCCACAGGAACTTGCGTTCCACCAAATTCAGCCTTTACGGAACCTTCAGCATATTCAAAGCCGAGCGGTAATTCATCGCGAATTTCAGGCTGTCTGATTGCGGTTGTGGAAAGGTTGCGAATATTTAAGCGATAAATGACAATATCGCCTGGCTGTGCGGCAGCGCGATCGCCTGTCTTTAAGATTTGTAGTGATACCGCATCGCATGATGAGATCGAAAGACTAAACACAGCTAAGCCAAGTCCAACCGTAGCAGCATTAGAAACGTCAATCGTACCGTTAACCGAAGTACTACCACCATCTATCGATATTTCTTTACCGTCTAGGGAGGTGGCTGTGTAGCTAACAATATTCCCAACTCGTCCAGTGATCGTAATCTTAATTCTTCTTCCGCCTAGAGGTGAGTTAGCTGGAGGTTTTACGACAAGGATGTCAACACGACCGACATCAACTTGACCACGACTTTCGTCATACAGGAAGTTAAATTTGCCTTGATCGCTGTTAGTTAAGAAGAAAGGATTGATATTATAAAAATTTGGCTCTAGTCCCGCAAATCGATTACTAGCTGATACTTGATTTGGCGGCACTGTCCCAGTTAAAACAATTGGCAACCCAAAGTCACCAAGATCGTTAAGAGGCTCATACAAACCAACACTAAAGCCTGTGTAATCAGACAACAAGCCGCCATCGCAAGATGTCACTCGACCGAAAGGATCAATTAGTTCTGCTTGCAGCTTGGCTGTTTCGCCCTTGATAGTAATTGATTTGCTAGGGTCATTTGGGGCATTAGGATCGGGGACGCTGTATTGATATTGGGCGGTATTAAATATTTGGATCGTAGCTGGATCTGATGTTTGAGCAGAAGCGGATTGGCAGATTTGAGACGCGCCAAGCAGAACAGTCATAGCAATTTTGAAACTGTTTCGCAGAATTTCCTGTTTTGTTGTGCAACTTTTAATCTTCATTGAAACAAGTAACCTCAAATTGCCTTAAAGCATCTTTAAAAATGAGCTAAAAAATATAATTTCGCAAAAGTATAGTTTTATAGTTTCGTATATGTGCCTTGCATGAGAAACAAGAAGTTAATCGTGTAGAAATCTCTCCCAAATCTACTCGTTAACCAAAGTTTATTCAAGCTTATTAAATAAATTTTTACCTTTATTCGCAATCATGATTTCCAATCATGCGCCACTAAATCGTAATGCCTAGACATTCTAAGACATTTTTGTAAAGGCGCAATATTGCGTCTTTACAAAAAACAACTTTATGAAAAACTTCACAAAGAAAGATTTCTAACGAATGCGGACTTGGTAGGTTGCATTGGAAGCTGTTTTTGGAGGAAGAACCTCGCCAAATGTCCAGCGAACATTGGTATACATCGTTACAGGGGCATCCTGAGTGACAATTTCGCCTTTGTCGTTCTTGACACGAATTGTGGGCTTAGCGCTGTAGTTTTTGCCGCCGTCAATACTGTAGACGACCTTCGCTCCTTCGATACTAGGTAAAGTTGCGGAACCCAACACATAAACTGAACCTTTGGGAATCGGTTGAGTTACAACTAGGTTTTTGATGGCGCGATCGCTGGTATTGCTAGCAGTGACGACATAACGAATGGTTTCGCCAGGGCGAAGGGCGGCATTGGATGGAAGTGGAGTCCATTCGGTTTGTCCAGAAGCGATCGCCACAAGTGGTCTTCTTTCTGCGGCGAGAACTAATTTAACTGGAGATTCTTGCTTAGCGGTCTGCGCGATCGCGGTGTCACGCGACTGCAAGGTGGCTAGCCCTGGCATTACTCCAGCAAAGGAAGTAGAGGTGGCAATCAAGGCGATCGCACCTAAGCCAATCATGTTTATGCGTTTCATTTGGTTTGTCTGAGTTATGAACAATGTGTGAATAGTATTTGGTCAAGGAAGTACTAACTAGGCAATCTACCTAGCTAAGCCTAGTTAATAAATCAAAGATCAATTATCTACTTGACTTGACATTGGAACCCAAATGTTCCCTATCTCAAAGAAAGAAGAAAGTAACTAGAATTAGTAAATTTAATCCTAGTTACTTGATGTAGATTAACTACTATTTGACCCTACGCTGGAATGTCAAGCTTCCAGTTCCACCAGGAGCGAGGGTGGGGATAGTGTCAATGTACTTGTTGACAGCAGGATCTGTTGTCAGAGTAGGAGTGTTACCAACAAAGAAGGTAATGACTGCTCCGAGAGTAGGATCAGCCGCTGTGCTAGGTACAGCTGTGGTGGTAGTACCCCAGTTGTTAGTCAGTGCAAAACCATCTTCAGTAATCACGATGTTGTTAGCATTCAAGATCGAGTTAGTACCAGAACCAGCTTGGGCTGTGGAAATGTTGCTGTAGGTGATCACATACTCAAGGATGTTGCCTGGAGCAGGAGATTTAGGATCAGGGTTGAGTGTTCCATTAGCCACTGATACTGCTGGACCAGATCCTACGAGAACACGCGATGTCTTAGCGAGAGTCAAGTAACCTGTGTAGGCGCGATCAATCTTGATGTTGAAAGGATTGTCTTCAGCAGCTACAGCCTTGAATCCAATTGTGGCAGGGTTACTGTCAACGTAGGAAACAATTGGCACTGAGTAAGGAGTGTTAACTACAGCAGTTGCAGGTAGGTCAACAAATACGTCGTAATCCTGCTCTTCACCGACTGCGAGAGAAGTAATCTTAATTACAGTGGGTGCAGCATCAGCAACTCCAGCTGTGGTGCTGGATGTCAAGGTAAAGTTAGTACCGTTATAGGTATAAAGCGCGGTGCGACCTGTACCTGTAGGTGTAGAACCAACAGGGAAAGCGATCGTGACTGTCGTGCCAGCGAGTAGCGTACCGTTGGCTCCACCTTGGTAATCAGCGATTACACCACCAGTTGCGGCGGTTGCGGCAGCAGCGGCGGTAGCAGAAATTGGCTCAAGGATCACGTTATCCAACTTGTCAGTGTTGCTGCTGGGGTTAGCAGTAGAGTTGGAGAACTTGATTGGCGCAGGATTGTATGTACTTCCAGGAATGCCCGCAAGTCCCGCAGGTACATCAACAGCAGACTTATTAACGAAGTCATTGTTGTTGCTTGTAGGACCGATCGCTCCAGGCTGATTTAGTGGACCATTGAGGATGATACCAGGAGGATTGATTGTGAAGATATTGTCTTCACCACCAATGTCGCCGCCTGTGTTGTTGTTGTCGGTATCTACGCCGTTAGCGAGAGCAGCAACACCATCTGGAGATGTCGCAGGTGTGGTGATTGGCGTGGGTGGTGTTGTTCCTTCGTAGTTGTTAGGATTTTGGTCACCCGACTCATCATAAACGAGTGGATTAGTCGGACTGATTGGACCAGCAGTGGTTTGACCAAAGACTTGGGCAATATTCCGAACAGTTCCACCACCAGGAGGAATAGTACTGGCAATCACTCGGAACGTCAAACCTGTAGGATCACCAACTGTGGTATATGTGTTTAGAGGACCGTCTGCAACATAACCGATACGGGTTACACCTACTGGGAGCGCACCTGTTTGCCAGTTATTGGCTGCACTGGTTGGAGTGGTCGCCAAGGGTACAGTACTGTAGACTCTAGTCCAAGTGATACCACCAATATCTACTGTTGGAGCTCCAAAAGTGGTGTCTAAAGTGGTGAAAGCTGGAATTGCGTCAGAAATCAAGATCTTGTTTGTATTGGCAGTGCCATTAAACGTGATCGGAGTAGGAAGTAATGGAACAGCTGAGGTGTTTGGAATCGTTGTACTACCCTCAACACGCAAATCTAACCGATATGTGAGAGTGTCATCGGTGAGTGCAGGTGTTGCTCCTGGGCTATTGGCTGTGCGAGTTTTGAGGACAGTTGCCAAAGCCAAGTTATTGATTTGAACTGCCAAGATTTGAGTGTCTTTAGCGGCAGCTTCACGAGCGCCATTAACAGGAGTTCCCGCGCCAACGTTGATGGTATAAACTTCATTAGCTTGAGCAAGCGTATCAGCATTGTCAGGTTGGTTTTGTGTACCAGCGCTGTTATCGTTAGCACCAGTGTCACCCAACTGTACGGACACAGGCTGGTTAGCTTGGGTTTCTGTGACCTTAACAGGTACAACAACCTTGATTGAGCCATTAGCAGGGAAACTACCATTAAATCCAGGCACTTGAGCAAGGATCGCGGCAACAAAAGCAGCCTCAGTAGTTTCACCATTAGCAGGTAGAGGAACTGCTGTAGTTAAGTTAACACCATTGATAGCAGTCACAAAGATATTCGCGGGTCTTTGCTGCGCCAAAGGAATACTTGCCGCAACACCACTGACGTTGCTTGTGTCAGTACCGATTGTACCGCCGACAATTGTCGCTGTGGTGGGGATGTGGAATGCAGTGGGGTCGTTACCAACGTTGGTGATCAAGAAGGAATAGTCAAGCCCATCATTAACGGTGACACTTCCACCATTGATATCGGTAGTACCTGAAGGAACGTTAGTTACACCAGCTACCTCAGCCACTATCGCTTCGACTGTGTTGGATGTGGTGTTGATCGGTGTTAAAGGGTTGTTGGGATCAACATAAGTACCTGTGGCGGTGTTATTAATCTGCGTGCCAGCAGGAGTTAGAGGAGTAACCTGTGCTGTGGCAGTGGGAGGCATAAGCTGCCACAAGCTGCTCACAGATAGAGTCGCCGCAAGAAGGCGACGCATAACAGCGTCCTTCTTGACCATTCTTTGTTGACTAGACTTCTCATTCGGATCGGGATGATGCATCGTACTCCTCTCTTTAAATTCTGTTTAAGATTAACTGTTTCTGAACAAACAGTTTTTAGCTATATTTCACGAATCAATGAAATTACCACAAAGTATAGTAATCAATTGACTCAATACCATAGTCAGAATCCTACCCTATTGGAGGTAGATAATGATCATTGATTTACAACTATTTTCAAAAAATCATCGCAAATATTGCAAATGCTGACTAGGAGCGATTATCCATTCAAATACGAATGTTTTTAACTTTAAAACTTAGAAGAAAAAATTCATGGTCAGCCAATTATTTTAATCATATAAGTTAATTCAAATTGACAATCATAATTATTCTAAATATGCATGGATTCCTGTAAGCTATAGCCAAAGTCGATCCTAAACCTATTTTATATTTACGATCACTATTTAAACTAGCGATTACGGTAGCTTGGGATACTGGCGAAAATTCGGCTTACGCTTTTCTAAAAATGCTTGTTTACCCTCCTGTGCTTCTTGAGTCATGTAAAACAATAGAGTTGCATTACCCGCTAATTCTTGTATTCCCGCTTGTCCATCGCAGTCTGCATTAAAAGCTGACTTAAGACAACGAATCGCAAGCGGACTCTTATCCAAAATTTCCTGCGCCCATTGAATGCCCTCTAATTCCAATTTCTCTACGGGTACTACTTTGTTAACTAAACCCATTTCTAGAGCTTCTTCAGCATTATATTGTCGGCAAAGATACCAAATTTCTCTTGCTTTTTTCTGCCCCACTAATCGGGCTAAATAAGAAGCACCAAAACCGCCATCAAAGCTACCCACCATCGGTCCTGTCTGCCCGAAAATAGCATTATCTGCGGCAATAGTCAGATCGCAAACAACGTGCAGGACATGTCCGCCACCGATCGCATAACCTGCAACCAACGCAATTATAGGCTGGGGCATAGTCCGAATTAGTCGCTGTAAATCCAGTACATTTAACCTTGGCACACCTGACTCGGAAATGTATCCGCCATCTCCACGAACTTTCTGATCGCCACCCGCGCAAAATGCGTACTTACCATCATCGGCTGGTCCAGCACCCGTTAGCAAAACTACACCGATCTCAATATCTTCTCGCGCATCAGCAAAGGCGGCGATCATTTCAGTGATGGTTTTGGGACGAAAAGCATTACGCACTTGCGGACGATTGATCGTAATTTTTGCCATGCCATCGGCTTTGTGATAGAGAATATCTTCAAATTCGGCGGCGATTTGCCAATCGGTCATGGGTTTGGATGGGAGAGGTACAAGATGACATTTTATCAGGTGGGCGATCGCGATTGACTTACCATCAGTATTTGAGGTAGGTTACATTTGCGAAAATTAATGCATCTTGTATTTAAAAGAAATTTATGGGAACTTGGCTCGTTGACTCTTTTGGAAACGATGATGCTTGTGACTGGGCTGACGGACTTGAAGAAGTCAGTGACCTTTCGTTAGTTGAAGATGCGATCAATGCCGTTCTTGCTTTTGGCAATGAATATGTAGAAGCACCAGAAGCAACTGCGGCGATCGCCGCGATCGAAGTTATTGCGCGTTTGCAAGGTAATTGGGGCGAACGTAGTGCTTATTCTTTAAATACGGATATGTGGGTAGAGGAACATAAGCAGCTTCAGCCATCCCCAGATTTACTCCAAAAAGCTCATTTAGCGATCGCCAGAATTATTGGCGAAAATTCTGAATTAAATGAACTATGGCAAGAAAGTGATGAATACAATGCTTGGCTCGAATCTGTCACCGAACTAAAGAGTCGGGTAAATTTATAGAATTATGTCATTCTTTGATCGGACTAGTTTTGTTTTTAGCGATCGCCTTTTGTTGATTTTTACCCGTCAGATTCAGCGCGAAATTTTCAATACTGCTATACAAACCACTGGGCAGAATCCAGATTAGGTAAGCTGCAAAAATTGTCAGCAGCGATCGCTGTGGTTCGTAAATCAAGATTTTCCAATTAGTCGCCAAGGCGCGGTTAATCAGTTGCACTCCAGCTTTACCATCTTTATTACGAACTGCACGACGGGCAAGATAGCGTAATTGATAAGCTCTAGCGAGAGATTCCCATTTTGCCATAAACTCAGGGGCATATTCGCGGGTTTTAGCGATCGCTTTTTCCCAAGAGTCCAACTGCTTCATCATGTTTGCCGATAGTCCACCCGAATTAACGCGGTACAGTGTCAGAGCATCAGGAATCCCTTCCATTTGCCATTTAGTCGTCAATGCAATCCTAAGCCAGCATTCAATATCTTCAGACTGGCGAAAGCGATCGTCAAAGTAGAACTTCTCATCCGTACCGTAGAAATTGGCGATAAATTCGATGTCGGCAAATACGGCGCGGCGAATCACTGGTACTGAGCCATTGCTAATGGGATTGCGACAAAGGACAAGTTCGGGGGTAATGTTTTTGGTTTGAGGAATTTGAAAATTTCCAAGGGGGCGGCTGTCATCGTCAATAAATTCGGAGCTACAGAAGCTGACACCAACTTGGGGATTTGCGTCTAAATGCTGTACATGAAGTTCGAGTTTTTGCGATCGCCAGACATCATCGGAGTCTAAAAATGCTAAATATTCCCCCTGTGCGTGACGAATGCCAGTATTTCTAGCTCCCGCAAGTCCTCGATTCTTTTGATGGATAATTTTGATACGCGAATCGGTAAAGCGATCGCAAATTTCGATACTTCTATCCTTCGATTCATCATCAATCACCAGCAGTTCAAAATCCGTAAAAGTTTGCGCTAAAACAGAACTAATGGTTTCAGCGATATACTTCTCAACGTTATAAACGGGCATGATTACGGAAACTTTGGGCATGATAAGGTACGATGATTAGGAGAAAGGGATAAAAAGAACTATATCCAGTTCAGGCAAGCGTCTCATTAGACCACGCAATATGAATCCGTTAAAATTTTCGTCAGTTAGTAGGCGCATTTTGCCGATTCTTTTTGTGATTGACGAGTAAGCAAGCGCTGCCTCAAATCGACTAAGTTGTGTTTTTGAATAAGTTGTTGTCTGAGTTGTTGATCTTGGCGATCACACATATCAAATTTGGCTCAGAATATCGCCTAAATGTTTCTGAAAGCCCTGTAGTCCTCCCAAATCTTGCCAGTGCTGGCTAACCTGATTTTTGCTCAAATCATGTGCATTACCATTTGGAGGAAGATGTTCAACACCGAAAATGTCTCTTTGGTGAGGTAGATTTACCCAATCAAATGTTTTAGGTGGCATCCAAATAGCTCTAACTATACGGTATATACCCCACTCTTTTTCGGAATTTTCATAAACGACATCATCTAGCAACTCAACTACATGAGTTACTTTTGCTGATTGAACCAGCGCTATTAAATCTCCCTTCAGAGGTTTCTGAGCATTATCTTTATCGTCGCGCCAGTGTAAGCGAAAAATTTTAGCTTCTGGGATTGGCATCTCACTGATTTTGTCATAAGCCCAACCTTGAGCAGGTTTTACGTTCTTTACCCACTTCATCTGTGATAAATCCATCTTGATAACAACCTCAAAGTAATTTAATTCTGAATCCCCGAAGATAAATCTCATGCGACTTATATCAAGCAGTCTAACTATATATTATCTTGTAGTTCACATGAGAAATATCTATGCAATATAAATATTTCATAACTTGTT
This sequence comes from Pseudanabaena sp., assembly GCA_044355035.1. Taxonomy (GTDB): domain Bacteria; phylum Cyanobacteriota; class Cyanobacteriia; order Pseudanabaenales; family Pseudanabaenaceae; genus Pseudanabaena. The sequence goes on along the minus strand of JBIKYX010000002.1, from coordinate 77,517 downwards.
AGATCGAGCAAATAATAACAATGGAGGCTGTGGGGAGTTACCTAATTCTTAAATAGACTAAGTACCCATTTTCCATAGGTTCCCAAAAGCGTTAAGAAAGTACGGCGTGGCTCCTTTAAAAAATATGCGCCAATCGGAAGCGATCGCTCTTTGCTTATGAGATCAGCTTGCAGCGAGCAGTTCATTCAGCTTATTTTTCAGGTTTGGGGATGCCATTAACGGATTATAGACCTCTCCCGCGTAGGGTTGCCAAACATAACTAGGGCTAAAGGAGCGAAACATGGGCAATATTCCTAGCTCCTGCTTAAGATCTCTAGCTAAAACTAACCCTGCGATAGATAAATTAGGCGAGTCTTCAATAAGCTCGCTATAAGTCCTGAATTCATCGACTTCAACCCCAACTAACGCATAACGGAATGTCGTAGCAAACCGTAGAGAATGATAGAGTAAGATACCTAATTCTGTCATTAAATAAGCGCTTTCAGGACTATCTATGCCCACTTCGCTAAGATTATTGGGCGAAACCCGACACCACCAGTTGTCTTCTACATCTTGAAATATGTCCGTGCGACATTGGCAGGGTTGACCATTTGAAAGCAACAATGATATTCCCTCGAAATGCTTAGCAAATTTATGTGCATTGTTCTCATCAGAACCACATTCTGCCGACAAACTAAATATCCATGCCATATTCATAAAATCCTAATTATGTGTATCTCAATTAATCAACTCTTTCCCAATATTTTTGAGTATTTGCCAATGCTGCCTCGTACTTTTCTAGGGACATTGTAACTCTTGGCATGATGCTAACGTGGGTTGGGCTATCTTGGACAGCCTGTAAATCTCCAACGATTTTGCTGTCATCAATCTGCCACAAAGGGTCTTTGCCATTGCCGCCAAATTGTGTGGGCTTGCGAAATGCTGGTAAACCTTCAATGGATAGGGAAACAGACATTCCCTTGTTGTCCCTAATCGCAACCGTTACAATCTCTCCTTCAAACTTACGCTGTGACTCTGGCAACAAATATCCCTGCTCATCCAGACAACCTATTGGCATTTGCTCAATGTTTATATCGATGTTAGGTCTAACGCCTAACAGTCTAGCACTCCGACCTGTTTTGGGTTTGCCATTATGTTCTGCCATGCCACGATAATAAAATTTTGCCATTAGTCAACATTGATAACGAGGGGACTGGGGGATCTACTAACTACTTCTTAAACACACCAAGTAACCATTTTCCGTAGGTTCCCAAAAGCGTTAAGAAAGTACGGCGTGGCTCTTTAAAAAATATGCGCCAATCGGAAGCGATCGCTCGATGCATAAAGTCTAATCCAACCTTGGGTGGTAAATTTAAACGAAAAGCTCGCCGCGCTAAATAACGCAAATGCACCGCCCTCGCTAACGCATAATGTTGTTTGACCAGATTGGGAGCATATTCCCTTGCGCGATCGATCAATATATCCCAACCTGATTCCATCCGATATAGCGAAGCCGAAAGCCCCGCAGGACTAGCGCGATAATAAACCAAAATGCGATCAATACCTTCTATTTGCCAAGGCGGTAAACCTTGACGCTGGTGACAGATTACCCGAAATAGCCATTCTAAATCCTCAGAATAACTCATGTCCTCGGCAAAACCACCGACTTGAGGGAATATCTCGGCTCGTGCAACGGGATTAGACATTGTGGAAGTCGGATTTTCGTAGAGGAAATCTTCGGGCTTGAGATGGAATAGGCGAGAGGTGGAGACTTGTCCAGTAGGTTCACCCTCCAAAGTCATAAATTCCACTCGACTGAAACTGACGGCTAAATTGGGATTGGCTTGAAAGTGGGCGACATGGGCGGCTAATTTGTCGGGAACCCAAATATCATCGGCATCAAGAAAGGCTATCAAGTTACCTTTGGCTAGTTTGATACCACGATTGCGGGTAGCGGATACGCCTTGATTAGGGTGCGAAAAAATTTGGATACGGCGATCGCCTAAAGCATATTGATTGGCAATTTCCAAGGAGCGATCGCTAGAGCCATCGTCAAGAATCAGTAACTCGAAGTCCGTAAATGTTTGATTGAGAACAGATTGGATAGTCTGATGAATGAATTTTGCCGCGTTGTAGGTGGGCATGACTATGGACATTGTGGGATGGCTCATTACTTGACCTCAATTAAATTTGTTTTAGTTTAAAAAAGTTAGAAAATTTATATTGAATTTAAAAAATCCCACTCCTCAAACCAAGTTGATTTATCAACTAACTCAATTAATTCAATAAAATCAGGTTTTAAATCCTTACCATAAGTCTCTAATGCAGAACTAATAACCTGCGCGACATCATCTTTAGTCATTATCTTAAAGAAATTTCCAGATGTTATGCAATTGTCAATATAATTTCGGACAATTGTTGTTATTTGGATGTCATTTTTAGTGAAATATTTATCACCAAATAAATTAGATACTTTATTTTTAAAGTTTCTATAATTCTGAGCAGTCGCTTCATATTTTTGATCGTTATAACGTCCTTTTAATATCTGCGTTAATTCTAAATATGCAATTTGTAAATTGTTTTCTATATTTCTGACATCACTATTGATATTTTTGCTAGTCAACCATTTTTTCAAAAGTTGGGAAAGTTTTGTAATATCTGTAAATAATGTTGATTCCAAAGTATAGGCTGACCAAATCTTTGCTTTTAAATTCATGCGAGTTTTAAATTGTTCGGCAAGTCCAGACTGATGCTCATCATTGAGAAAATCTCTGTCAATAATTAGTACTGATTTTTCCCAAAGAGTTTGATTATTTTTAATCGCCGAGAAAACAGTTTTGTAATGCGAAATTCTTTCAAAAACTTCACTTACACCACCTAATACCCAGTAAACATATTTTTTGCGTATTCCAATTCTTTGTTTTTGCAATATAGCGATCGCTTTGGCATCATCAGCACCTTCAACCAGAATTAAGTTGTCAGCTTCAATCGCATTCAAAAAATCTAATCCATTAACAACACCGCCTAATGCACTAATAATCGGGTTAACCTGTGATGGATAGATGCCAGAAAAGCGTGGTGATACATCTCTGAGGTTTATGTTGAGACTTTGATAGTGACCTGTGGGATTGCCGTCTAAATGAAACAACTGCGAAGGATCGGCGCTACGAATTAATGCTTCATTATGGGTTGTCAAGAAAATTTGATTACCTGAAGAAAATCTAGTTAACACTTGTAATAAGCGACCTTGAATTTCACGATGAATGTGGCTATCAGGCTCGTCTAAAAGAATTAAGTTTAAATCTTTTGATTCTGAGTTGTGAAGATTTAGAAGGATCTCAATAATCTGAATAGTTCCACTTCCAAATAAAGCTATATCTTTCTCATTGTCCAATAGGTTATCTCTGAAAGTAAATACAACTGTTACATTTTTTTGCAGATCACTGGTGGTCGAAATATTAATTCTTTTCTGGTTGTTGTAAAGAACAAATGATAAATTGTCTAAAAAATCTGTAAATAAAGAAGAGTTGGTTGAACGATAGAGTAAATATAATCGATTGCGAATGACGCTAGCTGAGTCTCTATTAATAATTGATTCGTTTACTTGAGGGAATGTGACAAATTTTTCCGTTTGTTGAATTACGGCTGATGGTGATGTATAAAAAAATCCAAATGGTGATGGTAAATTCAAGAAAAAATTATTGAATTGGTCAAAATCAAAATCTCGAAAATTAATTAACTCAATGACATAATTCTGTCCTGAGCTACCGATTTGAAAGCATATTTCTATTTCTTGTTCTTCTGTAGAAATTGTGGCGCTTAACTGAATTTTGTTTTTGACATCTCTTTGATAAAAAATATCTTCAAAGTTAGGACTCAATACACTATTTATTTGATTAAATGTGAAATATTTTTCTTGGGTATTTCCTAAAATATAATCATTTTTTTTGTAATTTGGTCGTGTGGTTCCTGCTTTCCTGATTAGGGTGATAAAGCATTCATGCCATAGTGATAGAGCTTGTAAGACTGTGGTTTTGCCAGCATTGTTGACTCCAGTGATAATGCTGATAGTTTGATTCAAGTCAATTTCAATATTTCTGAATAGTTTGAAATTGGATATTTTAAAGTGCGAGATATACATGATGTTTTTTGGTTGGTGAATCAATTACTGGATTTGAGAATTATCATCACTAGAGTTTATTTCTTGATGTTGCAAATCGCGAAATTCGGCAGTTCCAAGAGAGCCTTTAAATTCTACTTTATCTAAATTCTTTGCTCCTTCAAACGTGTTTTTTCCTAAATAATGGCAGTTAATAAATTTAGCTCCATTAAGATCAGATCCCCCAAAAACCGTGCCTTGAAGCTTAGCTTTATCAAAAACTGCGTTCTTAAGATTGGCATCACTAAAATTAGCTCCTAGAAGATCAGCTCCTATATCTGCATTAGTCTCATCATCTATATGACTTAAAAAGGAAGCCTCTTCTAAACAAGTTGCCTTGAAAATAGCCCCACTAAGATTTGCTCCACTGAACTTAACTTTCTTTAAGCTTGCTCCTTCAAAATTAGCACAGCTTAATACAGCTTTACTGAAGTCAAATCCATAGAGTGTTAGTCCCTTTGCTCCATGAGCATTAATTTCGTGAATCATTTCGTGAATCTCTCTCCAAGGCTCGTCAATTTTGGTTTCATTATTAATTTCAGCATCTTTCAAATTTGTCAGATTTATCTTGGCTTTTCTCAGATCAGCACCTTGTAACTTACTTTTACTAAAATCAGCACAAGTAAGTATTGAGTCATTCAGTTTTGCCCGTTTAAGGCTAGTTTCTATAAGCTTGGCATTAGTTAAATTTGCTTTTTGTAATGTTGCATCTTCCAAACAAGCAGAATTGAATGTAGCATTGCTCAAATTAGCTTCTCTCAGATCTGCATTTTCAAGATGGGTTTTTGAGATTGTAGACCAACTTAAATTTGCTTTATGGAGCTTTGCATTTCCTAAATCAGCACCTCTTATATCACAAGACCGAAGATCTATACACTTACCTTTTGGATCGTACTTAATATTACGTCTACAGATTACCGCTAATGCTACCTGAATATCGGTTGTTACTGATATTACAGGCTTTGACAGAGCATCTGTTGCATTTTCTTCATCTTGTTCAGCATCGGATTTTTTTACTGGATTCGATTCTTCCAAATTATCTACTACTTTTGTATTGTCTGGCTCTAATATTGATTCTCCCTTTCGTGATTTATCTCTGATATAGGTACTTAAGACTTCCATCACTGTCCAATGAAATTCTGGCTCAGTTTGAGCAATTTGTTCTAATAAAAATATTCCACCAACTCTAATATATAAATCTTGATTGCCTAGTTGATCAATAGCTTTAGAGAATTTATCAGCTACTTGCTTTTTGTTTGAGGCTAAGAAATTACACCATGCAGTATATGCAGTAGCAAGCAAAAGCATACTACTAATTAGTTGAAATACCGAACTGTTCTGTGAGGTGATCGAATCCCGCTTTATTGCAATGTAGTCTTTAGTTTCTAATGGTTTAATTGGTGTGGGTTTTGCGGAATCTACTAGTCTCAAAAAAGATTCGGCTTGATATTGTTGAATATAGAAGTAGTAAAATGCTCCTATAGCGGCAGTTAATACTACAGCGAATACTACTGCCTTCCCACTCAAAGAATAGGCATACATTGAGCCACAGAACTCTCTAATCCACGTTAATTTCCTACTAACAAAGTGCCTAATTTTACACTTGGAAGGAAGAAACGAGACAACAGATTTTAGTTTACGCATATCTTTTCTCTTGGAAAGGTAGTGATATTAGAATTAATTTTACTTAACTAGCGAGCATATAAGCATGAGTTAAAGGATTTTTTAAACAGTTTCTTTAACCTCGATCGCTACTATCTCTTGATTCATAATTTTTGGCATATTGCGAGTTACCCAAATCGAATACATCGGTAAAGCAACCCCATGCGCCAAAAGTACCGCCGCCGCTACGCCGATAATGCCCCAATTAACACCGATGAGTAGCGTGATCGCAAAGAAAGCTGTAAAAAAGGCATTCCAGCGCAGATCCCAATTGGGTTTGTCGAGCGCCCAGAGGACTCTAGAAGCGGCATTGGCAAAGGGGCGAGGTATTGCGGAGAGGCAGATTAAAATCAAGATAGGAATTGCAGGGAGCCACTTTTGACCGAAGATAATTGGCACATAAAATGGAGCGAGGGTCGATTGTAAAAGGACGAGAGGGAACACAATCCAAGCGATCGTTTTCAGGCTGCTAAAGTAGTGCTCTTTAAATTGATCGGGATCGGAACGAGCGGCGCATAAATGGGGGAATAGGGCGGAATCTACAGCATTGATGGCGCTCATACTGATTCCCAATCCTGCATTAAAGGCGAAGTAATAGATTCCCAAGGCTTCCACACCGAGAAATCGTCCTGCAATGAGATAATCGAGATTATTTCTGAGGGTATTCATCAACTTCACACCCAATACACTGCGCCCGAAGCGCATAATTTCTTGCCAATTAATCAGCGTAAATTCTCGCGTTGGTCGCCAAGGATTATTGACATAATGGACAATTACCCAGATCGGCGCAACGATCACCTTTGGCAGGACGATCGCCCACATTCCCCAACCCAGAAACGCTAAAATAATCGTCAAAACATTATCAATGGAAACCTGTAAACCGTTAGCAAGTGCCATCACATGCAGCCGATTCTCGCGCTGAGTTAGGGAAGCCTGTACTAAGGAAATGGGAATCATCAGATACACCAAAGCCATGATGCAAATGGGGAGAATAATCTGATTGTCTTGATAGAACAGCGCGACGGGGACAGAAATCAGGCATTGAATAATAAATAAAGCCCCACAGACAATCCAGTTTAGGCAATAGGCGGTTTGACAAAGTTGTTTTAAATCGCTCTCATCGGATTGAATTAATTTATCCCAAACTCCATTTTGAGTGAAGACATTCACAAATTCGTTGGTTGTCAGCACTAGCGCCGCCAGTCCATAGTCATATTTTGAGAGCAGTCGCGCCAACACAACCGTAGCTGCTAATCGCGAAATCCGAATAAATAGTTCCGATAGTCCTAACCACCCCAAATTCCGTAAAAAACGACTGGCTAATTTCTGTTTGACTTTATCGATTAGTTGCCCAATAGCTGACATAGCATTTCCTCCCATGCGGTTAAATGTTCATCCCAAGCGTTAATCGCTGATCCCCTTCCCTTACTGCCCCAAGCGCTGAGTTCCTCTGAAGTCATCTCACAGACTTGGGCGATCGCTTTGGCAAAAGTCTGGGCATTACAAGATTTAACCAAAAGACCACATTCCTGAATCTGCTCCACTAAGCCATCAACCGCACTTACAATCACAGGTTTACCCGCCGATCTTGCTTCTAAGCATACATTACCCCAAGGCTCCCAGCGTGAAGGAATTATGACTACATCACAATCATTCAAAAATGCGGGAACATCCTGTATTTTACCAACGAATTGAACATGGGAATTTCCTGTTACTAATTGTTGTAATTGTGCTTCGTCAGAGCCATAGCCAGCGATTTTTAATTGGAAATCAATGTGAGGAATTAAATTCACTGCTTGCAACAAAATATCGAATCCCTTTTGTTCCTCAAAACGACCATAAGCAGCGAAAATTAATGGTTTGTTGAGAGGTTTAGGCGGGAGTTCGAGAAAGCGATCGCAGTTTAGACTTTGCTGAATAATCGTTAACTTAGGCGATCGCACTAATTTATGTTTTCGCATCCATAATCCTTGGGCATGGGAAACTAACAACAGGCGATCGCAGCACCAATGACAAAGCTTGAGCATCAATCGAAATCTTTGGGGATTAGCGACTTTTAGGCGTTCAAAAAATTCTGAATAATGATGATCGAGAATGACAAGTTTTGCTTTTCCTTTGAGAAATTTGAGCGCCAGTAAACTTGGTAATATTTTCCAAGAACAGGCATCATGGACGATGATAATTTCAGGCTGAAGATTTTTGATGCTTGGTCTAGCACGGTTTAAAGGGGCGATCGCAAATTCAAATTTTTCTTGTAATCGCGAATTCATGAGGCTATTAAGACTGGTCTTAACTCCCCCCATCCGTTCATCACTAAGTAAGTTGAGTATTTTCGGTTTCATAAATTAGACCTAATTGAAGTTACTGATTTGTTGAAAAACAATCATTTTTTGGAGTATTTCAGCCCATTTCTGTTTGTGTTCAAAATCAATTTCGTGATCTTTCTCAACCAAAGCAGAATAGTGATCTATAAATTTAGTGAGCGAACTTACTAACCTTAAATAATATTTAATCGTTGGCAATATGCCATTTACAATTATTTGGCATTGAGATTTATTTAAAGTTTCATTAATCATTCTATGTATATCTGTTTCATCTTCCTTCTTTATTTCTAATGAGGACAAAATAATATATCTCTCAGGGTGAAATCTTTCAATTTTCTCCTGAACAATAGCTACTATATGTTTGTCTATAAGTTTTTCATATTTAATTTCTAGAACTTCTAATAATTGATTAGGCTTTTCAGTATAGTAAACTTCAATATCACCCGCACTTTTTGATGTTAAATCTGAAGCTGTATGACTTCCTAAAGGCTTCAGTGTGCAACTTTTATATCTACCGATTTCTATTACTAGTAATTGATATATTGCATAAATAGCTAAAACAGGTAATTTTGATGTGCCTCTAGTCGTATATTTAAAGTAGAAATGTTCTTTTAAGGAATCAATAATATCGTTTATTTTTATCTCAGATCTTCTATTAACATTTACATCTAACACATCAAATTTAATTGTTTCAGAATTAGAAATTTTTATTACATTTTTTAATAAATACACTAATAGTAGTTCAGATATTTTTGACTGATCGTCAGGTAAAACAATAGTTTCGATAAAGTTTAAAATACTTAAAAATGCATTTTTAACTCCTTGACCACCAATATTACCTTGATAATCCATTGTATAAGGAAACGGTTGTTCTAAAGATCGTGTTAACCATCCACTTTCAGCCATTGACGGTAAACCTAAAGCTTTTAAAGTGGGAGTTATAAACTTTGTGTCGATACTTCTACCAGAGAAACCATTAGGCATTTCTTTTTGATGAAATCTAATATCTTGCTGAGGATGCAAACATTTATGTGTCAAAAGAGTAGTTAGAACCGTATAAACACCTTTCTGTTTAGAGTAATTTCTCGCTATTAATTCAATATTATCCAAAATTTGTTTTGGAATTTCATAAGACTGCTCTAGAAATTCTTGAGATTCATATAAGTCATCAGATACAAGCTTATATAGTTCAATTAATTTTACTTGATGATTCATTGGTTCATTCCTAATTAAAAAGTGCTAATTGTTTAGAGCGAAATACTTGAGATGTTAAAGATTTAGATAATGGTTGCAATAGTTCTTTTTTGATTTCTAATGCAATTTGATAAATCATTGGTATACACACTGAATTACCAATTTGTTTATAAGAGTTACCTAAAATATTACACTGTTTAAAATCTTCAGGAAAGCCCATGATTTTATAACATTCAGTAATTGTTAATTTTCTGACTTTATCTTCTGACGGAATATATATAAAAAAGCGTCCAGATGTCTCCTGTGAAGGAATTGTAGGATGAATACCCTCTACCGAATAAATTCGATTAGGTTGATGATGTACTCTGGATAAATGTTCTGTATTTGGTCTAACTCCTTTTTTCCAAATGGTTTTATCAGTCCTATATCCTACAAATATTAAACCTGATTGCTGAAGCTTAGGATTATCAATTAAAGTGTATTCATCAGACAACAAATAATCAAATTTATCATTCTTAGACAAAAAATCCTCTAGCTTAGGAATTGGTCTAATAACAGATAAATTTTTAAAATTAAAAGCTTGTTTTTTGCTAGCAATAATTACCAATCTTTCTCTATTTTGAGGCACACCGAAATCCTTAGAATTTAATACAGTATAGCTAACATAGTATCCAAGATCTTCAAGTGAATCTAGTATAACTTTTAATGTTCTACCACTGTCATGATGAATTAAATGTTTTACATTTTCCAGAACTGCAAATGGCGGTTGCTTAAATTCTAAAACTCGACAAATATGAAAAAATAGTGTTCCCCTTGTGTCTTCAAATCCTCTTCTTTTACCGCAAATACTAAAAGGTTGACAAGGAAACCCAGCAGTTAAAACATCAAAATCTGGGATAGATTCAACATCTATTTCTGTAATATCTGAGAATGGGATTTCACCAAAGTTATCTTTATAAACCACTTGACAACTTGAATCAATCTCACAAGAAAAAACACATTTATACTTTGCTTGGCAAAATCCTAGCCGAAAGCCTCCAATTCCTGCAAACAAATCGATAAATCTTAAATTGTCTCCGTAGTCAAGCTCTCTCATGAATATTTTACAAAAAATCTTATTGATTATTTTACATTAATTCGCTAACACTTCCCACAGCAGCACCTCCCACGCTTTGAAATAATTATCGCTAGACGATCGCACTGCTTCACGTCCATTCTGCCCCCAATTGGCTAAAGTTTCATCAGGGAGATAGCTGATTTCCGCGATCTCCTTGGCTCCCAAGATTAAAGGGCGATCGCATGGTTTAACAGGAACCTCTAGAAATTTAGGGATTGGTGGTGATTTTTTAATTGGTGAATTAATCAGCCCTTCCAAGGTTTTATTTGCACCGACTAGGTTGCGAGCGCTCAATAGTTTTAGTACTGAGTACTTTGATTTTCATTGCGATATCTCCTCTATATTTTGTGATTCATTAATTGTTGATTTATCTTGCGGAAGTAGAACGAGTCTATTCTCCTCCACTCGATCCTTCGCATTAAAGCCGATGCCCATCATCACTAGCCCAGGCCAAAAAAGATAGGCAAGGATTTCCAGATTTTCACCAAAGGTATAGAACATCAGGACTAAAACCATGCTCAGCCCCACTTTTGCGGATTCGCTTTTTTGCGATTTGAACGTGAGATCGCCAAAGCTCCATGCCATTGGGACGGCAAGGGCAAAAAAGCCAACTATCCCTTTGACAAAGAGCAGTCCAAACCAACTATGGTGCGAACCAATCGGCATATACTCGACCATGTGCGGTCCCTTTTCCACAACCCCATGTCCCCAAATCGGTGCTTCCTTTTCCCATCGATAACGGGCAATGCTGCCCAAAGCTGCACGAACTCGCGAAGAGTCTTTTCTGGCGGCGGTAAATTTTTCATTAAAGGAGGCGATCGCTTCAATAATATTATCTAAAGTAATGCTTCCAATAAAACTAGCAATTCCTAAACCAATTAGCGTTAAAGGGCGGCTGAGTTTCGATAGAAATAAAGTAATCAACCACACCGCAGGCATGGCAATCAAAGCCAGACGGGAGGCGGAAATTTGGCACATGACCAGACAGCCCAAAATACCCCATCGACGCAACTTGCGATCGCTGTCTTGTAACACCATAAAGAAATAAATATTGGCGACAAATCCTAGGGCAGGAGCCCAAGGCGTGAACAGTCGCCAACGCGGTTTACCTTCCCCAGGATCGATTTCATAGAGCATCACCTCAAAAAAATCGGGTCCGGGACCACCCACCGCCCGAAGCGGGGACACATAGAGCTTTTGGGGTAAACGCAAATAAAAGGCAAGTACAAATGGAACGGAAATGGCAAGGGTAAAAGCACAGATCCGTGAAGCAGCACGATACATTAACTGTGGTCTGATTTTGAGACAGCCAATCAGAGGATATAACGCTAGTACAGCCCAACCTTTAGCCCAACCAATTGTCGATTTAATGATTTCTCCCAAACTCAGATCGAAGTCCAAATGTCCCATTACCAGAGCCACTTGCATCACCAACATACTCACAATCCAAACCCATATTCCCAAGGGAATCGTAATTCGATCTTCTTCTGGGGTATTTTCGTTCTGTTGCCACAGTTTTATACAAAGATTTCCGAAAAGAACCCAAGCCAAAACCGACCCTAAAACATACAGCCCACCGATTAAATAAAAGGCAAAAGTCCAGATAATCGAAATCCAGATCACTTTCTCAGCAAAGTTTTGCGGCTCAATTTTGGGTGCTTCAATCTTGGGAGTAGCTTTCTTCATAGGGTTCATTCTCTCTCAAATTATGACTCTAAAATTTGATCGGGCGATCGCTTCATTTTGGTTTTGAGATAAATAGCGGCTTCCTTCCGCCACCACAGCATGGCTAGTCCCGTGGTAATAAATATCGAAGCTACACCCGCACCGACAAAAACAATTGATGGCTTAGGTGAAGTCTTTTCATCGGGAAGAGTCGGCTCGGCAATTAGTTGCGTAATTGGATAAGAGATAAAAATATCGGATTTACCGAGATCTAACTTTGCTAAAGTAGAAGCAAATACCGCCTCCGCAATTTGGACTTCCCGTTGTAGACTTTCAAGCTTAGATTGTTTCTGGACAAGCATTTTCAGCCGAACTTCCAATTCGTCAATCTGGTTGCCAAGGGCTTCATTTTGAGCCGATGCACCCTTCTGCTCTGACTGCACAGCGATGAGATCGCGAAACAAGCTCTCCCGACTAGAACCCGTTTCGTTTTTAATAGTCAAGCGCTGTAAATTGGATTGATCGACATTACGCCCTAATAGGGAGCTAGCGCGAGCGATCATCGCTGTTTTTGCCGATTGCTGTCGAGAAAATTCCTTGACTACCAAGGGATGATTATCTCCCCACTTGGCTTTCAAGACAACCAGCATGGCGCTAGCTTCGTTATAATCCTTGAGATTCTGTTGAAATAATTGATCGGCTTGCAATAAAAAAGCATTTGCGGCTTCGGGTACGGTCATGTCCAAATCAGAAGACAATTGCTCTAGCCGAGAGCTAGTTTGTTCAACCTGTGCAAATCCTTCTGCCTTCTGTTTGCGAAGTTGTTCAATATTTGTTGATAGATCCTTAACTTGATCGCCAGAACTTAGCCCTGACGATGCTTTATATTCTGAGAGACTCTTTTGAGTGGCTTTTAATTTTTCTTGGGCAGATTTTAATGTGCCTTGACTTCCCAACTCGCGTTTTGCGACTTCTTCAAGCCGTAATTCACTTAATTTAGTCTGGAGTGCTTCATATATCGCCAGCGATCGCAATTGAGCATCTTTAGCAGTCGGACCTGTGACCTCAAATTCCATAATCGAAGTATTATCTACCAGTTTTACCTTCGGTTTACCCAGTTGTTTGGTGGGAATTTTTAATTTATTCGCCGCTTCTTCTAAAACCGATTCATTAGTAACCAGAAATTGATAGTTGGCTCTGGGGTCCATTGAGGAGCCGCCAAAGGGAGAACTGCTGGAAGAGCTAGCCTGACCGATTTCAGGTAAATTCACACTTACACCCGAACCCGCCCCTGGTAAAATAACTGCCCAGTTACTCGTATAGACTGGTTTTGTCGTTTTCAAATAAGTAAAAGTCATTCCCCATAAAGCGACATTTGCCGCCAAGCCGATCGCCGCATACCTTGCATATCGCCAATATCTAGTTTTTTTCCCGACGGTGATATTAATCGTATCTTGAGAACTGGATATGGTGTCATTCATAATCGAATTTCCCTACTTGAAGATCAAGTTAAAAGGGGTCAGGAGAATATCCGTAATCGTGCGAACGACATCTCTGGCTTCGGTCACAGTGGAATCATAGCAGCCAACTCCATCTTCAGGCATTAGAAATGGATTATTAGTATCATCCGTAGAATCACGGATTAATTGTTCGATCCCGCGATCGAATACTTCGGTTTCTCCAGTTTGGCGATCGGTGCGAACTAAAACAGCGCGGCGCTGAGAATTGGTGGGAAATGTACCACCTAAACAGTTAGCGGATATGACCGCCTGTGAAAACCTTGCGCCATAGGGAAATGATGAGCCATCGGATTTAATCGATGAAGTGGCATTACTAGGCGCGGGAATCGTGAGATTGGACAAAAATACGCGAATCCCAGGGGGGGTAATTTGGGATGGGCGCACTAAGTTATTTTGCTGTTTGGCTAATATTGGCACGACCACGCGATCGCCTGCGATTAATGGCACATCGTCAACCTCTTCGCCTGAAAATACTCCAGACAAATCCACGATCTGCACAAAGTTATTTCTGATTACCATAACTTCTTTGACATTAGCCAGTGGAGTAATGCCTCCTGCTCCCCGCAAAGCAGCCGTAAGAAAGCGTTCGGGTGGATTATCGCCCGATGACTGGTTTTGTTGGAGATTGCGCTCCTCGGCTGAACGGTTGTTAATCGAGATCCGCCCCGACTGAAAAACTGCTCCCGAAACATGCACCTGCACCGCCGCCCATTGCAAAATACTCACATTTAGTTGCAAAAACTTAGGTTGAAAAAACTGACGATTGATTAAAGTGTCTCGAATTAATTGTTTTGCCTCATCTATTTCTAGTCCACGAACTGATAAGGGATCGAGATAGGGTATTTGAATATTGCCATCCAGATTTACCTCATACACGCCACTAAATAACTCGCCTTCAGGGATCAGAAGTCTGATGCGATCGCCAGGGGATAGTGGCAGCGCTTCTAGAGGCTCTTGCGATAAAAATCCGATCGCCACAGTCTGAAAAAATGCCCAAAAAACGAACTTAGAGAACCCCACAAAAAAGATGCTCCAATCTTGTGGTACCGGCATCTTGCCCGTATAATCAGCAGGCAAGATGCCTGCACCACAAAAATTTTGGGATATTTTTTTAATTGGAAATCTCTTACCTAAATTCTTCAACATTTAAACAGCACTATTCTTACGATTAAATAAAACCGCGATCGTTTTAAAAATTAACCACAGATCATATTGTAGACTCCAATTTTTTTTATAGGTTAAGTCAAACCCCATCACCTCTTCAAAACTCTTGACATTGGAGCGACCACTGACTTGCCATACCCCAGTTATCCCTGGTTTCACATCCAAACGACTCCATTCCGTCATTTTCTCATCGGTATATTCATTCTCTAGCTCATACAAGCCCACTTCGTTAAAAGTCGGTGGTCTTGTCCCCACAAGGCTCATATCACCTATTAACACGTTCCAAAACTGCGGCAGTTCATCTAAGCTCGTCTTCCGTAGAACTTTCCCGACCTTAGTTACTCGCGGATCGTTGCTATTTTTAAAGAATTTACCGCCATCATTACTTTGAGAATTTCCATCCGATGAGTCAGCAATTTGATTAGTCACCTTTTGCTTGAGCATTTCGGCATTTTTGACCATCGAGCGAAATTTCCAGATACTAAAGGGTTTGCTCATCAGTCCCGCCCGTTTTTGTTTAAACAGGATCGAACCGTGACTTTCCCATTTAATAGCGATCGCGATCGGGACGGCTAAAAATGTGGTCAGCACCAATCCCACAGAGGAGCCAACAATATCAAACAACCGCTTGGGAAAACTTCGCACCGATGCATGAACAATCACCCGTGGATCGATCTCGATCGCAGGATACAAGAAATACATCACATAGGCGATCGCGCAGACAATGGGAACATTCAGCAGGGTTTGGTAAATGCGATATAGGAGGATTGAGAAACGGGAAGGTTGATGGGGCGATCGGGAATTTTTATCGGTAGGGAAACGATTGGAACGGGTAGCGGGTTCGATATAAAAAATATGTTCCAACTTCGTCATTTTTAAAATCGATAATACCTGTGGATTAACGCTCCAAAGTACTAATTCTGTTGGTTCTGGCTTGCCTGATTGAATATCGGCTTGACGCAAAATTTTTAAACAGGAGATCAGTGCGCCAATACCCGAACTATCGATAAACTCAGTATTGGACATGTCAATAATAATTTTGCGGAAATTTTCTTCCTCACGACATAATTCTTGGAAATCTTCCTTTAACTTGCGAGCTTGAGGATTAAATATATGTTTTGGGGTACTGATTAAAACCGTTTCCTGAAAACTGATGATCTGTACATCATGCAATCCAAATTTGAGCGCTGTCGGAGCATTTCCCGTGGGAATATAAACGGCTTCAGGATAGCGATCGGCAATTTCTTCGGCACGGACAATCAGTAAATCTAAGGCTTTCAATGACCGCAATAACTTTGCCGAAAGGCTCAGATCACGAATACGAGTTTTTGACTCGACAAAAATCACTTGACTTTTGCAAATATATTTCGCAATCACTAAAAATGGCACAGCGACACCAGCCCCTGTGGAAATCACCAGCGCAGGACGTTCTTTCCGAAATACAGCGATCGCTAACAGCAAATTCCTGATTAAATTCGGCAAATTGCGATTAGTGGGGCTATGCGCCCAAGATACTTGTTCGCTCTTAAGTTCGGTTTGGGTAGTGCCTGTTTTAAACGTGATCCAATGGCGCTGCTCAAACTGTTGCCAATAATCACTGAATCCGCGCATCCCCTTAAAATGCCCACCCGATGAGCAGACCAACATAATTTTGGGATAGGTACTACTGGGATAGCGATCGCTCAAATATTTGCATAGCGGCTCATCTTCCGCAAAGTTGGGCGCACTATGGGGAATCGTAATTAATTTCAGAAATTTAACTAAGTCGGCAGGCGATCGGGCAATCAGCACCCCTTGATTTTCCAGATCGTCAGCCATTTCCAACTGATGATCGTCCACATGTTCATGAAATTTGACAGTACGCGGCACGAGAATATAGGGCTTATCAAATTCCTCTAATAATAGAGCCGAACCCTCACCGCAATGGGCAATCACCGCACTAGACTGTTCAACCATCTGTTTGAATTGGGCTTCTGGGATTACCTTACTGACCTTAACATTGTCAGGTAAATTAGTTGAGGAGCCATACTGAATTGTAATTTCTTCCGTAAGAATCCCCTCTCGCATTAACAAGCCAATCCAATCCATCAAAGCGTTAAATGGATACTGCTCTGTCCCGACTGTGACAAGGATCATAGTGCAACTCCCCGTTTCAATTATACCGAGCTACTTAACGATAGGAATATAACATTAAGCAAGACTACATTTCCCAATTACGAGAACCATAACTAAAAATCAGCATTTTAACGTAGAGGCAATTGATGAGTCTACCGTAGAAACCCCTTAAGAATTACTTTCTACGGTCAGTGACTCTAAGAGATCCCCCTCAATCCCCCTTAAAAAGGGGGAAGAAGATAATTTAATTGATTCTCTTCCCTTTCGTAGGCAGGGCTGGGGGGATCTACACAATTCTTAAATGATTTCTTAGAATCGCGTTTTTAAGTCTTTTTGCGTAAGCCCTAATATATTTAACGCTCCCATCGGAACTTGCGATCGCTTTCTTGGATAGCGAGATCGTTAATACTGGCAAAGCGCCGCATCATCAAACCATTGTCAGCGAATTCCCAATTTTCGTTACCGTAGGCGCGATACCAATTACCAGATTGATCATGGTATTCATATTCAAATCGCACCGCGATCCGATTGTCCATAAAGCACCAAAGTTCTTTTCTCAATCGATAATCAAGTTCTTTCTCCCATTTACGCTTCAGAAATTCTCTAATCTCATCGCGACCATTCACAAATTCATGACGATTGCGCCATTCAGAATCTTCAGTATAGGCAAGGGCAACACGCTCAGGATCGCGAGTATTCCAAGCATTTTCCGCAGCTTGGATTTTGGCTTTGGCGGTTTCTAGAGTAAATGGAGGGAGCGGTGGTTTAGTTTCCATAGTTTTAAGTGTATGACTTGTGTGTACGCGGTAGATTGGGAATGGATAAAATTGAGATTAGTCTATACGGGCGATCGCCGCAACAGGTCCACCGCCTGATGGTCCCTGATGTTCGCTACCTCCCGATACATAGACCATTGGATCTTGGACAATCGATGCTACTACGGCGGCAACGACAGCCCTAGCCATCCTTGTATGGTTAATATCCGAATCATCCATCATCGTATGTCTTCTACCCAAGATTTCTCCCGACGGATCGGCTTCAGCTTTGGCAAATATATTGACAATCCGATCGCTGGTTTGACCTGTTGAAGCGATCGCTTTAGTTACGGCTTGAGCATCGAGAGCATGTTGCATCACGCTATGACCAATCACGAAATTACTGGTTGATGTCGGTGCATTGCCCAATACTAAAATCTCGCAATTGCGTAGCTCTACCCCTGCGGAAGTGGAAGCTACAGTGGAATATAAAGCATAATTTTGGCAGATATCATCGGATTTGAGGTCAGCTAATTGAACCTCATCTAAGGCTACGGCAACACCTAGGGCTGAGGCTCCGCGTGAGTAACCCATTGACTGATAGCTACTTACAGATTTATCCATAGATTGAGAATGTTCGAGCAGGCGATCGCGACTGGTGACTAATGGACATTTAATCTGCACAAAATGCACATCAGCTTTAGCCATTCCTGCGGAGGCGATCGCCTCATTAACAGCTAGAGCCACTTCCTTAACCATCGTTAACGAGCCGATTTCCGCAGCAGTAAAATCACGAGTATGAATCACGCCCAAGGTCAAAGCCATCCTTGTTGACATATTTGGCTGAGAAGGCTGACTTGTGAAAATTGTTAAATGGGGACTTAAGACTCCTTCAGTACCTCCAGACATGACATAGACAATGGACTCAGATTGTTCTTGTCCCACAAAATTAGCGAGATAATTTTTTAGGGTTTGAACGGCAAATCCGCGTGTGAAGTCATTAACACAGCCATTTCCTTCTGTTTTACCCAAAATTGCTACGATCTCTTGGGGATTAATTTCGCCAGAGGCGATCGCGGTTTTCAGTGCTGTGAGATCATCTGGACTGTTTTGAGGACGCTTATATACATCAACTTTCATAATTTTTTTGGTTGAATAGATTAGGAGAAGTTAAAGGCTAAGGAATTTTGTAAAAACAACTTAACCATTTTGAGATAGAACTATCTATTTCAATGGAAATCCTGAAATTAGACTAGATATGGCAGACAAGCAATATCCTAAACAATCTAACAGACAATTTGCTTAAGTTATTTTTATATGCTGTCTAAATGGATTACCTGTTGCCAAATGTCTAAAGGGACAAGCACATCGATCGCTTTGCCTTCTGAATTGGTGACGTAACGAATAGGGGTTTCAATTTGGGCGAATACTTTTGTCTGACTAATAAATCAATACTTCGGACAGTTTCAAAACTCGTATCGACGATCCTATAGACAAACAATGGCTATTTGTGCGTGTTCTACACTTGATGAAGTAATACGGAGCTTTTTGAAAATCCTATTCCCTTACAAAAGATTCGTGAGATTCTCAAGCTAAATGTACAATTCCTCTCTCCACAATTTATTACAAATGAAGATTTTTTCAAAATTTATTCTATAGGTTGTTACTGTGCTAACTAATCCCTCAATAGCCTGTATGCTAATTCTACTTAGGAAACCAAAATTTCCAATCAGTATTAGGGTTTGTCGGTGGTTTATATAAATTATTATTCCCTGTAAAAAGAACTTCAGCAATCAAAGGGAAAGTCTCAGTTTGACTTGGCGGACAGTCCCAATCTGGGTGATGCCATTCATCAAGCCTCAAAACTTCAGTTAATCCATCGGGAATCAAAATGCGATATTCATCCTCAGAAGCTAGTAATTCTTCACGATATTTGTCTGCTAAGGCGATCGCAACATGACTGAAACATAAGAGGCTTTTGCGAATTCCTTTTTGAGAGGTTCCCCCGTAGAGTAAACCTCTCAAAAGTCAATTTAGGTTGCTTCTAGAAAACCTGTTCGATTTCCGCAATGTCAGGAATTTCTTCCTTCAATTTGCGCTCAATGCCCATTTTCAAAGTCATCGCCGAACTAGGGCAAGATCCGCAAGCACCTTGCAAACGTAATCTCACGGTTGGTCCTTCAATTTCTACTAGCTCCACATTGCCACCATCGGACATTAGATAAGGGCGTAATTCATCAAGAACATTTTCTACATTCAGCGTATTTAAAGCGAGAGCCATATTTTTTCCTGTATTTATTTCAAAACTATAGAACTAGGGAGAATGACAACATATGCCACAATCCCCAATAACCATAACTACTAGTATCTATGCTATCAGAATAATTGGGAGCGATCACGAACTACAACACCTTATGCTGAATTAAGTAGCCACAGCGATGTTCACCATCAACCATCCAATGTGTCCGCTCCACAGGACAATCGAGAACTGTGGCAAACATTTCTAACTCATGTCCGCACACACTGGGAAATGACTCGGCAACATGGGCGATCGCGCAGTTATATTCCGTAAAAATAAAATTTTCACTGCCATCCACAGGAAACCACTCCGTCACATAACCTTCAGATCGGCGTATTTCCGCTAATTTTTCTAATCGCTGCTTGAGCGAACCCACACCTAGTTGAGATTTATAATGCTGAGATTTACGTTGCCATTGTTTATGCAACACCTCCGATACTTGCTCTTTACCGAGTGTATCAATTAGGGTATCTAAGAAATTTACGGCAAACTGATTGTAACTATCAGGAAAGCGATCGCGCCCTGCCGAAGTCAAAGCATACACAAACTGCGGTCTACCCATCCCCGCCTGTTCCGCCGTGTGATAAATCAGTCCCTCAGTCTCCAAGTCCTTTAAATGTTTACGAATAGCTTGGGGGCTAATATCCAATTTTTCGGCTAAATCCTGCGCGGTCACATCGCCACGCTTGAGCAGAAGCTGGAGTATGTCATGCTTAGTATCATGCTTGATATCACTTTTTTGATCTAACTTATGATCTAGTTTTTGATCTAGCTTGAATTGAGGGGTGAGCCTCTCCGCAACATTGGTGGGAGTTTTCACAAATATAAGCTCCTGATAAACCTAGCCAAGTTGTAAAAAATTTACTTTGACAACTGATATGTTGTTAATGTAACCTACAATTAGTAAAGAAACAAGCAAGTTGTTTTACTCGCGTAACTATAGCGCTTTGCACTACAGGTATGCATTAATTATCAGGAGCCTTCAAAGACATGACTGCAACGGTTCAAGCACTTGTCAACCAACCATACAAATACGGATTTGTTACGTCCATTGAGTCGGACACGATTCCACGCGGACTGAGCGAAGATGTCGTTCGCATGATTTCCGAGAAAAAAAACGAGCCAGCATACATGTTGGAGTTTCGACTCAAAGCGTATCGTCAATGGTTGAAGATGCAAGAACCGACTTGGGCGCATGTGGACTATCCTGCGATCGATTATCAGAATATCGTTTATTATTCAGCCCCAAAACAGTCTAAGAAAAAGGCAAGTCTCGATGAAGTCGATCCTGAATTATTAGATACTTTCGAGAAACTAGGGATTTCGATCAACGAGCAGAAGCGTCTCAGTAATGTCGCCGTTGATGTGATTTTTGATAGCGTATCCATCGCCACAACATTTAAAAAAGACCTCGCCAAAGTTGGTGTCATATTCTGCTCGATCACCGAAGCGATGCATGAATATCCCGAACTAGTCAAAAAATATTTAGGCAGTGTCGTACCGATCGCTGACAACTTTTATTCAGCATTAAATGCCGCCGTATTTACCGATGGCTCCTTCGTTTATATTCCCAAGGGCGTGAAATGTCCGATGGACTTATCCACCTATTTTCGTATTAATAACGGCGATTCGGGACAGTTTGAACGCACTTTAATCGTGGCTGAAGAAGGAGCCTATGTCAGCTATCTGGAGGGCTGCACTGCACCAATGTTTGACACCAACCAACTACATGCCGCCGTAGTTGAGCTAGTTGCCCTAGATGATGCCGAGATCAAATATTCTACAGTCCAGAATTGGTTCGCTGGCGATAAAAATGGCAAAGGCGGCATCTACAACTTTGTAACTAAGCGCGGCTTGTGCCAAGGTAAAAACTCAAAAATTTCTTGGACTCAAGTGGAAACTGGCTCCGCTATTACTTGGAAATATCCTAGTTGCGTTCTTGTCGGCGAAAACTCCGTCGGTGAGTTTTATTCAGTTGCCCTGACAAATAACAAGCAACAAGCCGATACAGGCTCCAAGATGATCCATGTGGGCAAAAATACCCGCAGCAAGATTGTTTCTAAGGGAATTTCCGCAGGTGGCTCTCAAAATAGCTATCGTGGCTTGGTAAAAATTTCACCAAAAGCGGAAGGCGCAAGAAACTATTCTCAATGCGACTCAATGTTAATCGGTGATTGCTCTCAAGCGAACACTTTCCCCTATATCCAAGTCCAAAACAACACCGCGATGGTCGAGCATGAAGCCTCTACCTCCAAAATCGGCGAAGAACAACTCTTCTACTTCCAACAACGCGGTATCGCCGTGGAAGATGCTGTCTCTATGATCATTAGCGGCTTCTGCAAAGAAGTATTTAATGCTTTACCAATGGAGTTTGCAGTTGAAGCAGATAAGCTCTTAGCGTTGAAACTAGAAAATAGTGTGGGTTAAAATGATGATAGTTTTGCTATGCAAGCTTTTCCCAATGTGGCGATCGCTTTAGATGTATTGTTTCCTATCCCACAAAGCTAAATGCCATTTGCTTTTGGTGTTTTTGACTTAGCGATCGCTTTCGTTCAAATAGGATATGTTTGATTTTGTGAAAGTATTTTACAAGATTGGCGATCGCCCTTAGTTATTTTTGAAGTAACCGAAGTCCAAATATCCAAGCTGGAGGGTTGTTTTCAGTATAATCGCCCCGAAAGTATCCGCTAATTGGAGATTCCATAGGACCAGCAATAACCTCCCACTTTTTTCCTAGACGCAATGATCGAACTTTTTTAATATCTGAACTAAGACTCATGGGTATATCCATGTATGCATCGTAACCATTAAAGACTTCAGGATATACACGAAGTAAATAGACTTGTATATCTGTCTTTTGACCACCAGAAGTTTCTATTTCCACATTCTCATACATAAAGTCACGCTCTTTAGGATGATGATGTGAACTATCATATCTACGCTGATAGGTTTTTATAAAATGGATGTCAGGAATTTTAGGTGGTTGCTGTTTACTTGCTTTGGATTGAGAACTATAATCTGATGACTGTTGTACGTTATTTATATTAGACATGGCTGATGAACCTAACCAAAATAGCTACACTGAAATCATAGCGCTAATTTTTAAGAATGCCCAAGAATCCATTAAAGATCTTGATGGTGAAATTAAAGGTTTAAACACCCAACTTGGTTCTATAACTGGATTCAGTGCCGCTCTAATTAAACTAGCTGGTGATTTGCCTGATCAATCTATCATTGTGAGAGATTCTCTACCATGCAATAGCTGTTCAATACTCAAAATTTTAAGTTTACTTTTATTGTCACTCTCAATTGTTGTCAGCCTTATTGGACTTTTGCCAAAAAATGGAGGTGAAGATAACATTATTTCACCAACCGAACAAGTTGAGAAATGTATTGATCTATCTCAAGATGAGTATAAGTTACTATTTATTAAACAGTATGAACGCGACATTGAAACTCTAAGTAATTTGAGCAATTGGAAAGCAAAACGACTTCTGTGGTCGGGGTGGTTTTTTGTTACTGCGGCTATAATATCAGCTTTAAATTTAATCCTATCAACAGGTTTGAAGTTTTTGGTCAATTGATAAATCTACAATTTGAATTAGCCGCAATGTGTATTTTGTGGATAGATTTTAATGTTAGCCCATCCGAGATCGACATCACGCACACAAGCAACATCATGACCCGAATCTAGCAATAAACCCAATAAACCCACATTCCGCTCTTATTTTACTGAAAAAAATATTTAGAATGCAAATCCTTATACAGCAAGTGTTTTGGGTTTTTGTCAGAAAAATATCGTTATTTTAATATTGTCAATAATGACATACTAATAGAAATTATTATCATTAATTTTCCAGAAAATCGCTGAAACCCTCATTGTCTCGTTGTAAATATTTTTAGGCTTCCATTACGAGCGGAATGTGGGATAAAGCACCACTTGCATTCATATCAAGTAAAAATCTCATGATTAGGATGCGATCGCTCTTTCAAAAATATCCTCATTAGCTACTAGGTGATAAGCATAGAGCAAGGTTGCATAAATATCAGCAATTTCTAAATCTGGATAATCTTCCAAGATTTCTTGCATCGCTGCTCCCTTAGACAAAAGTTCCAAAATCATCGCCACCGAAATTCTCATACCACGAATTATTGGCTTACCACCCAAAATATTGCGGTCAAAAGTAATTCTTGATAACAGTGATTCATTAGTAACTGACATAAATCGCTCTTCTATTTTTCAATATAAGAAAACATATCGCTTTTGTTCAAATAAATTTAGGATATGTTTCATTTTGTGAAAGCATTTTACAAGATTGGCGATTGTAATATATCTAAAGTACTACCACTACATATTCATCCACCATCTATCCACCAATTGTCTGGTTCTAAGGTAGAAGCTTTCTGCCAGATCGAACTTGTCGAAGTATGGAGAGTACCCACAACTTTTTCAAGCCAATCATACTCAAAATAAATACTCCTATATGTTGTCATTGTCGTTGGATTTAGGTTGTTAACATAGCTCACATCTTTACCTTTGGAAGACATTGGAAAGGTCGAAGCCATATCACTTAGACGATATTCATGTACAAGCCATGATCTCAATTCTGTGTAAAGGAGATTAGCGTAGCTGAAATGTCTAAGCTTCTTTACACTTAGATTTGTTGCAACATGTAGTATATCAGTTTCGCTTTTATCGATTTCGCCCCCAGTAATAACACGAGTTGAGTCATAAGGATTTAAGACGGAGCGAAGCACATTAGCTGAGCTATTTTTTTCCTCGTCCAGATTCTGAATCAAAAGAGGGATACTGATCCGACTAAGATTCAACTCACTCGGACAGAAGCGAATTAACGTTTCAACAAATCGCTTTCGATCTTTGTACTTTCCAGACCAAGTTCTAGCAGCAATGTCACTGACCTACGCTTACCAAGATTATGACCGCATCGGAATAGTCTCCACCACATTCTCCATCATGAAGTTGAAGCGCTAGCTTAATGCGATTTTCAATCCAAACAACCATTTCTTATAAAGTCTAACTATTTGTATGATAGGCGAAAAAACTTTGTCTAAAAATCACTATCACTATAAGGTTATTCCATAGAATTTTTATGTATTATTTAGCTGTTGTAATTGTCCCTAGCCGATCGCCAAAGGGGAAAAAACGAATAGTCGCTTTACCGATCACATTCTCCTTTGGCAAAAATCCCCAAATATGCGAATCATTACTGTGATTGCGATTGTCGCCCATCATCCAATAATAACCTTTGGGAACCGTTACCTCACGCATTCTATAATTGGGAACTTCCGCAATATAAGATTCATCTAGAGCCTCACCATTGCGATAGACTCTTCCATTTTGGATCGCAATGCGATCGCCTTCGATGCCAATTAAACGCTTAATGTATGCCTTGCTCGTATCCTCGATCGCAGGAGAAGCGGGTGGATAGAAAATCAAAATATCGCCGCGTTGGGGTGCTTGCCAAAGTTGAGAGATTTTATCAACGAGAATGCGATCGCCTACTTGCAAAGTTGGTTCCATCGAACCAGAGGGAATGAAGCGTGGCTCCACAATAAATGTCCGCAATAGAAAAGCGATCGCAAGGGCGACAACAAAAATACGAATTGTTTCCCCATGTTGTTGCCACCAAGGTTTAACGGAGACTTGCGGATCGAGCTTACTTTCTGTAGACATAAATATAGAGGAATTTGGTAATAGCGTGAAACTCTAAAGAGCCCCCTCAATCCCCCTTGTAAAGGGGGAAGAAGACAATAAATAATTAATTCTCCCCCCTTTCGTAAGGGGGGCTGGGGGGGATCTATTTAATACTTCGGAACGTTCAAATTGCCAGTGCGACTATCAAATGGCCAATAACGAAACATCGCTCGTCCTACCAGATTCTCCTCTGGCAAAAATCCCCATGCGTGGGAATCAAGACTGTTATTGCGGTTATCCCCCATTACCCAATAAGCTCCACTTGGGATGGTGAAATATGGATTGGTTTTACCCGCTTGGACATTATCGGGACGGAAGCAATTGGGGCAGAGGGCATCATCTTGGGTCGGTAAAGTGTAATTTGGCGGCGCGGCGATGTACGGCTCGTTTAAGGGCGAATCATTTACAAATACTTTGCCATCATGAATGCTAATGCGATCGCCTGGTAAACCAATCACCCGCTTGATATAGACCTTAGTAGCATCAGGGACAACAGGATTATTAGGCGGATTAAATACTACGATTTCGCCCCGTTCGGGTTTGCGCCAACGCAAAGAGAGTTTATCGATAATTAAGCGATCGTCAATTAATAAAGTTGGCTCCATCGAGCTTGAAGGAATGAAGCGTGGCTCGGCAATAAATATCCGCACCCCCACCGCCAACAAAATCGCCACTGCGACCGTTGGTAAATTGTCAGCTAAGAAACTTTTGAACGGATTTTGTTTCTCAGGTACTGGTGGGGCTTGTTTGGGATCGGTGGGAGAATTATTTGCGCGATCGCTGGAATTATCAGATGACATAGAAATGCTCGCGGGTATGTATTTATCTTAGAGCCTGTTTTAGAAAAAGCGGCGCTTTGCAACGTCTTTTCTAAGTTTTGAGCGCACTGGGTACTTCGATCGCCTGATCGCCTGACAGGTCAAATTCTTGATGAATTACTTTCAGCGCTTGTTCGGCATGATGATCGCGGACTACACAACTAACTTTGATCTCGGATGTAGCAATCATCTCAATATTAATACCCGCATCAGCAAGGGCGCTAAACATACGGGCGGCAATACCAGACTGCTGGATCATCCCTGAACCAACAATACTAATTTTGCTAATGTCACCATCACATGACACTTCACCGTAGCCTAAAGTTTCCTCAACTTGTTTGAGTGCGGTTTCAGCTTTAGCCAGATCAGCGATCGCTACGGTAAATGCAATTTCGTTAACACCGCGATCGGATTGAGACTGGATGATCATGTCCAAACTAATATTTTGGTTGGACAACTGTTCAAAGATTTTTGCCGCCATGCCTGGGTTATCGGGTACTTTTTGGACAGCAATACGGGCGCGATTGCGATCAAGTGCTACACCACGCACGGCAGGATTAGCACCATCGTCAGTAAGAGTAGTAAGAGTTGTTGGTGATTGTTCTTGGACTGGCACATCAAAGGCGGCTTGTACGGCTGCGATCGCTTCTTTACCATCGGTGGCGGCAATCACACAGCTAATTTTTATTTCCGAGGTAGAAATCATTTGAATATTGATCCCCTTGGAAGCCAACGCTGCAAACATTTGGGCGGCGACACCTGCGCGACCGATCATACCCACACCGATAATGCTGATTTTGGCAACATTAGAATCAACCGTTACTGAACTTGCCCCAATTTCTAAACCGCGTGTGACAACTTCCGCCAATGGCAAGTGATTTTGCGGGATCGTAAAGGCAATATCATTTACGCCTTCGGTTTCCTGCACGGCTTGAATAATCAAATCCACGTTGATGCCGTGTTCAGCAAGGGTTTTGAATAATTGAGACGCAATGCCTGGGCGATCGGGTATTTGCAACAGCGCAATTTTGACTTGATCGTAATCAATGGAGACATTCTCGACAAACCGATTCACTTCGAGGGTATTCAGGTTGCCCGTGCCGATGCGTGGGGACGTAATCACCGTACCTGCATCATCGAGCCAACTCGATCGCACACACATTTTCACCCCAAAGTTACGCGCAATCTCCACCGATCGCGGATGCAAGACTTTTGCGCCTAAACTTGCCAGTTCTAGCATTTCGTCACAAGTAATTTCCGCAAGCAACTGCGCCTTGGGAACAATACGGGGATCGGTAGTTAAAATCCCCGGCACATCGGTATAAATTTCACAAATATCAGCATTAATCGCCGCCGCGATCGCCACTGCCGAGGTATCCGAGCCGCCACGCCCTAAAGTTGTCACTTCCGTAGTTGGTAATCCCGTTTTTTCATCAATGGCTACACCCTGAAAACCTGCAATCACCACAACCTTACCGAGATCCAGCGCCGCTTTAATTTGATCGGGTTCCACATATAAAATTCTGGCGCGAGTGTGAATTGGCTCGGTGACAACCCTCACCTGTGTACCATTCATGGCGATCGCAGGTTGCCCCACCGCTTGTAAAGCCATACTTAATAAAGCGATCGTGATCTGCTCACCCGTTGCCAACAGCAGATCGGTTTCACGCTCCTTCGCCGTAATCTCCTCAAGGGTTTGTGTATGGGTAGCCGATACTGATTCCGCCAGAGCCACCAGACCATCGGTAGTTTTACCCATCGCCGAAACCACTACTACGACTTGATTGCCCGCCTCAACTGTCCGCTTAATGCGATCGCGCACTGCCTTAATGCGATCGGCATCGGCTACGGAGGAGCCACCATATTTTTGAACTATTAACGCCATTCGTCAGGGAAATTTCCAGTACAGCCTATTTATCATACATTTCAGACTGCGATCGCTTCCCAAGCTTTAAAAGTTTTCTGGGATACATTGCGATCGCGCTAATTGCCAAGTATTGTTAAAATAATCCGTAAATTTGCTCTGATGGTATGATTACCTAGTGACGAGTGAACCTGTACTTAACAAGGAACTATCTTTTATGCAAACGGGGTCTGTTTCTCCACTGGTTCTGATCATTTTAGACGGCTGGGGATATAGAGAAGAAACCGAGGGCAATGCGATCGCCGCAGCGAATACTCCCGTGATGGATAGCCTGTGGAGTACCTACCCAAAAACTCTCCTCCAAGCCTCAGGTAAAGATGTTGGCTTACCAAAAGGTCAAATGGGCAACTCAGAGGTTGGTCATTTAAACATTGGTGCAGGTCGTGTCGTTCCCCAAGAATTGGTCAGAATTTCTGATGCTGTGGATGATGGTTCATTGCTATCTAATCCTGTGTTGGTTACTGTATGCGAAAAAGTCAGAGCTAACCAAGGTAAGCTGCATCTTTTAGGGCTTTGCTCCGATGGCGGTGTCCATTCCCATATTGATCATTTGTTGGGCTTGTTAGACTTAGCCAAATCTCAAGCGATCGCCGATGTATGTGTACATGTCGTCACCGATGGTCGCGATACCCTATCCCATTCGGGGATCAACTTTGTAAAACAACTCCAAGCTCATATCGACAAAATTGGGGTTGGTCGGATTGTCACTGTTAGCGGTCGCTACTTTGTGATGGATCGTGATAAACGCTGGGATCGCGTTCAAAAGGCTTATGAAGTCTTTACAAACGATCAAATTACCACTGAGTTCACTTCGGCGGCTGAGCTACTTGAAGCAGCCTACGCGGAAAAGATTACTGATGAATTTGTTGCCCCTACAAGAATTGCCTCTGGCGCGATCGCTGCTGGTGATGGCGTAATTTGCTTTAATTTCCGTCCCGATCGCTCCCGCGAGATTACCCAAGCCCTAGTTGCGGAAAACTTTACAGGCTTTGAACGCGATCGCATTGAGCCGCTCGCCTATGCCACATTTACGCAGTACGACAGTTCGCTGCCCGTACCTGTTGCTTTCACGCCCCAAAATTTAACCAATTTGCTTGGGCCAGTTGTGGCAAGTCATGGACTCAAACAGTTGCGTCTAGCGGAAACCGAGAAATATGCCCATGTCACCTATTTCTTTGATGGTGGTCTGGAAGAAGCCAGTGAAGGCGACGATCGCGTATTGGTAAACAGTCCGCGTGTATCTACCTATGATCAACAGCCCGAAATGTCTGCGGTTGAGGTGACAAAGATTGCATCTGAAGCGATCGCAAAGGGGATTTACTCATTGATCGTGATCAATTATGCTAACCCTGACATGGTGGGACATACTGGTAATTTTGATGCTACGGTCAAGGCGCTTAGTCATGTTGATCGATGTTTGGGCAATTTATTGTCGAGCATTGCCAATGCAGGCGGGACAGCTTTAATTACCGCCGATCATGGTAATGCTGAGTATATGTGGGACGAGCAGGGTAATGCTTGGACTGCCCACTCTAGCAATCCTGTGCCATTCATTTTGATAGAGGGTGAAGGTCGCAAGATCTATGGTCATGGTGCGGATGTCAAACTCAAGCCCACAGGTGGTCGTCTTGCTGATATCGCGCCGACGATTTTGGAGATTTTGCAGATTCCCCAACCCGCAGAAATGACAGGCATTTCGCTGCTTGAGACGGCAGCCTATGAAATTCAAAGCCTCAAAACCCCCGTTAAAATTGGTAAATAATTAATATCAATACCAATGTCAAAACTTACCCGACGCGAATTTATTGCGGTTAGTAGCCTGACGGCTGGCTTTGCGATCGCTGTGCAGCCAATTTCCGCAAAAGTAATCACCACGGATCGTCAGGGGATCATGGCAGGTGAAGTCAAAATCCCCGCGATCGATGGCACAATTCCTGCCTATAGAGCCATGCCCGTTTTAGGCAAAAATTTTCCTGTGGTTTTGGTGATTCAAGAAATTTTTGGTGTTCATGCTTACATTCAAGATGTCTGTCGCCGTTTAGCTAAGCTTGGTTATTTAGCGATCGCCCCAGAAATGTTTTACCGTCAAGGCGATGTTTCTAAACTCACCGATATCGCTCAGATTCGCCAAATTGTTAGCAAAGTACCTGATGCTCAAGTACTATCCGACCTTGATGCTACCGTGGCTTGGGCTGGTAAATCATCTAAAGGCAATACTCAAAAACTGGGTATTACAGGCTTTTGCTGGGGCGGACGGATTACATGGCTCTATGCAGCGCACAACTACAATGTCAAAGCGGGTGTGGCTTGGTATGGCAGGTTAGTTGGTGAATCCACGCCGCTTACTCCAAAACATCCCGTTGATATTGCTCAAAAATTACACGCGCCAGTTTTAGGACTTTATGGCGGCAAAGATACGGGCATCTCATTAGATACAGTCGAGCAGATGCGCGATCGCCTCACAGGTTGCAGCACCAACTCGGAAATCATCGTCTATCCTGAAGCCCCTCACGCTTTTCACGCAGATTATCGTCCTTCTTACCGTCAAACCGAAGCTGAAAATGGTTGGAATCGTTTACAGGCTTGGTTTAAGGTTTTAAAGCCTTAATTCTTTGCGTCCATTTTGGACGATTTTAATCATGTCGAGAAGTTGTGATTCTAGGTTGCCCAAAACGCGATCGCTATACTCATCTGCCCCACGTTGCATATCTTGGACTTCGCCTGTCACTCTCTGATGCAAACTATCAAGATCTTTTTGGGCTTGACGGCGCATTTGATTAACTTCATTGATCGTTTGAGCGCGAACTTGTTCACATTCAGTTTGCAGTTCGCGGCGAATTTGATTTGCTTCCTGTTCAGCTTGATGGATAATTACCGACTCTTCCAAAAGCTGACTTGCGCGTAACTCGGCGGATTTAATTAAATCTTCAACGTATTGTTGAGCTTCCGCTACCAATTCTTGTTTATAGGCGAGAATCTCTTCAGCTTTAGCGATCGATTCAGGTACAGACAGCCTTACGCGATCGATTTGTTGACAGAGTTTTTCTTCATCAATGACCGTATGACCCATCAAACGCAAAGAACTGTCTAGCACCATCTCTTCCAGATGATCTAGCTCCTTATGCAAGCTCATGTAGTAATCGGCTCTCGCCACTGGCAACGGAATTGGCGCGATCGCCCCATTGTAATTGCCGTTATTGGATTTGGGATTATTGTTTGAGTGGGCTGTTGAGTTTTCTGTCAGCATCGGATTTATGTAGGGGACAGTTCAATGCTTTCACATTCTAGATAAGCAGATTGTACTAGTGTAGTTCGCTAGCAGACAAACCTAGAAAAATCATATAGATTATTGTAAATGAATTTTGAGAAACCAGTAATTTAATTATTATGCGTACAAGGGGCTTAAGCCCCTTGTCTTTTTGCTAATTACGAGAACGCTTAAGCGGGAATCGCAGATAGGACAGCACGCGCTGCCGCTAAAGTGGCGGCTACATCAGCATCGGTGTGGGCGAGTGACGTAAAACCAGCCTCAAACTGCGAAGGCGCGAGGTAGACACCATGCTCTAGCATTCCCCGATGGAATTTAGCAAATTTGGCGGTGTCGCTAGTTTTAGCGTCATCGTAGTTATAAACTTGCTGATTGGTAAAAAACATACCGAACATTGCACCCACGACATTACCCGTTGCGGCATGTCCTGTTTCATGGGCGATCGCCAACATGCCATCGGCTAATTTCTTAGTGATCTGTTCGAGATATTCGTACGAGCCTTCGCGTTTCAGGATTTCCATCGTTTTAATCCCAGCCGTCATCGCCAAAGGATTACCCGACAAAGTACCCGCCTGATACATTGGTCCCGCAGGAGCGACCATCGACATAATGTCTTTGCGACCGCCATAGGCTCCCACTGGCAAACCACCACCGATCACCTTACCCATTGTCGTCAGATCTGGGGTAACGCCAAAACGAGCTTGAGCGCCGCCGTAGGAAAGACGGAATCCTGTCATCACTTCATCAAATACCAACAAAGCACCATTAGCATGACAAAGATCTTTCAAACCTTGTAAAAAGCCTTCTTTCGGCACGATGCAGCCCGCATTACCTACCACAGGTTCAATGATGACTCCAGAGATCTGAGCAGGATTTTCGGCAAATAGAGCCTTGACCGCTTCGAGATCGTTGTAGGGGGCATTTAGGGTATTGGCGGTCGTAGATTTAGGCACACCGGGGGAGTCGGGCAGTCCGAGGGTTGCCACGCCCGATCCTGCCTTGACTAAAAACATATCTGCGTGACCGTGGTAGCAGCCTTCAAATTTGATGATTTTGTCACGCCCAGTAAAGGCTCGCATCAAGCGCAATACCGACATACAGGCTTCAGTACCAGAGTTAACAAAGCGTACCATCTCGACACTGGGAACAGCTTCAATTACCATTTCGGCAAGAGTATTTTCAAGGACACAGGGCGCACCAAAGCTTGTGCCTTTTTCGAGAGCCTTATGTAATGCTTCGATGACTTCGGGATGTGAATGTCCGACGATCGCTGGTCCCCATGAACCAACATAGTCAATGTACTGGTTGCCATCGATGTCCCATGCATACGCGCCACTGACGCGATCGAACACGATTGGCTCACCGCCAACTGATTTAAAAGCGCGGACGGGAGAACTTACACCCCCAGGCATCAAATTTTTGGCGGCGGCGAAAATAGCCTGAGATGCGGTTGTATTAAAAGTCGATAAAGTGGCGGTCATGGTTTAAGAACTGTTTCTGAAAAAGAGTTTTAACGAGTATTTCTTGACTCAATTTAACCTAGTATCGGCTCAACTATCACTATCAAAGCCCAAAAAATCAAAGCCCAAAAAATAAAGGCATCGCTCTATACCGCGCCTATTTTCTACAATTTAAATTTTTTAGAAGACCCTAAATTTTGCATACGCGAAAAAATCTTATTCATATCGGATATGATGTAATCATGATAGATTTGTATCGATGTTTATTGATCGCCGAAAAGTTCGTGTTTTTCATGGAACCGAAAAGTGACACTTTATAACATATACTCAGTTACAAGTACCTATCCAAGCTTAAATAATTAAGATTTGCGCGAGCCAATGAGAATTCTATTAGTAGAAGATGATGCGAATTTAGCTGATGCGTTAGCGGAAACGTTAAGCAGTCAGCACTGTGTTGTGGATATAGCAAGAGATGGTGAGGAAGGCTGGGAGAAATCTCAGGCTGACGACTATAATTTGGTCTTGCTAGACGTAATGTTGCCCAAGCTTGATGGCATTAACCTATGCCGTCGCTTGCGGGCGCATAGCAACAACGTTCCGATTTTGATGGTGACGGCTTTAGATTTAAGTTCTGACAAAGTTCAAGGCTTGGATGCTGGGGCTGACGATTATCTCGTAAAACCCATCGATCCGCCTGAGTTAATGGCTCGGATTCGAGCTTTATCTCGTCGCGCCCAGATTGCCGAACCTACTGTTTTGCGTTGGGGGGAACTACAGCTTGATCCAGGTATGCATGAAGTTTCTTATGCGGGGCTATCTGTGCATTTGACACCGAAGGAGTACAACATTTTAGAGTTGTTACTACATCACGGTCGTCAAGTCCTCAAGAGAATCACGATTGTCGAGCATGTTTGGTCGCTTACTGATCCACCTAGAGAAGATACGATCAATGCCACGATCAAGAGTCTCCGCAACAAGTTGAAGGGCGCTAATGCTCCTCACAACTTGATTGAAACGATTCATGGTGTTGGCTATCGTTTGAGCCAACTTTCCTAGAAAAAAAGGGAGTGCAACGCACTCCCTTTTTTATCCAATAATTCCAAACTCTTGTAACGCAGGTAAGAAATTATTGTTTTCGTGATCGGATCTGCTGAGTTTAATTAGTGCAAATCTTTGTAATGGTGTAAGTTTTTGCCATTGCTTTTGCCATTCTTCTTGTGATTGTGGAGATATTTCCAGTTCTTGTAACTGCTCTAAAACACAGCTAGGAATAGATTCTGATTGGAGCCATGCAGGATTTGCATCGATAGGCAGATCATTTGGATATGTATTGAGATTTTGAAAAACTAGCGATCGCAAATTTTCGCGATAGATTTTTATTTCGTCGGCTGTTTCACAAGGCAAATCGATTAATGTTTGACGTTGCAAAGTCGAGAAACTATGCCAATGTTGAAGCTTGAGTTTGATGCCACAGGTATCGAGTTTGTAGCGGACTTTCATAGGAATGCACCGCAATGAGTCAACAAATTCGGCTTCAAACTCAAAAAATTGCAGCATAATTCAAATCACACTTAAAACTAAACCCTTGAGATAAGCGCCCTCAGAATGAAAAATACTGGTGGGATGATCGGCAGGATGGGTGAGATGATGCAAAACTTGAATAGTCCGTCCCGACTCGATCGCTGCTGCTGTCACTGCCCCCGTAAAATTCTCCACATTCACAACTTGAGAACAGGAGAAAGTAAACAATAAACCGCCACTTTTTATTTTAGACATCGCCTGTAAATTTAAGCGCTTATAAGCCTGCATTGCTGAATGTCGCGCTGATAAACTTTTAGCAAAGGCAGGCGGATCAAGCACGATCGCATCATAATCACTATCGCATTGCTTCAGAAAATCAAACACATCACCTGTAAATGAAGTATGCGTGGCTTGCTGAGCAGGATCAAAATTAGCGGCTATATTGCGATCTGTCCATTCCATTGCTTTCACTGAGCTATCAACTGAATGTACTTGCTGCGCCCCCGCCGCTACTGCATAAACCGAAAATCCTCCTGAATAGCAGAAGGTATTTAAAACTTTTTTGCCTTGGGCATATTCTCCAAATAGGCGGCGATTTTCACGCTGATCCAAGAAAAAACCTGTTTTTTGTCCCCGTTCCCAATCGACAATAAATCGATGTCCATATTCGAGAACTTCGGCACTATCACTAGCGCGATCGCCTATTAACAATCCATCCTGCGATTGTGATTGAGCTTTGCGCGATAAAGTCGCTGCACTTTTGTCATATACCGCCACTAAGCGACCTTCATAAAGTTCGATCAAAGCCTCAGCAATTTCCATCCGATAGCGATATGTACCGAAGGAATGACATTGCAAAACCGCCGTATCCCCATAAATATCAATAATTAAACTGGGTAAACCATCACCTTCAGAATTAATCAACCGATAGCAATTTGTTTCGTTGCTACCGATTAAGCCCAATTGTTTTCTAAGTTGGTATGCTTGGCTAAGGCGATCGCGTAGCAATTGTTGAATCGTCTCTACAGGTTGAAAGGACAACACCTTAATGGCGATGCTCCCCATGCCCCACAACCCAAGGGCTAAAAACTTGCCATCTTCACTATAGGCTTCCACCAAATCGCCATCTTTTACTTCACCTTGGAGTTTGGCGATCGCACCCGAAAAAATCCAAGGATGAAAACGCTGAACCGCATCGACTTTTTTCCGATGAATAATCGCACGAGGCAACGATGGCATGGCTACTACTTATTTATGAGATAGGCTGATAACCATAACATAAAGTATGGACCGCCAAAACTGCATTAAGAATGAATAAATTATGTAATTAAAGTCAAAAACCATTTGGATCGACAAAGCCCATCCAAATGGTTTTTAGGATTGATAAATTTTTACTCCCTAGCTACTTACCTGTATAAGGCAGAGAAGAGTGATGAAGAATAATTCGGAGCTTACCGTTATCATCTTTGAAGAACTGCCACGTCTTGTCTACAGTAGTGGTCTTACCGTTTTTATCGGTAATAAGCACATTGCCCATCGTGGTAGCCGTATTACCAGAAATGAAGATAGCTGCATTCTTGATTTCTACTTTGCGCCATCCATTCAGGGCAAATCCCTTATCCATTGGGAAATCAGGATCATCTCCCACAAAATATGCTAACGCTCCTGCACGGGTTGTGCGGAATGTCTGTGGAGCAACAGTAAGTGTTGGCTTGAAAAGAACGCCCCCAAACTGGTATCCGTAAGCTTCGTCAATGACTTTTTCAGCCAATGCTTTCGCTGACTCTTTACCGTTCATCTCATAAGTTGTGGAAATTAAAACCAATGCATCCCCCCACGATTTCTGAGCAGACAATACTTCAGCCTCGGTAATCGCTCTGTTGACAACTGGAGCTTTCACGCTTGAAGTGGCTACGATTGAGCCGCTAGTATCCGCAAAAGCTCTTTGAGCAAAACTTAGAGAGCCAGAAGTGAGTGTGACCGTAGCAAACAATGCAAAAGCAGTGTTTTTTAAAAGTTTCATAATGTTCAGGATTTACATCTTGCGATTTTGACGTAAATTTGACACTACAGTTCCAACTCATAGGTTGAAATTTTGTCAATGCGTAAGTCCTATTTCGATTTTTGGGAGAATCGTTTTTTATGGTATTCTCAAGAAGCAAGCGTTATTGATAATGACATGACTTCTGCGGAGACCACCTATTCACCTGAAGCGCTCAAGGCGGAACTTAATTTAAAAGGTTGTCGGATGACACCGCAGCGTGAGGTCATCTTAAATACATTTCAGACGTTACCCGAAGGCGAACATCTCAGCGCTGAGGATCTCTACGAACATCTGAAAAAACAAGGTGAAAATATTAGTCTTTCGACCATTTATCGCACGGTGAAGATGATGGCAAGGATGGGGATCTTGCGCGAATTAGAACTCACTGAAGATCATAAACACTATGAAATTAATCAGCCTAAACCCCATCATCATCACCATTTAGTCTGTGTCAAAACTAATCGGGTGATCGAGTTTAAAAATGATCAGATTCTTGCCATCAGCAAAAAAGTCGCCGACAAGCATGGCTTCTCAGTTTTAGATTGTCAACTCACTATTATTGGTGTCAGCCCTGAAGGTCAGCGATCGATTTTCTAGGTACTGGCAAATTCTTTTTCAGCATAAACCCGAAATCTTTCCAAGTCAGCTTGCAAGGTGGATTCCACAATCTGCCCTAAAAATAAATTATCCATAATCGCCCCGATCGCAGGGATCGCATAAGCAATACTTAATTTGACGATTGTGACATTATTGGGGCGACCATAAAACCGCACCGCACCACGATTTGGCAGCCCACCTATTGACTCCCACTGCATGATTTGATTAGGAATTTGCTTGAGAATTCGCGATTTCCAAGTAAAGGTCAACCCACTTGTGCCAAGCTTCCATGCCGAAATTTCAGGATCAGCCGTAATTACGACCGAATCAATCCACTTCATCCAACGGGGCATTGCTTGTAAGTCTGACCACAACGACCATGCATACTCCACAGGAATATTCACTTCGGTTTGGACTGTATGTTCTAGCCAATCACTCATTGGATAATAGTTAATTCTTAATAATTTTTACCTATGCCAATCATATCTCAAACAAACCAGAGCAAAGTTTAAGAGCGCCGCGAAGCGGCGCAAACAAACATGGATCTAGATGCAACTGCAAGAAGCCTTGTAAAGCCTGTGAATTTAGGAATAGTAAGAAAACTAAAATAAATGACAACAATTGTAATAAAATGTTAAACTGATATAGCTAGTTTGACCACTGGAAGAGTTTTGACGTGGGTTTATTCCGCCGTTTCACCAAAGATATAGGCATTGACCTCGGTACTGCCAACACGCTGATTTATGTATCTGGCGAAGGTATTGTTCTGCAAGAGCCATCAGTTGTCGCGATCGATCAACGAGACAAGACTGCCTACGCAGTTGGCGACGAAGCGAATAAGATGATTGGGCGCACCCCTGGTGACATTGTTGCCATCCGACCGCTCAAAGATGGCGTGATCGCTGACTTTGACTCGGCTGAGTTGATGTTGCGCTCTTTTATCAAAAAAGTCAAAAGAGGTGTATTTAATCCTCGCATTGCGATCGGTATCCCCAGTGGGGTGACAGGCGTAGAATGGCGTGCGGTCATGGATGCTGCCCGTCGAGCTGGAGCGAGTGAAGTTTATCCGATTGATGAACCCATTGCCGCAGCGATCGGTGCAGGATTGCCTGTAACAGAAGCAACAGGGAACATGATCATCGACATCGGCGGCGGCACAACTGAAGTAGCCGTCATGAGTTTGCAAGGGATCGTCTTAAGTGAATCTGTACGAGTTGCAGGTGACGAACTCAGCGAAGCGATCATGAAGTACATGAAAACTGTACATAATCTCGTGGTTGGTGAACGGACTTCTGAAGAAATCAAAATTAAAATTGGTTCGGCATATCCGATCAAAGAAGAGACTGCGATGGAAGTGAGAGGCTTACATCTACTGTCAGGCTTACCGCGTACCGTCACCGTCAAGTCTTCGGAAATTCGCGAAAGTATGAGTGAACCATTATCGGTAATTATTGAAGCCGTGAAGCGCACTCTAGAAAGGACTCCACCTGAGTTAGCTGCCGATATTATTGATCGCGGTATCATGTTGGCAGGTGGTGGGGCTTTGCTCAATGGCATTGATACCTTGATCAGTCACGAAACAGGAATCGTCACCCACATTGCACCTGCTCCACTCAACTGTGTAGTTATCGGCGCTGGTCGGGTGTTAGAAGACTACAAGAATCTTGGTCGTGTCTTGACCAGCCGCTTGAAGAATTTATAGAAAATGTAGGCAATATAGGCAAGTTTTTCATGGATTCAATTCGTAGTTGGTGGGAGCGTTATAGCTTTCAGACTGCTGTTGTTGCTACTGGGATTGGTTTAGCTTGGTTGATTCGCCAAACTCAGGGCGTGGCAATCATGGAAACCTATCAATTTCTGAGTCGTCCTTTTCAGTCGAGTGTCTCCAAGCAGGAGTTATTGCAAGACGCTCAGACGAGAGAGTTGCGATATCGCTTGACTGAGTTGGAATCACAAAACCAACGCATGAAAGAGCTTTTACAAGTAAGGGCAAATCAGGCTGATGCTGGTGTGTGGGCGGTGGTGATTGGGCGTGGTGCTGATTCTTGGTGGAATCATATCTTGGTCGGCAAGGGTAGTAATGATGGTGTGAAAACAGGTGCTGTGGTGGTTGGTCCGGGGGGATTAGTTGGGCGAGTTACCTATGTATCGCCGAATAGCAGCCAAATTTTGTTAGTTAGCGATCCCAATAGTCAAGTTGGGGTGGTAATCAGTCGCAGTCGCTATACAGGAATGCTAAAAGGACAGAGCCAAAATACGGCGATATTGGAGTTTTTTGAGCGAGATCCTGATGCAAAGGTGGGGGATATAGTGCATACTTCGCAATTTAGTACGCTGTATCCTGAAAATGTTCCAGTGGGCAGAATTAGGTCAATTAATCTTGATAAACAACCTTCACCTGAAGCGATCGTTGAGTTTTCTACCCCCCTTGGTTTGCTGGAATATGTGAAGGTATATCCTTTTCAAGAAAAGCTATAAACAAAATCTATAAATACAATTCATAGATGATCGATCGCAAGATTTCCTTATCAACAAAGGTTTTGAACTGGGCAGTTACTATTGGTTCACTACTGGCTTGTGTTTTGGGTATGTATACCCGAATTCCGGGGATGACCTTGATGGGGCTGGCTCCTAATTGGATGCTGATTTGGTTGGTGACATGGAGTGTGAATCGTCCTGTGTTTTTGTCGGTGATGGCAGGAACTGCGCTGGGACTGTTGCAGGATGCGATGACTGTCGCTGATCTTAAGGTTGCGCCGACCCATGTTTTAGGTTTAGCGATCGCTGGCGGCATCACGTCACTATTGCAAAAACAAAAATATGTTCAGGAAGATTTTATTTCGATCGCTTTAATTGTGTTTGGGATGGCGGTAATTGTGGAGACGATGCACGCGGTGCAATTGACGGCTTTGGGGGCAAAGATGGATAATGTTTGGGTTTTGCAGCAAAGAATTGCGTTGAGTTCGGCAATTTTAAGCAGTTTGTGGTCGCCTGTAATTTATTTTCCCCTGAGTCGGTGGTGGCGATCGATCGAAAGAAAGGAGGAGTAATGATTAAACATCAAGAATCAGAACATTTTGAGCATTCATTGGAAAATTCACTAGAAAATTCATTCTATCAACTCGCCGATCGCCTGACTAGCACCTTAAATCCCGATGAATATCTCACCATTAATCTCGATAGTGAGCGTAGTCAATTTACGCGATTTAACCATGCTAAAGTGCGTCAAACAGGCGTTGTCGCCGATGGCAATATCACTATTTCCTTGATTTTTAATCAACGTGAAGCCTATGCCGAATTTCCCTTTACAGGCGATCGCGCCGTGGATGAGCAAATAGCGATCGATAGTCTCGCTTATCTGCGTGATGAAGTCGCGCAAATTCCTGAAAATCCCTATATTGTTCTACCCGAAAATCAAGGATCGAGCCGCGAATTTTATCAAGGTAAATTGTTGTCACCTGAAGAAGCGATCGCCACAATCTTAGATCCTGCATCAGACCCAGATAATCAAATTGACTTCACAGGTTTCTATGCATCGGGTTCGATTATTCGCGCCAATGCCAACTCCGCAGGACAAAGACATTGGTTTGCTACCGATTCCTTTTTTGTCGATTATTCGATGTTTATTCAGACCGATTCTGGCGAAAAGGCGGTTAAGGGAATCTATGCAGGTAAAGAATGGAATGCTCTTGCCTATAAAAAACAAATTGAACTTTCCAAACAGCAACTAGTTGCTTTGCAGCGTCCTAGTAAAACCATAGAACGCGGTAAATATCGCACTTACTTTGCACCTGCGGCGGCGGCTGAGTTGTTAGAATTTCTGACTTGGAGTATCGGTGAAGCATCCCTCCAACAGGGTAGCAGCGCACTTTTAAAACTACGCAATCAAGAGAAATCCCTTTCACCCCTGATTAATCTCACCGAAAATTTTAGTTATGGCAATGTCCCTCGGTTTAATAGCTTGGGTGAAGTAGCCCCCGAACATTTATCAGTAATTGCGAATGGCAAATTGATCAATACCCTCGTCAGTTCCCGTACTGCCAAGGAATATGGCAAGGTTGCCAATGGTGCGGATGATGGCGAGTCGATGAGATCGCCTGAATTTGCGGCGGGTAATCTCGCGGAAACGGACATTCTCAAACAGTTAGATACAGGACTTTATTTATCGAATTTGCATTATCTCAACTGGAGCGATCGCACAGGTGGACGGATTACAGGAATGACTCGTTATGCTTGCTTTTGGGTAGAGAACGGTGAACTTGTCGCTCCAATTGAGAATTTAAGATTTGATGATAGTATCTACGATTTTTTTGGTGAGAATCTGGAAGCCTTAACTGATTTCCGCAGCTTTATTCCTAGCACAGGAACCTATGGCAAGCGATCGCTGGGTGGGCTGCTCACCTCTGGGATGTTGGTTAAGGATTTTACTTTTACGCTCTAGAAACAATAAAGCGCTTTGCGCTGTAAGAAGCGCTATATTTGTCCTAACCTACAGTGGATGGCTATGTTTAAAAAAATCTTCTCCTTTGGTTTGCTTGTATTTGTGCCGATTTCAGTCATCGGTCACTTACTTGGATGGAACTCGACGATTGTATTCGTAACTTCAGCGATCGCCATTCTGCCCTTAGCGGGTTGGTTAAGCACAGCAACAGAAGAAATCTCCGTGGTGCTAGGAGCATCATGGGGCGGTTTATTAAATGCCACCTTTGGTAATGCCACAGAGTTAATTATTGCGATCGTGGCTTTAAATGCAGGGTTTACCAGTGTGGTGAAGGCAAGCATTACGGGATCGATTATTGGCAACTTGTTGTTGGTGATGGGCTTGTCGATGTTTTTAGGTGGATTGCGCTACAAAGAACAAGAATTTCAGCCCACGATGGCAAGATTAAATGCGTCAGTGATGAATCTGGCTGTAGTTGCGATTTTGTTGCCAACCGCCGCAAATCTAACAACCGCAGGAATTAGTGAAGAAATACTCCAGAAATTATCGATCGCTGTAGCGATCGTATTGATAGTTGTCTATTGTTTGACTCTATTATTTTCGATGAAAACCCATGCCTATCTCTATGATGTGGGCAAATCTGAAGCCGATGATGCTGAAGCTGAAGAAGGGCATCCCCACAAAATTAATCTTAAATTATGGATTGCCGTTCTTTTTGGCGTGACCTTGCTTGTAGCGTTAGAGTCGGAACTCCTAGTGGGAACCTTGGAAGAAGCCACCGCTCAATTAGGTTTAACCGAGTTATTTACTGGGGTAATTTTATTACCAATCATTGGTAATGCTGCGGAACATACCACGGCGATCACAGTGGCGATGAAAAACAAAATGGAACTATCAGTATCCGTAGCAGTTGGGTCAAGTATGCAAATTGCCCTATTTGTCGCTCCCCTATTGGTGATTGTCGGTTGGTTTATGGGTAAACCAATGGACTTAAATTTTAATCCCTTTGAATTAGTCGCCGTGGCTGTAGCCGTCTTGATTGCGAATTCGATTAGTTCTGATGGGCGATCGAATTGGTTAGAAGGCTCGCTATTAATGGCAACCTACGCAATTTTAGGCTTTGCGTTCTATTTTCAACCAGTTTAGCGGTTTCTTTAAAGGCAAGGGCTTAAGAAACTATTTAAGAATTACTTTCTACGGTTGAAGACTTCAAGAGATCCCCCTCAATCCCCCTTAAAAAGGGGGAAGAAGATAATTTAATTGATTCTCCCCCCTTTCGTAAGGGGGGCTGGGGGATCTAGACAATTCTTAAATGCTATTTATCCCGCAACCAAATCTTGGATCACAGATTGCAGATCCTTGAGAATTTGCGAAGAGTTATTACCATTGGTCATCGTACCCAGATCCTGCATCGCCGCCTCTAACTGTGGACGCAAAGTATCCACAATATCCTGCACGGGACGCAAAAGCTGCTCTTGAGCGCTAATCTGCCCTAACAAACCTGCAACTATTCTAATCTTCTCCTGCTGTTGCACCTCAGCCGCACGAATCACCTGTTCCTGTTGCTGATGCTCATTCGACTGTTTGCTAAGCATTTCTTGTTGCTGCTGCGTATAGTTTCTTACCGCGTCAATTTGGCTCTCCATCTTGCGTAGTTCTTGCTCTTGATTATTTTTCTGGGACTCAATTTGCGACAACAAAGGCAGCAAACTTTGAACAGGGCTTTCATCAACCGCAATTCCCTTACGGCGATCCAAAATCGCCTTTTGCTGATTTAAGACCGACAAACGATCCTGCATACTGCGACGGGTTCCCATCACGCTATCTTCAAGAAC
This sequence comes from Pseudanabaena sp., assembly GCA_044355035.1. Classification (GTDB taxonomy): domain Bacteria; phylum Cyanobacteriota; class Cyanobacteriia; order Pseudanabaenales; family Pseudanabaenaceae; genus Pseudanabaena. Next base: position 33,940 of record JBIKYX010000002.1, on the reverse strand, counting down.
TTTGTACTGCTCTTCCGCAAATTCCTTATTACTTTCTAGCTCAATGCGATCGAATTGATCAGCCGTTTCCACCTGACTTTGGAGATCGGCTATTTCACCTTCCAGCCCAGCTAACTCATCTTCTTGAGCGCTGACATAATTGGCTAGCTTATTAAAATCTGCTTGCAAAGCCTTAATTGTTGATTCTAACTCTTCAATGGGCATGGATTGTAAGCGATGTTCCTCTTCAGGACTAAGCACTTCCATGCTGCCAGGACCACCGAGAGACTCGATCGCATTGGATGTTTGCTCATACAGATCTATATGCACATTAAGCTGTAGCCTTGACATCGCCATATTATTTTCTTGCAGCTTCAAAATTCCATATTGAGCCTTAAGTTCGGCATTAGCTTCAGCTAGAGCCGATTGAGTCTGTTGCCACTGGGATTTTTTAGCACTAAGCTCTTCTGTCGATTTGCTCAGAATAGCCTTTTGTTTTTCCGCCTCGCTTTTGAGGCTATCTAGCCCTTTCCAAAACCCAGTTAGAACTTCTTGCCGCTTATTGATCAGGTCAAGAGCGCTAAATATTTTATCTCTGAGCGCATCTGGATTGGTAAAACTTGTCGATAGCTGACCAATCAGAGATTTGATATTTTCAGCCTGATCAGCAGTTAGTGCCGCCGCCGTAGCCGCAACCTGTCCTTGATTTGCTTCGATACTATTCCTTAGCTGCTCAATTTCCGCCCGTTCTTGAGCAAACTTTATTTCTAGCTCCTCGATTTCTTGCTTTCTTAGATCAATTTGCTCTAGTTCTGATTCTCTCTGCTCTAGTTCCTGTTCACGGCGATGCAACTCTTGCGTCTGGAATTGAAGAGATTGTTTCCACTGCTCGACTTCTTCCTCGGCGGATTTATACTTATCCTGTGATCGCGAAAAAGCTTGGAGGATATTAACAATTTTTTTAGCTGCATCCTGAATACTCTGGATCTGATTATTGCCTGTTACTTCAGCAATTACCATCTGACCATCTTTAAAATCTTTGGCCTGCCCCGAATCTTGAACCGACAGAACTTGCTCATTAGTGATCGACTGCCAAACATTTTCACCAGTATTACGCGCCAATAAACGGATCGAGGCATTACCCCCTAATCCAAAAGTTGCTTGAGATTTTTGAAGTTCCGCTAAGTACTGCACTCTAATATATACTCCTATTTTGCCGATGCTAACTTTCAGATTGACATGACGAAAGTGCAAAACCCGTCACAGAAAATACAAAATAGTCTAGACCTCAATCCCATACTACAGGGTCTTATGATCAAGACTGAACTAAGAAATCATGTGAAAGCTTTGACAATAGAAACCTTTACACAATTTGTCTTGGTTTGTTTGATCCTAAGTTGCTGTGATCATTGTATGAGCTTTTTGCCTATCTAACCACTAGATGTGCTAAATATCATTGTCCAACGTATCATTGTCTAACGTTCTTCGGATCAAGAGCATCTCGCAAGCTATCACCTAAGAGATTAAACGATAGCACGGTTAACACGATCGCTAACGCAGGTGCCCAAACTAACCAAGGTTGTAATATGACGATCGAAGCGTTAGTAGAAAGGGATAGCATATTTCCCCAAGAGGGATCAGGTGGTTGAATACCTAATCCTACAAGACTCAAGACTGCTTCCACAACGATAAATCGGGGGATATCGAGAGTAGCGGAAATAATAATAAAAGTGATCGTTTGTGGTAGGACATGATGCACAATAATTCGCAACGGACTCGCTCCTGACGCACGAGCCGCCAGAATAAAAGTTTGCTGCTTGATGGACAATACTTGCCCTCGGATGATTCTTGCTAGCCCAGCCCATGAGACGAAGGAGATAATGGCAATGATTAATGCGAATCGCTGAGTATTACTGATTTGTGGCGGCAATATTGCAGCTAATGCTACTAATAAATATATGGAGGGTACTGACATCAGGATTTCGACAAATCGCATTAAGACGACATCCAGCCAACCGCCAATATATCCAGAGATCCCACCAACAATACAGCCGATCGTATATGAAATGGTTGTACCAATAAAGCCAATTAATAGGCTGATTCTCCCCCCATGAAGTAGGCGTGTCAATTGATCCCGACCTTGTTCATCGGTTCCCAACAAGTTTAACTGACCTGCACTGGTGGTGCGAAACAAACGTCCACCGTGAAAGATCTGAATCTGCGATGGCTTTGTTTCGTCAATGATCAAGGCGCGATCGCCTGTTTCGAGATCGACCTTGCCTTGGGTGGTGGGGTAGACATGAGCGCCTATAAATTTTCCTTGGCGATCGTACCAATGAATTTGCGTAGGTGGAAGCAAAGCGCCATTTTTGACTGATTCATTGACTCCGTAAGGTGTCACAAAGTCAGCAAATATAGCGGCTGTGTAAAAAACAATCAAAATTGTGATCCCAATCCAAGCGAGAGGATTGGCTCTGAGACGTTTCCACCAAGTCATTAATTATGAGCCTTTAATTATGATCCTTTAAGTGCTTTAAAGAAATTTTTGCGGTAGTTGCCATTCATCGTAAACAGGACTGGCCAGAGTAATGCTAGTCCGATGGAATTGCCCGAAAAATCGGTGCGGCGAAATCCCTGTAAAAATTTCACTACGCCAAATATATAACCGACCAGTAACAGAACTGCAATTAGTTTAATCATGTATCAATTTCCTTTGACTAACTACTTAAATTTAACACCAACACCAAAAAATAAGTAAACTCGCCCTACAGTAGGTGACGATTTCGTTAAACTTACAGTCTTTATCGCAATACCAAATAGATAATCGTAGCGATCGCTATTACTAACAACAAACTGTAGATAATTACCCTGCCCCATACCGCCACAAACAAGGATATTAAATCCCAAAGACTGGGATTCATTCTGGTTCTATTCCACGCGGGATGAAATTTGGCAATCTCAGATTTTTCATAGCGGGTAATCTGATGTAGCCCTAAAACCTTGTAATGTAATCGCCCAAAGGGATGTAAAACTCTAAATTGCTGATAGCGATGATGGGATGAAGGTCGCCAGCGATTGCGAAGATTTTTAGCTTTACCGACATACAGCACGATCCAGAGCGCAGTAACGTAGTACACGCCCGCATCTTGGGGTAACTCTTTTAATTTTTTGATTGGTTTAGAAGGTAATCCAAAAATACGAAGCCATTCAATCATAGGTAATTTGTTATCCTAGAGCGCCTATACCCAGAGATTTTGCTACTTTTGTGCGATCGCTGCCATAGGTAGGTGATAATCGAACTGTTTTGGTTAAGTGATCTAAATCATCTAGTTGAGTTTTACTTATATGTCAGATTTCAATCGCGGGATCATGAAGTTTGAGAACGCTGATAGCCCTGTATCGATCGTTCTTTCTAGTGTTGTCGTTTTGAGTGCGATCGGCTTCCTACTCTGGTGGGGCTTCCAGACTGCTTACGTTTAAGTTTTTTTAACCCAAAGAAGTTAATTTGAGCGCTTTGCACTCAAATTAACTCAATACTTTATATTAAGGATGTTGGCTTGGCTAGCATCCTTAATATGTTTTTGGCGCTACTCAGGAACTTGTAAGCTAAAACAAGTTTTTTATTTTCTAGAGTTTGATTTAAACAATGAGCGATATTACTATTCAAAATGAACAACTAGGAGCCGCGATCGGCGCTATCCCCAGTGGACTGTTTATTGTCACATCGCAACAAAATGGTAAAACTGCCACAATGCTCGCCTCATGGGTGCAACAAGCTGGCTTTAACCCTCCTTCCGTAACCATTATTGTTGGCAAAGGTAGACCGATTGAATCGTTTTTAACTATCGGTAGCCCTGTGGTGATTAACATTGCTGAAAAAGGACAGGGTAAAATCATTGGGCATTTTGCCAAAGGTTTCGCGCCCGATGTCGATCCTTTTGATGGCATTGAGACAGCTACGGCTCCTAGTGGTCAACCCTATTTAGTTGATGCGATCGCTTATCTGGATGCGACTGTGGCTAGTAGCCTTGATGCTGGGGATCACACAGTGGTTTTAGCAACTATTACAGGAGGCGATCGCCTGCGTGAAGGTGAATCGGCTATCCATACCCGCAAAAACGGTTTCAAATACTAAAAAAACTGAAGAGAAAGAGAGTGCTAGGCGCTCTCTTTGTTTTTTAAGTAGAAAGTGGTTGACAATAGCGACAAAGTTTGTCATATTAATAAAGCGCTAAAAGCAATTATGCGAAATGCGGGTGTGGCTCAGTGGTAGAGCATCTCCTTGCCAAGGAGAATGTCGTGGGTTCGAATCCCATCACCCGCTTACAAAAACAAATTACAATAACCAAGAAGGGCGCTATGCGTCCTTTTGTCTTTTAAATCATTATGTAAACGGTTAAATTTATGCAATTCGATCCCAAAATTGCCTTATCACACATCGATCTGCCCTTTGCGGATTGGATCGGATTGCGCGAAGTCCAAGAAATAAATACGACTCGTTATGTCCGCGATCGCCATCCCCAGTCCAATGGTCGCAGCCTCTCCCACGGGGTAATGATTGAAGTTTTAGCCGATGGACAGTTTGGCTATGCCAGCACCAATCATCTCGATCTCGATAATATCCAAATAACTGCCCAAAAAGCTTATCAACAGGCAAAAAATGCCGCCAAGTGGGCTGTACATCGGTTTACAACTGCTCAAAGACCAAAAGCGATCGGGCAGTACTTTTCGCCATTTCTCAAACCATCCGATGCGATCGCGCCTAAAGAAATAAATGAGCTTTTAATCGAGATTTGCGACAAACTCAAGGTGTCGGATCAAATCGTAAAAACTAGTGCCTATGCAGTCATCACCGAAATTGAAACTAAGTTTGTGAGTAGTAATGGCTCAGATATTTATCAAAAATTTCTAGCGATCGCTACGGATTATGCTGCTACGGCGCAAGATGGCGCAATCATTCAAAAACGTGGTGATAACGGACAATTAGCGCGATGCAATCAAATTGGAATGGAAGTATTTGACCGCAGCGCGATCTTGGCAAGGGCGCAAGTTATTGGTGAACAGGCTGTAGAACTCCTATCGGCTGCTGAATGCCCCACGGAAACTACGGCGTTAGTCTTAGCCCCCGATCAAATGTTGCTGCAAATCCATGAAAGCATCGGTCATCCCCTTGAAATCGATCGCATTTTGGGTGATGAGCGCAATTATGCAGGTGGCAGCTTTGTGAAGCTCAAGGATTTTGGTGAAATGCAGTATGGATCGACGCTGATGAACGTCACCTTCGATCCGACAAGGGCTGATGAATTTGCCAGTTATGGTTTTGATGATACGGGGATTCCTGCTACTAAAGAATATTTAATTAAGGAAGGAAAGTTATTGCGTGGTTTAGGTAGTTCCGAAAGCCAAGTGCGATCAGGTATTAACGGCGTGGCAAATGCTAGAGCCACATCTTGGAATCGCCCCGCGATCGATCGCATGGCTAATATTAATCTCGAAGCTGGCGAACATTCCTTTGAATCAGCGATCGCTGATATCGAGCGCGGTGTATATATGGAGTCCAATCGCTCATGGTCGATTGATGACTATCGCAATAAGTTTCAATTTGGCTGTGAATACGCCAGACTCATCGAAAATGGTAAATTAACTAAAACCTTGCGAAATCCCAACTATCGCGGTATCACCAATCAGTTTTGGAGCAGTCTCGCAAAAGTAGGCGATCGCAACACAGTTGAAGCATTCGGTTCACCGTTTTGTGGCAAAGGCGAACCCAATCAAGTAATTCGGGTTGGTCATGCCTCGCCAGTTTGTGTATTTGAAAACATTGAAGTTTTTGGTGGTGCTAGCTAAGGTTCCCTTAAATACAGTCATTGCTTAGCTTTCGCCGATTATTGCGAATGCATCCATCTGTTAATATGCCAATATCTAGATAGTTAGCTCGCGCATCGGGTTTCTCACTCAAAAGTCATGACCAACCAGCCAAAGAAAGCTACAACCAGACGTAAACCTGCGACATCAAACATCAAAGAAGCGCCAGTGTATTTCCTTTCGCTGGAAGTAGAAAACGTTCTTTGTTTTAAGGATAAACAGACACTAAATCTTTCCGATAAAAATGGGAACTATGCGAAATGGACTGTGATTTTAGGAAATAACGGAGTTGGTAAAACGACGCTTCTAAAGTGCTTAGCTATGATAGAAAAGGGAGAAGAGGAATATACAAGCCCATCAACATCTGCTTTTTTCTCTTCTCGTCCATATGTACGTTCTTTATTTGTTCCAAGTATTATTGTATGGGAAGAACTTAATAACTTATATAATTCTCATGCAAGAATAAATGCTAATATTCTCAGCCTAAAGCAGTTTGGAGAATTGTCAGATAAAAATCAAAAAGCCCAAATACAAATAAGTTTAGATAATGATTCTAGTACTTTCAGACTTCTTCCAGAAAATATAAATGAGCTTTTATTGGAAATATCTTCTCCCGAAGAGTATGAAACTTTTTTAGATCCAAATGATATAAAGAAAGTGTCAATAGTAAATCACCGTATTAATGAGAAATTTATGAATAACTTGCTCTGTTACGGATATGGAGCAACACGTAAGCATGGTAAAGAGTTACTGAGTAAAACTATCTTTCCTAGAAATTCTCTAAGTCTATTTTCAGAAGAAGCTGTACTTATTAATGCAGAAGAATGGTTGTTGCAAACTGATTATGCTGTTAAATCGGCATCTGGCAAAACTCAAATCTCCCTAAAAAAGCAATTTGATCATATTGTCGAGATATTAAAAAAAATTCTTCCAGACATATACAATATTCGTATCTCATCAGTAGATGAAGAAAATTTACGTCCAAAAGCAGAATTTCAAACACCGTATGGATGGGTGCAATTATCTAGCTTAGGCTTGGGATATCGAACTACAATCGCTTGGATGGTCGATTTAGCAGTGAGATTATTTAAACGATATCCTGATAGCGAAGATCCACTTGCTGAACCAGCGATTGTATTAGTTGATGAGATTGACTTGCATATGCATCCAACATGGCAAAGAGATATTATGCAATTTCTGACCGATCGCTTTCCAAATACCCAATTTATTGTTACCGCCCATAGTCCGCTCGTAGTGCAAGCCGCACAAGATGCCAATATTGTCTTGTTACGACGAGAAGGCGATCGCGTAGTGATTGATAACAATCCAGAAATTATCGAAAATTGGCGTGTCGATCAAGTGCTGACCAGTGTTTTTGAAATGCCATCGGCACGCCCTGCAAAAATTGAACCTTTGCTACAACGCCGCAAAGAAATCCTCACAAAACCAAAACTGACTGCAAGCGATCGCGCTGAATTAAAAGAATTAGAAGCACAAATCGGAACTTTGCCCACTGCCGAAACTTCCGAAGATATCAAAGCTATGGATATTATTCGCCGTGCAGCCAAATTATTAGATCGACCTGTGACGGAGGCAGTTGAGTGATTCGGATTCACAAACCTAAAACAGCACCCAAAAAATTAACCGCAGACGGTAAGCAAAAATGTAAATCTCATTGCGATGCATATTCTCTCAATCCATCCGCCTATGAAACCAACAAAGAAAAATTTGATTTTGCGAGTTCCATCTATGCTCATGAAAGCGTCAAAGAAACCCTAATCAAGGCGCAGCATCAGAAATGTTGTTTCTGCGAAAGGATCATTGGCAAAAATGGCGATGTTGAACATTTTCGTCCTAAAGGCGCATATCAACAGGCTCAAGGTGAATCCTTAAAATATCCAGCCTACTACTGGTTAGCCTATCAATGGGAAAACCTTTATCTCTCCTGTTCATCATGTAATTCCAGACACAAGAAGAATCTATTTCCTCTGCAAGACCCAAGCAAACGCGCAACCAATCATAACCAACGGATTACCAAAGAAAGCCCCTTGTTTATCGATTGTGGGAAAGAGAATCCTGAAGAGTTTATTGGCTTTCGGGCTGAATATGCCTATGCCATTGACGGAAATTCTAGAGGGGAAATTACAATTGATTATTTAGATCTTAATTCTGACGATCTGATTGAATCTAGGCGACAAAGACTGAACGATCTACGAGAACTAAACAAAATTTTGGTTTCAGCCATTGAAAATCCACATAATCAAAAACTCCAAGAACTAGCTGATGAAATAAAAGTACATCTAGAAGCATCTCTTGAGGATAGTGCAGTATTTGCGGCGGCGGCTCGTTGTGCAATTAATGCGAAATTTCAGGAGTCAGATCTAATTTGATCCTCTAACAATAAAAAAGTTAAGATGGTAGACTCTAAGTAAATTTCTTGTAACTCTTGTAAATTAATAAAGGTCACGACATCAAGTTATGGATGCAGTTGCAGTAAAGCCCAGCGAAAGCAAACCTAGTGATATTAAACCTAGTGATATCCTGCGGCAAGCCGATACCGAAAAACTAGCGCGGATTCGCCACACTTGCTCCCACGTCATGGCAATGGCAGTCCAAAAGTTATATCCCGATGCAAAGGTGACTATCGGCCCTGCAACTGAGAATGGCTTTTATTACGACTTCGATCGCAAAGAGCATTTTACACCCAGTGATCTCAAGGCGATCGCTAAGGAAATGAAGCGGATCATCAAGTGGAATCAGCCCCTTGTGCGTCAGGAACTGCCTCGCCCTGAGATGCTTGCCGAAATCGAAAAACTAAACGAGCCTTACAAAATTGAATTATTAGCTGCCATTCCTGAAGGGCAGAACATTAGTCGTTATTTTATCGGTGATCCCGCCAAACTTGAAAAACAACCTTGGTGGGATTTGTGCGCGGGACCTCACCTCGCCAGTACTGGCGATATTAATCCCGATGCTTTCGCCCTTGAGAGTATTGCAGGAGCCTATTGGCGCGGGGACGAAAAAAATCCGATGCTTCAGCGTATCTATGGTACGGCATGGGAAACCCCTGAACAGCTTCTTGCCTATCATGCCATGCTGGAAGAAGCCAAACGTCGCGATCACCGCACCATTGGTAAAGATTTACAGCTATTCAGCATTCAAGAAGAGGCTGGCGGCGGGTTAGTATTCTGGCATCCACGCGGCGCGATTATCCGCAACACGATCGAGACTTTCTGGAAAGATACTCATACTAAAAATGGTTATGAGGCGGTTACCACTCCTCACATGGCAAATCTGGATCTGTGGAAGATTTCAGGACATAACGACTTCTACCGCGAAAGTATGTTTCAGCCGATGGAAGTGGAGCATCAGGTTTATCAGCTTAAGCCGATGAACTGTCCGTTCCATGTGTTGATTTATAAAGACACTTTGCATTCCTACAAAGAGTTCCCAATTCGCTACGCCGAACTTGGTACTGTGTATCGTTATGAGCGCTCTGGAACCATGCATGGTTTAATGCGTGTGCGCGGCTTTACTCAAGATGATGCTCACATCTTCTGCACTGAAGCCCAAATTGAGGAAGAAATTCTGGGCGTTCTCAATCTAGCCGAATTGATTCTCTCCACCTTTGGCTTTGAGAATTATGAAATCAATCTCTCTACCCGTCCCGAAAAATATGTTGGCTCTGATGAGATCTGGGAAAAGTCCACTGAGGCTCTCAAACAGGCGCTCAATCATAAAGGCTGGAACTATGTGATCGATGAAGGTGGCGGTGCTTTCTATGGACCCAAGATCGATATCAAGATCGAAGATGCGATCGGTCGCCGTTGGCAATGCTCCACGATTCAGCTAGATTTCAATCTGCCCGATCGCTTTGAGATGGAATATGTCGGTGACGATGGTGCGCGTCATCAACCAATCATGATTCACCGCGCTTTGTTTGGTTCTGTAGAACGTTTTATCGGTGTTCTAATTGAGAACTATGCAGGAGATTTCCCGCTCTGGCTAGCACCTGTACAGGTTAAACTCATCGCCGTATCTGATGGTCAAATGGAATATGCCGAACAAGTTGCTGCCCAAATGAAAGCGGCAGGTTTGCGTGTGCAGTTAGACCATAGCGGCGATCGCATGGCGAAGCAAATCCGTAAAGCGGAGATGGAAAAGATTCCTGTAATGGCGGTCATCGGCGCGAAGGAGGTCGAAGCTGGCACTCTGAGCATCCGTAGTCGCAAGCATGGCGAACTTGGTGCAATTTCTGTGGATGAAGCGATTAGTAAAATGCAATTAGCAATCAGCGATCGCACTTGGTTCTAAATGGTTCGTTCTAGGTGTCTTTTAAGAATGACTTTCTGCGGTTGAAAATTCTAAGAGATCCCCCTCAATCCCCCTTAAAAAGGGGGAAGAAGATAATTTAATTGATTCTCCCCCCTTTTCAAGGGGGGCTGGGGGGGATCTATACAATCCCTAAATGTTGCTACCCAAATATGAATATTCTCATTAGTAATGACGATGGCATTTATGCCCCTGGGGTCAGAGCCTTGGCTGAAGCTCTAAGCGATAGTTCGCATCGGATTACCGTTGTTTGCCCAGATCGTGAGCGATCAGCTACAGGTCACGCCCTGACATTGCAAGAGCCTTTACGAGTTGATCAAATTTCGGGGATTTATCCATCAGGAATTGAAGCTTGGGCTTGCTCAGGTACACCTTCCGACACCGTAAAACTAGCTCTAGACGCATTGTTAAGCGATCGCCCCGATCTAGTCTTATCAGGCATTAATCGTGGTGCAAATTTGGGAACCGATGTTCTCTACTCTGGGACAGTATCCGCCGCGATGGAAGGGGTCTTAGAAGGAATTCCCAGTATTGCCTTTAGTCTGACTAGCTTTGCTCATTTAGACTTTAGTGCCGCCGCTAATTTTGCAAAAAAAATGGTGAAAGCGATCGCTACTAATCCCTTACAAGAAGCGATGTTGCTAAATGTGAATATTCCTGCAATCCCAGAGCAAGATATCTGTGGAGCCGTGGTCACTCGTCTAGGCATTCGTCGCTATAAAGATTTATTTGAGAAACGCATCGATCCCCGTGGCAAAACTTACTACTGGCTATCAGGTGTAATTGTCGAAGAAGAAGCGGAACCAGATACCGATATTCAAGCAATTCGTGATAACTATGTTGCGATCACTCCACTTAAGTATGATTTGACCCTTGCGGCGGCGATGCCATTTATCGAGACATGGACAAAAAATATTACCGACTTCCAGTAAATAATAGTGATGCGCGGAAGTCGGTAAAGCCCTCACCCCTAGCCCCTCTCCTGTAGGAGAGGGGAACAAGAAAATAATACGGGTTCTGCTCCCCCTCGCCTGCGGGAGAGGGGGCTGGGGGGTGAGGGTTCCACTATTTATTTAGAAAAGAAAAGCTGACTAGCGATCGCCTCGGCTAATCCCTCAGAGCCACCCTTAGCACCAACTCGTTCTAATCCATTTGCCTTACAGCGTTCTAAATAACCGCGATCGCCCAAGGTTCTTTTTACACACTTAGCCGCTTCGATCAAGATTTCATCGGTAGCAGCTCCTTTCCCAATAGTTTGAACAGATAAACCAAGCAATCGTTCTTGAGCTTCTGCAAATCGATAGGAAAATTGAGGACCATTGCCCATAATTTGAACAACGGGTTTACCCAGTCCAACAGCCTGTTCTACCGCCGTTCCCGCCATGCCGATCGCCAGATCACATTGATGCAAAATATCGGGAAAAGCATCACTAAAACAGAGAACACTAATACCTAAATCTGCTTGATAAAACTTGCGATCGACATATTCCCAACCTGATGGGAGCGCAAGTTCGGGTAACTGAGTCATCAAACTGGGGACAAGCGCCGCCCGAAACTGAATAGGCTCAGGGGCAAATTCGGCGGCGATCGCTACACATAAACGCAATTGCAATAACAAATTTTCGGCAGCTTCAGGTAAACGACTACCAGCTAATAAAGCGATCGCCGCTACATCAGGAATCAGACATAAATCCTTCCCCGTTGGTTCCAGTACATCCATGATTGGATAACCGACAAAACTAGTATTTTGATAACCTCTGGCTCTAATCAATTTCGCACTATAACGATCGCGCGTCAATATCTGGCGACATCGTGGCGATCGCATCATCAATGCTTGTTCCCAACGGGGAATATAGCGATTTTCATAAAATGCAGATGATGACACTAAAAACATGGCATAGGGTAAACCCGTTAAATAAGCGAAAATTGCGGGTAATACATCACCTGTCGCAAACACAAAATGGCAGGTTTTACCACAGGTTCGCGCCGCTTGAATCTGTTGCCAAGTCAAAGCAATCAATCCCGATTGAAAATCCTCGATCTGTTTCCATAAACTCATATAGGCAAATCCGCCAGATGGCAGCGCCTTTGTCGGTGTCGCAATCTCCACACCCGCCCGCCGATAAGCATTACCATCCCCAACCAGTGGCAAGGCGATCGCTTCTACATCAGAATATTTACGCCGCAGAGCTTTAAGCACTTCACAAGCATTGAGGTCTTCACCATGACCATTGCTGATGAAGAGGACGCGCTTTTTCTTGATTATTGAATTACTCATAGGCGATCGCGTCTAGCCAAAACTTTTGTACTACACAAAGAAATAAAAAATAATTTTGTTAATGTTAGCGCATTATGTAGTAACATAGATATTCGCAACGGGATGTAGCGCAGCTTGGTAGCGCGCCTGCTTTGGGAGCAGGATGCCGTAGGTTCGAATCCTATCATCCCGACTTTAAATTTTAGAAAAAAATTCTATTTTAAAGAAGTCCTATTTTAAAAGTGCTTCTGATTTTTAAGTTCACTTAGATTTCTGTACCAATTCTTGAATGGATAAATTAGATGATTCAAGTAATTAGTTTTTGTATTTAAGGTAGTTCCATAACTCTGAATCTGCTGATTTTTTGGCATATACAAAGTTCCAAATATATAATCAATAATTGGTAACTGGACTGCAAGATTTTGGGGATTGTTTTTGGGATAGCGATCATGATGCCAATGGTGGAATTCTGGTGTGGCAATAATCCATTTAAGAATCGGAAACTTGATACGAATATTGGCATGAATAAAAAAGGCAGTCGCACTGGAAAAAATTGCATAAATAGCTAGAGCCTCAGTCGAAAATCCCAACCAATAAAGGGGAATCATTTGGCAAGACTTGGTGAAAATCTGCTCGAAGGGATGCACTCGCACCGTTGCCAACCAATCAATATGGGTTGAACTGTGGTGAATAGCATGAAACTGCCATAACCAAGGCACAGTATGCAATAAATAGTGAGCAAAATAGAAGCAGAGATCACCAATAAAAATCGCTACAAATACCTGTAATCCCAGATTTTGCTGAGATACAAAGCTTGATAATATGGGCATTGATCCCTGACTTAACAAAGCAAATACAAGTAAAAATTGGGCTGTACCCTTACCGATAAAAAATCCTGAAAAATAATAAATAAGATCTGTCAAATAACCTTCACGCCAAAACTTTTGTTTGTGCATCACCCATATCTTTTCAACGGGAATAAATACACAAATTAAAATCAATAATCCCTTAAAAACATCAGGTATTTCCAACATTACTCAAATCACCAATTTCATTTACTATCAATTTTTTAGCTGTTTCTTCATCGTCAACATTGTCTTCAGCATCTTTAGGATTCTGCCCGATCGCCCTGCGATTATCTCTAGTCCAACCACGCGGAAACCGACAATTTCGCATAGTTGCACCATACCAATTTACGCCATCAAGATTCGCTCCAAAAAAGTCGCAATTCTCTAGAGTAGCATTCACAAATCTTGCCTTGGTTAAATTCGCACCCTGAAAACAAGTCATCGATGACATCTTCACCTTATGGAAATGTAGGCTAAAGGCTCTAGTTGCCAAAATAGCAGGTACAACGGCGATCGCCGCATATAAAATTGCGTAGTTAATTTGTTGATATGCAAACCAACTATAACCTGATGAAATAGCCGCAGAGACTGCTACCGCCATCCATACCATGCCCACAGAGATCGAGCCTTTCCGATAGCCCCAATATAGCCCAAATACCGATGTTCCCAACGCCGCTAATATCAGCACCAGTCCAATAACACTAGATGCTCCCGTATTTGCCATCGCGATCGCTGCCATTATCCCAATTATTCCCATATAGGCAATAAACAGCCAGCCATGAGAAACTGTAGCTGCCACAGATAAGGCGGCAATCCAAATAAAAGGATTGGTCAACCATCCATAGGCATTAGTAGAAAGTCCCGTGTTGTCACCAATTACAGCCCGATTAAAAAACCATGTCGCAAAACCAAGGGGAATACCAATGACCAGATGCCCAACCATCTCCATAATTTGAGTTTTAAATTTCTGCTCATCCCGCCCGATCGTTGTTTCTGAAAAATCTGCCCCAACCAAACGCGCACCACGAAAATCACAGCTTTTTATTTTTGCCCCCACGAAATCAGCATAATTTTCATTTTCAGCTTGAAATTCCCTGCTAAAGGATTGATCCTGTAAACTGCGATAGCGATAGTTTATATAATTCTTCATTTTTTAAGATATCTGTAACTGCTTTCATAATGCCTGTCTTTTAAGGAAGCCATTGCGATCGCGATCGCAACTTTTTGGCTAAACAATTACAAAACATCAGGATTTTTGAGATTGATCTAAGTATCTAGCGCAATTATTTCGTGTTATTTTTGGGTTAAAGCTTAATGGAGGCAAATGAAAAAGCGCATCGGGATTAATGGTTTATTTTTGAAACCTGAGCAGGTTGGTGGCGCTGAGTTTGTGCTGCGCGGGTTGCTAATCGGTTTAGCCCAGCATTCTCACATCGATTTATATGTGTTTATCAATGCTCAATTATTATCATGGGTCGATGACTTGCATTTAGGTGAATCTGTGCATATTGTACCGATCAAAATATGGGGTAATCGATTTGTTAGTGAAGCCTTGCAATTACCAATTATTGCTAACAAATATCAACTTGACGGACTGATTAATACTAATTACTTTACGCCTTGGCGATCGCTACTGAATACTTCAAGCACCACGGTTATTTATGACCTTAATTACTTACATTTTCCTGAGTTATTTTCTTGGTATAAGAAGTTATGGTTACGCCTAACCCATCAGATGACTTTAGCGAATGCCAAAAATACCGTGACAATTTCGGAATTTGTACAACAAGATATCCAGAAAAATTATAAGTCTAATAATTTAGCTAAGGTAATCTATACACCGATTTTGTGGGGTAGGTTAGAGATTTCTGATGTCTCTAAACCTGATTTACAACATTATCCCATCGCTGAATTAACTAATCGGACATTCATCCTCTCAGTCGCTAATCACTATCAACATAAAAATCTTGCCACCTTAGTTAAAGCATTTGCCAAATTGCCGAAATATTTAAGCAACATAAAATTAGTTTTCGTGGGACAGCTACCTGAGTCACTAGTGGGAATGCGGCGCGATCGCTGTGATGATGTGCGTCAATTAGTGCAGGATTTAGGCTTAGAAGATCGGGTTTATGTTACGGGCTACATTAGCGATCGCGAGTTGGCTTGGTACTATCATCACGCAGCTTTGTTTGCCTTTCCGTCACTATTTGAAGGCTTTGGAATGCCCCCAGTAGAAGCATTAGGAATGGGACTACCTGTGTTAACTACGCGCTGTACTGCTATTCCTGAAGTAACGATGAATTTAGCAGAATATGTGGAAAATCCTCTAGATGTGAATGAATGGCGCGATCACCTCACTGAGATGCTGAGCGATCGTGATCGGTATTTGCCAACGGAGGTCACAATTCAGAAAATTAGACAGGCTTATGCACCTAAAGCGATCGCGCAAAAGTATATTGACTTATTTTACTAATATTACAAAATATGGACAGATCGGGGCAAATTTGGCGCGTTCTTGTGGTTTTCTCTATTTACTTAAAAAGAACTCGGTGAGGGCTTTGACGGCGGGGGATAGGATGACAACGGCTGCGGCTGCGCTGATTAACCCAAAGGCTAGGCTAACCACTTGAGTTGACGACCTTTGGTATGCGTCAACTTTGATCCCAGTTTCTTTAATGTCGGCTTCAAGCTTGGTAAACCGTTTGTCGATTTCTTCAAAGCCATGTAGTACTTGCTTCTGAAAGCTTTCATACTCTTCAAATTTTCTTAATACTTGTTGCTGAAAGTCTTCTTGTGACATTGTTTTTATCCTCATTTTTAATTGTAAGCAACTACTTAAAGCAGCGATTTGAATTACCAAATATCCCTAAGACTCAAGACAAATTCAGGTAACACATCCTCACCTGAGAGGGAAATAGGCGCTTTTAAAATTTCTTTGGGCTTGCCAATACGATAAATTTCAACTTCCCGATCTTTGCGATTAATCAACCAGCCAAGCCTTGCGCCATTGTCTTGATATTCTTGCATTTTGGCTTGCGTAACCTTGAGATTATCGCTAGGCGACATTAACTCAATCACAAAATCTGGGCAGATTGGGGCAAATTTGGCGCGTTGTTGTGGGGTTAATATTTCCCAGCGCTCTTTGGCAATCCATGAAGCATCAGGAGAGCGATCGCACCCATTAGGAAGCTTAAAACCTGTCGATGAGCCAAAAGTAAACCCTAACTTAGTTTTGCGATTCCAGATTACTAAGTCAGTGATAATATCAGCACTATACATTCCCGTTTCGCCGCCTTCTGGAGCCATAATCGTGATATCTCCTTGAGCATTGCGCTCGAATCTCAGGTCGCTATTTTTACGGCAAAGTTGAAAGAACTGCTCATCGTTGAGATCAATTACAGAATCTAGGCTGATGGTTAAAGCATTCATAGTTCTTAACAAATCACGAACTTATTGTTTGATTTTATCATTCAAAACAAAAAGCTAGCAAAAACAAAAAGCAGCGCAATGCGCTGCCCTTTAATCTCTGCTTAAGCTTAGATTCGGTTAAATTGTCAAAATTTCTTTTTCTTTTTCAGTTGTTACCTTATCAATACTCTTAACGAACTTTTCCGTTAACTTATCTACTTGCTCTTGTTGGCTTTTTGAATCATCTTCAGAAATTTCCTTGGACTTCTCCAGTTTGCGAAATGAATCGATCGCATCACGACGGATATTCCGAATCGCAACCTTGCCTTCTTCGGCGAGTTTAGAAACCATTTTTACCAACTCTTTACGGCGATCGGTGGTCAATGGTGGAATATTTAGACGAATGCTGCTGCCATCATTATTAGGGGTTAGCCCAATATCCGATTCAGAAATCGCTTTTTCGATCGCCCGCATGGTGGAACGATCAAAGGGTTGAATTTGCAGAGTTGTGGCATCTGGGGAGGAAATATTTGCCAAAGCCTTGAGGTTTGTCTCCGCACCGTAATATTCCACCGTAATCCGATCCAACAACGAAGCATTAGCACGCCCCGTTCGCACACTATTAAAATTGTGCTGGGTCGCTTCTACAGCTTTCTGCATTCGCGCCTCAACATCAGTTAATTTCACAGGAACCTCCAACATAAGTACCGATCGATTCTCCCATGACAACGCGACGAATGTTACCAGAGATACCGAGATCAAACACAATTATGGGGATACCGTTTTCTTTACATAAGGCAAAGGCTGTAGCATCCATGACGCGCAGATCGTTGATCAGGGCATGGTCAAAACTAACGGATTTAAAGCGTTTTGCAGAGGGATTTTTCTTAGGATCGCTGTCGTAAATGCCATCAACTTTAGTTGCCTTGAGGATGACTTCGGCATCGATTTCCGCGCCCCGCAATGCAGCAGTGGTATCGGTGGTGAAATAGGGATTGCCTGAACCTGCGCCAAAAATAACCACCCGATTGTTTTCAAGGTGGCGAATGGCTCGGCGGCGAATATATGGCTCGGCGATCTCTTGCATGGCGATCGCCGACATGACTCTGGTTTGAATTGGCTCATCTAAATGTTCGAGGGCATCTTGCAAAGTGAGGGCGTTCATCACCGTAGCGATCATGCCAATGTAATCCGCCGTAGCTCGATCCATTCCTTTAGCCGCGCCATTAATACCGCGAAAAATATTACCGCCGCCCACCACGATCGCCACTTCAATGCCATCTTTGACAATTTCCGCAACTTGTAAGGCAATATCTTGAACCACTTCAGGATCTATTCCAAAACTGCGATCGCCCATCAGCGCTTCGCCACTGAGCTTTAATAAGATGCGCTTATACTTAGGCAGATCTTGGGTCGGAATTTGGCTGATCTCGGTAATTTCGGTAGTTGTGGTTGTTTTTATAGTTGCGTTCATGTTTCAATCCTACTGACTATTTACTGAGATATCTACTGAGATATTTTCTGGGTTTACCTATAAATTTGCAGTAAATTCACTGCAATCTGCTAGGGATTAATGGCAACGATCGCCTTTAATCATTTTTTATGTTTTTTCTCTCTAAATAAGACGTATCCACATAGCATTACAGTTTCTAAGCCAAATGACTGAACTTACAATATGGCAGTTATTCCAGTGCAGTTAATCCACGGTATAAAGTGGATCGCGATCGCCTTGGTCATGACTTTGGTCGTCGCCCGTTTGCAGGGAAGCATGGGAGAGATCGGTACAATTTAAGTTTGCGCCGTTGAGTTTAGTTCTTAGTAAAAACGCACCTTTAAAATTAGCTTTATAGCAATTGGTTTTACTAAGATTTGCACCATCTAAATGCGCTCGGCTTAACTGCGCGTCCACCAGAAACGCACCATTAAGAGCGGCTTCGCTTAGATCTGCACAATTGAGATTCGCGCCACTTAAATTTGCGCCACTCAAATCAGCTTTGGATAATAAAGCATCACTGAGATTGGCGGCATACAAATTAGCATGGGAAAGATCAGCCCCATTCAGATTTGCTTGACTCAGATTAGCTTCACTAAAACTTGCCCCACTTAGATTAGCGCCTTTCAGATTAGCAGCCTTTAATTTTGCCCCATCTAAGTTTGCTCCTTTTAAAAATGCGTCTGTCAGATTTGCGCCTTCTAGGTTGGCTCCAACTAGAGATGCACAACTTAAATTGGCTCCCGACAAGTCAGCATTGACCAAGCTAGCGGCATTGAGATTAGCGCCAGTTAGGTCAGCATCCTTGAGATTCGCCCTCTCCAACCTAGCTCCATGCAAATCAGCCTTAATCAGACTAGCACCATTTAGATCCGCCTCACAAAGATTTGTATCACTTAGGCTGGCTCGGTACAAGACGGCTGTGTGTAGGTTTGAGGCATATAAATTGGCTTCGTTTAAGGTGGTACGGGATAAATTTGTTTCGCTAAGATTGGCATTCGCCAGAGCGATCGCTGTTAAGCCCAAACCACTGAGATCCTCACGACTAAGATCAATATCATCAAAATCTCGAAATCCTTGGTTATAGCGATCGATAAGTTCTCTAGCTTTCATAATTATTTATATTATTTATCCGTTGGCATTATTTATCCGTTGGCAAGATCGCACCCGTCATATTTGCGCCATCCAAATTTGTCCAAAGCATGAAGGCTCCACGCAAATTTGTCCATAACATAAATGCACCCTTGAAATTTGCGCCCGTCAAGCTGGCTCTGGTGAGATTAGCCCGATTGAGGTTAGCTCGATTTAAACTGGCTCCATTCAAGACCGCTTCATCAAGATTGGCTCCCGTCAGATTTGCCTCGTTTAAAATCGCATTATGTAAATTAGTGCGAATTAA
The DNA here is from genome assembly GCA_044355035.1 of Pseudanabaena sp. Taxonomy (GTDB): domain Bacteria; phylum Cyanobacteriota; class Cyanobacteriia; order Pseudanabaenales; family Pseudanabaenaceae; genus Pseudanabaena. The sequence continues at coordinate 14,360 of JBIKYX010000002.1, read as the reverse complement.
ATAAGCACCGCGCAAATCGACATTACTCAAATCGGCTCCACTCAAGTTTGCGCCCATCAAATTCGCGCCACTTAAATTTGAGCCAGTCAAATTGGCATTAGACAGATTAACACCATTGAGGTTTGCGCCACTGAGATTGGATTTCATCAAAAAGGCTCCTGTCAGGTTTGTCCAACTCATGTCGGCTTCCGAGAGATTTGCCTCATTCAAATTTGCCCAACTCAAGTCGGAACCAACTAAATTCGCTTTTTCTAAATTTGCCCCCAGTAAATTCGCCCAGCCCAAATTAACTCGACTCAGAGAACCATTACTCAAATCGGCATAAACCAATTCAACGGCATTAAGATTGGCTTCATTTAAAATTGCGCCTGACAAATTAACTCCACGCAACTCTGCTCCTGTCAGATTAGCGCTGCTTAAATCAACATTTGCTAAACAGGCTTGACTCAAATTTGCGCCACTGAGATTTGCTTTAATCATCAACGCGCCCGTAAAATCGGAGTCGGTGAGATCGGCTCCTAATAAATTCGACTCAATAAAAAATGTGCCATTTAATTTGGCTTGGCTAAGATTTGCACCATTAAGACAAGCACCTGTCAGTGTCGCTAAGCTCAAATCCGCTCTGACTAAAGAGGCACTAGTGAGATTTGCCCCGTTCAGATTTGCGCCAACTAGACATGATTCATTGAGGCAAGCACGTTGGAGATCGGTATTGATTAGAAATGCAGAAGTGAGATTGGCTTCCGCCAGATCAGCTTCCACGAGATTAGCGCGATTGAGATCGGCTCCATGCAGAAATGCTCCTGTTAAGCTAGCTTTGGAGAGCATTGCATCTGCGAGTTTGGCATTGCTAAGATTAGCCCGTTTGAGATCGGCTCCCTTGAGGTTGATACCTACTAGGCTAGATTTGGTAAGATTTGCTTTGGTAAAGTCTGTAAAATTCACGCCTGCCTCGTTTTAGTTTGTTGTACTAGTTACATCTAAAGAAGTGGTTTCAATAGATAAATGTTCCAAGAAACATTTCCAGAAACATTTATTTTTTAATTCTTTGATGTGGTTCGACAAAATGGCTGCGTCTCTGTCTTGATCGAGTGTGGCGCTAAGCGCAACACTACATACTTTTAGAATACATGACGAAAATGGCGATCGCACCCCCTTGCAATATATGGCTTAGATAGAGACGATTCAGAATTGCAGCGCACCTTGCGCGTGCGCCACAATTCCTAGACAAGTTAGTTAATAATTTTTTCCGAACGCATGACAAATAAAAATTCAGATTCGCAAAATAATTCACAAGATAATTCCCAAGAAACAGTTTTAGGTAAAGTCTATTTAGTGGGGGCGGGACCTGGTGACGCAGGGCTAATGACGCTCAAGGGTAAAGCACTCCTAGAAACATGCGATGTTGTACTTTATGATGCGCTGGTCAGTGACGAAATTTTGGCGATGATTAATCCGATCGCTGAAAAAATCCATGCAGGTAAGCGGCGCGGTCATCATTCGTTATTACAAGAAGAAACTACGCAATTATTAATTGAAAAAGCTCAAAGTCATGCGATCGTCGTCCGCTTAAAGGGTGGCGATCCGTTTATTTTTGGGCGCGGTGGTGAAGAGTTAGCCGATTTGCGATCGCATGGAATTGAGGTGGAGGTCGTCCCCGGAATTACGTCAGGGATTGCCGCGCCAGCATACGCAGGAATTCCCCTCACACATCGCGATTTTAGTTCATCGGTAATTTTTGTAACGGGGCATGAGTCGGCGGGTAAATATCGCCCAGAGATCCAATGGACAGCGATCGCCCAAGCTGCCGAAACAATCGTGGTTTACATGGGTTTACATAACTTACCTGAAATCGTCTCGAAGCTAATTTTGGCTGGCTTACCTGATTCAACACCTGTAGCTTTAATTCGCCAAGGTACACGCGCCGATCAATCAGAGTTAATTGGTTGCTTGAGTAATATTGTCGAGTTAGTTCAAGAAACTAAATTTGCACCACCAGCGATCGCGGTCATCGGCAATATCGTCAATTTCCGAGAACAGGTTGATAATTCCTGATGTGCCTGTACCTACGGATGAAGATATTAAATCGCTAACTAATTCTATAGTTCAATCAATCCTAAGCTTATTTGAATTGCGTTATCCACATATCCCATGAGGTGATCGGAGACGATTCCCATTCTTTTGACTAAGCGTTGTTTATCAATGGAACGAATCTGATTAAGAAGAACTACGGATGTTAGGGGTAGTCCGCCTTCTGGGGGATTGATTAAAACTTCTGTGGGATATGTCTCAGCGTCGAATTGGGAAGTGATGGCAGCAACGATGGTAATGGGGCTGTATTGATTGGAAATATCATTTTGGAGAATGAGAGCAGGTCTAGTTTTCTGAATTTCTGAGCCAACTGTAGGATCAAAGTTAACCAAATAGATTTCGCCTCTCTTGGGAAATTCTATTTTCCGTTTTGCCATGATTCCTCATCGATATTAAACCAGTCTTGAGTAATCCCTAAGTCTCGATCTGCGCGACGTAATGCGCCCTGTTTGAGCTTTTCCCGTAGATTTTTCTTGGCTTCGGCGTTGATGTAGTACTTAACGGCTTGGTCAATGAAATGGCTGCGATCGCCTTTGGGTGCGATGCGATCGAGTAACTGAAGTGTTTCGTTGGGTAATGTGATGTTAATGCGTTGATACATATATGGGTACACATTGTCTATGTGTATTATGCTAACTCATCTAAGGGGATAGGCGATCGCTAAATCTATATTTGACTTGTTATATAAAATTTTGTATAATTTGCTGATATTTAGGAATATGTAAAAAACTATGTCGATCAAGTTTTACGAAAGTCCGTTTCATGCGATCGAGGAGCCTCAAGTCGCTAGTAAGTCGGTTTTGAAGGCTGACTTGACGATCATGATTCGAGACATAATTGAGAATAGAGGTTGGACACAGAAGGAATCGGCTGAGAGGCTGGCGGTTACTCAGCCGCGTGTGTCGGACATTGTGAATGGGAAAATTGATAAGTTTACTTTGGATATGCTTTTTTCAATGCTAGATAAGCTCGGATTTAGGACTGAGTTTACTTTTAGCAGTTTAGAAAGTGCTTCTATTAAAATCCAAACAAGAGATTTAGCCAAAGCCAGTTAGGACTATATTCCAGATTTATTTTGAGGTAGTCATTGAAAGGTTAAAGTTTTATAATAGTATGGAGAGCCGTGAGAGCAGGAAACCAGTTATGGCGATTTTATTTCGGTTTCATCCTCAAAAAGCTGTTGAAGCCGCAGCAATGTTTTTAAAGTTGCATGGTAAGCCTATGAAATATCTAGGTTTATTGAAGATGCTTTATATTGCCGATCGCATAGCTTTAGAACGCATAGAACAAACAATTACTGGAGATTGTTATTTCTCGATGGATTATGGTCCCGTTCTGAGTGGTGTGTATGATCTGATTAAAGGAAAGTCTGTTGATGGAGCTTTACCGCTTTGGAAGAAGTTTATTTCTGTCCGTGATGTCAACCACAATGTCTATCTGTTAGCCGATCCTAGCACTGACGATCTTTGTGAGGAAGAGGAGGAAATTATCCATGAGGTTTACCAAACTTTTGGGCATCTTAATCCTTTTGATGTTGCCGAATGGACGCACGATCTACCTGAATGGAAAGATCCTGATGGTTCTCGTATTCCGATTGTGGTTGATGATGTGCTGAGGTTTATGGGTAAGACTGCTGAGGAGATTGCGACGATAAGGCAAGAGGCTGCTAGAGAGGCTTATTTAGATGAGGTTCTGAGTGCGTAATGACAAGCATCAACGTTAATTTGGGTGATGCTTTTTTGTTGGAGACACCGCCAAATGATCAACATCTTTATATTGCGATCGCTAAAACTTCTGCCGATAAATACTTATTTGTGAATGTGACTACGCGCAGAGCCAAATCTGATCAGTACTTTAAATTAGCTATCGCATAAAGATTTACCACTTTGAAATAAATCTTCTATGGTTGATTTGTCTCTGATAATAACACCTAATTCATCTCTATAAGTTAAATTAGGATCGGCTCTAAATGATAAGAAATTAAAGCTGGTGACGATACCGAATCTACTATCGCAAACTAAAATTTTACGATGTGTATTCTTTACATTTTTAAATTGAAATTGCTTATAACTCTGAGATAGTTTCTCTAAATTTTCAATCGATCTATGATCATTTTGTTGATTGGAACCCTTAATTCCATAGTAAATATAAACTTGGATATTCCTCTTTAGAGTCTCTTCTAATTGTTCGAGAAAATTTTTATCTACAGCAAACCCTTTAATCCATGGAGAAACTATCATTACTCTAGTTTTTGCTTCTTTTAAAGCTTTAAATAAATAGTCACGATGCTGATAAGTATGAATAATCTCAGATATTTTACTTTTTGTCTTGATTTGCTCAAGTTCTTGTTTTAATTTTTGGCTCTCTTCTTTAATTACTTTGTCTTTAGTCTCAATTAAAAGATCAGGATCATTAAAAGAATTAATTTTTAAACTAAGCTTTTCTACAGCTTTTGCGTCTTCATAGTTAATAGATGCCGAAAGATTATTTTCATCATTAAAATCTATTAATTTATCGTCTTTAATTTCTTGAAAAATTGGGTCGAGTATTTTTTTTCCTTCTGCATAAAGTTGTTCTATAGTCGTTCTATAATCAACTTGAATGTTCCCTCTAGAAAAAATTTCATATTCAATTTCTTGATCATCAGGATTTCTTTGATATAAAACTAATGAAAGCTCATGATACTCTGTATATACTTTCTCAATATTATTAACTTGAATTAGTTCAATTTGATTAGAATTATTGTGATTTTGCAATGACTTTTCAATATGCTCATAATAGTCAACCACATCTTCAATATTATTCTTCCTTGGTTTTTTGATAATTTTATTTAAAACAAAATTACTATTGTTCTTTGAATCAAACGGATTCAAGGAAAATTTGTCACTCAGCTTTCCACTTAAAGCATCAATATGAAAATCTTTTGTTTCTGATAAAGGAGCTAATACAGTTTGATTCTCCAAAGAAACAGAACCTAATTCGGTCAGCTTTAAAATATTTTCTCTTTGAATTAAACCTTTAGATAGTAATTCTGACAAAACTTTTTCTATTAAGCTTTCATCGATACCTAGAAAGGCAGCTATATCAACTTGTTTATTTAAATCGTAATTAATACACTTCATGACGAACTCTTCAACTAGTTGTAGTTGTCTATTTGCCAAATAAGTTAAATCAATCTTTAAAAAGTGAAAGGGATAACCAATTAGCTTGCAGTCAATTACTACGGCTTCTGGCAATGAATGATATCTACGAATCTTATTTTCAAAATCTCTCGTTTCATTGTTCATATTTTTAAAGTCACTTACTTTATTGTTCATTTGATTAGACAATTTGATGATTTACACAAACTCTCCAGAAGTTATCCGAGAGCAGAAATCACTTTTTTCGTCAATATATTCTATTAATGGTTTAAAAGGATTAGGAATTCCTTTTGGAGTTCGACCTCTATAAGCCATGTTATCGTTGCCAACAATGATAAGTAACTGTCTGGTACGAGACAAAGCCACATTTAGTCGTCTATCATCAGAAGTAAATCCAAGTTTTTGCTGTCGATTATTTCTAACTAAATCATAAATAATGACATCACATTCTCCACCTTGAAAAGCATCAACTGTGTGAATGGAGATATGAAGATTTTTCCAAATTTCTCTATTATTAGAGGCAATAGACGATTCTAATGTATCAATCTGTTTACGATATGCTGCTATAACGCCGACATCTTTGAATAAATTATTATCTTGACAATCTTGTTGAATTTTTAACAGAACAGCTCTAATAACTTTGGCTTCATAGGGATTATCACGGCTTTTACCACTTTCTCTCTCTTGAGATTTTTCTAGTGAAACATCGCTTGTAGATATCCAATAAACATTTTTATCAAACTGTTTTAATTGATGTTCTTTCTCTTCTATATTTACGCGCTCACTAGAGACTTGATCGTCATAAAATAAATGGCTAACTAAGTTTCCAATATATGGATGCATTCTATATTGATGATTAAGAGTAATTTTATTAGTTTTGGGTAATTTATCGTAAAAATACTCAAATAAACTAACTTCAAGAACCTTTTTTTCAATTTCTTTTTCGCTCAAAGCTCTTTCTTGTAATTCCTGATCGATAATTGGCGGTAGTTGTCTGTGATCGCCAACCAGTATTATTTTTTGCCCTTTTGACATAGGAACGAAAGTCTCAGGTGCGGTTGAACGTCCTGCTTCATCAACAATTACCCAATCAAAGTTGGCATCTTTAAAATTAGCGACACCTAGACAAGTAGCTCCAACTACATTTACGCCTTCTATGAAAAAGGAGATTAGATCTTGTTGCTTTCTTTTAAGTCTTTTATTCCAGTCCTCATTTAATTTTTGTAGCTTAATATATTTCTCATGATTTTCCTGATTGTCACCTAAAATGTTTTGAACTATTTTGTATTCTTCGTCAATCCAAGTTTTAAGTTGTTTTTGTTCAGGATATTCTAATCCGAATTTAGTAACATATTTTTCAATTGATTCTAATATCTTTTGCTCTATTACCATCTTTTCATAAATTATTTCTAGTGAAATGTCAGAAAACTCCTGAGAAGCAGAATTATCTTTGCAAATAATTAATTCTGAATTGAATCTTTCAATTACCTCTGTCAATCTCTTGGAAAGAGTTTGGAGTTCTTGGCTTTGTTCTTTAATTTCTTCTATGTTAGCAATTTTCTTGACACCTGCTAAAAGCTGCTCGTTATGTTTCTGATAGTTTTCCCAATACTCTATAGATTTAGCTTGAATCGACTTCTGCCAATTTAAAATAGCTTTTTCTATTTCAAATTGTCTAGCTTCTTCTTCAATTTTTTCTTCTCTTCCAATCCTTACACATTTAATTTCTTTACTAGGAGTGCGTGATAATCTAGTTAGGACATTATCTACAGCCACATTGGATTGAGATGAAATCAAAATTTTATCATTTGGGTATTTATCAAGAATCTGTAAAATGATTTCAGTAATAACAGAAGTTTTACCAGTACCAGGTGGACCTTGGATAAGAAAAACATCGTTGGTAGCTAAAGCTTTACTTACAGCAAGTTTCTGAGATTCATCCAGTTTTTCATTAAAAAACTTCCGAATAAATATTGGTTCAATTTGAAAAACATTGGCTGGATCGACAATGGCTTTATACAATTCAGGATTTACACAATCACCATATCGAATGTCTCTTAAAGCTGTCTGTCTACGCTTTATTTCAGATTCTTGAGCTTTAAGATTAGTTTCAATTTTGCCTTTGTCAAGTATGGAATCTATATCAACATCACAGTAGTCACCGATACTAATATGAAGTCTATCAATTAGTTCACTATTGTTAGCATTATCACCATCGACAACTTTACCAATTGGAACCTGTCTGGTCTGATTAGATTTAGATGATTTAGTAATAGAAATAGTTACATCCGCTAATGCTGAAGAAGTAATTTGATCTAACTCTTCAACAGGTATAGATTCTTCTAAAGTTAAAATAAGAGTCTGCTTTTGTCTATCATAAAACTTGTGTTTGTACGGAAAAACTTGCTTTTTGTCACTAAGAATTCGTTTTTCAATTTTAATAACGTCTTGCAATTGCCCAAAAGTTAGTGCTGTTAACTGTCTATCTTTAAGTTCATTTTGGATTTGTTGATCTTGTTTCAGAATTAGATTAACTAAATCAGTTAAATCAATGAGGTCAATTTTTCTTTTAGGAGTAGAACCAATATAGACAATGGGATCTATTTTTATGGATAAGCCATTTTCAATAATAAATTCTTGTGACTTAATATTATTAAATTCTGGCGTACTTTCTAGTACTATTTCGATAGGATTATTAAGATTAATAAATCCAAAATAAAATTTTGACAAAGATTCTATAAATATTTCAATATTTAATCTGTCTTTTCTTTCTTGATTAGATCTTCTTTTCCCGATGTATAAATTCCCAGAATCAGCTTTTAATTCTGATTCAACATGATTTTTTATTTTTACAGGTTGTTGTAATCCATACTTATTGGATATTTGTTTTTCAAGTGAGATGGATAACGAAAATGGAATAGATATCTTTTCTGCTAATTCATCCTTAAAACTAGAAATTGCTTTTCTAATCTCATCAAGCTTTGGGCGTTTCTCTCTGTTCTTATCTGTAGCTTTTTTGAGGATATCTATTACTGAGAAAGCATTATAAGTTGCTAATACCTCTTCAATAGATTTATAAAGGATATTTTTATCCTCTTCCGATTGGAAATTAATCCTGCTTTCTTTTGATGACAGTAAATATAAGAAAGTCATGCCTAAAGAATAGATGTCGGAATCTCTAGATACTCCTTCAAGATTAATTTGTTCAGGAGGTGAAAATAGACGAGTATGATAGCTTCTGATTGTATTAGTTAAAATGGTTGTAGTAATAATTGCTATACCAAAATCTAGAACTTTTGCTATAGGCTTCTCTTCACTATCTACAATTTTAATATTGTCTGGTTTGATATCTCTATGAATAATATCTTTAGAATGGGCGTGACCTATACCATCAATAATTTGTAAGAATATATCTAGTTTTGTTTTTAAATCGATCCCATTATCAAAATAGTCTTTTATTTTTTCACCATCTAAGTACTCTAGTACCAGATAAACGAGTTTATGGCGATCTTCATAACCTTCTTCTATAAATTTAACTATGTTTCGGTGATTTAATCGTTTTAATGTTTGAGTTTCTCTTTCTAGAAGCTTAATAGCATTTTCTTCTTCAGTCGAAAGAGTTTTAATAGCGTAGCGATCGCTAGAGTTTAATTTTGTAGCCAAGTAAACAATGCTGCTGCCCCCCTCACCAATTTTCGCCTTTATGTCATATTTGCCGCCAAATATCTCGCCTTTCATTACAATTTATTCTTCATGAATTTTTTAATATTCTAACATCAGCACAACACATCAAGTCAACTAGTTGTTTAGTCTTATTTTCGCGTCATCTCTAGAACGCTTTCTATTTTTCCTTAATCTTTTGGCGGATGCCAACCCGCTTGTACCCAATAACTCCGAACCTCCAAAGCATCAAAATCACTATCAAGACTCAAAGCCCTCACCGTTGCCCGTCCCGTTGGAGTCTTACCGAGAATACAAATACCATCCTCAGCCCAAGCAAAATGCTCCACCCAAACTTGAGTACGCGGATTGAATAGCGCCACAACCTCATCCGTAACTGGATCGATCGCCTCAATCTTGCCAGCTTTATGACTGTTGCAAATAGGACAAGCTAACCAAAGATTCGACTCCTCACTACTGCCACCCTTAGAAACAGGAATGATATGCTCAATCTCTAGACGCGCCATGACTAAATTTTGAGGACTAAGGCAATAGCCACATCGGTTCTTAGCCATACTGCGAACATTGCGATCGATCTCAACCGAAATGTAAGGACGACTCATGAGACAGCATTCAAAGCAGGGATTAATCCACGCATCAACGCAACCTGCATTGCCTTAGCTTTCCGTACCAAACCATGACGATAAACCTGCATTAACTCATTCAGCTTCTTAACTTCCTGTGCATTAAGCAACCCTTCACTATTTCGAGCTTGTAAATCACTAAAAACCCTTTGCTGCTGTTCACCCATTTGCAAATTACAAAGAGCCAGAACCTGTTTATCAGGCAAAGTATCTATGGGAATCTCATTAATAGTGCGATCGATCCATTCAATCAGCATTTCCTCAATCCCCTGACGATTGAGCGCAGCAATTTCCTTAACTTTTTTTGCCAAAGATTCGGGAAGTTCTAAAGCGATCGACTCAGACATATTGCCTCGTAGACAACACTAAATTTTGATTGATTAAATACAGTATAACTTGATTAAAAGCCAACTCTGCTGACATCGAGACTGCGATCGCTGCAAAATTTGTGGAATGTCTATAGGCGATCGCGTTTCTATTTTTATTTGTTAAACTGCCCAATTTTCTACTTGTAGATTTGGCACTTTACCAAAATCCTTTTGATTGCGAGTTACGACTATCCCATTTACAGATAAAGCGATCGCCGCAATGCGTAAATCTTGAGTTCCAACTCGCAACTTTTGACGTATCAAACTCTCAAAAGATGTATGAGCATTTTGGTCAAATGGCAAAACTTGAACACTTTTGAAATAGTCGAGAGTGATTTCTAATCTCGAATAAGCAGTTATTAAAGAGATCGCGGAAGTAGCTTTCTTAATTTCACTGAGTCTTCCATACATCTGTTCCTCAAGTGAAATAACCGTAACCGCTAGATTTTTGGGATTAGCCGAACTCAGGCGATTAATGACATTCAGATCTCCTCGCTGATACAAAGATATGTGATCGGTGTCAAGAATCCATAAAGTCATAGAACCTGTTCCTTAGATTCTTCCATCTCAATTTGATGATAGTAATTCTCTAACTCAGCATCCTTTTCGCGACGATACTCAGCTATATCTTCTTGCATTCTATCAAAAGACTGATCATCCTTAAAAATTCCTGCAAAACGGAGCCAAGGATTTTCAGGTTGAGGGAGTTCGATCTCTAATGAAACAACTTCAGCCCCTATAAGCTTCGCTGTAACTAGTTTTTGTAAATCAGCCAGAGCAGATTGGCGATCGCGACTTTCTACACGATATTCTGGCAATCCCAAGACCATCGCACTAACCTTACCATTAGCTTCACTTTTTACAAACACATTTACTGCTGATTTTACTACCGAGCTAATAGTGAGATCTGCTTCTAAAACTGGAGTACTCATAACCATACCCTCCTGAATTTCATTAAACTTATTATAGCTGTGTAGAGATTATTTATGCGATCACCTTGCTGATTCGTGATGATGGACATAGGCGATTGATCGCATTTGAAAAATATCAGTATACAACCGCTATAATCAAAATATAATTCTCACCTGTAAACTGTAATGACACTTAGAGAATTACCAAATCCTCATTCAACCCACTGCTTTTCAAGAAATTGAAACATCCTATGGCTGGATGTTCGCCATAGCGATCGCAACTTACCATATTCTTACTCATCCCAAAAATGTAGCCCAGAAATATTTTTAAGATAACTATTGCTAAAGCGATCGCTATCCTGTTATAGTGTCAAAGGTTTAAGTTTGCTGGCGTAGCTCAGTTGGTAGAGCAGCTGATTTGTAATCAGCAGGTCACGAGTTCGAGTCTGGTCGCCAGCTTATCGAATTAAAAAAAAGCGGTGCATAGCACCGCTTTTTTTATTTTAAGCAAAAAGCCCACAAGCTTTGTTGTAATAATGTTGGCGATCTTCTAAACCGTTATATCCGCCGTTTACACGTAGAGTCACATCTTCGACCGAGCCGCCGCGATCGCATAGGGAGTTCATATTATTGTTGTCCCACCAAAAACCTGCACTGGTAAAAGGATACTTCGCAGCCACATAGGTAACGCCTTCCATCACTCGCCGATCACCGATCGCATTGCTAAAGGCCTGATAGTTGGCTCTTCCTGTCAACTGGATTACCCCAGCCCCCTTGTATTTTGGACCATCTCCAGCATTGACATTCCCAAGATCGTCGCGACCCTCGTAGGCCCAACCATCGGCAATCTCTTCTGTATATACCAATCCACCCGATTCATGGGCAATTTGACTGAGAAAATGGCGGAGTCTTGGCGGTGTGGTGATTTTATAGCGATTTAGACAAGAATTTAAATCTGTCAGTTGGGCATCGTTGATCTTATTGCCAAATAAGGCTTCAGCCTTCTGTTTACTGACAATTTGAGCCGATGCAGGAGCGGCTGTAGCCAGACCATCCCAGTGGGGAGGATAGGCAAAATAAGTACCACTGTTTGCTGCCAAAGTGACCTTGAGATGTCCATTGTCCGCAGGCTCAAACTTATCAAATCCATAACTTTTACCCGCAGGAACGTCAATAGTCTCATTTGGTTTTGTGAGTTGGTCGGAACCCACTGGACGTATTTTAAGTTTTGTCGCAACCTTCGCCTTCATTATTCCCATATCATCTTTGCCAATGACTAACATGGTAATTATCAGCTTTTTACGGTATTTTTGTAAATGAAATCCGCCACTGGGCGAAAGAACTGTTTATGGCTTCGCAAAAACATCAATTTAGAATCAATTTAGAATTAGTGCAGGAATTTAGTAGTGATTAATCGTCAAAAAATCGGTGTGATTGGTGGTGGTCAGTTGGCATGGATGATGGCGATCGCTGCTAAAAAACTAGGATTAGAGTTAACGGTGCAGGCGGGGAGTCCCAATGAGTCAGCCGTGGGTGTTGCTGATCGCGTAATTTATGGCAAAGTGAATGATGCTGAGGCAACCGCGCAACTGGCTAAATATTGTGAAGTCATTACCTTTGAGAATGAATTTGTCGATCTAGTGGCTTTGCAAGAACTAGAAAATTTTATTGATCAAGATGGCGATCGCCCGTTACTTTTTTTACCAAGACTAGAAACCCTTGCGATCTCGGTTGATAAGCTCAAGCAGCGCCAACATTTTCGCGATCGCCAAATCCCCACGCCTGAATTTTATGGTGTCGATACAGAAATAGAACTATTAGCCGCAGCCGATCGCTTAGGTTATCCATTAGTACTTAAGGCAAGGCGACATGGCTATGACGGGAAAGGAACTTGGGTAATTGCGGATCAAATGGAATTGCGATCAGCGTGGGAAACCATGCAAAAATTACCCGCCATTGCCGAAGCATTTATTCCCTTTGAGCGTGAACTTGCAGTGATTGTGGCGCGATCGCTCTCTGGAGAAATCGCTATTTATCCTGTAGTCGAGACATTGCAGACCGATCAAGTTTGTCGTCATACGATCGCTCCTGCAAGAATTAATCAATACGTTGAAGCAGAAGTTAAAAATATTGCCGCCCAAATTGTCACCAGTCTCGATGCGATCGGTGTATTTGGGATTGAATTCTTTTTGACCGCTCAAGGTGATGTCAGTGTGAACGAAATTGCGCCGCGCACCCATAATTCAGGGCATTACACCATCGAAGGCTGTCAAACTTCCCAATTTGAGCAGTTGTTGCGAGTAGTTAGTGGTCAACCGCTTGGAGATATAGCGATGGTTGCGCCTGTGGCAATCATGGTTAATTTACTTGGGTTTGAAGAGAATACTTCCGATTATTTAGAAAAACGTCAGGTGATCGCGTGTTTTCCCAATACGCATATCCATTGGTACAACAAAACCATTGCTTCAGTTGGTCGGAAACTTGGTCATGTGACGATTCTTGCGGAAACGTATGACATGGCGATGGATCTACGCGATCGCATTGAAAGCATTTGGTATACAGCAACGTATACAGTAACCTAGTTTAACCGTATGCCTTCACCATCAACTCCTTCAAATCTGCAATCAATGGATAGCGCGGATTCGCACCCGTACATTGATCATCAAAGGCGTGATCCGCCATCTCTTCCACATGCGCCATGAAGAATTCTTCACCCGTACCCTGCTCCAAGAGAGCATCTTTAATCGTGGCAGGAATATCCACTTGACGCTTAAGATCTTCGATCGCCGCGATCAATAATTCCACCTTCTCATCATCGGTATCACCACCCAAGTTTAGATAGTTAGCAATCTGGGCATAGCGCCATTTACTATTGGGATACTTGTTCTGTGAGAAGATCGCTTGTTTAAAGGGCGTATCGGTGGCATTGTAACGAATCACATGGGAGATCATCAGCGCGTTGGCTAGCCCGTGAGCAATATGGCAAGTGCCGCCTAACTGGTGGGCGATCGAGTGACATACTCCTAAAAAGGCATTCGCAAAAGCCATCCCTGCGATCGTGGCGGCATAATGAACTTTTTCTCTCGCCTTGGGATCTTTGCCTCCATTTGTGTAAGCACTAGGCAGATATTTAAACAACAAACGAATCGCTTCCAGAGCTAAGCCATTCGTATATTCAGAAGCAAGTACGGAAACGTAAGCCTCGATCGCATGGGTGAGCGCATCAATACCACCGTAAGCGGTCAGTCGTTTGGGAATATTCATCGTCAATTCGGGATCGACGATCGCCATATTGGGGGTCAAGGCATAGTCAGCGAGAGGATACTTAATCCCAGTTTTCTCATCGGTAACAACCGCAAAAGGAGTAACTTCCGAACCAGTTCCCGATGTGGTGGGAACTGCCACCATCATCGCTTTTGCACCCAAAGGAGGAAGTTCATATACCCGTTTGCGAATATCCATAAATCGCATCGCCAAGCCTTCAAATTCGATATCGGGATGTTCGTACATCAGCCACATGATTTTGGCGGCATCCATCGGCGAACC
>JBIKYX010000024.1:0-45218 GCA_044355035.1 Pseudanabaena sp. | reverse complement strand
ATTCTGAGTTTAAGAGCTTTAGTTTTAACTTCTACGCGTTGGGAGCAATTCTGGCAAAATCTCAATCAGTATGGGTTTCCTGTTGCCACTTAATAAGTGTATTATATTAAGGTCGCACCCAGATAATAAAGGGGTAAAATAGTTGTTTTCCTTGGGGTTTAAATTCAAAACATAAGCACCTAGACAAATTAAACTAATACCAATGATCTGGGTGTTATTGGGCAATTCTCCCAGAGTAAAGGGAGAAACAATCACTAAAAATAGGGGAGAGAAACCCATTAAGGGAACAGTTAATGACAGATCTCCTAAACGCAAAGCCCTCATATATAAAATGCCGCCAACTGTGGATAAAGTGGCATCTGCTAACAAAGCCCACCAAAAATCTTTGCCAATATTAGGAATAGGTTCGGGAGATAATAATAACCAAGGGATATAAATAATCAGGGTAAAAGCTCTTAATCCCCAAGCAACTAAATATTCATCTAAAGGGCGATCGCCTTTGTTAGTAATAATTTTACTAAAGACATCTCGCAGAGATTCAAAGGTAGCCGCCGCTAGTGAGAAGTATAGCCAAGTCATGGAGTTTAAGTGATTAGTAAAATTGAGTATATAGAATCAAAACCCTTTTTGCGCCCATAGTTCACGATGACTGTTAGACTAGTCAATGCACAAAGTTTTGTAAACAACTGTAAAAAACAAACCTTTGTTGATAAAAAACAACTTTTGAAAGACTTTCGGACAATTACCACTATGTTTTGGGCGGATAAAATTGCAGCAGATGCAAGCGGCGATCGCATTATTGTTAACGATTCTAAAACCCCCTCTGGGCGAGTCCATGTTGGCTCACTGCGCGGGGTTGTGATTCACGATGCCATCTATCGCGCCTTGAAACATGCTGGTAAACCCGTCACTTTTACCTACGGCGTTGATGATTTTGATGCACTCGACACCGTACCCCATTATCTAGACAAAGCTAAATTTGCCCCTTATTTGGGACATCCCCTTTGTAATGTTCCATCACCTAAAGATAGTGCTACAGATTACGCCAAATATTTCATGGGTGAATTTCTCGATGTATTCGAGCATTTAGGCGTGCGTCCCCAAGTTTATTACCTGCGCGATCTCTACCGTTCAGGCAAGATGAATTCGTATATTGATCTATTTTTGAACAATGCTCATCTGGTGCGCGAAGCCTACAAAGAAGTCAGTAAAGCCGATCGCCCTAGCAATTGGTATCCATTCCATCCTATTTGTGAAAACTGTGGCAAGATCGCGACTACGGTGGTGACTGATTACCAAGATGGCAAAGTATTTTATACCTGTCAGCCCAACGCAATGGAATATGTCAAGGGTTGCGGTCATACGGGTTGGGTGTCGCCCTTTGATGGCAATGGCAAGTTACCTTGGAAAGTGGAATGGGTGGCCAAATGGGAAGTTGTGGGCGTGTCCATTGAACTCGCGGGTAAGGATCACTCGCAAAAAGGCGGCTCTCGCGATGTCGCTAACTCCATTTGTCGCAAAGTCCTCAAGAAGAATCCCCCAACTCACGCCCCATACGAGTTTATTTTGGTGAATGGCACGAAGATGAGTTCTTCTAAAGGTGTTGGTTCCAGTGCTAGGGAAATTGCCGATCTGTTACCACCTGAATTACTACGCTTCTTGATGTTGCGAACTCAGCCCCGCAGTGTCATTAACTTCTCTCCTAACTACGAGACGATTACCCGTTTATTCCGTGACTATGACACCTTGATTGACAAATATCAGGCGGATACAGTCAAAGATGAAAAAGCGCTTGAGGATTTAGTGCCTTTAGTTTATTCACAACTGAATACTGATGAGAAAGTAGAAGGCTATCAAGGTTTTGATTTCAGTACCCTGATTTCCCTGTTGCAAATCCCCCACCTCGATCTCGAAGCCGAAATTGTGGCTAGAAGTGCTAATCCACTAAGCGATCGCGATTGGGAAGTGGTGCGCGATCGCATTCGAGTTGGCAAAAAGTGGTTGCAAGACTATGCCGATGAAGAAGAGAAACTGGTATTGTATCTGGACTCTATTCCCGACAAGGCAAGTAATCTCACCGCCGAGCAGGTGACATATTTTGAAGCTCTAGTTCCTAATCTGGAAGCAGATGTGGAGTGGGATGGCGATAAACTCCAAACTTTGCTATTTAGCGTTTCTAAGCAAGTCACCATTTCTCAGAAAGACGCTTTTGCGGCGGTCTATTTCACCTTCTTAAATAAAGAGCGTGGACCGAAAGCAGGAAGTCTACTTTCCTATTTGGATAAGGGTTTTGTGATTCAGAGGATTAAAGATGCGATAAAACTAGCGAGTTGAAACTCAAGATTTAGGCATTACCAAAGTTTTTGACCAAGTTTAGGATTTACGCAAACCAACCAAGAACTCAAGTTCTTGGCTGAAAGCTAAAGTCAGCTAAAGCAGACTAAAACACTTCTATGATCAACCCGTTTCAACGGGTTTAAGCTTTTAGCCCGTAATTTATTACAGGGCTGTTGCGTAAAGTCCTATAAGCGTCCTATGACCCAAGAAATAGCGGTGTGACCTTTCTCACCCGATGCTATTTCTTGGTTCTAGATGCATATTTTTTAGTGGGAAAGGAGGAGGATGGTGGATAGTTCTAACGTTGAATTGCGGTAGAAGCTCGATCCCATGCATCTTTCACGGCGTGTTTAGCTTGTTCCCAAGGTAAATTTCCAGTCTGATTTGCGGCATAATCACGCTGTAGATCTGTCTCGACCTGGCTATAACTCCGACCAGTGTGACCATAACGAGCATAGCCCTCATAACCAGTGCGATAGGCTGGTTGATAATCTTCATAGGTTTTGTCTTGCTCGACGTAGGAACTCGAAGTGTAAGTCTCCTGCCAATTGGTGTCTTCAAAGGTAGGATTAACTTGCTCCGCAACATCCTTCCCAGCCAAACCGCCCACTACAGAGCCGATTACAGCCCCAACGACTGCCCCAACTGGTCCACCAACTACACCACCGATGACGGTGGCTACAGTGCCAGCACCCGCCGCTCCTACTCCTGTCCCGACAGGATGCGCTCCTACTTCTCCAGACAGTGGATCGAGGTTGGCATCAGTTTGCATATCAGGATTTCTATTCTGATCAATCATGGTTATTTTCCTATATATAATCTACTTGGACAAATTGTCTACGACAAAATAGAACCTCAAAGTGAATCTACTGTCCTAAGAAATTTTTGACAGAATCAATCGCGTCATCAACCTTATTGCCAGCTTTTTCGCGTAGATCTTGAGTTCCATTTTTCATTTCATCAGTGCGATCGCCTACTACTTCCTTAGCTTTATTTACATCATCACCAATCTTGTTTTTAGCATCCTTAGCCATATCCTTCGCTTTACTAATATTTTCTTTGGTCCCATCTTTGACATTTTTAGCTAATTCTTTAGTACGATTTTCCGCTTCCTTAGCAAAGCCTTTGGATGTTTCGGCAATCTTGTCAACCACCTTGTCGGTTCTAACATCTCGGAGATCGCGACCGATTTTCTTGGCAGTACCTGAGACTTTGTCGATCGCCATGTCTGTCTTGACACCTTGCCTCATTTTGTCAATTTGATTGCCAACACCATCAAAGGGAGAAGCGATCGCCTCAGAACCGAAAAAGGTAATCTGCAACATCAAAACTAGCGCCAAACCAACGATGGAAAGAAAGCTTTTTTTAATGCCATTCAGCACTGTAGCCTTCATTGCAGTTAAAGTATCTGTTGCCTTGTTTGAAATATTAGCCATTATGTTTTACCTAACGGTTTGAATGTAATTCATCAGTCAAGGTTCAAGCTAACAGCCGATTGTTTGATCTCATGTTTGAGAAATGTATGACTTGCATGAATTGCATCAAAACCAAATAAATCTTTACGATAGAGTGTTGTAAATGAATATATACTCATCTGCTGATAATCAATCCCAGTAAAGGTTTTACGGGTTTTGTTTTGTCTACGCCTAAATTAAAACTTCTATACTATCTACGTCTTGGACGGCGAGCCGATCGCTTAACTGGTGGTTCATCTTCGTAGGGATTTGATGGATAGATGTCTTGATCATCATTACGATCATCGTTACCAAATTCATCCCAATTACTAGAAGTGTCAATATCTCCCCGATAAGCATTTTTGGGATAATCACTTTTTGAATAGGAGCTTTCTCCCGAATCTCTATAGGAGTTATCCTCAAAGTCGCGATCGTATTCGCTACCAAAGTCTTGAGGCGCTCTAGTTTTAGAACGGGGACGGCGTTTTGGTCTAGCGCGTGGAGCGTCGTATTCGTCTTCGTAAATGTTGCTGTTTTGACGATTACTTGGGCGATTATTTTGGCGATTATCTGGACGATTATCGGAACGACTTTGATAAAGCTTAGTTGCTTGCTGTCCTGCTTGATTAAAGAGTTTGCCCAACTTTTCATCGATCGCAAATCCTTTGCGACTTTGGATGGAGATGGTGCTACTGACGCGATCGTGAAAGGCTTGGCGCTTTTCATTGTCCACGATCGCAAAGGCGGCATCGGCAACAAAGGGAATCCATGCAAACACAATTAGAGTGGAAGTAATCGTTTCAATTAAGAAAAGAGAACAGACAAATACAAAAATCTCACGCTTAACAAATGCTCCAAAGTCTGCGGTTTTGCCATATTCCGCATCAATGACACGAATGCTCATCAGCCATCGACCAAAGCTCTGTCCTTGACCGCGAGCAGCGACTAATACCCGAAATAAAAACCATGTCACTAAAAATGTGACGAATCGCAAAGGGCTAGATGAAGCGATCGACAGTATCGAGAGAATTAGTTCTGATATAAACCAGCAACTCAAAAAGTCTACGATTAGCGCTCCGAGGCGTTGATTGACCGTAGCAAGGGGATAGCGGCTATAGGCTGGCGCGAAGTCGATGCTCATTGGTTGAGGTTTGGATAATGCTATAAGACAATTTTAGACTGTTTCCATTTCCAAATAATTCCCGAAAGAGAATTAGTGAGAACGTGAGCAACGATCGCGGATAACAGATTGTTAGTATACATAGTTACCGCACCGAGCATCATCCCCACCGCGATCGCCCAAACTGTATAGGACAAATGTTTGGTACTAGCCATGTGTAATGCCCCAAATATAACACTGGTGGCAATCAAAGCGACTCCATTCATGCCTAGCGCAGGTAAAGCCACGCCCCGAAATAACATTTCTTCGCTTAAACCGGGTAACAAACCCAACCAAATTAGATCAATTGGCTCTAAAGGTTTAAGTACCATTTCTAAATATTCTTGGGCGGCGATGCGATAACTTTCCCATACTTCATAAATGAGACTACTAAGTAAAGCTACGCCTACGCCTATTCCCACCCCGATCGCCCCATGTTCTGGTTGCCAATAAAGTTCAACCATTGGGATATCAGTTATATAAACCCAACCTTTAGAGATTCCCAAAAAGATAATTGCCGTAACTGCCATTGCAATTAAAACTTGCGATCGCGATAATGTTTCATTCTTTTTTTCGGGAACAGGTTGAGGGGCTTGGGAAAATATAGACATGGCAAACGCCTTTTAAGGTGATTTTAAAGTAATGATGAAGTTGGTCATTCTGATGGCTCAGAGAAAAATCTCTAAACCATAGATTCAATAGTTGCCACTAGGCGGTTAATGTCGGAAGACGAGGTGAGGTAATGCACTGAAGCCCTTAGGCAATCGGGATCGGCAAGCGCACGGATAAAAATTTGATGTTCCGATTCTAATTGTTTCGAGATCTCGGCATGGGACTTTGAGGCGATCGCACTTTTTAGCCCTTCTCGATCAATCTTAAAGGAAATCAATCCTGATTCTGGTGGTAATTGCCGAATCATAGAGATATAGGGCAGATCATCGAGTTTTTGCCAGAGGATTTGACTTAGTTGACAAATACGCTCATAGCGCTCTTGTTGTGTTCCCCAACTATTTGCCTCAGCGATCGCCATGCGGAGAGCCTCATACAGAGGATAGGTGGAGGTCGCCACCTCAAACTTAGCGCCATCTTGCCGCCATTGCGGGATCGGCGTTTTGGCAGTCAAGCCCCGCCATCCGACAAACACAGGCTCAATCCGATCAAAAATTTCAGGACGAATATACAAACCACCTAATCCCAAAGGCGCACACCACCATTTATGGGCTGTAAATGCATAAAAATCTGCTCCAAGCTCAGCAAGGTTAAGTGGCAACACGCCCACGGATTGGGCAGCATCGATCGCCACAAATACATCGCGTTCATGACAAGCCTGAGCGATCGCCTGTAATGGCAAAACCTGTCCCGTATTCCAACAAATATGACTGAGCATTACCATCCGCGTTTGGGGCTGTAAATGCTGCAATATTAATTCGACAACTAATTCACTATCTTCCCCATCGGCACTACTGTTGAGGGTATTGGTGAGCGGAAAATAATCGATCGCCACACCAAAGCGTTTTTGAATTTGGACAGCACTAGCAATAATTCCAGGATGTTCACAGTCTGATAGTAATAAGCGATCGCCCTGTTGCCAATCGATTGCCCAGAGCGCGATATTGCAACCTACCGTAGTATTTTCAGTAAGTGAAATTGTATGGGGGCTAACTTGAAATTCTTGGGCGATGACAGTTTTAGTCGCGTTATATTCCTTAACCATCCAATCTCCCGCCGCATTGGAAAAGCTACCCAGCGCTTCAATATGTTGGAAATTTCTAGCGATCGACTTTAGCGCCGCCTCACATAACACCCCCTGACCACCAAAATTAAAGTAAGCGCGATTTTCAACTCCTAAAGCAGGAAAATGCGATCGATATGTATCTATCTCGCGATCGCGTTCTAAATTTTCTGGTAAAACTGCTGAAGAAATCAAAACCAACTCCTACAAAAATATTTCAGCCATAACCTATTCTATAGCGACTTGTAACAGGCAAGAGGCTTAAGCAAAAGAGGCAAGGGGCTTAAGCTCCTTGTTATGCCATGACGTAAAATATAGTTGTTGTTTATCAATTACAACTCCATGCTTGCCACCACTGAGCGCCGCTACAGTCTTGATGAATATCGGGCGATCGCCGATATCTCGGAAGAAAAATGTGAATATCACGATGGAGAAATTATCAAAATGTCGGGTGGAACTGCTAACCATAGTCGGATTGGTGGAAATGTTTTTGCTTTTCTGAAATTTCAACTGCGAGACACAAACTTTGAAGTAATTAACAACGATTTGCGACTATGGATTCCAGCTTATCGGCGTGGAGTATATCCAGATGCGATGGTTTTTGATGGGGCGTTGGAGTTTAATAGCGATCGCCAAGATGAAGTTTTAAATCCACGTTTAATTGTGGAAGTGCTTTCGCCATCAACCGAGGAATACGATCGCACTGATAAATTTCGGATGTATCGCTCGATCCCCAGTTTTTGTGAATATCTCTTAATTCGCCAAAATAAAGTTTTTGTAGAACGCTATAGTAAACAAGGACAAATATGGACTTATAGCGATTTTGATGGTTTAGATCAGTCAATTTTATTTGAATCTATGAGTATTGAGATAGCGATCGCGGAAATCTACCGCAACATTGAATTTTGAATATAAATAGGGCATTATTCTTAGATAGCTGTCGCAGTAAAAAACAATGTCTGAAGTTAAACATTTGACAGTAAACTCAATCGCAAAAAAAATCAGGTTTCTGCCCTATGTTCTAGTAGGGATCGCAGTCTTTGCTTTCAATGCTAATCCTGATAGCAACCCCTACCTACAAATTTATGTAACCATACTTGAAGCTCAACTTGGGATAGCCTGCGTATATTTACTTAGTAAGAAGATAGAACAATATAACAAAGATAGATGATCATATACTTGTAAAAATCAATGACTTAGCCTTAATCTCTAATTATCAATACAACTGACTTAGCCTACAGCGCTTTGCGCTAACTTCAAATCTTTCTCTGTACCACTCAAAGCCTTAATAGGCTGTATAAGTCCAAAAACGCAAACTAAGTCCAAAAACACAAACGAGGAAAATGTTCATGAAAAGCAAATCTACGGCGATTATTTGGTGCTTCTTCCTTGGGGGACTTGGAGCGCATAAATTTTATTTGGGACAAGCAGGCTTAGGAGTTCTTTATATTCTTTTCTTCTGGACATTTATTCCCGCTTTTGTGGCTTTCATTGAGTTCATCATGCTGTTAGTGATGTCAGACAATGAATTTAATCGTCAATTTAACGGAGGCGCATCTCAGTCTACCGCCTCAGTCAAGGAATCTACATCAGCTCTCAGTGACTTGAAAAGACTCTATGATGAAGGTGTGATCACGGCTGAAGAATACGAAGAAAAGCGTAAGAAACTTCTCAAAAATATCTAGATAAATATCTAAGTAAGTATTTAAGATTATGTCTCAACCATCATGGTTTGATCAGACACCCACATGGGTTTGGTGGTCTTGTTTTCCAATATTAGGTGGTGGTGCGATCGCCTATGCTGGATCAAAAACTGGCTCTAATGCTTGGATTGGTGTTGGTGCTGGTTTTGTTGCTGCCGCGATTATCTTGCCTTCGCTTCCAGTTCTTTCTAACTTGGCTGGTTTAGTGTGGTTTGCTCAAGTTGCCACTGCTTTTGCCCTTAAACGTGAATATTTAGCCAAGACCTATCCCAAAGATTTGCCACTACCTGAAGATCCGAACCTATTTAAGGCGATCGCTGCTAATCGTCCTAAGGTTGATATTAATAGCTGCTCCAAGAATGACTTGGTAAATGTGTTGGGATTACCCATTGTTTATGCCAATGATATTGAATCACTGCGTGTAGAAGGACATATATTTACCAGCCTCGAAGAACTGCATGATGTCCTCGAAATTCCTAACGCTACCCTCAACAAAATTGAGTCACTAGTAGTTTTTAGTTACGATTATCGCCAAGAGGCGGGTTATTCGTGGAAACGGATTAACTCCATGACTGCCGATGATTTAGTTGGCTTAGGGCTAGAGCCAAATGTGGCTAAAGCGATCGCCGCCGAACGACAAAGCCGTGGCGAATTCAAATCAATCATGGACATCAAAAAACGCACAGGCATCCCCTTTAGCGCCTACAAACATCTTACATAATGGTTACTTGGCAAGCTCTGATCTCACTAATTACATTTATCACAGTGATCTTGCTGCTGATAACTGAATGGATACATTTTACGATCGCCGCGCTATTGGGGGCTTTGATCTTAATTGTCTCTAATGTGATGCCCATGCCTGAAGCAATTAGCTATATTGGCAAAAGTCATGGCACATTGGGGCTTTTCTTTGGGGTGATGGTGATGGTGAGATCCTTTGAACCGACCAAAATTTTTGAATACCTCGCTACCCAAATAGTCATTTTTGCCAAGGGTAGAGGCGATCGGCTATTACTGGGAATTGTTGCTATTACCACACCCATTTGCGCGGTGCTGCCCAATGCGACAACGGTCATGTTACTAGCTCCCTTAATTCCGCCGATCGCCGAAGAAATAGGGGTTGATTTTGTGCCATTGTTGATTTTGATGGTATTTGTGGCAAATAGCTCAGGATTACTCACGATTATTGGTGATCCTGCCACCTATATTGTCGGTGATGCCATCAATATGAGTTTTGTTGATTATTTGCTAAAACTTAGCCTTGGTGGGGCGATCGCTGTCGGTGTGATTGTTGCCTTGTTGCCCTTTCTATTTCGCAAAATTTGGAAGAAAAAACTAGCAAACCTTGAGAATCTTCCTCACCCAACCATTAATCATCCGCGTACTTTGCTGGTTGGCGCTATCATTACTGCCTTTGTCTTGATATTTTTTGTGATTGGCGAGTCTTTGCCATTTCCAGTCTCACCCGCAACTGTCGCTTTATTAGGAGCCGCTCTCTCATTAATGATTGCTCACCACAGCAAAATAGACACCGTAAAAAATATTTTGCAAGATGTTGATTGGAGTACGTTAATTTTCTTTATGTGTATTTTTGTTCTGATTGGTGGTTTAGAAAAAACGGGTGTGATCGCCAGTATGTCAGGAGTTCTAGCCGTAGTGCTAGGCAAAAATATTGGATTGGGGGCGATCGTCTTGATATTTTTTGTTGGATTAATTTCTAGTGTTGTGCCGAATATTCCCCTAGTTGTAGCAATGGTTCCTTTATTGAAGCAATATGTGGTTAATGTCGGTCTAGCTGTCCCTGAAGTGCTTGCACCAGATTTTGATGGTCAATTTCCTCCAGAAGTTCTGCCTTTGTTCTATGCGATGATGTATGGCGCAACATTAGGGGGAAATGGAACTTTAGTCGGTGCTTCAGCGAATATTGTCGCGGCTGGAGTTGCGGAACAACATGGAAAACGCATCTCTTTTAAAACATTTTTGCATTATGGAATTCCTGTAATGATCGTCCAGCTAATTGCGGCGGCTATTTATGTTACGGTACGCTTTGCCCCCTAGAAAAAAGGCTAATTGCTCTGTATTCTTTTGCACAAACAGGATACGATACAAGCATATCGATTAAATAATGCAGTAATCAGGAATTAACAATGGTAGAACGTCCTATCAAAAAAGCTGACCGTCAGCCCAACTCCGAAGCCACCGAAAGCGCTCCAAAAGCTAAGAAGTTTGATGGCTCTGATAAAAATAGTTCTACCCGTAATGGTGGTGACAGCGATAGAAAAGGCAAGAGAGATAAAAGAGGTGGGCGTGATGAAGAAGTAAAAGCGCCTGTAAATCTCGCTTTAGTCAGAGGTCCCAAGCCCACCAAACCTCAACCAATTGTCGAAGAGGTTGTGGCTGAAGTAACTGAAGAAAGCGATTCTGAACAATCTACTGAAGAAGCACCTGAAGAATAATAAAAAGCGCCGCATCGCGGCGTTTTTATTTAGAGCCTGTAAGTAATCCGTGGCTGGGACTAAAAACGAGCGTCAGCAAAAACAAAATTAATACCGACAAAACGATCGCTGGTCCCGATGGCAAATTTAAATAATAGCTGCTATATAAACCGATCGCACTTGCCAAAAATCCTAAACCAGAACTTAAAAAAATCATCTGGTGTAATTCTTTCACCAACAAATAAGCCGTAATCGCAGGACCAACTAAGAGCGAAACGACTAGTACTACTCCCATTGTTTGCATACTGGCGATAATTGTCAAAGTTACTCCCGCCATCAATCCTAAATAAATTAAATTAACGGGTAAGCCTAGCGCTTGCGCCCCAATTCGATCAAAGGTATAAAACAGTAATTGTTTGTAAAACATGGCGATCGCCGCTAACACAATGATCGTGATGATCCCTGCTCGGATCGTGTCAGTTTGAGAAACGCTGAGAATATCACCAAACAAAAATCCATGTAGATCGATCCTGATTTTCAACAGTGAAATCAACAAAATTCCGATCGCAAAAAAACTTGAAGAGGTCAACGCCATCGCCGCATCAACCTTAACGCGAGTCTGAGATCGCAACCATGCAATCAAAAAAGCACTACCTAACCCTGATATAAACGCCCCAATCGCCACATCAATTTTATAAAAAAAAGCGATCGCCATGCCAGGCATGACTGTATGGGTCATCACATCACCCAGTAGCGCCATACGCTGCACTATCAAAAAACAACCGATCGCTGGACAAATAATTCCTGCTAACCCACCTGCAATTAATGCATTTCGCATAAACTCTAATCCAATCGGCTCAGTAATCCATTGCCAAATTGATATTTGGGCAGTTGGCATTTGTAAAATTAGTATTTGGGCTGTTAGCATTTGGGCGGTGAGTCGAGAGTCGAGAACATATAAAATATATTAACCACAAGCAGGTTTCTGTGAGGATAAATTCATGACTCCGCTATCTTTAGCTTTTGAGGCGATCGCGCCAGAAACACAGCAAAACCCCGAAATCGATTATCCCGAAAGCGATGGCAAGCCTATGTCTGAAAATACCGAGCAGTATCGCTGGATTGTCACGATCAAAGAAAACTTAGAGATTGTGTTTGCGGATGATCCCCATGTATTTATAGCAGGGGATTTGCTTTGGTATCCTGTCCGTCACAGTCTCAAATGCATGGGACCAGATGTAATGGTAGCGATCGGGCGACCCAAGGGAAAGCGTGGTTCCTATAAGCAATGGCTAGAGGCAGATATTGCGCCGCAGGTAGTTTTTGAGATTTTGTCACCTAGCAACAAAACAAGGCGCGGAAAGCAGGAATTACAGGAAAAGTTTGAATTTTATGAAGCCCATCAAGTTCAGGAATATTACATTTACGATCCTGATGATTTGGTACTAATGGGATGGCATCGGTCAATGGGAAAATTTATAGCGATCGCTATGCATTCCGAATGGATCAGCCCTTTATTGAAAATTCGGTTTGAATGGCAACATGGTGAGGAATTAATTTTGTATCGTCCTGATGGGCAGCGCTTTCTGAGTTCAGTGGAATTAGAACAGCGAGCCATTGTTGCTGAACGGATGGCTGGTATAGCTCAAAAACGTTCTGAGCAAGAGGCGATTCGGGCTAGCATGGCGGAAGAAAAGGCTGAGCAAGAGGCGATTCGGGCTAACGTGGCAGAAGAAAAAGCTGAGCAGGAAGCCATTCGAGCTAGCATGGCGGAAGAAAAGGCTGAGCAGGAAGCCATTCGGGCTAATCGTTTAGCCGATCTTTTGAAGGCGATGGGAGTTGATCCAGATCAATAATCAAATACTTCCTTCCCATTCAAGAAGCCGCGTACCGATATTTCTTGGTTGTATCTAAAAAATACCTGCGGATTCGTAGAGGCGGCGGATGAGGGCGAGAATTTTGCGATCGTATAGAGGATCGATCGCCCAGCGTCCCATTAATTTACTTAAAGTTGGCGCAACCCCTCTAGCAACTAAATGGAATCTTGGTGCAACTACAGGCTGAAATAGTGGGGCATTGCTAGCATAGGCTTTGAGATGTTGGATATGCGCTCTCACTCCAGTCCTTTGATCGGCAAAACTTGCCCCTGATGTATTTGTTGCTGTATCTGCTTTAGAACTAGTTACTGATCCAAAAGCCGCCCCTAAGTTCGCAAAGTTATTTTGTTCAGGTTCAATACCTTTGCCAAATCTTAAAAAGCTCGTCTCAATGCACATTTGACAAAAAGCAATATCATGATTTACGCCTTCGATTTCGGCTTCCTCGCGATATAAGTGGGGTAGTTCACCAAAATTTGTGAGCGCAGATTCATTATTGTTTTTCAAAAACATCAACATTTGTACAGACGAAGCATTACCAACGCCCATGATTTGATCGATCTGGCTTGTAAAAATCTTGAAAATAGTCTTGAGATAAAAGGTGCGGGTAGTGCTATCCCAATAGACAGAAGTGTTAAGTTCGCGCAAGGCGATCGCCTGCACATAGACAATACTTTGATAACGCAGCCGACAGGTGAGCGGAATTTGGTTTAGATCAAAGCCAAGGCGATCGACTAAATCGGCGGGTACAAAAACATTGCCTGAAACCAGAATCCCTTTTTCGGCATAACTTTGACCATTGAGATTGATATTAATCTCTGGATATGTAACAGGCTTGATATTCGTCGGGCGATTGGATGGCGTAAATACAGGAATTGTACTAGCCGTTTCATTAATCCATGTTTGTAAACCATCAGCAATCCCGATCGCATAGTCCCGCCGCCTTGTCTGCATCAACAAGCGATCCTGAGAATTATTTAAAAAGACTAATTCCAACAAAATAGAAGGAATCGTAATTTCACGACAAAAACTCAAACTGCCAATGCTGGCGATCGCATCGGCTCTTGCACCGCGATTAGTAATTTCGGGGACACGCTTAGTCAGAGCATTGGTGAGAATTTCCGCCTGACGTTTCCGAATCGCATTATTAGTAATGTAGTAAGCCGAAGTGCCTCGCAGTTCGGGCGTATTGATACTATCAAGATGCAACGACAAAGCCACGTCCTGATTGGTTGCCCTCGAATTGATCCAAGCGATCGCCTCGGCTAAATTCAAATCATCGCTGGGTATAGAGATCGTGATTCCCCGCGATCGTAGTTCGGCAATCACCAAGTCTCGCGTGGCAACAAGTTCCGTAGTTACCACTGCACTACCCGCCATCTCACTAAAGTCGCGAAATGAACCCTCAAAACCCGTATGACCTGCGGAAATAAATATCTTGCCCATATTCCTATCTGCCAGCCAATTCCAGAACGCAAAAAAGTCTTCGTGAGTGTATCAGCTTTTGTCATATTTGACTATAGCTAGAAGAGAGTTACATTTTCCAGATAGGTAAGGGCAATTCATGAATTGTCCTTACTCTTTCTGAGATCTCTTTTTGAGATAATATTATCTATGGCAATCTGAAAACTGCGATAATTATGGCTGCTGATTGATTAGGGAAAGAACTGCCAAAAATTAGAAATCATGAAAAAAAGAGTCAACCTTACCTTCCCAAAACGAGCAATCAGTATTCCGATCACCTATCGGCTTGCCAAAGATTTTAATATTGCCGCTAATATCATCCGCGCTCAAGTTGCCCCTAATAAAGTTGGCAAGATGGTGCTGGAGCTATCGGGCGATATTGACCAACTCGAAGAAGCGATGGACTGGATGCGATCGCAAGATATCGAGGTTTCATTACATGGGCGAGAAATTGTTATCGATGATACCGCCTGTGTTGATTGTGGCTTATGTACAGGGGTATGCCCTACCGAAGCCCTCACCCTTGATCCCAAAACTTTTCAACTAAACTTTTTGCGATCGCGTTGTGTTGTTTGCGAACAATGTATTACCGCTTGTCCTGTCAACGCGATTTCGATTAACTTGTAAGTTCCCGAAATAAAGCCCAAAGATCAATCCCAAAGAAGCTGATTCGCTCGCTTTGCGAGCGAATCAGCTATAATGATACAAAAATTAACAATCCTCACCATTAAAATTCGAGTTATAACTCATGCATCTTGAGTTTTTTTCGCTAGACACAATTCAAGAGTGGATACAACAGTACGGCTACTGGATCATCTTTTTTGGCATCATGCTCGAAAATGCAGGTATTCCTCTACCAGGTGAAACTATCACCTTAGTCGGTGGATTTTTAGCAGGTAACGGCGAATTGACATACCCACTAGTTTTGTTATCTGCGGTTTTAGGGGCAATTTTAGGAGATAGTGCGGGATATTGGCTAGGACGGTGGGGTGGTTTGCCTGCACTAGAAAAGATTGGTCAGTTATTTCGGATGCCTACCGATGAAATTGCGATCGCCCGTGAAAAATTTCGCGGTAGTGCTGAGCGAGCCGTCTTTTTTGGACGCTTTATTGCCATCTTACGCATTTTTGCAGGTCCAATGGCGGGTTTAACGGGAATGCCTTACCCCAGATTTTTATTCTTCAATGCTACAGGTGCATTGGTGTGGGGAGCCGTGACTACGGGTGTCGCGTACTATGCAGGGACGTTAATCCCATTGGAAACGCTGGTATCTGGAGTAGTCAAGGTTAGTTCAATTATTTTAGGGGCAGTATTGTTTTGGTTTGCTAGTCCGATCGCCCTGCGTTGGCTCAAGGATAAGTTTTGGTCTTGGCGCAAATCCGATCAACTACAAGATCCCAAATCCAGTTATCAAATCCTTCAATCGGCAGAGGAGGAGCAAGTATTAATCCCGATCGCTGAGGAGAAAGTCATGGTCAAACAAGCGATCGACAAAGATTAAATAAAAAAGATTAAATAAAAAAGGCTGCCGTTTGGCAGCCTTTTTTATAGTGTACGGAGAGAGAGGGATTCGAACCCTCGGTTGCTTTCACAACATTCGATTTCAAGTCGAACGCATTCGACCACTCTGCCATCTCTCCAGCTTTGTTATTTTAAATCATCAATACACAGAATACAAGTAAAAAAACAAAGACTCGCGATGCGAGTCTTTGTTTTCGAGTAGACAAGGGGCTTAAGCCCCTTGCGTCTGATTGTCACTTCAAAGTCTAAGCTTTAACCGCAGACATCGATAAGGTGTAATAACCTAGTTGGTTAGGAACTCTCTCCCACTTGCCATCAAGTTTACCTTTGGACAAGTTCTTGGTCACACGATCCTTAGCTTGACGGAAATTCTCAACCGAGAGATCACCGTATAGAGCCTTGACAACACTATCAGCATTGACAAATTCACCCTTACGCTCTTGCAAAACCTTCTCGATCGCATCGGTCAAAGTATTACCCTGATACAAAGGACGCATCACGAGAGAACTCATCCGACCCGATTTTTTGGGTTGAGTCGTTGTCGGAAGTTCAGCCTTTTTCGATACTTTGGTTGCTTTAGGAGAAGGAACAACGGCTTTAGGAGCTTTAGGAGCCTTAGCTACTTTAGGAGCCTTAGCTGCTTTAGGAGCCTTAGCAACCTTAGCTACTTTCTCAACAATAGGAGCTACGTTGACAGCTTTGGATGCACCACGACCTCTTTTGATTGTTGAGGTAGGAATCGATTTCAAATCTTCAAGAGAGATAGTGTAGTAGCCGAGTTGGGTAGGGACACGACTCCATTTATTTTCACCCTTACCTTTGGAAAGGTTTTTTGTAACCCGCTCTTTAGCAACACGGAAAACAGTTTCTTCGAGATTTCCGTAAAGGATATTTACCACATCATCGGCGTTAATTGCTTGACCTTCACGCTCAGTCAAAATCTTTTCGATCGCTTCTGTCAGGGTCAATCCTTCATAGGAAGGACGCATGGAGAGAGAGCCACGACGATGACCGCGACCTCTACCTTTAGCAGCAGGAGTGGCGACAGGGGCTGGCACAGGAGCAGACGCAACTGCCTTAGGTTTACGACCTTTCTTAGCAGGAGTTGGAACTTCAGCAATTACAGGAACAACAATTGCAGCAGGAATTTCAGGAACTACAGTCGGAGCAACAACGGGAGCAGCAAGAGAGGCAACAACGGGAGCGACTACTTCTTTCTTTTTGGACTTAGCTTTAGGTGCTTCAGCAGGTAAGCTTCCTAGCAATGCTTCGACATGGGCAAGTTGAGCGCGAGCTTGAGCAACTTTATCTTCATATTCCGCGAGAAAACCTTGTAAATGGCTTTGCAGAGCTTGTAAGGTCGCTCCAAAACCGTCTGGCTGTAGACTTACAGGTAGATCTATACTCATATTATGGAAACCAAAATTATTTGATAGGGATTAATTGATTTGATTAGTTTGTTTCCTCATACTTTTGCTTATGATGGAATAAACTCACTATTTTGTTCTATCACGTTTTGACAGAACTCGCAATAGTTTAAAAAGAATTCTCACCATTTTATATATTAGGATTTTAGACCTAACAGAAACTTTGCTTCAGCCGCCCGATCGCTGTTGGGATATCTGTCCAATAAAGTTTGTAAATAGCTAGACTGCTCACTGAGAAAGAAACTGGAAAAGAGCAAATCGTCAATATATTGACTCTGGGGGAATTTAACTTGTAATTCAGCGACAATGCCATCAATGCGGCGCTGATAGTCGGATTGCATATCCTTTTCGCGTTGTTCGTAATCTTGATAGGAATAGCTGCGTCTGGTAGCGCGAACTTGCCGATATTTACCACTGGCTGTCACACCTGCGGGGGGATGGATACGTTGGGTTTCTGAGAAAGTGTGGTTTTCCCACTGGGTAAGTAAGGTCATGGCAACCATGTACAAAGATTTTTCGCGAATAGGTGTGGGAAGATTACTTTCTTCTAGCAGGTTTTGATAGAGGGAAAGGGCGATCGCATTTTGACTACCCGCTTGATAACGAGCCAAAACCTCGGCACTAGTGCGTTTAGTTTCATCGCAAACCCACCATTCACGACAGTTCCAGTCTGTCGGTAAACGATAGGCGCGATAACCATCCCAGACTGGTAAATGACCATTTTTCCATCCGCCGATACCAGCCCAATCGGAGGCGATTTGATATCGAGATTCGGGCGTGTTTTCGACTTGCCATTGACGTAATTTTTGCCAACGTAGTTTTTGTTCGCTGAGCATTATTTGTGCTTCTTTCTTAAAATCTGCTACCCGATTGTCCTCTTGCCACGATCGCCCTTGGGGATTGTAATAATCAGCGAGGATTTGATCAGGAACAGCCGTGATCTGGATATTACTAGATATCTCTAGAGCTTTGGTATAGTCATGCGATCGCGCATATTGGATAGCGATCGCATATTGCAGAAGTGTTGCGAAGGATTGATTATCTGGTTCTTGCAATAGCGCTTGCAATTGTTCGATAGACAAGCCCACATCAAGCAATGTCCGAATATGCGGAAAAGCGAGATAGAGGGCATCGCGATCGCCCATTGGTTGCGCCATTACCTTCATCCATAGACGCATCGCTCCGACAATGTCGTTATTGTCTTGCAGGCTTAACGCCAGAAAGTGATTGGCATCATCAGCGCCAGAATGGTCAGGATATTGCTTCAGCCAGTCTTGCCATGCATTGAGACGCTCTTTTTCGGTGCGTTTAGCATTCCGATCCAAAATTAACTGGGGACGCTCCTGACCGTCAAAATAAGAGCGACCTGTCAAATCACCATATTCGCGACAGGCGATCGCAAATTTTGATTGGGGATATTTAGTTACTATTCCCAACAGTAAATAATAGGCATAGTCACCTTTTGGCGCAAAATTTTCGTAACTGACAATCTTCGAGAGGGAATGCAGTTGGGATAAGTCGTTATTTAAAATATTTTTGAGGAGTTCTGTCCCTACAGTATCGCCATGTCGATCTAGTTCCGCGATCGCCCACATGCGGTCATTAGATTGACGATCTACAGCATTATCATTATTAGAATTCCGTTCATTAATCAAAGTGCGAAAGAAGGAACGAGCGAAAGGACTAATCTCTCCTGCTTTGATTGCACCGAGGCGTTCAACGAGAATATTTTCCTGTGCGTCAGGGGATAATTTTTGATAGAGGGCGATCGCGGCTTTGATTTGGATATCTGTCGGTTGTTGTAACTGTTCATATTGCAACCATTCCGACAGCCCCGCGAAATTCTTTCCTTTTTCGTAGTATTTGCCATAAACCGCTTCATAACCGAGCAGTCTAGTCAAAAACTCCAAGTTAAATTGACCATAGTATTGGGGCGAATTTTTTGGTTCAAGATTTGCTTTGGCTAAAGCGATTAACTCTTCTCGCAATTTCGGATCATCTAAGCCGAATTCCTTCTCCCAGTCTTTGCTTTCTGACTCTGAGATGTAGGGAGCGATGTCATAAAGGCTAGGGAAATTCAATCGTCTTGTAATTTGACCACGCAGCCAGATCGTTGTATAGGGCTTCCCCAGACGGCGAATACCTTCAAGTCCATACTTCTGTCTCGTTTCATCACGCGATCGCGCATAGTAACTTAATAAGGGATAAGCCTTTGCTCCATAACGTTGCCAGACAGGATTTGTTACGGGATCTTTTCCCCATTTCGCGACAATAATATCTTGGCGCACAGCTTGGGCGATTTCTTGCCATTGCGGATCGAAGCGAAGGCGATCGCGTAGAACATCATCAATTTCTAACTGGGCAATTTCTTCAGGACTGAAAGAATCTGCTTTTTTTGAGATTTCAAGGGGACTAGGTATTTTGACAGTTTGAGATTGAAAGACTTCTGCTGCTTTGAGAGCGACACCAAAGGAGGCGATCGCTACGAATATAGACAATATATATAGATGTCGCTTTTGCATATTAGGCTCTAAATTTTTGAAGAGAAATATATACTTATGATATGTCTGACCCAAGTTATTGAGCCGAATTTACCTGTGACAGAATTACTTCTTACTAATTTGCAACAAAAATCAGTCACAGAAATATAGAGATTTTAGAGCGTTCTTAAGTTGAATCTGAAACAAAAAAGTAAGGGCAATTCATGAATTACCCTTACTTTTTGTGCTTAGCCTCTTTGAGAATTTTAAAAAAATAAATGGCTTTCAGGCTGAATATTGATTTCCATCGGTACGGCTTGAGGATCAGAGGAGAGAGCGAACATAATTGCATTTGCCGCCGTTTCAGTTGTCAGCATTTTACTGCGATCGACCTTCAAGCTGACGTTATCCCAGAATGGTGAATCAATCCCTCCGAAATAAAACAGCGTTACCTTAATTCCAAAACGGCGCAGTTCATCAGCCATCGATTTGCTAAAGCCGACCACACCAAACTTAGATGCACAATAGGCGGCTGCCATTGCCATTGGATGTTTGCCCAAAATGCCAATCACATTGCAGATATGTCCGATCTTGCGATCCTTCATCACATTTGCCACAGCTTGACTGGTATAGAAATTTCCTTTGAGATTGAGGTCAAGCATCTGATCGAGTTCTTGTGGTTCAATGCGAAGGAATTGCTTCATTACCCCAGCACCTGCGGCATTAATCAATACATCAATCTGTCCAAACTGGGCGATCGCTTTCTGTACCATCAATTCCACCTGTGCATATTGGGTGATATCCGTGGGAATAGCGATCGCCCTAGTCTCATACTCAGTCTCATAATCATCTTCAAGATTGCGAATCAGTTCATCTAACCTATCGGCATCTCTTGCCACAAGCACTA
Organism: Pseudanabaena sp.; assembly: GCA_044355035.1. Classification (GTDB taxonomy): domain Bacteria; phylum Cyanobacteriota; class Cyanobacteriia; order Pseudanabaenales; family Pseudanabaenaceae; genus Pseudanabaena. The sequence continues at coordinate 24,722 of JBIKYX010000024.1, read as the reverse complement.
ACTTCGCACCTGACTCGGCTAGTTTTGGTACAAGTGCCGAACCAATTCCACCTGTTGCACCGACAATGACAACAACTTTATCTAGCATCTTTTTTATGGTGTTGAATTTATACTATTGAGCTTGAATACTCTTTACAATAGTTTACCTTTATTTATATTTGTTTACATTCGGTTGCTTGTTAACTTAATCAGATAAACGTTGTTTTAAACTTTCGGCAATTTTTGTCCCCAAATATTCTGGAATAAGATTTTCGTTGGGACCGAGTAAATACAAAATCAACCTCGTTCGCCCTCGCAAAACTAGCAAATTGGCATTCACCACCAATAAATCCTCTTGCCAGATCGCATTCATCACTTTATAAAATAATCCTGGTTGACTATTCGCCTCTACTAATAACGCTGGCAAATGAAATACGCGATCGACATAAAAATTGGTTTCGACCTTTTTTAGTCCCGTATCAAGGTTAAACTCCAGTGCCAACATTTCTTCCACCTCAAAACGCCCTAAAAGAGTCTCCTTGATTGCCTTGCGGACATTCTCAGCAGTTTTCTGGGGCATAACCTTGCCACCACGGGAAATTACTAGCTTAATAAACACCAACATTGGCGCATGGATTTGACCATATAAACTAATGCTATGGATCGTCAGTCCATAGGCGGCTAACACCCCAAAAATATCATTTAAGAGAAAAGACTGATTCCGATAGGCAAAATACAGGACGCTTTTGCTGCTCTCCGCCTTGATCTCAATTACAGCTTCCTTGGTTTGATAAAGCTGATAGGCTAATCGTAAATTTTGCAGTTGAATATCACTACTCACAAACTGCTCATAAAACTGCGGAAAGCCCATATTAAAACGCTTGAGCAGTTCAACCGTTGAAGTTTTGAGTCCATAGGTCATTGCCAACCTCCCGATCGCTCATACTTTCGATGCATTGCCCAAGACTTTATCCCAACTTTTGGGACTGAACCCACTATCCATGAAAAACACAGAAAGCACTGATAATTTTGAAACAGAGCGATATCATGAAGCATTGCTTGATTTTGGGCTTGACTTGATTTTGGGCTTGATTTTGGCAGTTGAAAAATAAAAGCTAATAATTTCGATGTCTGAGGTCAAGGTCGCAATGATGCCATAATTCTACCAATATTAAAGACAAGACGCAGAAATATAGCTTAGTTTCGGCAACAGCATTTTCACGAAAGCATTTGGGGATTTACGATCGCTTAGTTTCGGCTAAAGCAGATAAAATGCAGATACAATGAAAAAGCATTTAGAATACATCTAAAATACATTTACAATACCTGTGATCGAATATCGCTGTAACCAACAGGGCGATCGCGGCTACTTATATAATTAGGCACATGGGGTTCTGGAAAAATTTATTTGGTTCTGATACCCTCGAACCCACCAAAAAAACGTTACTTCGCCAAGTACCAAATCAAAGCGGACAAATTTTTTTTAGTAGCGAAAAAGACATTGATCTCTACGAACTAGAAGAGTTGTGTGACTCAGTAGGATGGGCGCGGCGACCAATTCGTAAAGTTCGCATCGCCTTACAACATAGTTTTGTTGTCCTCTCCATGTGGGAACATCGTGGTGGCTTCAAACGTTTAATTGGCTTTGCTCGCGCCACTTCTGATTATGCATTTAATGCCACATTATGGGATGTGGTCATCCATCCTGATTTTCAGAAGCGTGGTTTGGGTAAAGCAATGATGGAAGAAATGATCAAAGAGTTGCGTAAACATGACATTAGTAATATCAGTTTGTTTGCCGATGCCCATGTGGTCACTTTTTATAGCCAACTAGGTTTCAACGCCGATCCCGAAGGCATTAAAGGTATGTTTTGGTATCCGTAACTATTTGCGTAATTCTGTGCTAGTCTAGAAAAGCTTAATTTTTGATTTTTTATAGCTAAGACTATGCCTAAAGCTGGAATTCACCCGAAGTGGTATCCCGAAGCAAAAGTTGTTTGCAACGGTGAAGTGGTAGCCACAATTGGATCTACCCATCCTGAGATTAATGTTGACGTATGGTCGGGTAATCACCCTTTCTATACGGGTACACAAAAGATTATTGATACCGAAGGTCGTGTAGAGCGCTTCTTGCGTAAGTACGGCATGTTTGATGAGAATGCTTCTGTGGAAAGCCAAGTATAGCGACTTCGGATCATTTTCTAGTTTTTTGCGTTCACTTGCGATATTTTCAAATCCATGCCTGCTCCTTATTTAATTAAGAAACTTCAATCGGTTGAACAAACCTTCAATGAACTGACTCGTCGGATGGGTGATCCTGACGTGGCGACCGATCATGGCGAGTTTCAGCGCATTGCCAAGGTGCGTGCTTCATTGGAAGAGACAGTCATCACCTATGAGGCGTTTCGGAAAGCGGAACAGGACTTTGTGGAGTCGCAACAAATTCTGAAAGAATCTGATGATCCAGAACTGAAGGAGATGGCAGCAATGGAGGTTGATGAGTTATCAACCACTTTGACGGAACTAGAAAAGAAGTTACAAATCCTGCTTCTGCCACAAGATCCCAATGATGATAAAAACATCATGTTGGAAATTCGTGCAGGTACGGGTGGCGATGAAGCTGGGATTTGGGCGGGTGATTTGGTGCGGCTATATACGCGCTACGCTGAACGTCAAGGCTGGCGGGTAAAGATGCTCAGTGAGACTCTCGCTGAAATGGGTGGCTTCAAAGAAGCGATTATCGAAGTACAGGGCGATCGCGTTTATAGCAAACTCAAATTTGAGTCGGGTGTACATCGTGTGCAGCGTGTACCTGCGACCGAATCTCAGGGACGAGTGCATACATCGACGGCGACAGTGGCAATTATGCCTGAAGTTGACGCGGTGGAAATCCATATCGATCCGAAAGATATTGAAATGTCCACGGCGCGATCGGGTGGTGCTGGCGGTCAAAACGTAAACAAGGTGGAGACGGCTGCCGATCTATTTCACAAACCGACGGGAATTAGAATTTTTTGTACTGAGGAGCGATCGCAGTTACAAAACAAAGAGCGAGCAATGCAGATTTTGCGAGCTAAGCTCTATGAAATTAAGCTGCGCGAACAGCAGGATGCGGTTTCATCCATGCGTAAATCTCAGGTTGGTACGGGTTCTCGTTCTGAAAAGATTCGTACTTACAATTACAAAGATAGTCGCTTAACTGAGCATCGTTTAGGACAGAATTTTACGTTGCCACCGATTTTAGAAGGTGACATTGAGGAAGTAATTCAAAGTTGTATTTCTAAGGATCAACAGGAGCGATTACAGGAGTTGGCGATCGCCACAGGTGATGATCTGGTTAGTTAAAAAATTGAGAGAGGATTGGATTTACTGTGTAACACTTTGAGGGTAGTGTGCCGCGATGACTTTAAGGTAAAGTATCAGTACTTCAAAATTTAACGTCAGTTTGGCGAGGGTGTTTACTAATGACGGGTGTATCGATAGATTTGCAGACAAAATCTCCTCTTTATGTCGGCTTGTTATTTGGCGGACAATCGGGAGAGCATGATGTGTCGATTACATCGGCAAGAGCGATCGCCTCAGCCCTCAGCGAAAATCCCCGTTATCAAGTCCAACCCTTTTATATTCAGCGTGATGGAACATGGCGCAGTCCCGATGTATCAAAACAAGTTTTAGATTCTGGAAAAGCTTTACAAGATTCTGAACTATTAACTAACGCTGCTTTTTTCTTGCCGACAGAAGTGCAGCAAATCGATCTTTGGTTTCCTGTCCTGCATGGTCCCAATGGTGAAGATGGCACAGTGCAGGGACTATTACAATTGATGCATAAGCCCTATGTTGGTAATGGCGTGCTTGCGTCATCGGTGGGCATGGACAAGATCGCCATGAAAGCAATTTTTGCTAATGCGGGACTACCCCAAGTGAAATATGTGGCACTCAATCGTTGGCAATGGCAACAGGATGAACCCGCTTGGAGTGAACATATCGAAGCAACCCTTGGTTATCCTTGCTTTGTCAAACCTTCTAACCTCGGCTCATCGGTGGGCATCTCGAAGGTACGCGATCGCCAACAGTTAAAAGAAGCGATCGCCAGCGCCACTAGTTACGATCCACGTATCATTATCGAGCAGGGCGTAACTGCGCGTGAAATAGAATGTGCAGTACTTGGTAATGAACAACCCCAAGCTTCAGCGATCGGTGAGATTACTTTTACGAGTGACTTCTATGACTATGAGACTAAATACACCGCAGGTATGGCGGATTTGATCATTCCCAGCAAATTGCCTGATCACGTCACCCAAGCAGTACAGTCAATGGCAGTCAAAGCATTTCAAACTGTGGCAGGTGCAGGTTTAGCGAGAGTCGATTTCTTCTATGTGGAAGCAACGGGAACGGTTTTAATCAATGAAATTAATACTTTCCCTGGATTTACTTCTCTAAGTATGTATCCCAAATTATGGGAATACTCTGGGATTCCTTTTGCAGAACTATGCGATCGCCTAGTAGAGCTAGCCCTTGAGAAGTAACAAATATGAGCTTCAGAATATGAGTTGAATGTTTAGGTGAAATCTCTAAAACATCAATAAAATCAGTTAGGTGGATGCCATCCTGCTTTCACCCAATTTTTACGCACAATCATAGCCAAATTATTATTTAATCGTAAAGCCTCTATCGTTGCTCGACCACAATCCGTTATCCCGATCATTTCCACTTCATTTAAATTCCAAGCAAAATGCTCTTTCCATTTCTGATTGCGTGGATTAAATAAGGAAACTAATTTGCCAGATTCAGGATCTAAACCTTCAGTTTGTGTCCACTTGTATTGATTGCATAATTCACAAGCTAAGCACAAATTATCTTCGGTATTAGACCCGCCTTTGGCTACAGGTTGAATATGATCTATTTGTAATCTTCCTAAAACATATTCTTGTCGGCTAAGGCAATATTCGCAACGATTTTTAGCTCTTTGTCTAACTCGTTCCTTTATAATCTCAGAGAGAATACTCATGGCAATAAAGGTTCTCTCAGTCCTCGTTTAACTGCTTCTGCTAGTGCTATGGATTTCTTTAATTGCCCCATCTGATAAATTGACATTAAAACGAATAATTCATAACCCTCAGCTTCTGTTAATCCTGTGCTTTTACCCTTCGTTTGGAGATCGCCTAAGCGTTGATTTTGAAATATATCCATTTTTAAATTAGATAATTCAATCACTTCATTATCTAAAAGATAGGAAATTTCTGTGCGATCGCCTATTTGTGAGAGATTATTAAAAACAGGCAGGACAATCTCTAAAGTATCAGCTAAAGTGTCGGCTAAATTTCGTGCTGTCGCTTTTCCTAATCTTCGGGCTGATTCAACTAAATTCTCTGGTAAATCAATGGTAATTTGAGTCATCTGTTATAGATTGATTGATTGGACTTTATCTTGATTATAGCTGCCCTTATTAGCGTTCTGTCATAATAGTTTAAACGGAATTTCTAAAACTAGCTCAAGACTTGTCTAATAATTTAATCAAAGTAGCGGCTAGCCTTTCTAGATCGTCGATAACGAGAAATTGTTGGATGTCTTGAGTGATCAGCGCTTTTTGGCGATCAAGAACTCCAAACTGCCAAACATTACCAGTCGTCACGGCGCCATAGAGAAAATCGCGATCGTCTAGTTCTGACATGGCGATTAGCTCTACGGCTAACTGGGTAAAGCCTCTAGTGAGGTCATCTCTTTTGGCTTCAACCACCAATAGGCTATGGTCGGAGCGAAAGAGATAATCCAATTCACCTTTTAATCTTTCACTAACATTTACGGAATATTCAATGCGTAGTTGACATTGACAGAAACGCGCAACTTCAGTAATAAGTGGAGCAATCAGAATCTCGCGTTTGGCTGTCTCTGTCGATAGCAGGGTTAAGCGCAACATTTCCTGCATTTCTTGCTTTAGGGCTGGCAAGCGATCGGGTAATTTTTGGGCGATCGGCAGATCTAAGTTGTCGCTACAGAAGCTATAGCCAAATTCGGCTAAGACTTCATCGGTGTCATAGGGAAGTTCAAAATATGACCGAAAAGTATAGGCTCTATTTTCTTCTAAGATCTTGCGTTTCAACATATCTAGCCCATTGATACTCTAATCACAGATTCTACAGCATAATCCTAATAAGTCGGTAGGCATAATTAATTGTTAGATAGTGGAACAGTCTTCTAGCCTGTTGACGGGCAAGATGCCCGTTCCACACACATTAACCCAAACAGCGTAATGATTCCAACATTCCCTTTGCTTTATTGAGAGTTTCTTGATATTCCTTTTCAGGATCAGAATCAGCAACTACACCCGCACCAGCCTGAACGCTAGCAGTTCCATCCTTAGTTACCATCGTCCGAATCGTGATCGCCGTATTCAACTGACCTTCAAAATCATAGTAGCCATAGGCTCCCGCATAAGTGCCGCGCCGATCGCCTTCCAAATTATGAATGATATCCATCGCTCGAATTTTGGGCGCACCGCTTACGGTTCCCGCAGGGAAACAAGCTTGAAGCAAATCCCAAGCATTTTTTTCGGGACGAATTTCACCGACAACATTGCTGACAATATGCATGACGTGAGAATAAAGCTCGATCGACATTAGTTCATCAACCTTGACGGTTCCACTTTTGCAAACTCGACCGAGATCATTGCGACCCAGATCCACGAGCATAACGTGTTCAGCGATTTCTTTGGGGTCAGCTAGCAAATCCTTCGCAAGTTCCGCATCTTCCGCAGGCGTGGCTCCTCTGGGGCGAGTCCCTGCGATCGGGCGAAGAACTGTGCGCGAAACTCCATCAATTACTTCGGCTTTGACCATGATTTCAGGGCTGGAGCCAATTAACTGCCAATCTTGGAAATTAAAGAAAGCCATGTAGGGCGAAGGATTAACTACACGCAAAGAACGATACAAACTAAACGGTTCACCTTTAAATTCTGTGGTTAGCCGTTGGGAAAGCACAACTTGGAAAATATCGCCAGCCTTAATATGCTCTTTGCCCTGTTCGACCGCTTTACAGAATTTCTCGCGGGTGACATTGCTTGTATAGGTTACGGGCGGCTGGGTGCGAGGATTTGTCCATGTGATTGCAGTTTTTTGGCGATCAAGGGGCGATCGCAGCTTATCGACTAGTACTGTCAAGCGATCGCAAGCTGTTTGATATGCTGCTTCGGGTGCTTGACCATCACTCATATCGGCATAGGCGATCGCCCAAATTTTACGTTTGACTTGATCGAAGACCAACAGGCTATCTACCTGCATCCAGATCCCATCGGGTGTATCGCCCTCTTGACAGGGATAAACAGGTACTTTCGGCTCGATCCAATTAATTAATTCATAGCCCCAATAGCCAAACAATCCGCCCAAACTCGGCGGCAACTCTGGCAAATGCACAGGATGAATTGGCGCAAGGCACTTATTTAAATGGTGAAAGGGATTACCCGTAAATTCCTTGACTTTGCCATCACGAAATGTCTGCGTGGTGCGATCGCCTCTTGCTTCTAATACCCATAGAGGATCGCAACCCAGCAAACTGTATCTTCCCAGTCTCTCTCCGCCTTCGACTGACTCTAATAAAAAGCTATAGGGTTGACCTTGACATACACGATACCAAGCCGACACAGGCGTATCGAGATCGGCAACCAGTTCCATGTACACAGGCACAAAGTTACCTTGGTCACTACCATTTCCAGCAAGCTTAATAAAGTCAGAATACTCAGGGGAAATCATGCGATCGAAATTTCTAAAAAATTTATGATTGTACTCTTTTGACTGTACTGTAAGCCCTCAACGGGATTTGAACCCGTGACCTTTCCCTTACCAAGGGAAACAGTAAAGGCTCAAAGTTCTAGTAGGTATAGCTTGTAAAAACGCTGCGATTTTGCGTTCCCACTTCGTACCCGTTCTAGTAGGTTTTAAGCTTTTCTAGATTATCACAGGCGATCGCGCCGTGGCTAATTTGTGGCTTGCGTTTACTAGTTATCTCTCAGGCGATCGCTTATTTTCTGCGTTCTAGTCCCCTTCGCGGAAATCTAGGTTTAGACTTTACCCAAAATTCGCGCAGACACGGCTCGATATATATTTTCGATCAAAAAAACCAAACCCCTATATTTATCGCGTGATTATTTAATTTATTATTTGTCAAATAGTACTGACATCGATCGCACTGGTTTTGTTAATTGATTTTAGAAATTGATTAAAATCTAAACTCGCAGTTTTATTAGTTCCATCATTATCTTCAATCCCTTCCAAATTAGAATCTTGTTCTATGAATGGATTTGTGTAAATCTTTGGAAACACAATATTATAATGCCATTCATTTTTAGGAATGCCTTTCAAAGCTAACTCAGTATTAATAATCTGCTTAACACCTCTGGCAAAACAAATCCGAACAGATCCACAAGCGATCGAAAATGATAATGCTGGCTGTGCGCCCAAGTCTCGCAGTCCCCGACGCTCACCAAGTAACCACGGCGGGATTCTGGAAATCATACCGATACGCGATCGCCATAGTTCAACATTATCTCGCAGCGAAGTTTCATTGCTTGGCAATTGTCCAACGCGACCAACGCCAGCGCCATTCTCTAAAAATATATGTGTAACAGGTCCCAGTTTTAATCGCTCTTGAAATTCTGCTTTGTACTGCTGCTTATATAAAGTGTCTGTACCACTTGGCATTGTATGAATAGTTGGGTTATATCCAATCTCACTACTAACAGCTTCAAGTACTTCGATCGCTCTATTCAATCTCGCGCCGTCGTCAATAGCTGTCCGATAATGCGATCGCCCATATTTATTTTTCTGCCTATATCGCCAGTGGACAACATTAATCGGATGCATCTTGATTGGATCTGTATCACCGATCTTTCGCCACTGCTCAAACCTGATTAACTCACCAGAGGAAAGCTTGCCTTCTCGGACAGCCTTGCTATATTCTGGCAAGTCCCCCGCCTCAACACGAAAAGTTTGCCATGTCGGCAGAAATTGAAAGCCGCTAATCTGCATATTATTAAAGTCAATAGCAATGTTGCCGAAACAATCGCCATATCTCATAAATCTATCGACTGCCATTTGAAAGTCAACACCAGACAGTACACGCCTTTGAAGTTCTTGCGCGATCGCAACAGTCCGAGGGTATGGATGAAATTCATTCTCAGTAATTGCAAACCCGCGCTCATCTCCAATTTCTGAACCAAGGGCGTAATCTGAAAATATTTCCTGAGCAGTGTCAACCTCTGGGTTGAAATCCACGAACTGCATTAACTCGCGGGCATATCTTGGATCTCTAAATGGGATTTCATCCAAATCCCGATCGCCTGTCATTCTCGCAGTTGAAATAAAGCTATTATTAGCAGTTGCAGGGCGCGAATTGCCGTCAAACTTAGGGCGATCGCCGAAAATAGTTTTATAAACTTTCTGGAATATATTCATGGCAATTCTCGTAAGTGGCGACAAAGCAAAATACTTTCCTAATGTTACCGCTACAGGCGATGGACTAACAGGTTTAATCATTGCAGCACAGGCAATGTGCGAAAGTACCTACGGAGCCGACAGACCATTAGACGTAACCACGTTTACCGATATTGTTTCAGTTTATAGTTCTGGCATTGCATTCATTAAACGATCGCCGCTTATAGCTGTATCTGCAATTAGTGTTAGGCGATCGCCTCAAGATGACTGGCAAACTGTAGATGTAAATGCATATGCTATTGATACAACTACTTGTCAAGTCAATTTTAAATATTTGCCAGTTGGTTCTAGCAGTAATTTTGGTAACTTAAAAAATAGTTCTAGTAGAACAGAAGCAAAAATTACCTATACTTCAGGCTTTGATTTTTCTACCGATACAACCCAAGAAGCCGATAGCATTAAATCAATTTGCGGAAAAGTTGTTACCTACATGGAGCAACCAATCGGCACGGGTCAACAATCAATAACAGATGCAGTCGGCTTTCAATCCTACACAGCACTAGATAATTACTTTGGAATATTCCTACTCCCATTAGCTAAGTACAAACCCCGTGGCTAGACGCTCTAAACCAGGAAAAATATTAGTTCGCATCGGCGCTGATGCCCAAAAACGTGCAGCGCGTAACGAGGCGATCGCCAAGGCTCAAAGAGATCGCGCCATTCGTAAAGCCGCCAAAATACAAGCTACTGCTTTGCGGCGAAATCAACGAGCGATCGCTAGACGTGCAATGCAACTAGCCCGAAAGTTGGCTAGAGATAGGGCAACTCAGGCAAGGCGAGAGGCAAAGCGTGAAAGGGATAGACAACGGCGACAAAATGGCGATCGCCCTAAACGTAAACGACCATTTCACCCACGCGGTCCCTATGCCACAAAAAAATATACCAGTCGCAGTCGCCGAGTTGAACGGTCAAAATCACTACGTCCTAGAAAATTATCGGCAACACTATTCCAAGTAGGAAGCTGGTTAGTTACTGCCAGAGGAAACATTCCAATATGCTGTAACTGCCCAGATTTCACCCAAAAAGACGGCAGAAGCTGGGAAGGATCGGCAGCAGGTCCATTTATTTGTAAACACATGCTTTCGATCAAAAGCGGAGTTATCATCCCGTTTTCTGGAATGGCAGAATTAGGTAACACAATGATTTCATTTTCTGGTGAATACATTGATCTCGACGGTTTTGTAGGAGATTTATATCAACTCGATTTATCGACAGAATGTGATTTCACCGTAGGATGCGGCGGCATAAGCCCAAGCACAATCGGTCCATACTACCAAGGCAGACTAAAAAGAAATGGAACTGTAATTTATACATGGGGACCGACAGGATGGTATTCGCTGTCAATATCAGGCGCTAGACCTATATAAAGCTACTGGTATAAATTTGCGGAACATCAGCAACCATCACGATCGCATCTGCCAAGTTTGTCGATCGCCCCAGCCTTTTTTTAATTTCTTCCTTTGACTCGATCAATATCCCACGCATAGTTAATGACCAGTGGGGGCTAGTCAATTCTGCAATTAGTCGCGGATCGTCAGGCAAAGCAATTTGTGGATTGTAATTCGGGTCGAGTGCTTCTCGAAACTTCCACCACCATTCTGCACGTTTATTAGCAAACGACAATTTACCAGAACGATCGCGCTTTAAACTTTTTGCCCCAGCATCCATAGCGATCGGTTCAAGCCCCTGCAATTTAGCTATATCGTAAGGACTCGATCCAATGCCAATAATATCTATTTGGTAAATGCATTTTTGCCCACCACTAGCATTGATTAAATATTGAACTACTTGCAATCCATCCTGTGACTGAATAGCGGGATATTCCTTTATTTGAATATTTACACCGCGTCTTATTGCGATCGCACAGGCATCTTTACCACCCCGCGAAGGGTCACAAGCGATCGCGTCAATTGGTTCTAGTAGAATTTTCTGTTCTGGTAGAAGTTTTCCGCGATTAACAGCATCTTGCACCCAACGAGTAGGAATTACTTGATAAGGAGTATCTTGTACCCCCGCCGTAAATCCCTCCATCATAGTACGGCGCAATTCTTCGGGCAAAGAATTAAGCGTAGATTGATAGCCAGTTGCCATCAAAACAGGATTATCGGTAATACTTGAATAAATAAATGTTCTCGACCGAGCATCTGGTGTTCCCTCATCAACTTCTTTATCTCCCAAATACCAACGAAGTTCACCGCTTTGAGCAGGGTTAGAATGTCTTTTGTCCAGCCAAGGCGACCAACTGTTAATAATCCATTGCCCCTCTTGAGTATCAGGTGGGTTAGTTGTAGCAACCGTTCGGCATCGTTGACCAACTACACTTGTTCGGTTCCAGATTTTGACATAATCATAGATTTCTTTGGGAAACTCTGAAAGCTCATCAAATGCCTTTAGGTCATGCGTCCGACCTTTATATTTAACTTTGTCTTTGGGAATCTTAACGCCACCTTTCTCTACCCACACATCACCATATTTAAGAATGTTGGTTTTACCATGAAACCTAAATTGATTCTCTAGTATCTCCCCCTCGATCCGCGCCACAATTTCATTAAGTTGGGATGCTTCTCTTCTTAGGATTAGCGATCGCCTATGTGCAGTCAGAGCCAAGCCAACTATTAAATCTGATTTACCGCCCCCCGGTTCACCGCCATAAAGTAAATCATCGGCAGGGGAATAATAAGCCAATGATTGAGGACTGTTCGGGTAAGGTTGCCATGCGATCGCGGGTAATACTTCTTCTTCTTGAAATAAATCTTCGATCTCTCTTAACTTGCGATCTAATCTTTGCTGTATGCCCATCTATGCAAGGGACTGAATAACTTCCTGTAAGCTCAAAGAATCAAACCCAGCAGCCGCATACATAGGCACTTTTACTGTTGGCTGCCAGTTAGGATCAGGCTCAGTTTCAGCCATTAATGCGCCTAATGCCTGTGCAGTTTCAGGCGACATTACACCGCCAATAACAAGGGTGGTGATGTTATCCTGAATAAATCCAATATCTCCATTTTGAAGGGCAGGAATCAAGCCTTGCCTATAGGTTAAGCTCTCGCTGATAGGGAGCTTTTCAGCATCAGGGATAAGTGTAAACACTTCTCTGATGTCGATTGGTTTAGACACGTTAGCCTGTGGAGATGTATTCTCAATTTCAGATTGAGTAGTTAGCAAATAGCTCCACAAATCATTGGGATTTGTAATGTTTAGAGCTTCAGATTGAGAAAATATCCATTGTTGTTTGTTCATAAAAACACCTATAAAATAGCTGTAGCTCCTGTTTGAACATAATCATAAGCTGTTTCCCCTTCGTTTAGTTGTGCGCCCCAAGCATAAAAGCTTCCCGTGGTTGGGATTAAATATGGTGTTCGCCCTTCCCATCCTATTATGTGACCCGATATTGTTTCCCCCACTCCTGATGTATATGTTAGAGAGAACCTTTGCCATGTTGTAGTAAGCGTCAGGACTGGCGATAATGATGCTGTTGCCCAAGTTACACCATTTGTTCTTGATAACTTCAAATTAAATGTATCAGATACAGACCTTAGCCATATAGAAAATGTGTATGTTGTGGAGGGGGTAACATTTCTATTTTGTACGATGTGGCTATTGCTAGCTGAGGCATTTATAGTGTCAGCAGTTATCGCATCATCTACTGGATTTTGCGTTATGTCTGGTGTTACAGATATCCCCAAAAATTTAACCCATGCAGCATCATCAAATTGTTCTGAGAAAGTAAGTAAATTTTGCAATCTACTACTATTTCTCAATAACTTTCTAGTAAACATCAGTACACCTCACAACTAGCTTTTGCTGTCATTGTTTCAGAGTTGGCAGCAGGGGTAAAAGCGACATTACAGCGCAAGTAAAACCAAATACTTGTTGCCTCTAAAGGAGTAATAAATTTGATGTTCTTTGCAACAGCAAAAACCTTATCTCCAATTACAGTAATAGTAAGTGGATATCCATCAGCAGGAGTAGCTGTATTAGGTAGTGTGGCTGTGAGCAGTGAATTATCTGATACTGGAGCGCCTGTTACTTGAGTATCAGCCTCAGTAGTGAAAAAACGTACTGATAGCGCCATGCTTGCAGGGATAGCGGTGATATCAATAATCACTTGAAAATCATTAATAAACAATGATTGACCAATAGAGCCAACATCAGTAAATACACCGCGACCACCATAACTATCACCTATTGAATAAGGCGTAGTATTAAAAGCGCGAGTGATTAAGGCTGATGTCAGTTCTTTTACTTGTGGTAGCGATCGCGTAATTCTATAAAGTAAATCGGTAGCAGTTCCCGCCATATCTAAGCCTTATATTATTGGTTTCTTTAACCGTTCCGATCGCCTCATATTCCTACAAGGCGATCGCCGTGGTTGTCATTTAACGACCTTGAATAATTTTTAAATAATCTACTTGCAAATTACGCGCCGATGCTGCTGTAGTTTTCACTCCAAACATCGGAACCATTGCAACGCCGCTAGGGAATGTAGAAGCACTAACACTATATTCAGTAGCGAGTTTTACATCATTGGCAAATACTTTTAAGGTTGTGCCACCGTCAAAATGAAACTGAAGGCGCACATCATTTGTAGCGTCATTGGTAACAACAACAGAAGAATCTACTACTGCTTGACCTGCTAAACGATGCGTATAAATCCATTGTGTGGGCGCATCAGTATCAATCGTAAAGCCAATAAATCCAACGTCTGCGAGTTCAGTAGTTGTGTCTACCATAAAGTTAGCTGCATTGGCAGCGTGAGCCGCTAGACCGACAAAAAAACCACCACTCGCAGCGCTGGACGCTCTTACGTCAAATTCCGCCCAGACCTGTTTACCAGAATTTGCAGTGATGCTAAAAAAGTCATTACCTGCTGTAGTAAAACCGTCCAAACTTAGGTATTGTTCATCGTTCGCAGTTGCAGTACAAGCAATCTGTAACCGACCACCAGCGCCGTCGACACTGGTTACGTTTCCATTGCCGTCCCCTGTGTACCTCCATCCAAACGGCTGTAAAGTCATAGCAACGCTCGATCCTTGTGGTTGTATAAAATCTTCAAAATATTCAAAGAATAAATTAGGTGAATAAACCAAGGGTGCTTGTGTTTGTCCCCAGAAAGAATTACCGCCATATGGGATGTAATCAGGAGCAAAATTAGTAATCGCTCTTAATTGAGATGCAATAGAAGTAATTTGATCGCTAGCCATAATTCTTAGTTTCCTTTCCTGTTCTAGTAGATTTTGATTTTTCGGGCTTAGGGTAAGTCAGATTTAAGTCAGGACAATGACCTACTTTTTGCAACTCTGGACAAATGCGATCGCCTATCAAATTAGTGCAGATCTTTTCGCCGCAAGTCTCACAAATTAAAATGCCCTGACTGTTTTTAATCATGGTTAAAATGGCGCGTCAGTAACGCGAACTTCAACAACTCGAAGCTGTTGTTCTGGGTCAATGGCAGAATCAACATCAAGATCGCCGACAATGCGATCTGCTGTCCAAATCCAGTCATCAACCATTTGGAAATTGTCTTCAGTAGCCCGGCGCATTTCAGGCTCCATACCGACTGCATTTGCAACAGCATAAAATCCCATTGCAATGCAAGCCCTAGTAGTTTTAGCACCATCGCCAAAAGTCGTAGTAAACACGCCTTCAGTCCCAGACGCGCCGCCAGCATATGCAGTTGATTGAAACAAGTGAAAGCCGCAAGCACTAAGCATATAGCCCGACACCGTGGGCGCATCTGCATTAGTTACCTGAGTCAACATGTCAGTCAAGTACTCAACTGACATTTTCTCAGTATTGCGATTGTTGGAAGTAAGCGAGTTGACCAGAGGAACTAGGCTCAAAGGATTACCAACCAAAATAAGGCAGCCCATTGCATCAGTATCGATGTTTAAAGCGCCTGTCATGTATGCGTAAAGGGCGTTCAGAAAAGATTCCGAGAGTGCGCCATTATCACCCGCATTAACGTCTAAAGGATTTGTAGTTACCGAGCCATTGTCGTTATAGACAATCCTAGTAGTGGCTAACAAACGAGTCCTGATACACAAATCAAGATCAGCTTCTTGGTGTTTGCCAAGTTTCTTCATAACTCGATTTTCCAAAGAAATCATCGAATATGCCGAGAGAAACTGCGGAATCGAAACAGGAACGGTTAAGCCTCTTCTCTGCAAAGTCAGGGTTACAGAATCAACAATATATTGTTGACGAGTTGCTCCGGGTCCCGCAAGTGGCATCAAGTTAGTAGCTACATCAGTAGCAGGGGGGATGTCGCGATCGCGAGGTACTTGGATTGTGTCGCCTGGTCCTTTACCCAACTCCAGATTCTTAAAAGCAAATTGCCAAAAAACATAAGTACCACTATGAGTAGTTCTCATAAACGCGCTTAGATAGTCGAGCAACGCTGGCAAAATGTCAGCCCTAACAGTCGCCGCCGCTTTGTCAGTTAATCCGCGTAAAAAGCCATGCTTCTTGACCATGACCTCCATTTCTTGACGAAGATCTGCTTTATGCTTCAAGAAAAAACCGTCAATTGTTGAGGTGTCTCGCTGCAAATACTGAATACCGCGCAGTTGGTTTGTGTAAAGCTTGCTATCTGCCTTTGATACACACTCAACAAAATCTTTAAACAATCCAGTCTCCCGATCGCGATCGCTAGCAAGTAAAGTGTTAACGCCTGGCATAGAAACACCTGCCTTATCTGACACTGGATGCGAATGACCAAGAGCAGTGAAAACATTAGCTATGGCGGCTTTCTGATTTTGAGCATCGACAAGATCAGACTTAGCTTTATCAAGTTCAGTTTGCAGAGTCTTGATATCAGTTTCAAACTTTCCCTCAACTTTCTTGGTTACGTCATCAGTCACCGAGGCGATCGCAGTTTTGAGCATTGTCTCTAACTGAGACGCAGATAGAGTCACAATCGAATCTTTCTGTTCTGGTAGAACTTGCTCAGGTTCCGCCGTCGCGGTTGAAATAACTTCCTTGTTTTTTGCTGCTTCGATCGCGCTTTGCTCAGTGACCGCACCTGTACCAGTCACAGGCGGAAATTCTGAGGCGATCGCACGAACTGGTCTAGGTATCAATTGCTTAGTCATTTGTGCAAAATTTGTGCAGTAACTTATGATTAATTCTACTACCACATTTCAGTAAATATGCAAATCACAATTTTATTCACCGATAATTTAATTTCTCGGAATCGCGCTAGATGGTCAAAAGCGGAAATCCAAAGAATGCCATCATTAATTGTGGGGCATAGGGCAACTCTCGATCACGCTTGGAGAAGTGTCGCCAATCGGTGGGGAATTGTAGTTAGCGCAAATGCTGTAAAAGGAGAAATTCCCAAAGATTTGTCGCCAGAGGAAAAAGCCGTGGTGGACAAAGAGGGTTACTGGTATGGGGAATGTGACATCGAAGTAGCGATCGCTAATGTCCCCAGTCGAGCATGGTTAGCCGAAATGATTCAGAGTCTATTGCTTAGCGAAAACTCCATAGGCTTCAGTTACAAGTTTATGCGCTGCCCTAACTGTGAATGTGCAGCAGGAGACTTGCGATCGCCTAAATGCCCTAACTCTTGGGAAGATATTTCTTACTATGAAAGGGTAGATATTCAGGAAGTTTTTGAAGTATCATTTGTTGAAATTCCCGATGTCCGCAGAGCGAGAATTTTAGCCATTGATAATGTTCTAGTAGAGGATTTATGAAAAACAATTACGATTTAAAATTTAATATTTTTGGCTTTGTGATTAAAATCAATATCAAAAGTCAGACATTTAGCGATCGCCTTAACAACACATTTAATTTAATTGATCTTGCAAAATCACCTGATACATTGCAAGTCGCTGAAGAAGATTTTGCAACATACTCAATCGTAGATCGTGCATCATGTCCAGAGATTGAACGTGCAGCAGTGCTATTGCATAGAAAAAGGATGTTTACAAAATGATTGAAATATTTGCACAGCTTCTTATTGCGATCGCCTTTATGATTTGGGGATATTACCTGCTAGAACGAAAGTGGGAATATGAAGATGATGTCGATGACTGCTTCTTTATTTCTGTAATCCCCGTAGCGATCGCACTGTGGTTAGGGCTTCATTTATTGCGAATATAATCAATAAGTTTATTTATAATCAAATGCTTGCGCTGTCAGTGTTTAGCATTTTTTTGTGTGCAATAAGTACGGTAAAACATATTAGTTATTCTCAATAAAAAACGACCTCCATATACTCGCAATAGTTAATAGATAGGTAGCTAAGATGCTATCAAAGGATCTTGCCACACTTCAGATTTTTGGCTAGTCGTTTGAATAGCGATCGCCAGCTTATGCAATGCATCAGAAAGGCTTTTCCCGTAAGCCGTAATTGCCGATCCATTGATTACGTCATGGCTAACCATAATATAAACGTTCAAGTCAGAGTCACATCGAACATCTAATTTAAAATCACCTAAATCTTTAAGCATAAGTTCTAGTAGTTAATAGATAGGCGATCGCCCCAAGCTCGAAGCGATCGCAGTAGTTTTAGAGGAATTCTCATACAAAATATATCATTAATTCTTTTGGCAAAGCGATCGCCGCCGTCATTACTCTTTAGCTTGCGTTTCCTGTGGATCTCGCGGGTTAGCTTCTTCTTTCTCCGTTGTTAGCTTCTTCGTGGCATTCTGGGCTTTTAGGTATATCTTGGCATCATCAGTCAAATAAGGATTTGCGTCAATCAAATCTTCCCACTCTTTTTCTGTCAATGGTAAATCGTACATAAATCATTTAATTAATGCTGGTGTATTGCCTACAATGCAGGGGCGATCGCATCCGTTGAGAAATTGAATATCTTGCTTAGTTAATAGTGCAGTTTTCGCAAGTGATAAACCATGCTCTATAGCAAAGTCACCGCCGCGAATCATGGTGATACTGCGAAGAAGGTCAGAGCGTCCTTTCATGTCTAATGCCTCAACATTACCTTCCTGTATTAAAAACCAAAATCTAATCAAATTAGATCGCCCGTCTCTAATCGGTCTAGCAATGTACTTTTGAGTAATATCTTCAATGCCTTGCACGATGCTTGGATAGTCGGAAAATATTACGGTAAGCGGTGTTTTGGGTTCACCGTTCATCATCCTCGACTCGTTGCGATCGCTGACTTCTTGCAGTACTTTTTCAATCGCGGACACATCATAGCCATTGCAAATAATTCTTGCTTTGGGACAGTGTTTCTGCCATATCTCAGGCTCTTTGATTAAACAGGCGATAATTTCACCGTCAGCTTTACCGATGAGTTTTGATGAGTTGAAATCTTTACCCCATCCTGAAGGACAAAACCATGCAGCATGTGGATATAGCGATCGCTTATCTTCTGTGATGAGATTATTTAGATCGAATAGCTTTGATGGTTTTTCGACTGGTACACAATTGGCATTAACGAGAGACGGTGTTTTTAATGGCGCAGCACGTTTGGATAAAGTCACGCGAGGGCATGGCATATCTTTAGGTAAAGATTGATCCATCAAATCAGCGACCAATTGCCACTGCTCAGAGCGAGTCAGTCCATACCAAAAAGCAGACCAGTTAGGATCTAGCCCTAACCGCATCTGCTCACGAACTATATCTGCCTCATGCCAATCTTGGATCTCTTGTGGAAGTTCAAAGAATGCTTCTAGCGGATCGTTGGGGATTTTCATCGAACGCCTGTAACTCCTTGTAAGGCTTGGAATAAATAGCCAGATAAATTAATGCTTTGCACTAGAACAAATGCCCAGCCAAACCAGCCAAGTTTTAGAAATGGTTTAGTGATAAACATCATCACTAGCATGAATACCGATGGACTCCATACCCTCCAAGGGCGAAGACTGTCAACACCAATCACCCTCTCAAGCCATAACCACAACGCACCGAGGGCGGCAACTATAAAAAAGATTGTTGCTACTTTTTGGAGAAATGCGATCGCTTTATCGTCTAGCAATGTGCCTTTAATAAAGCGATCTGTTTGAATTGGAGCATCACCAGTAGAAGTCGCAGGGGCTGACATCTTGGCTTTAAGTTGCTCTTTTAATTCTGCTGCTGTTGCCATTATTGGAAACCCTTGAAATAATTACCTTCAGCCCGAACTTTTGCACATGGATTAAGCTGATTGATAGCCATATTTACGGGCGGAATATAGCGATAAAAACAAAATAGTAGGACTGTCCAAAAATAAGCCCACATCAGTCCATGCCAAGCGGTAGATCCTCTCATTATTTCCTCACGCAATTCTTTGCTGTAGCGTTAGTTTCATTGAGATCGCACCGCCAAACGGGATCGTTTTTTTGGGTAGGAAGTGAGCTTTGCTGTTGACGTTTATCGCTTTTTTCTTCACCATCACGCTTAACTTCTAGACGGGTAAAAATTGCGAGAATGACGAATATTAATATGGCGAGAAATGCAAAGCTGACCATCGGATCGAATCTGAAATTATTTGCAGACTTGGCTAAATCCCTTGCTCCATCAGCCTTAGCTTCAGCCTTAGCAACACCGATCGCAACTTCTTGAGTTTTAGCCCAAGCCTGTTCAGCAAATTGCCTAGCTTCTTGAGCGGCTTTTTGAGCATAGTTAGCATGAATACGATCCTTTTCTGCTTCATGTTTAATGCTCTGAATCTCAGTATTAACTAGCTGAAACCCTTTAGCCATAGCCTCTTGCGTCTTTAACTGTGCAATTTCTAGAGCATCTTGCCGAGCAGAAAGTTTTGATACACCAGACTGCAAAGATTCAATTACGGAATCCATAATTTGATCGTCATGGCGCATTGCGGAGGGTAGAGACTCCATGATCTCTGTTGCTTCTACCAGAACGATCGCATCAGATTTATTGCTCATTGACTACCTCAGCTTCGCCATAAAGGATTGTCATTAAAGACTTTCCTGCTTGTTCATCAGAAGGGGGCAATGCAGGGCGCAAATAAGTTGGCTTAGCGAGTACAAATGTTCCAACGGAAAATGACTTCAAGCCTTGCTGAATTAGATTAGTTTGATCCTTTACACCATCAGCGAAAGCTTTAGCCCTTGCGTTAGCGTAAGCAATGCCAGCCTCATAGTCGGCGGTGAAATCGGCAGTGATTAATGTATCGGTTGATGGACTTTCTGGATTGGCAGAACCATTAACTTTGTCTCTCAAACTCATAGCAGTATTACCTCATAATTCATATATTCGAGAGTGGCTTTCGTAGCTTGACGGGTATAGATTGCTATGCCACCGTGATATTGGGGAATAAAATCACTGTTTTTATATTCAGTTTCGGGGTCGGCATCAAAGTTGTAGAGTTTCAAGGCGGCGATCGCTTTTTGAACTAAACGATGCTGTGATGCTCGGCTTAATGATGAATATTGCGAGAGGATTAAATTTGCAATATCTCTTGTGGTGAACCATCCGAAATCAGTTAAAGCGATCTCGTTTTTTGGGTTCGTGTAGGTAGGCTCTGGTAAATGTGCTGTTTTCATAGGCGAATGTGTACGAATATTCGTTTGAGTTCGTGCGAATGACTGCGAACGTTCGCGAATTACATAGAAATTTAATACAATATTGTTAGGCTGTCAATACTAATCTGTATGCAATTTGTATTGTTTTCCTATGGAATGACTTGAAACGTAGATAGTGCTAGACTCATAGGAATTTAATACAGGTCACTATATGGCGAGTAAAGCATTTAATATTTCACTTCCTGAGAAATGGTCAGAATTAGTTACTGAAATTTCTGAGTTAACGGGTGAGCCAATGGCTTCTATTATTCAAAGAGCTACTATTGCTTATTTAGAAAATGCGATCGCTACGGGATTGATTGATAAATTACAAAATTCGCGCAGACACGGCTCGATATAGTTTTTTGATCGAAAAAACCAAACCGCTTGTTAATCGCGTGAATAATTATTTAATTAATAATATATAAACAAATAATAAATAAGTTTATTAATTAAATATGATTATCGATCGCAGTTATCTCACCGCGCCATATCGAAAACGATTATCAAAATCAATGCTGTATCTAATTCGATCGCACAAATTAAACAGAACTAATTCGCTACTTGACTACGGTTGTGGACATGGTTTTGAGTTTCAGTATTTGCGATCGCTTGGTTATGATGCACACGGCTACGACCCACACTATTTTCCCGAATATCACGATCGCCAATTTGATATCGTGACTTTGCTGCACGTTTTAAATGTTATCCCACGGCTTAGCGATCGCATTAGAGTTATTCAAGATGCATACTCCCGATGTAAATCTGTTCTAGTAGTAGCTTCGCGATCGCCTCAACCATGTGTCGGCACTGATTATCTAGATGGGAAGATAACACGGGGAGGTTGGTTTAACAAGTGCTATTCAGACCTTGAGTTAAAGCTATTCTGTGCGCGATCAATTGGTGTGGATGAATCGCGGTTTAGGCAAATCGGGCAGAAAGCTTTTGTTTTTCACCGTTGATTTATTTAGTAGCGATCGCATAGCGGATCTCTCAGGCGATCGCAATCTGTATCAGCAAAGCTTTTATTCTGGGCGATCTAGATTTCTAAATCAACCTCAACATCTTGAAAAGATTGATCTTCAAACCTCTCTCGTTCAAGAGCAGATACACGCCGCTCCAGCCTAATCAAAAACGCGCCATACTTAGGCAATTTTGCAGTCAAATCAACAAGAGTATTTTTCATATAATCCAAATTGTTAGCCTGTTTACCAAGAGCGTAAACAATACCCATAAGGGCTAAACCAAAAGTAGCGATCGCTAAATAATCCTGTAATCCCATCACTTACTCAACTTGTTTCTTATCGCCTCATTCATTATCTCAATCTCGGAAAGCTTTTCCATAA
The DNA here is from genome assembly GCA_044355035.1 of Pseudanabaena sp. GTDB lineage: Bacteria > Cyanobacteriota > Cyanobacteriia > Pseudanabaenales > Pseudanabaenaceae > Pseudanabaena. The sequence goes on along the minus strand of JBIKYX010000024.1, from coordinate 2,429 downwards.
CATTAATAACTGAGTCCACAGCCTTTGGATCTGATGGACAAAGATCCTGTAGCGATCGCTTAATAAACTCCATACCAGTTTTCATAGCATCAGGAATCTCTTTAGTCCATTCCTTCGTTTTATTGTAAAGAGCAAGCCTGTACTCTTTCTGTAACTCCTTATCAGTTTCAAGCAATTTTCGATAATTTGAAACAGTCCTACCAGAACATCCAAAAGTTTTTGCCGCCAACTTGTCACTACTAAAAGCCGCTTCAGCAAGTATTAAAGCCGCTCTATATCGATCAAGTCGGTTACTCATAATCTTCTGTAAATCAGTGATTTATTGCCAAAGTTAATCAACAATCCCAATGGCACTTGATAAATCATAAGATAGCTAGCAAGTTGAGCCATGTTCGCATCAGTCAAATGAGTAGATGATTTAAGCTCAACAGCAACAGTTTTTGCTACAACAAAATCAGCTTTTCTAACCCCAATCGCCTCTGGCAACTCACCATAAAATATTTCTTCAGAAATCTCTCAAATGTAATCAAGTTTCAACTTATCTAATTCGTGAGCAAGCGCCCGTTGATATGAAACTTCTACCAAACCGCAGCCCAGAGACTTGTAAACTATATATGCAACATGAATAATCTGATCTTGAATTTCTCTAGCATTCATTTTTTTCGCGATCGCACAATCAATTCAAGATCTTTAATCCGCCTCTCTAATTCTGAAAACCTTACAGCATAAGGAACTTGATCGGGTTTTTCTAGATAACGTGCGATCGCGCAATGCAGTAAATCGTTACGAGTACAGCCCAATAACCTAGCGTTAGCATCCAAATCATCGATCAACTCCTGAGGAATACGTCCATGAAACTGTGATTTAGCAACCATAATTTCTGATTAGCTACACAGCAATTACAATTTATTCCAAAATTCTACACGATTAATGCTGGTGTATTACCTACGAAAGATTGTTTGTAGTATCAATGGTTGTCGCCTCACGAAAAATTGTTGTGCGTTACGTCAGCCACCCTTACGAGTTGCAAAGGTTATCTATAGATCCGAAAGATAGGCGGGTGTCTTTGACTTCACTTAAGAAATAGATAATCTATTTAATATCTTCCTGTTAAAGAATTTAATATCTTCCTTTCAAAGATTACTTCGTGAAAGAGTGCAGCGAAAGATTATTTGTAATAGCGATCGCTCCAGAAGAAAAAATGTTACTTCGTGTTCAGAGTTTATGTGGGGACACCCCACACCCCGATCTATATTGTTGCTTCGCGTTTTTACGATCGGGCGAAACGCCTATATTTGCCAAAGAGAGGCGGGGAAACCCCGCCGTTCAGATAAAAATTGTGCTTGGACGCTTCGCGATTTATTTTTTTGCGCCGTCTCCATACTTACGACCGCGCCGCGATCGCTTCACGGGAAAGAGGATTATAGCTCGCTGTCAAGCCCGTGGAGTTATTGACGCTGCGCGGTTTTTTTCTTGGGCGTTGACTTAGCGGCTTTTGTTATAGCGGTGTGTTACGCGATCGCAAAGAGGCACAGCGAAGCGCCGTGCAATATCTATATTGACTAAACTTTTATTTTCCTTTTTCGCTCATTGCCGCGAGGGCTAGTGAGTATGTGTGTGGGGGGGCTTCTCCCTGGGGGGTCCCGTTTCGCCGTGGTTGTCTCTCGGTTCGGCTTGGCTGGTTGTGGCTCATGTTGCTTAGGCGGCTGCGCCGCCCTTCTTCCGTTTCTGTTTTTAGTTCCCTCTGTCGTTTTTCGTTCTCGTTCTCTCTGTCGTTTTTCGTGTTTGTTTTTGTTGCCTGTTTGCTTGACTTTGTGTGCTTTTTTTGCTACACTATAGTTATTGTTTCTCAGGTGGTTCTCGTGGTTCCTGCTTCTCTCTCCTCTCTTCTCACTGGTCCTGGTTTGGTTGGCTTTTCGGGTTCTCGTGGCTTGCCTCCTGCGGTTTTGTCATCGGTTTTGTGCTTGCGTGGGCGTTCGTCTGGCGAGTCGTTTGTCGGTTGTGCGGCTGGCGTTGATCATGACGTGCGGGTTTGCTTGCGGTCTGCTCGTGTTTTTCGGGCTTCCGACTTCGGCGTTGGGCGTGGCTCTTTTGCGGCTCGTTCGATCGCTTTCGTTCGGGCGTTGTCTGTCGGCGGCGGTGTGTTGGTGTCGTTTCCTTCTTCCTCCTGTCCTAGTGGCTTGCGTCCTTGGGCTTCGGCTTCTCGTTGCTTCTCTGGCTTAGGTTCAGGTTCTTGGGCTTCTTTGGCTTTTGCTATTGGGTCTGGGGTTCCTTGCTGGGTTTACTCTCCTTGTGGGGTTCCTAGTGGCTGGGGTTTTGTGGCGGCTGGTGGCGGCTGGTTTTCGTTTGTTCCTGCTGCCGTTCAGTCGTCTCTCTTCTAGTTTTTTTGGGGGGGGGTGGGGGTTTTGCCTCACCTCTTTTTTTTGCTA
>JBIKYX010000023.1:0-45415 GCA_044355035.1 Pseudanabaena sp. | reverse complement strand
AGTCTGAGTTTTGGCTTCGGGCGAGTCAGACATCTCTTGATGCAGTTTGGGATAATACTGAGGATGATATCTATGCCGAATTACTCTAAAAATATTGTCATTTTAGTTAGATATCCATTTTCAGATCTGTCTAATGCGAAGGTTCGCCCTGCTGTAATTGTCAATGCACCACATAGCTCTCAAGACATTCTAATTGTTCCATTAACGAGCAAGACAGGCTCTTTGCTTGAGGGAGAGTTTGTACTTGCTGACTGGGCGGCAGCACGACTTAATGTTGTTACAGCAGTTAAGCGTGGTATCTATACTGTAAATAGAAGTTTAGTTATTAAGACTGTTGGGAAGTTAGCTGATGTTGATATAGAGAGGCTTGAGCAATCTTTGAGAATTTGGCTGGGTTTACAATTATAACCCGATCGCCTATTTCCCACACCAAACAGTGATCGCCCCCACACCACCCAAAACCTGATCGCCTAAATCTCAACATCAAACAGCGATCGCCCCTCATCACCCAAAACTCGATCGCCTATACTTGCTAGCTTCATTTGAGTTAGAATTAGGAAATGTAGACTTGTTTTATGATTTAGAGATTAAATATGCAAGTATTCCTTAATGATGAAAAGACTAGAGAAATGCTAACTGAAGTCTTGATTGATTTGATTAGGACAAGAAAAGAGCTTTTTGCAGAAATATTTCGAGATGCTTTGGAAGAGGTTGGTTTAGCTAATGCGATCGCAGAGGGTAGAAAAAATGAGTTTGTTTCTGAAGAGGCTATCTTTACTATTCTTGATGGTGATGTTGCATGAATGTTAAGTTTGAGTCTAGGTTTGAGAAAGACTTGAAGTTAGTCAAGGATCGCAATCTATTGACAAGGTTGAAACAAATAATTTTGACCTGTAAGCAGTCTGAATCTTTGGGGGAAATCAATAATCTAAAAAAGATGCAGGGATATGAAAGTTTCTATTGTATTCGTTTGGGTGATTACAGAATAGGGATAGAAGTTTTTGAAAATGAAATAATCTTTGTGAGATTTTTGCATCGTAAAGATATTTACAAGTTTTTTCCATAAACCCGATCGCCTAAATCTCAACATAAAACAATGATCGCACCCTCACAACTCAACACCCGATCGCCTATTCCCACATCAAACAACGATCGCACCCTCACCACCCATAAACCCGATCGCCTAAATCTCAAATCAAACAGCGATCGCCCCTACCCACCCACAAAACCCGATCGCCTAAATCTCAACACCAAACAGCGATCGCCATATTCTAAATGCTAAACTTTATTCTCAAGAGACGAGTGATTTAAGGTATGTATAATAAAAGTTATATATGAAATTCATATGGAATGAAGTTAAAAGGCAAAGCAACTTAAAAAAGCACGCTATCGATTTTGTGAATGCTGAAAAAGTCTTTATAGGCTCGACATTCACGTTTGAAGATAACCGTGAAAACTATGGAGAACAGCGTTGGGTAACGCTTGGACTCTTAGGCATGAAAGTTGTTGTGATCGTACATACTGAAACCGAAGATGAAATCCGTATTATTTCCATGCGTGAGGCAGACAAAAATGAACAACTACTCTTCTTCAGAAATCTCTAATGATCGTGATGAATATTCCGAAGTAACACAAGCAGATTTAGATCGGGCAAAGTTTCGTATTGCTCTTAAACCTATGCCTCGCAAGCAAAGTATTACTATTTCTTTGGATTCCAATCTTATTGAGTATTTTAAATTGAAGGCGGGAGAACTTGGCTATCAAAATTTGATTAATGAAGTTTTACGCCAAGCGAAGGAGCAGGAAGAATCGGGGAAAGTTTTACATTAAATCAAAGCACGATCGCCCCTCACACCCACAAACCCGATCGCCCCTCACCACCCACAAAACCCGATCGCCTATTTCCCACAACACCAAACAGCGATCGCCCCTCACCACCCACAAACCCGATCGCCTATTCCCCCATCAAACAGCGATCGCACCTCATCACCCACAAACCCGATCGCCTACCTCCAAACTCAAACAGCGATCGTCAATTAGTGAATTGTTTATAATTGTTGTTAGTGGTTTATCTGATGTGAAGGGGGTATCAAGTGGGGAAATCAAACTGGCGATCGTTTGAAGAGGCTCGTGCTTTTGTACATCAGCTTAATTTAAAGAGTAAGACGGAATGGTCTGAGTGGACAAAGAACGATGTAAAACCTGATGATATTCCTGCTGATCCACGTAAAGTTTACTTAGATGAAGGTTGGAATGGTTGGGGCGATTGGCTTGGTACTGGTACAATTGCACCCTTTAATCATGTTTATCTGGCATTTGAAGAAGCGCGTGATTTTGTTCGTCAACTACATCTAAAAAATGGGAAAGAATGGGCAGATTGGCTGAAAACTGATTTAAGACCTAACAATATTCCCAGCGATCCGTACAAGGTATATAAGAAAAGTGGATGGCAAGGTCTTGGTGACTGGTTAGGAACTGGTTCTGTAGCAAATCAAAATCGCACTTTTCTTTCATTTGAAGAAGCTCGTGATTTTGTTCATCGACTAAATTTAAAAAATGAAAAAGAATGGAGAAAGTGGGTAAAAAGTGAATCAAGGGTTGAAAATATTCCTACTAATCCTGCAACTATATACAAAGATAAAGGATGGCAAGGTCTTGGTGACTGGCTAGGGACTGGTACTATAGCTAACCAAAGTCGTACTTATCTTTCGTTTGAGGAAGCTCGATCTTTTGTTCACAAACTACAATTAAAAAGTCAAACAGAATGGAGAAAGTGGGTAAAAAGTGAATCAAGGGTTGAAAATATTCCTGCTACCCCTTATAAGGTCTACAAAGATGAAGGATGGGTTAGTTTTGGGGATTGGCTTGGTACTGATGTAATTGCTCCTCAAAATCGCGTTTTTCTCCCATTTGAAGAGGCTCGTGCTTTTATACATCAACTACAATTAAAGAATAGGGCAGAATGGAGAAACTGGTCACAAAGTGAATTAAGACCTAAGAATATTCCAGCTAATCCTTCTGAGGTCTATAAAAATGAAGGATGGAGTGGTTTTGGGGATTGGCTTGACACTGGTTCAATTTCTCCTAAAAACTACCTTTTTCTTCCTTTCGGAGAAGCTCGTGCTTTTGTCCATACACTAAATTTAAAAAATCAACAAGAATGGAGAGAATGGGCAAAAAGTGCATCAAGACCTAAGAATATTCCAGCTAATCCTTCTGGTGTCTATAAAGATGAAGGATGGATTAGCTTGGGAGATTGGTTAGGGACAGGTACAATTGCTAGTCACAAAATGTTATACCGTTCATTTGAAGATGCACGGGATTTTGTTCGTAGACTTGGAATAAAAAGCCATAGTGAATGGAGAGAATGGTCTAAAACTGACGCAAAACCTCAGGATATTCCTGCCGATCCTAGGAATACTTATCTCACAAAAGGATGGTTAGGATGGAGCGATTGGTTAGGAATTGTTAATCGATGGGAACCAAATGCCATTCTAAGCTTTCTCTATAGTTTGAAGCCTGTTTTAGTTAGCTTAGAGGCATCAGAGCTATATTCGATCATGAGGCAAAACGGCATGATTAATTCTATTGGTAGTGGCAGAAAGAATGCTGAATTTCTCAAGAGAATCAAAGATCTATGTTCCTCAAACGATTTAGCATCTGATTGTCAAAGCCTAATCACCCATGTAGAAGAGGAACTCGGCAGGACAACTAGTGAAGTATCTGAAACTCAATTTGATGATTTTCCAGAGCAAAATGACTCAGATTATATTGAAGAAATAGAAACTGATTTAGTCCCTGATGAAATTGAAAATACTGATACCGAGTTACCTCAATTAAAATCCTTTGACTCCTTAAAAGCAGTTGATTTACTTGTAGAAGCAGGAATCACCTCAGATTATGAAACCATCGAATTTTTAATTTGCAATCGCGTTAGCGCCCTATGGCAAGCCTGCCTAAACAACGACCCCACCTTTGACCTAGACCGACTTCGTAACGAAACAGGCGGCACATACTTTCAGACGATCCGCGATCGCTTCCTCAGTCAACACGATGGCGCAGCAAACCTCACCATACCCAACGGCTATAACTTCCCATATCCACCCAACCTGATGCAACGCCTCACCGCCTATCGCATCCTCACAGAAAGAAGGATCGGCAACTGGTCAGGAGTTGGCGCAGGGAAAACCATATCCGCCATCTTTGCCAGTCGCGTCATTAACGCCAAATTCACAATCATCATCGCCTTTAACAGCACCATCGAAGGATGGGCAACAGCGATCGCCCAAGTCTATCCCGACAGTATCATTTACCAAAAAGAACGCGGTGAAATCATCGTAGATCGCAACCAACATAACTATCTCATCCTCAACTTCGAGAAATTCCAACAACCCTACTCCGCCGAACTAGTCGGCAATATTCTTGCTAATCACCAGATCGATTTTGTCGTCATCGATGAAATCCAAAACGTCAAACAACGCGATCCCAGTCCCAACAAAGAAAGCAAACGCCGCAAAACCCTTAACTACCTACTCTCCGAAGCATCCCGCCAAAACCCTGAACTCTGCATCTTAGGCATGAGCGCCACACCCGTCATCAACAACCTCTACGAAGCCAAAGCACTGCTAGAAATGACAAGGGGCGAAAAATTTGAGGAATTGAAAACCTTCAGCACGATCGCCAATGCCCTTGCCATGCACGAAAAACTGATGCTTCATGGCATCCGCTATCGTCCCAACTACAAGATTGCGATCGCCGAAAGCTTTCCCGAAATCTCAGGCGAACATCTGCGCCCCCAACTCATCACCGCCATCAAAACCAGCCCCCTCGCTGTTGAGCAAATCCTCCTCTCAGCCAAAATCGACACGATCATCGCCCATCTCAAAACAGGAACCCTCATCTATACCCACTATGTCGAAGGCATGGTTGAACCACTCCGCAAAGCGATCTCCGCCGCAGGTTACAAGGTGGGCTTATTCACAGGCGTAGAAGATACCAAAGAACGTGATTCCGCCAAAAAGGAATTTATCGCCAGAGAAATCGACATCCTCATCGGCACGGCTCCCATCGGCACAGGCGTAGATGGACTGCAATATGTATGCGATCGCCTGATTATCGCCAGCCTCCCTTGGACTCATGCCGAATATGAGCAACTAGTCGGGCGCATCTACCGCCAAAAATCATCCTTCGCTAAAGTAGAAGTAATCATTCCCCAAGTCATCCTCGACCATCAAGGCGATATCTGGTCATGGGATCGCCAATACCGATGGAGTCGCATCCAATGGAAAAAATCCCTCGCTGACACGGCGATCGATGGTGTAATTCCCAAGGGCGAACTCGCATCGGAAAAAGTCGTCCTCCAAAAAGCAGGAGAAGCCCTGCAAACATGGATCGAGCGCGTCGAAGGTGGCGAAATCTATGAAATCAACCGTGAAGAATTGCGCGTCCCCTTACCCGAAGTGATCGCCAAAATCCTCCAGCGCCGCTTCGGTGACTTCTCGGCAATGAACAACCGCTTCAACAATTCCTACAGCCAAACCACAGACGATCGGCTCAAAGCAAATCCCGAAGAATGGTATCAATACCACCACCTCTATCGCGCCGCCCGTGAAAAATGGAATGAAATCCCCTATGAAAAAATTGCTGACATATTACAAAAGAAACCCGATTGGGTCATTGGTGACTTTGGTTGTGGTGAAGCCAAACTAACCGAACTACTGCCAAATATTGTTCATTCTTACGATCATGTTGCGATTAATGAAAAAGTTATTGCCTGTGACATTGCTCATACACCACTCAAAGACGAAACCCTCGATGTTGCTGTATTTTCCCTATCTCTCATGGGGCTAAACTACTCAGACTATCTCAAGGAAGCTTATCGCACCCTCAAAGATGGCGGTAGTTTATTGATCGCGGAAACCCTTAGCCGATGGACAGACAAAAAACAGGAACTAATAGAGGCGATCCGTAACTCAGGCTTTACTATTATTAGCGAGAAAACAGGCGATCGCTTCCTTTACATCAATGCCACAAAGCCTCTTATCACCTTAATTTGATTGTGCTTTGATATTACTGCTTGGGAGATTTTTGCTGCATTTTTTTGTCGATCGCCGTTAACGCTCTTTCGTGGTCTTCTAAATTTTTACTAAATACATGACTGCCATCATACTTAGCCACAAAAAATAAATATTCTGTTGTGGCGGGTTCGAGAGTTGCTTTGAGACTCGCTAAACCTACCGAAGCGATCGCCCCAGGAGGTAATCCCTCGTTTAAGTAAGTGTTATAGGGTGAAGCGGTTCGCACTTGATCTAGAGTTAGCGGACTTTCTGGGGTTTGCTTAATATTCAAGCCATATTCCACGGTGGGATCGGACTCTAAGCGCATATTTTTTCTGATACGATTCCAGAACACCCCCGAAATGATCCTTCGCTCCGACTCGATCACAGCTTCTTTTTCGACAATACTACTTAATATCACCCAATCTTTTAAGCTAATTTTTACCTTCGGCTTACCAGATTGACTTTCCTTGTAAACAGGTATAGCGACTTGCTCAAAACGATCAAGCATCAAGTCAATAATGCGATCGGGTGTCGCTTCCGATGGCAAGATTTGATAGGTGTCTGGAAACAAAAAACCCTCTAAACTCGGTATATCATCAGGTAGCCAAGTCCGTCGCCCTTGCCCAAACCGTTGAGTAGCCGTTACAAAATCTTTCGCTGTAAAAAAGCCCAGCTTCTCAAATAATTCTCCCATCTGGGCGATCGACCAACCTTCAGGCACGGTAAACCTTACTTCCAGAGACTTGGCGATCTGGAGTTCTGCGACCACCTCTTGCAAAGATTGATTGGTAGTAAAGTCATAAGTGCCAGATTTTAGAGCGATCGCATTACCGCCGCGCAAAGATTGCCACTGCAACCAGAGACGCAAGGCTAAACTTGAACGAATGATACCAGTAGACTCCAATTCTTGAGCGATTGTCTGGGTCGGCATCCCATCGGGGATGGTTAGACGCACTTTTTCCCCAAAGCTATTAGGTGCTGCACTCGCCCAAATCCACCAAGAACTACTAACGATTCCAGTTAGTAAAATCATTAATGGAACCGCAGCACCATAAAATAGCCACTTAGAACTCTTCTTCGGCATCTTCAGTGCTGAGGACGTGATCTAAATACTGCTCGACATAAGGCTCAAGGGCTGCCATTTCTACAGGTGAGAGGATTTCAGGTAAACCACTATCGCCGACTTTGGCAATAAACATCAGAGGATCGAGGGCGGTAAATACTGAAAAAGCTTGCTCTTCGTAATAGAAATGGGCGAGTTCTTGGAACTCTCCACAATTGCCATCCTCTTCAGTGTCAATCTCGATAATATCGTCTTCAGTTGGTTCGGGTAGCTCCCCTTCAACTGTCAACGTGTAAGCAGAGCGGCGCAATGAGAGATTTTGTTCTGCTAAAACAGCCTGAGCGGTTGAAAAAATCAAATCGATTTCTTCTTCGGTGACATCGACTAACTCAGTTTCTTCTTCGTCATCAGTTTCTTGCCATGCAAAGATTTGCACAGAAAAATCAACTGGTTGCAGCAGCATATATTCGGTGCTTTCCACGGTAAACGTGGTTTCGACAGTGCAAGGCAAGTTTTTACCCGCGTCATCCGTCAGTACGATCGTCGATCCTTCCATAGATTGCTGTTTTGTATCCTATAGCACTACTAGCTCAGAGAAACCCTCTTATATAAGGCTTTTGGCGCTTTTATGCATTATGACAGCAAAGGGGACAGTTATAGCAACGTCATTATTGTTAGATGGGACAAGGGGCTTAAGTCCCTTGTTTCTATACTGAAATCAAAATTTTTGAGTAGTGAGAATTTTTAGGTGAGAGATTAGCGTTTTAGAGCTAACCATTGCTGCAAAATTAAGGCGGCGGCTTTGCGATCAATCATGGCTTTGTTGTCTCTGGTGGAAATGCCTTGCGATCGCATCATTTCTTCGGCTTCGTAGGAGGTGAGGCGCTCATCGACAAATTCTAAATTTAACTCTAGATGTTTTGATGCGCCGTGAGCAAATTTCTGGACATGTTTGGCTTGATAACCGAGGGTTCCGTCCATGTTGTAGGGCAGTCCAACTACCAATGTATCAATGTTGCGCTCAATTACCAGCGATCGCAATTCTGCCATGTCTTCTTGCCATGTTTTACGAATAATCGTGGTGATGCCGTGTACGGATATGCCAAGGCGATCGCACCCTGCGACACCTATTCTTTTACGACCGACATCTAAACCCAGTGCTGCATATTGTTGCATTCTGCAAAGTCTCTTTAATAAAATGTGGAATGGGCATCTTGCCCGTCAACAGGCTAGAAGCCTGTTCCACTTACTTAATTGATCAACAGGCTAGAAGCCTGTTCCACTTACTTATTGGTTTTGAAAAGGTTGAACTTTTTGAATTAAAGCTTGCGATCGGGTAATAATCGTTGTCCAATCATCCTCAGCGATCGCCTCAGACGAAAATAAATCGCTAGAAATTCCCACTGCGATCGCCCCTGCCTCCAGAAATTTATCGGCATTTTGTAAAGTAACTCCCCCTGTGGGAATTAAGGGAATATCGCGCAATACAGGCTGTAAGCATTGTAAATAATCGACACCACCCATGACCTTAATCGGGAAAACCTTGACGGCGGCGGCTCCTGCTTGCCATGCAGCAATAATCTCGGTGGGACTAAGTGCGCCTGCGATCACGGGAATATTATGCTCGACACCCTTAGCAATCAGGTCAGGATTGGTGTGGGGCGTAAATAAGAAACTGCAACCACAAGCGATCGCCCGTTCCACCATACTAATGTCTAAGATAGTGCCTGTGCCAATCTTACAGTCGGGTAATTCCTGTTGCAATTTTGGAATTAACGATTCAGCGCGATCGGTATTCCACGCAATCTCAATTAGCTTAATTCCACCTGCGGCGGCGGCAAGAGCCATTTCTCGCGCAACGCTAACATTATCCGCACGGACAACGGCGATAATGCGATGCTGTTGCAATAAACTGAGCCAAGGATTCACAGGTTGTTTGCAAAATTTGCGAAATTTGCGATTAACGTTCCAAGATCATGACACATAATCATCGTGGGGGCAAACTGGAATTTGTTCTAAATCCTTGTATGCTTTGGTTAATCAATCACCATGAAATCTATGACTTTAAATGTTGGCGATCGCGCCCCAGAATTTAGCGTACCTGACACTCACGGTAATATCGTGACCCTCTCAAGTCTCAAAGGTAAGCGTGTGGTTTTATATTTTTATCCGCGTGACAATACTCCAGGATGTACCAAAGAGGCTTGTGGGTTCCGCGATAACTATGCCCAATTTCAAGCGAAAAACACCGTAATCCTTGGGGTCAGCACCGATAATGCGAAATCACATCTAAAATTTGTCGAAAAGTTTGATTTGCCTTTCCCCCTACTCTGTGATGTCGATGCTCAAGTTGCCACTGCCTACGAGAGCTATGGCAAAAAACAAATGATGGGAAAGGAATATATGGGGATTTTTCGTAATACCTTTGTAATTGACATCGAAGGTAATATTGAGAAAATTTATCTAGCTGTCAAGGCTGAACCGCATCCCGTCCAAGTTCTTGCAGATATTTAACCATGACTTCTACCGCTAAGCGTTGGGTAATTCGCGATCGCCAATTTATTTGGGGCGATCGCACTTATCTAATGGGAATTTTGAATGTTACGCCCGATAGTTTTAGTGATGGCGGTCAATTTATTGCCAAAGACAATGCTCTCAAACAAGTCGAGCAAATGTTGCCATACATTGACATTCTCGATATTGGTGGCGAATCTACTCGCCCTGATGCTGAGCCTGTGAGTGCGGCTCAAGAATGCGATCGCATTTTGCCAATTATTGAGGCTGTGCGCGAAGCCTATCCGAATTTACCGATTTCTGTAGATACTGTGAAAGCATCGGTGGCAAAACAAGCGATCGGGGCAGGCGCTGATATGGTCAACGATGTATCGGCAGGAAGATTTGATCCTGATATGTTGCCTACGGTTGGCAAATTGCAAGTGCCGATATTTTTAATGCATATGCAGGGCGAACCGCGCACAATGCAAATAAATCCGCAGTATCGCGATGTGGTGCAAGATATTAAGCGATTTCTGACGGATGCTATTTCCGTAGCCAAAGCTTGTGGAATTACTGAAAATTTAATTGCGATTGATCCCGGAATTGGTTTTGGTAAGACCCTTGAGCATAATCTGGAACTAATCAAAAATTTAAGCGCTTTCAAAACCATTAAAGCCCCACTTTTATTGGGCGTATCGCGTAAGAGCTTTATTGGAAAACTTTGCGATCGCCCCAACCCTAGCGATCGCTTATTAGGCACAATCGCTGCTTGTAATGCAGGTATTGCAGGTGGCGCTGATATTTTGCGCGTTCACGATCCCAAAGAAATCGCTGAAGCTTGTCAAGTGAGTGATGCAATTTTTCGGCAGAACCACAGCAAGGTAGGGACAATTCATAAATAGTCGCTACTTATCGACAAATCGCATAATCACTATGCACAAATAGCACATAACAAAAAGTAACAGTTACAGTCCATCAGTTACAATAACCAAACAGGATTTAGATTTTAATAGCAGTCTTGTAAAGTTTGTAATAATTTAGAGGGCAAGACGTGCCACAGGTTAAGCACTTGCTGATTGGTTCCACCAGATCGGGCAGCGGAAAATCAGCAACTATTTTGGGTTTAACGTATCATTTGCAAGCCAAAGGTTACAAAATTGGCTATGGTAAGCCGATTGGTACTTTTACGACTAAAGAACTGCCCGAATCAGCCGAACGCACAGAAGCTGATGTGGAATTTATCAAGAAAACGCTAAATTTACCACAGGAACTTTTGCGTCCCAGTTTACTCAATCTCGATCGCACTGCTCTCCAACGCCGTTTATCGGGTGAAGATCAAGCAGATTACAGCACTAAGCTCGAAGAATACAAAAAATTAACGACTGGCGATCTGGTACTACTCGAAGCACCTGCTAACACTGCCGAAGGAGCCGTTTTTGGCTTGTCATTAGAAGAAATGGCATCACACCTTGGCTCACAGATTTTATTGGTCATGCGGTTTGGGTCGCTCCTAGTTGCTGATCATATCTTGATGGCAAAACAACGCTTAGGCGATCGCCTATTGGGTGTAGTAATTAATGATATTCCCGATGAGCAGTACGAAACAGCGATCGAAATATTACATCCTTATCTAGAAAATCAGGGTATTCCCGTATTTGCGCTCATGCCTGAAAATCGCATTTTACGAAGTGTTAGTGTAGCGGAGATCATTGAACAGCTTGGCGCGACCGTACTCTGCTCTCCTGAAAATATTGATTTAGGCAAAGTGATGGTCGAAGAACTGAAAATCGGCGCGATGGATGTCAATTCTGCCCAAAGATATTTCCGCCAGTCCTATAACAAAGCCGTAATCACAGGTAGCAGCCGCATTGATCTCCAATTTGCCGCCCTTGAGACTTCGACTAACTGTTTGATTTTGACAGGTCGCCCATTTATTAGTGATGATGTCGCCCATAAAGCGATGGAGTTAGGTGTGCCTGTACTCGCCGTCAACAAAGACACCCTCAGTACAGTTAGTGTCATTGAAGGTTGTTTAGGTCAAGTACGTCTGCATGAAGGTGTGAAAGTAACGAGTATTTGCGACATGATGTCAAAGCATTTTAATTTCAATCGCTTCCTGAAACTCTTGGATATTCATTCAACCATCTAATCCTTAAAAAAAAGCCTCCAAAGGAGGCTTTTTTTTACATTTCATTTAAGGTTTTCCATCCAGGCGACCATAGCGATCGCCTTTTCAAAGCCTTAGCATTCAGCCAAAACCTGACCGAATCATCGCAAGCCGCCTTGATCTCTGCAAAAACTAAATCTCCTTCATTTTTGCGATTGACCACCACAAAATGTCGCCAGCCAAAGGTTTCTTGACTCGCCGTCCATTTAGAACCGATCAGATGGGGGAATTTTTGTTTTTTGGGCATAAATATAAAAAAGAATTGAGCAGCGCTCGGCGCTGCTTAACTCTTGATGTCTTAATCGACATCATCATCACTGTCATCATCATCGTCATCGATGTAGCTAGGATCATCTCCAAGCATCAATTCACTGAGTTCTTCAGCTTCATCATCAAACTTCAAGCTGGATTCCGTACCCTCTCTTGCAATCAAGCGACCCGTCGATTCTAGCCAGTCAAGAATTGAGGCTTGCTGCTCGGTGGGGATGATCGCTGCTGGCTGGTTACGGCGCTGTACACGCAATGCAGGGTTATTGATCATTAGAAACCTGCGGGTAGGCCTAGGCCACCTGTGAGATCTTCCATTTTTTGCTTCATTGTGCCAGTAGAAAGATGGTACGCATCTTTGAGTGCGGCAAGTACTAAGTCAGAGAGTACTTCAGCGCCTTCATTGAGGGCTTCAGGGGCAATTTCCACGCTTTGAGGTTCTTGGTTGCCACTGAGAGTAACCTTTACCAATCCGCCACCCGATTCGCCAGTTAGACGCAATTCATCTAATTCTTCTTGGAGCTTTTTAGCGCCTTCTTGAATTTGCTGAGCTTTTTGGAAGGCTTCTTTCATTTTGCCTAAACCAAAGCCAAATCCTTTTCCGTCTGACATAGCAGTATCAGTCTTATCCTAAGTTTTCTAGTTTATTATGTCATTAATCGTAGCGGTTGGGTAGGTACGGTCGCCCAAATATCTGACCGACTACTCCTTTGTCTCCAAATAATTAGGCTACCTTGTAAAGACGAGTCTTTTTTATAACTTCTGTGTACATGGTAGATAATTAGAAGAAGCGCAGCTTCGCCGATGCCACGCTAATTATTTACTTTATGACTTGGGGGGAGTTCCCAATAGCTCTCGATTCATTTCCAAAATGGGGCATAACAAGTCAGCGACATCTTTGGGTAAAGTCGATCTCACGACATCTTGCATGATCAAATAAGTGACATTACAGGCTTCTTGTGCGCCAAAAGCTTGCATGATCGTCTGGAACCAATATAAAAACTGTTGTCGTAAAAGCTCAGGATCATCCAATAAGACCGTCATAGCCGAATGTCTCAAGACTCGGAACGTATCCTGTTTCCACTTATTTTGGATATCTTCGCCTCGTGTAGCAAGTAACCTCGGCTGAGATTTTTGTAATTTGGTTAAAACAGACTCGACAATTTCTTTCTCTGCGGCTTTGATCTGCCGATAAGCATTAGCCCTCACCTCAAAGGAATTAATATAAGTATCCATAAATTTCAACTCATCATCGCTAGCATAGCGACCATCAGCATCGGTTCCCAGTTGTTGTAGCTTACTTAGCATGATTAAACGACAGTTGATTATTATATATATTCTACATAGATCGACCTTGAGAACAATCAGCCACTTTAAGCATTATGTCTAGCGATCGCCGATTTTTTGTTACGATCCAAATAACTTGATCTACTACTATGCGATCGCTCGCCGCCATATCCTGACATGTTATCTGACCATGATTACATTGAGGGGCTGTTTTCTGAAGCAGCCCAAAATTGGGACTTAGATCGGCTCTATGCGGATTTACAAGCTGCTAGTGGCAAGGAGATTAAGCCATTTGAAAAGGCTTGTTTGCGGGGCTTACTCTGTCGCTATCGACCGGGGCAACTTGCATTTAAGCTAACTTGGACTTCAGGGGCTTTGCGGGTTGAGTTAAATAAAGGTTTGTATCGATCGCTTGAGGCGATCGCGGAACAGCCGATCAATACTTTGCGGTGGGAAAAGGTTCCTGAATGGCTAGAAAATAAGGGCTATAAGGTTTTGCGCCAAAGCGATCGCCAAGCTAATATTTCAAATATCAACATTAATCCCAAAGCAAATTCCGCCGATTGGGGTGAGGCTCCAAATATTCAGACTTTTTATGGTCGTATTGAGGAGATTGCCAAATTAGAGCAGTGGATTATGGGCGATCGCTGTCATCTATTGGCGATTTGTGGGATGGGCGGCATTGGCAAGACGGCGCTGGCGGTGCGATTGGTGGAGAATATTCAATCTCAGTTTGACTGTTTTATTTGGCGATCGCTGCGGGGCGCACAACCAACAACACAGTTAATTAGTGATCTGCTGCAATTTCTTAATCATTCCCCACAAACGGGTGCGAGTATTTCTGACTTGTTAGAAGTTTTACGTCAAAAACGTTGTCTGGTCGTGCTAGATGATTTTGAAGCAACTCTCCAAGATGGGGAATTGGTGGGAGCCTATCGCCAAGGTTGTGAAGGTTATTCAGACCTATTACAGCGTATTGGCTCGGAGCGACATCAGAGTACTTTGATGTTGATTGGACGCGAACAACCCAAAGAAATCTCGATGCATCAGGGCGAAGATCAATCGATTCGCTATTACAAAGTGAATGGGTTACAGCGCCAAGGTGCTTTTGAATTATTGCGATCGCGAGGTTTTACAGGTTCCGAAAATGGTCTGGAAGCTTTAGTGCAGCAATATCGGGGCAATCCTTCGGCTTTACGGATTGTCGCTGGCACGATTCAGGAATTATTTAATGGCAATGTTTCTGAGTTTCTCAAACAAACAGCTCTTGCCCTCGGCGATGTATTACGCACTCTACTCTATCAACAATTTGAGCGACTCTCAAAACTGGAAAAAGATGTCCTGTATTGGCTAGCGATTAAGCATCGCCCTGTGTCTCTGTCTACATTGCGGGCAGAGATGACGATGCAAGCCTCTGGCTCCGAATTAATCGATGCTCTAGAATCATTGCGTTGGCGATCGCTAATTGAGAAAGGTTCAGAAAATGGTGAAGTAATGTTTTTACTAGAACCTGTGGTCATGAAGTATGTTAATCGTCAGTTTGTCGATGAGATTAGCAAAGAAATTACGGCGATCGCTATGCATCAAGATCTCAAGTCAATTGATTTACTGGCAAGCCATGTCCTAGTCGAAGATCGCGCCCCTGACTCGATTCGCGCTATGCAAATTCGTTTAGTTCTCAAACCGATTAAGGATAGATTGCATAAAGCGATCGCCCAAAGCAATATCGAACTAGAAACACTTAGAGAACTTCTCTCCAGTCACCAACCCAATTTATCTAATCCATCCAGTTCATATAACCCATCACCTGATGTCACCAGTTACATCGAAGTAAATCTCGCCTTAGTTGGTTTATGGTGGTAATAACCAAATCTATTAAAAAAGAGTGGGGTAGACGTAGCCTACCCCACTCTTTTATTTACCTGCTTTAATTTGGGCAACTAAATTCTCTAGGCTCTTAACGTCTGGGACTCCAGACAAAAATATGCCATTGACCACAAATGAAGGTGTACCGCGTACTCCCAATGACTTGCCGAGTTCAAAGTCTTTGTTGATCGCGGCTTTGGCTTCGGAACTTTGGCGATCGCGATTAAAGCGATTAATATCCAGCTTCAAGTTATTGGCAATTTCGAGATAGAACTCTTCACTTAGCTTGCTCTGCTGCTCAAATAAAACATCATGATATTCCCAAAACTTACCCTGTTGAAAAGCAGCCCATGAAGCTAATGCGGCGGGTTCTGCTTGAGTATGAATTTCTTTTAGGGGAAAATGTTTATATACCAATGTCACATCATTCCGATTTTTAGCCATGAATTCTTTGATTACGTCATGAGCCTTAGAACAGTAAGGACATTCAAAATCGGAAAATTCCGCCATAACAATTTTTTGGCTAGCTGAACCAGTTATCGGCGAATTGCGAAGTAATAAACGTGGTTCTTGACGAATTTGCGATAACACCTTGTCTCGCAACTGTTCTTCTTGCTGAACCTGAGATTTTTGATAAGCCTGTACCGAGTCTAAGATTACCTGTGGATTTTTACGGATAATCTCTAAAACTTTGGATTCAAATTGAGCATCAGACAGTTGAGCCTGAGCAGATTGTCCTGAAGAAGCACAACCAGTGATGATCAATAAGAGGGCAACTAAAGCTGACAGTAAATATGGTTGGAGACGCATCACAGGAATATCAAAATAGAAAATGTAGTTCTTTTCCGTCTCAGTCTACACGATCGCTAGCACAACCCACTCGGATAACGGTAACCCCCCCAATGGGCTAAGTGAAGCTATGTTAAGTTGTGTTAAGATGTTAAGACATTGTAAATTAAATTCGAGACATTACATTTAAGAAACATATTATAAATTTTATAAGTATAGGTGAAACGTGAAAGTGAATACCAGTAATGAAACTCATGATAACAATCTGGCTTTAGTTATAGCGGGTAGCTACTCTGAGTATTTGAATTGGCGCAAAGACAATCCGTCGGTCAAGTATTGTAAATATATTGAACGGGTTGAGGACTTACAGGGAATCAATGGATTTTTGGCAAATATTGTTCTCTATGGGAATTATGAGAATAGTGCTGTATATCAGACTAGAAAAATGCATTGCCTCTTAAAAGAACGTAAATCCCCTTTTCGAGCTTATGTGCATTAATTTACTTTATGTGAATTAAAAAAGCCCTCACCCCTAGCCCCTCTCCCGCAGGAGAGGGGAACAAGAAAAGAATTAGATTAGCTATTTAATTGCTCGCAAATCTCGACTAAACGAAAATTAGGGGGGAACTTGCCCTCTGCTTTTATTTGTTTAAGATATTCCGCAGGAATTCGCCACTTTAACTTGCTGTCAAGGGCTTTCATCACATCACTGCGATCGATTACACCTGCAACGGAACCAACCGCCGATCGCACAATCACATAGCGCAATTGTTTCTGTTCCAACAGATTGACAATAGTAGAAAGCTTATCTTTTAAGTCGATAGTATCAATCTCATCAAGGGGTTTAACGAGAGATTGTAATGATTTTAATGTCCATTCATTGCTATCAATATGACGAATTCCTTCTGTTGTGACTAAACCGCGATCGCGTCCATTGGCTGAAGCAATGTAAATGGGATTGGCATCTTTATCTTCCATTAGCAAAAACTTATCGGCAAATTCGCGCAAGGAGATTTCGGCATCAACTAACCGAAAATCGCGAGTCATCGTAAATTCGGCATTGATTTCGAGCAGAGCTTGCTCCAAGTTGTTGAGATAGAGATAACCACCTGCGCTCCCAAATAGAAACCAACCCATGAGAACAATAAACAAACCAATAATGAAATTAGTGAATACTAATAATCCGCCAAAAATTATGATCAAAACACCTAAAAATTGACCAACTCGCGCTGCCCAACGGATACCAGCATAGCGATCGCCTGTAATTTGCCAGATGAGAGCTTTGAGAATCTGTCCACCTTCCAAAGGCAAGGCGGGAATGAGGCTGAACACACCGATAATCAAATTAACTTGGGCAAATTTTAGGGCAGTAATTGTCCAGATCGTCCGCAGATCACCGATAGTACCTGTGAGAGTTTCAATTATTTCGGGAGTAAGAGAAAATATCACTTCTCCCGCAATCATCCCAATCGCAGTATAGCCGATCGCACTTAACAATAAACTTGTGGCTGGGGCGGAAATAGCGATACTAAAAACAGAGAGCGGATCTTTACCTTCGGGCAGGGTTGTCGCGGTTCCACTCATAAAGGCAATATCAATGCTCTTAATTTCTATCCCTCTAGACTTAGCCATGAGAGCGCGAGCAACTTTATTCAGAGCGATCGATAGAAAGAATAGGAGTGAGGTGATCGCACCATAACCGAGAGAAAAAGTTGGCGATAATTTGGCATAGTCAACACTCAACCCAAAGGCTAGTAAGACAATTATGAAAAGCCATGATGCGTCAATGTATATGGGAATGCCAGAAATGTTGCCAATGCGAATACCGCCTCTCATGCTGTGTCTTTCCTAGATGTAATTTATGGTTGCTGACCAAGGCTCAGATTATATTTTATCGCAAAGCGCTGTATCAAATTGTAGATAGGCGATCGCATCTTCTTTAGTTTTAATTTCACCGTCAAGAGCCGCCCACCGTAAATGTTGGAGTATTTCTCCGATTTGCTTACCTGTAGCATAGCCAATTTGCTTGAGATCTGCACCAGTTAGAGGCGATTTGACCAGTTGCCATTGCGTTAGATAAGTCCAAAGCGATCGCCGCATTTGTCTCTCGCATTTTACACCTGCCAAAATAATGGTTTGCGTGTCGTATTTTTGCAAATATTGCGTAATTTCTGAGTTTTTTAATCGTTTGTTAGCAAAGTTATCTAAATTTATAAGCAGATCAGTGAGTTTCACTTGACGCATTTTTTGTTCAGGCGTTAATCCCAAATCAAGGTTTGTGGAAATTTGGTCTGGTAAATAAGATAACAATAATTCCACGCCTAAAGGAATCTTGGCGTATTTTTTGTTCTCTAATCGATTTAAAACATTCAGCCAATATAGCGATCGCCGCCATTGCCGACCAAAATTATTCGTTAAATCATCGGGTAATCGTAAATCTGGATGAATACATCTCAACGCGCCCAATGTTTGCAAAAGCTGAAACATCTCACCCGCTTTAGGTTCCGCCAAAGTGTAATTTAACTCGGCTTTTAATCTTGCCCCACCGATCGCATCATGCAAGCCGCTTGCAGTCGTTTCTAAAATTTCTGCATAAGTATCAGGGGCGATCGCCAAATTCAGGCGTACCGCAAATCGCACCGCTCGAAATAGACGGCGAGGATCTTCGGCAAAACTATGTTTGCGAATAGCGCGGACTTGTTTATTCGATAAATCTGTCAAGCCATTAAAGCGATCGATCACTTCGCCGCTAATTCCTAATTGTGGATCGAGTTCCACAGCGAGAGCATTAATCGTAAAATCTCGCCGCTCCAAATCTTCTTCCAAATTTGTGGCGATCACCTGTGGATTTGCCCCTGAATATGAATATATTTCCCGCCGTGCTGTCGCCATATCGATCGCAAATTCTTTCCACGATAACTCCGCAGTCTGAAATTTTTCATGGATTTGTAATTTTGCTTCGGGAAATATTTTATGCAAAGCGATCGCCACTTTGATTCCTGCTTGTTCTGTTCCATCAAACACCAAGTCGATATCTTTAGGAAAAGATGGAACGCCTACTTCTTCCCTAATGATCAGATCGCGAACAATCCCACCCACGGCAAAAGCTCTGATATTCAGGTCACTGGCGATCTGGGCAATTGTCAAGAGGATTTGCCATTGGAGAGCACTAAAAAAGCGATCGGTGTTGCTTAAGTTCATAAATTATCACACTTTACTTTGTTATCTAATCGCTAAGCGATCGGGGATGAGATCCTAAGCATCCCAGAGATTTACTTCATTTTTTGCTAAGATCAGAAATGCAACTGTCACTGCTGATTATGTTACTCTCATGATTAGTTGCGAATAAAACTTTGATGGCAAGCTAATGACACAGGCTTACTTAGAGACGCAGAATATTCATCAAACAGCGATCGCTAATAATCCACTTGATTCCCTAGCCAATCTCTATGAATATGATTTTAATTTGTGGGTTGAGGCAACCGCCCAGTTATTGCGTGAGGGGAGATTAACCGAGCTAGATGTGGTGAATTTACTTGAAGAAGTAGAATCAATGGGAAATAGCGATAAACAAGCCTTAGAAAACAATCTCGTAGTAATTTTATTGCATTTATTAAAATGGCAATATCAACTAAACAAGCGGACTCGAAGTTGGGAAAAGAGCATTGCTGAACATAGGCGACGTATTAAAAAAGCTTTTCGGCATAGTCCTAGTTTACAGACTTATTTTCATCAAGTTTTTACGGAATGTTATTTGGATGCAAGAAAGCAAGCCAAAATCGAAACTAGATTACCTTTAGAACATTTCCCTATTGATTGTCCATTCACGGTTGATCAAGTGAGTGATGAGGATTTTTTGCCTGAATAGGCGATCGCAGATGATTTTTAGACGGCTTATATTTATAACTGAGTTCGAGTGCGTTGCAAAAGCTATTTAGGCGATTCAGCAAAGCATTATAGTAGGGGTAAGCATCGTCTTGTTTATCTTGGAGATGGGCATACAAGGTTAACTCTGGCTCTAGGGCTAGATGTGCTTTGGGAATGTCTAAACCTGCTTCGGTTAAGCGCGTTGCTGCGATCGCAACTAGTAATGCCCCAATTGTATTGGACTTACCTCTGTGAAGATCACTTAACCCAGGTAATATTATCTCGGCTCCTGGTAAGTCATTGAGATTCATTAACGTCCCTCCACTCTTGCTCTTCAAAACGCTCGATGAAGTTCTCAACTCTGCTTCTAAGCACATCAGGGTTAAGAGAGGGGAATCGAATTAGTTCTGGTGCGATCGCCTCAAAGCAATCTTTTAGCTTACTCAAAGTGAATAATTTCTGTTCATACATGGCTTCAACATCTTTAATGTCGCGGTCAAATCCTCTAGAAAGTTTAGAAAGAGCTTGGGCTGTAAAATCATAGTGATAAAATGAAATTTGACCTCTTTTACCAATGAATACGCTTCTATCGCGCCATTTTGGAAGAGGGGGTAAGAAGTCCTGTGGGGAGGCAAGTTCAATATTTATGTTCAATTCTTGTTTGAGCTTGGCGATCGCTTGAAAAATTCCTGACGGTTCTGGATCTAGACGAATATCTATATCCACAGTAGAAGTGCGCCAACCAATGAGCAAAGCACTAGCACCACCTGTAAAGTAGATACAGCCTGAACTACGAGCTTCTTTACCTAATGCTTTCATAAGTTGTTCGATTTTCTGGGAATCGACATTTGAGCGCATAATTTGACAGCAATGTAGATAAACATCTCTAATTTAGCAGATCGCAATTGACTCAGATATTTTTCTCGAAATTAGCGATTACCAGAGATCGCATCACTAATTTTATAGTGACATTTATCGGTTAAGCATCTTATCAACTTGTTGCTGTGCATCACGAAGGTTTTGCTCAGTTTGAACCTTTGCAAACCAATTTATGCCTGTCCATAGCACCGCGAACATTACACCAAATGAGATTAGATAAATTACTGCATTTGTTCCAGGGTCGGTCGAAAAAATAGCTTGTTTGCAATGCGGACAAACTGTAGCCTTTGGCTGTATGGATTCTTTGCAATAAGGACACAAAGGTTGCGGCGTTGGTTCAGTCGTGACGATTCTTTTTGCTCGTCAGTCTAACGGCTTAATTGAGCGGCAAACGATCGCATCTCAACTCAGCACCAAGATTTCTAATATTGTCCGCTCCAATGATGTGTTATACCCCGATCGCCTATAAATTTCTTGTCTTTGCGATCGCCGATAATTTCTCGGAACTCATCAACGAAGCAAGTCGTGCATGAAAAATTCTTTGCAGTGGGGTTCCCAATCGATCGCGTCCCTTAGCGAGTAGGAGATTTGGCGTTTGGTGCTGTCACTGTTACCTGGGAACCAAATTGATCGGTGACGAAGTTGATTTCAGCCTCTTCCAGATAGGGAGCGCTTAATTCATCGACATAGACAGAGAGTTTGTCGAATTTCAATACGGTATCAGTCGCTTCCACCGCATCGAGTGGGCAATAAGAGACGTTACATTCGGCGGTCGGCGTTCCTGGATTAATCACAAATACGCGGATTTGGGTGCCTTCTTCTTGGTTTGCCAGCAGCTTAGCTAAATGGTCTTGTGCAACATCTGTTATATGGATCATGGTGTTAACTCAATAGTTGACCTTAGAATCGGGCGTAATAAAACCGAAACCTTTACTTTCATTAAAACCACTTTACAGCACCAAGCATATTCTCACCTTAATTAGAAAAATCAAATAGCAGTAGTCTCTCCAGAGAGAATACCACGGGGGCAAGATTAATCTAAAATTGCCAGTATGGCACTTTCACCCATACTCAAAACTTCTTCGCCGTCAATTGTATTTGAGTGGATACCATAAGTACTGTTATTGAATACTATCTTGTCACCTACTTTAACCACATTACGAAGCAATAATTCTTCACCTACTTTCAATACATTAGCTCGATTGGTGGTTCCCTCGATCCGCTGTGCAATAATTCGATTGGATGCTGTCATTATTTTCTCTTTGCTGTTAGTTTGGGAGTTTGGGAAAGGAGCTAGGGTTAGTTGTGTTAACATACGGCGCAATAGCGTTAGAGTATTGCGTCCTACGAATTACGCCTTACCGGGTTACTCGCTCGACGCAATTATAAAATTTACAAAGCGATAACATTTGTTGCCGACGGTTGGCTGTCATTAATATTGGGGATTTCAAATTCGACCCGCAGTCCTTGAACGAAGGCTCCGAGGTCACTTTCGCTTATTTGATTAAAGTGTAGAAATACATCTTTGCCTCCACTATCTGGAGTGATGAAACCGAAACCTTTCGACTGATCAAAATTCTTAACAGTACCTTGTTGTTTTTGCATTTTAACTATCTCCTAAATATGGATTGTTGTCTTTGTTAATGAAAGCAGGGTGCGTTACATTTCATTAACGCACCCTACAAGATCGGCGATCGCACTGTCGGGGCGAACTAAGTCCTCCCCAACAGTTTTGAATCAATTCTGTTGAAATACCTGAGATGGTTTTGGTATAGCCACACAACTTGCTTGCTCTGGCAAATTACACACATTCAAACTCTTATCAAATTCTGTTCCAGGGGAACAATATAAATGTATGGGTTTTTCGTTTACACACTGGTAAAACATTTTACAATCATAAGGGTCAGGTAGATAACTATCTCCTTGTGAGCAGTCAGGTACATAACTACCTGCTTCTGAGGAAACTGGGTCAGAAGCATAGGCTGCTCCAGACGACATTACCCCAAAAGCTAATCCGATAATAAGCACTAATTCCAAAACTGCTTTGGAATAACCTCTATTTTTGTTCATGATAAACCTCTCTTACTTTTGGATTTTGAACGTCTAACGTCTTAATTGAGAGTTCTTTATATCTTTAGTTCTCAACTAAAACCTTTAAGCCTAGCGAAGCGCCGACGGAGCGTTGAGTTAGGCTTGGTTACTTAATGGCTGGGGTGAGCTTGCGAACCCCAGCCTACGGGCTACCTGACTAATACCTTAGATTTGCATTAACAAAATCAATTGTTTGGTATACGGTAGTAATTCTTTGCTTCTCATCATCGGGAATTTCAATATCGAATGCCCCCTCCACTTCCCGCAGAAATTCCTCCATATCAAGGTCATCAGCACCCAGATCCATAACATAAGAAGAAGTGAGCGATATGTCTTCCAACCTGACATTGAGGTGGGTAACAATGAGTTGTCTAAGTTTTTCTTCAATTGTAGCCATGTGTAATCTCCTTAGAATTGATTATTATGTAACGCCAATACATTTTGATTTATCTGTTACGGAAATAAAAGCCAAGGTCGCCTAACGGATTAATTGAGCGGCAAAAGTTATCTTTCGCTTCATTAACGCACCCTACAAGATCGGCGATCGCACTACATGAAGGCGATCTCAAGTGTGATCGCTCATGTAGCTGTAGGATGTATTAGTGCAGAATCAATCTGGATGTCACAGATTTAGTTCTTCTCTGATTTGTTTAACCCAATTGCTTACCCGTTCATTAGTTAGTTCTGGTTGGCGATCTTCGTCAATTGCTAAACCAACAAAGTGATTATTGTCAATCAAACCTTTGGATGCTGTAAAGTGGTATCCTACAGTTGGCCAGTGACCAACAATACTTGCGCCTCTAGGTTCAATAAAGTCACGTATTATACCCATCGCGTCGCAAAAATATTCTGAGTAATCGTTTTGATCTCCACAGCCAAATACTGCAATTTTTTTTACACTGAGATCTATCTCATCTAATGTGGGTAAAAACTCTTTCCAATCGCTCTGAAGTTCGCCATAGTACCAAGTCGGAATACCGAACAATAGAATATTAAACCCCTCCAAATTTTCTTTAGAAGATTTGGCAATGTCATAGATGTCAGCAATCCCAGCGCCAAGTTCTTCTTGGATCATCTTAGCAACCGCTTCGGTGTTACCAGTACTACTGCCAAAGAAAATACCAATTCTTGCCATTTTAAAGTCCTTAGATGTTTGATAAGTAAACGTACAAAATTTAATCCAACCCATCCGCATAACGTCTTAATTGAGCGGCAAGCGATCCCCCCAACTCAAACTTGATATATCATGATTTTGTCCGCTCCGATGTTTTGTTATGCAGCGATCGCACTTTTGTTTTACTTGGTTATTCGTAAAATAGGTGTGCTACCCGCTACAACAGAACCCGTAAATTTGCTCAATTCTTTTATTTCATCCATGTTAGAAATAACAACAGGTGATAAAGTCGATTTTGCTTTTTCGTCTAGGATTGCAAGATTGAACTCAATTATCGAGTCACCGACTTCAACATAGTCCCCTTCTTCGGCAACACGCTTAAAACCTTCGCCTTTTAGCAACTCAGTATCAACACCGAATTGAACGAATATCTCAATAGCGGTATCCGATACGATAGAAAATGCGTTGTTAGTTTCAAATATTTTGCCGATTGTACCCCTGAATGGGGCGACCATTTTATTGC
Source organism: Pseudanabaena sp. (assembly GCA_044355035.1). Taxonomy (GTDB): domain Bacteria; phylum Cyanobacteriota; class Cyanobacteriia; order Pseudanabaenales; family Pseudanabaenaceae; genus Pseudanabaena. The sequence goes on along the minus strand of JBIKYX010000023.1, from coordinate 20,947 downwards.
CAGATGGTTTGATAGCAATACCATCGCCAATAATTTTTTCAGCAAAAACAACATCTGGCACATTTTCGATATTGACGATTTCGCCTGACAATGGTGCGATGATTTCAAAAACATTGTTTGATGACATAATCATAATCTCAAATTGAATGGATTAGCATAACGGTCTAGTTGAGCCGATGTAGTCAAAACTTTGACTTTTGAAGATCGCTGTTGATGAAATTGCTTCCAACGCAGTGTTAGGCTTTTACTAGAGCGAAAAGATGGCAATTATCACAAAAAATAGTCTAGAAGGATATCTATCAAAAGGTTATCAAGACCGCCTTTTGCTAAGTTTTCTATTGCATCATTTTAGCAAAAGCAATCCACTACAAGAGCAGCGATCGCACTTACGCAGCCTGAACGTTAGCAGCTTGTTTACCTTTGGCTCCATTGCTGATATCGAAAGAGACACGTTGACCTTCTTTCAGAGTTTTGAATCCAGGCATGTTGATTGCCGAGAAATGAACCCAAATGTCTTCACCGATATTCTCGTCGGGCGTGATAAAACCCATGCCTTTTGTATCATTGAACCATTTTACAGTACCAAGCATATTCTCGCCTTATTATCAGGTAAACTAAAGACTAAATAGATGACTTTATCGCGAATGCGGTACAACTATCTTTATTTTTTAAATTTACCGCATAACCGCACTTTTTGTCAACAACTTTTTAAATCTAAATTTCTAAATTTATTCGCAGTGATTTTATATTTACAAATCTCCTATTTGTATGTCTGACATTACAACTTTTTACAAGCCATCCGACTCGCCTTTGCTCAATCAAGTGCGCCAAATACTCCGACTCAACCATATGAGTCGTAGCACCGAAAAGAGTTACCTGTATTACATTGTGGACTATATTGATTTTCACAATAAGCGCCATCCGCAAGAAATGGGTGTTGATGAGATTCGGGGTTATTTGTCCCATCTTGCTACGCACAAAAATGTCACTGCTTCCACTCAGAATATTGCCCTGTCAGCACTGCTATTTTTGTATCAGCAGGTTCTCAAGAGCGATTTACCTGATATTGATAATATTGAGAGAGTGAGACGACCAAAAAGATTGCCTGTGGTCTTGACTCGTAATGAGGTTCAGGAAATTCTAGCGATCGCTGATGGCGTGGAGGGACTATTTTTGCAATTGCTCTATGGGACGGGAATGCGGCTAATGGAAGGATTGCGACTGCGGGTTAAAGATCTGGACTTTGAGCGGAAAGAGATTATCATTTGTGATGGCAATGGAGAACAGGAGCGGATGACGATGTTGCCTAAAAAGCTAACGGAACCATTGCGGCAACAATTGGTTTATGCACAGGCTTTGCATAATATTGATCTGGGGATGGGATTAGGTGAAGTGGAACTGCCCTATGCCTTAGCTGTTAAATATCCCAATGCAGCAATAGATTGGCACTGGCAATATATTTTTCCATCGCCAACGCGCTCTATTGATTCGCAAACTGGTCGTAAAAGACGACATCATCTTTCTGAAGATCGGATTCAGAGAGCGATGAAAAAGGCTTTGAAAAAAGCAGAGATCAATAAAAATGCCACGCCCCATACTTTGCGTCATAGCTTTGCTACGCATTTGTTAGAAAATGGCTATGATATTCGCACGGTGCAGGAGTTATTGGGACATAAAGATGTGCAAACCACGATGATTTATACCCATGTGCTGAATCGGGGTGGGAAGGGCGTAATTAGTCCGCTCGATCGCTAGATACAATATATTTAGATAATGGCAAGTGCTAAGCGTTCCAAATCTTCACTTCATTTTTTTGCTAAAATCAATATAGCTAAGCTGTGAGTATTACCGTCATGCAAGCAACTGTAATCGATACCCAAATAGAACAAGAACTTGAGCCACAAATCCATCTCTGGTCGATCGCTGATTATCACCAAATGATTGAAGCAGGAATTTTGGATGAGGATGATCGCGTAGAACTGTTGGAAGGAAAAATTGTTTGTATGAGTCCACAACGACCATTTCATGCTGCAAGTGTGCAGCGCAGTGTCAATCATCTTTATGAATTATTGAGAGGAAAGGCTGATATTCGCGCTCAGTTACCCGTAATACTAGGCAACGATTCTGAACCTGAACCAGATCTCGCCGTTGTCAGATTTGATGTTGATGAATATTCCTTTAGACATCCTGAAGTACCTGATATTTATCTACTGATCGAAGTTGCCGATTCAACCATTGCTAAAGATCGCAATCAAAAAGCGCGTATCTATGCCAAAAATCGAGTTTTAGAATATTGGATTCTTGACTTACAAAAGCGACAAGTTTATGTTTTTCGCCAGCCAGAAGAAAGTGTTTACCGCGAAAAATTTATTCTCAATAGCGATGATAGTATTACGATGCAAGCTTTTCCTGATGTAGCGATCGCTTTAAATGCGATGTTTCCCGTTATTCACTCTCTATGACATTGCTCCCAAAGCCTTTAGCAACGCTGCAAACTTAATCGTAGTTTCACTTTGCTCATCTTCCACTTGAGAATTAGCGACAATTCCTGCACCTGCAAAAATCCGCGCCCGATCGCCTTGAATATATCCCGCCCTGATTCCCACCCCAAAAGTACCTTCACCATTGCCATTGAGCCAACCGATCGGAGCCGCATACCAACCGCGATCGCAGGCTTCCCATTGCTGCATAAAACAAACCGCTCTATCCCTTGGCTCCCCACCAACCGCCGCCGTGGGGTGTAACTGTTGCAAAATATCAAGGGCGATCAACCAGTCGGAATCATCGATTTGAGCAGTGATCGGCGTATGTAAATGCTGCACATTTGATAGTCTCAGCAAACCCGTATTTGCTTGCGGATCGATCGCTGCGCCCATACTTTGCAAGCGATCGCAAATTGAACGAATTACAAATTGATGTTCGCGCATATCCTTTTCACTATTAAGCAGATAATTGCCCAGTCTTTGATCTTCTAATACGGTTTTACCGCGCTGAATTGAACCTGCAAGAGCATCACTGCGTAACCAGAGGCGATCGCCTTGCATCTTAAACTGTAAAACTACTTCAGGTGTAGCCCCCAAAAAGGTCTTACCCACACCACAATCTAATAAAAATGAAATACATTCAGGATATTCACAGCGCAAGACATGCAGCACTTGAAACGGATCAAAATTGCGATCGGCAAGAACATCGAGCGCCCTAGCAAGTACCACTTTTTCAAAATGTCCTTGATTAATTAAAGTTAATGCTTGCTCGACAATTTCTGTCCAGATTTGGGAACCTTCCACTTCAATGATTTTACTGACTTCATGAACTGTCGGCGCTTGATAATGGGAGCTTTCGTGTAAATGCGATCGCATATTCTCAATGGATTCCATCACTTCATTGGCATTATCCCAAGGCTGAATGTAATGATTGAGAGTTAATGTGCAACTGGTTAAGGAACCTGTCGATCCATGTCGCACCATCCATCGAGGGATAAAAAATAACAAGGTGGGAAATTCGATCGCGGGTTGATCGGGTTGATCGATATTACTGCCCTGATTGTGGCTGTGATAAAAAGAAAAAGCCCCAAAAATATGGATCGGAATTTCTGATTTTGCCACTCTCATTGCAGGATGGTGAACGATGAGGGCATTCTCTAAATGCGCTTTCATAAATTGCTTAGCACAGGCAAAGCGATCGCTCAAATTGTGATTAGGAACTGAAATCTCAGCCACCGCCCCCGCCCCAGCCAATATCAAATCGGCGGTCGGCTGTTCCCAATAAAATTTTGCTTGCTTCGGCTCAGTTTTGCTTGCCAATAACAACAAAAGATTGCTGCACTCCCAGTTTTGAGAGTAACTAAATAAAATCGGCGATCCTGTAATCTGCGCTTTAGCGATCGCTTTGACAATCTGATCGTGCAGAGATTTAGAATCGGTGCTGCTATGGGTGACACTCTGACGAACTTGCATGGTTAATATTTTATCGTAGTCGTCATCACAGTTAAAACTAAATAAAATACGAATAGGCTATAACCAACTTTGATGGCTCAGACTCAGTCAGATATACTTAAATGAATTAACAGATCATGTTCAACAAAACGAAAACTAACTGTTAAGAATCAATAAATAATAACCTAGAGAGAATATGGAGACTGGCATGAAGCCCCTTGCCCTTTTGAGTGTTTCTGACAAAACAGGGCTACTCGACCTTGCGCGTGAACTATCAACCACCTATCAATTTCAGTTAATTAGTAGCGGCGGGACTGCCAAAGCGCTCAAGGCGGCGGAACTGGAAGTCACCAAGGTTTCTGACTACACAGGTGCGCCTGAAATTTTAGGCGGTCGGGTCAAGACTTTACATCCGCGCATTCATGGTGGCATTCTCGCAAGATTAGAACTTCCTGAACATCAGCAAGATCTCGCCGATAATCAGATTCAACCGATCCGCATTGTCGTGGTGAATCTTTATCCCTTTGCCGAGACGATCGCTAAGCCCAATGTGACTCTTGAAGATGCGATCGAAAACATCGATATTGGTGGACCAACCTTGATTCGCGCATCGGCAAAAAATTATCGTCATGTGGCGGTATTGTCTAGCCCTAGCCAATATGCCGATTTTCTGGCTGAGCTAAAAGCCAACAACGGCGAAACCACCCTAGAATTTCGTAAACAATTAGCGATCGCCGCGTTTAAACATACTCAGGAATATGACAAGGCGATCGCCGAATACTTGAGTGGTGATAAACCCGACACCGTAGAAGAAAAATCTTCGGCGCTTTCTTCTTCCTATACTTTGTTATGTCACAATCCAAAATCCTTACGTTACGGCGAAAATCCCCATCAACCTGCCACATGGTATCAAGTTGGCGCAACTCCTAAAGGCTGGTCAGCCGCACAACAATTGCAGGGCAAGGAACTCAGCTTTAATAATTTGCTTGATCTTGAGGCAGCGCGGAGCATCATCGCTGAATTTAGTGACGAGCAGCCCTGTGCGGTGATCATCAAACACAATAACCCCTGTGGTGTGGCGATCGCCCCCACTATTGCCGAAGCCTATCAACGCGCCTTTGATGCAGATTCCACTTCTGCTTTTGGTGGTATCGTCGCATTGAACCGCCCGATTGATGAAGACACCGCCAAACTCTTAAATAAAACATTTTTAGAATGTGTGGTAGCCCCTGCCTGCGTCCCAAGTGTTGCCGCAATTCTCAGCAAAAAACAAAATTTGCGTGTCCTAGTTCTATCCGATCTCAAGTATGGTTCCCATGAAACCGTCAAAACCATTGCGGGTGGAATGCTAATCCAACGCTCAGACAATGAAGTTGTGCAACCAGAAGCTTGGAAAGTTGTCACCCAAAAACAGCCCACACCAGAGCAGTTGCAAGAATTGATTTTTGCATGGAAAATCAGTCGTCATGTCAAATCCAATGCGATCGCTGTCACTAGAGATCTCACCACAATCGGCATTGGCGCAGGTCAAATGAATCGAGTTGGTTCGATCAAAATTGCCTTAGAACAAGCAGGTGAAAAATCTCAGGGTGCATTTTTGGCTAGTGATGGTTTTTTCCCCTTCGATGATTCGGTAAGAACCGCCGCCGCCGCAGGGATTCTCGCGATCGCGCAACCTGGTGGCAGTATGCGTGATGAAGATTCGATCAAAGCGGCTGATGAACTTGGTCTCATCATGGTGCTTACGGGCGTTCGCCATTTCTTACATTAAAATTTCTTGCTATTTTTTGCATTGCATCAATGTTGCTTGTGATCCGCAAACAAAAAATTAGAATATTTATCGGAATATTACTGGGGATCGCTCTAGGGATTGTTTTGGCGATCGCCAGTTATTTCCTTTATTGTCCCAGTCCAACATCGGGACTCTTTCCACCTGCTCCAAATACTAAAACGCGGATTATTTATTTGATCCAGCATGACTGGCATTCGGGTTTAGCATGGGCGCAACAGGATTCAGAAAATTTTGGTGCGGAAGAATGGAAAGACGCTCCTTATATTGAAGTGGGTTGGGGCGATCGCCAGTTTTATTTTGAAAACGATAAATCGATTCCCTCGATCTTACGCGCTGCGTTTATTCCATCGGATAGCGTTATGCATGTGGCAAGTTTTGCTGAACCTCCTGCAAAATTTTCCCAATTCCCAATTTTTAAAATTGAACTATCGGAATTAGGATTTCAGAAATTATTTACTTATGTTAAACAGACATTTACGCTAAATGCGAAAGGCGATCGGTTAGCGGCGATCGGTAAAGGTCAATATGGTGTTAGCAATTTTTATGCAGCCGTTCCTAAATATTTTTCAGGATTTAATTGCAATACATGGGCTGCCGAAGCTTTACGAACTGCGGGTGTATCAATATGCCCTAATCGGGCTTTTTTAGCCAAAAATCTCGCCGAACAAATCCAGTCACAGATTAAGTAAGTAAGTGGGCTTAATTAATTGTTAGATAGTGGAACAGGCTTCTAGCCTGTTAAAATCGCTATATGAAGGTAAAGTTTCACGAAGTTTCTAAAATTTCTTTAGTCGGAGTGGCGACATGTTTGGTTGCTTGTCTGGTTGCTTGTCAAGACTCTAATCTAGGACGGTCTCTAGAAAATGCGATCGCTCCAGCCAGTCCAGCTAGTCCAGATACGATCGCCCAAAAATCTAATCAAACCCAACAATCAAACGCCGTATCAACCTCAATTCCGATAACTGCCAAAACCCCAATTTCACCTGCGACTTCTTCTTCTCTTTCTCCGTCCAAGGAGGAAAATCGTCTAACCAGTCAAACTTTGATTAGCGAATCAAAAGCGATCGCTTTACAATCTCTAACAATATCAAAGCGCCCCAAAAATACACTGCAATCATTATTTTACATAAATTTCGTTAATTCTCAACCTCAAATCAGCGAATTTAGCGATCTTGAAACTGTCCCAACTCCGCTCCGACCTTGGATCAAAGACTTAAACAAATTAGGAACAATTACCCCAAAAACAGGGCTACAATTTCAGCCAAATATTTTAGTTGCTCGGCGCGAATATGCGCGATGGTTATTGCAAACCAATAATCGCCTATATAAAAATCAACCAAGTCGCCAAATTCGATTAGCTCAACCTACCGATACCGCTAGTTTTCCTGACATTCCCAGCAATCATCCCGACTTTGCGATTATTCAAGGCTTGGCAAATGCAGGATTAATCGGTGGTACAGGCGATCGCTTTCGCCCTAATGATCCCCTGCTGCGAGAGGATCTAGTGCAATGGAAAATCCCCATTGATCTGAGGCAACCTTTACCCAATGCCACCTTGGAAACAGTTACTCAAGTTTATGGATTTAAGGACAGCGATCGCATTAGTGAGAATGCGCTTAGCGCAGTTTTTGCCGATGCTCAATTACGCGATATTTCTAACATTCGGCGCAGTTTTGGATTTACAACTTTACTACAACCACAAAAACCTGTTACTCGTGCAGAAGCGGCGGCTTCACTTTGGTATTTTGGCACAGCGACAGATGGGATCTCAGCAGCCAAAGTTTTAGAATTAGATAAGTAACATAAATAGCAGTCTACTTAAGAAAGAATAAACAGGAGAAAATCTATGCTCCAAACTCTTCAAGCATCCAGACTCAGTTTGTATGATGTCGAAAATAAATTTTACTTGCATCAAGAATATCCAACTGACAACTTCTTTGCCCATTTACTACAAACTTCTCCAGCACTAAGTGAATTTGAGAAAGATCAACTAGACCGTACCAAACAACAATATCTTTACTTATCAAAACGCCCACTTTTAGAAGTAACCGTGAAAATGGTTGCTCTGTCGCCATTGCTATCTCTAGCGGGTTTCTATGATCCCCCGTTCTACAGCACCCTAGAAGAATCCGTAGAAGTTGTATCGGAGGATGGTTCAGAAACTGTGCGCGGACAAATAGACGTACTAGTGTTACGAAATAATATTAGTAAAAGTGCAATTTGGGCGGTGGTCATTGAAGCTAAAAGCATTCAGTATGATGTAATGGTGGCTCTCCCCCAAGCCCTTACTTACATGTTGGCAAGTCCCAATCAAACTCAACATCCCTTTGCCATGATTACCAATGGGCGGGAGTTTCGGTTTATCAAGCTAAATAAAGATGCTTCTAATACCTCTTATACGCTATCTAGAGTTTTCACTCTTTCAGAATCTGAAAATCATTTATATGAAGTGCTACAAATATTAAAATCTCTTGGGCAGATGGTTGTATAGCGCTTTAAAAATCAAACAATTTTGGATAGAGAGACGCTAGAATATTAGTAATTGTTATTGTTGAGTAAAAATCTATAGAATATGTCGCAATATCAGCGCATCGAGTACTTAATCGGGAAAGATGGCAAAATCGTTGAACGTGCGATTGATATGTCTGGTATTGAGTGTACTGCTCTTACCTCAGTCATTGAGTCAGATTTAGGAAAGGTAGAAGCTCGTGAGTTGCTGCCCAGTTACTACATGGTTAGTGAGCAGAGCTATGAGCAGAAAAACATTGATGTTTTTGAGCAAAATTCTGATCATGATTAAAATTGCAGTCGTGAATTTAACACGATCAAGTTTTGAATTTAACGCGATTAAATAGTGTTGATGCAACCGTCAATCCTAAAAAGTTAATGTTCTTACCCTGATTTGGGTAAGGTTATAGTTAAGAAATTAAGAATTGTTAATTATTGGCTCATGTAGAGATGCGTCATGGTAGTCCAAACTCCGATTTTAGTGCCAAGTGCAACTGCGACTTGTAAGTTGCGAAATATCTTCGCGTCCGTTGACACCATGAGTTGTCCGCATCGACTAAATTTTCATTTGCATACCGTATTTTCTGATGGCAAGATGCAAGCTGTGGATTTAATCCAGCAAGCGATCGCCCTGAAGCTATCTGACTTAGCAATTACCGATCACCATGCGATCGGAGGATATTATCTCGCTAAGCAATATCTCGATCGCTGTGTTAGTCAATCCAGCGATCCCCAGTCTTTACCCACGCTCTGGTCGGGGATTGAAATTAATGCCAGTTTGATTTTTACGGAAGTGCATATTCTTGGCTATGGATTTGATCCCGAACATGAGTCGATGCATCCTTACTTGCAAGGCAAAACGACAGCAGGGTTGGACTATCAAGCAATTAGCGTCATTAAAGCAATTCATGTCGCAGGGGGATTAGCGGTACTCGCCCATCCTGCCCGCTATCGGCGATCGCCTGAAGACTTGATCCCCGCCGCCGCCGCCTTAGGGATTGATGGTGTCGAAACCTATTATGGCTATGACAGTAGCGATCCTTGGAAGCCGAGTCCCCGTCAAACTGAGGAAATTTATCATCTTGCTGAGATCCACGGACTAATCCATACCTGTGGGACAGACTCTCATGGGTTTAAAATCAGTAAAAGATTGTAAAATTAGATACGGTTAGATAATCCTAGATCAAATTCCCAGCCCAAATCCTTAGCCCAAAACTTTATGCTCTTAACAGAAAACTCACCCTCTGCTTCTAAAGCTGCGCTTGGCTATGTCTTAGTTGTTGAGGATGAAGCGATTATCCAAGAAGCGATCGCCTTAGCTTTGCGTGAAGAAGGATATAGCGTTTTACTCGCTGATGATGGCTACAGCGCTTTACAAATTGCCAAAACCACCGCAAGACTAGATTTGATCGTTTTGGATATCATGTTGCCTTCGATTAATGGATTGGACTTTTGTCGCATTTTGCGCCACGAAGCAAATAATGTTCCTGTTTTGATGATTAGTGCTAGGGGTAACGAAAGCGATCGCATTGTTGGCTTAGAAGTCGGAGCCGATGATTATCTCAGTAAACCCTTTGGCATGAGGGAATTAATCGCCCGTTGTCGAGCGCTGCTACGTCGAAGCCGTCGTGATTTTCTGGCAACTAGTGCCACAGTTTACAAGTTCGGCGATATCACCATGTATCCCGATGAATGTCGAGTGACAATCAATGAGACCGAAGTCAATCTTTCACCTAAAGAATTTCGCTTACTCGACTTATTTATGAGTCATCCTCGTCGAGTATGGTCGAGAGAACAGCTATTGGAAAAAGTCTGGGGCGTGGACTTTGTAGGTGACAGTAAAACCGTAGATGTGCATATTCGCTGGTTGCGCGAAAAAATTGAAGTCGATCCTAGCAATCCCAAGCATATTGTCACTGTCAGAGGTTTTGGCTATCGCCTTGGCTAAAATCAGCGAAAAAAGTAAAAGTTACGCCATTTATTCAGATGTATTTTGAGGTGCAACTTCTGGCACTGGGTCATAGCCGCCTATATGCCAAGGATGACAAGAGCAAATTCGTTTAGTTGCCATGCCCCCGCCCTTAACTAATCCAAATCGCTCGATCGCCGTTAAAGCATACTGAGAACAAGTCGGCTGAAATCGGCACCTTGGCGGTAGGAGGGGTGAGATACACCATCGATAAAACTGAATTAATAAGATTACAAGTTGTTTCATGGCTAGGGTAGGCTATTGATTAACCACGCAAAAATCCCAAAATCATTGGCGCATGCTGCGCGATCGCCAGTGGTTTTACTCTGGTTTTTAATTGTGGTCAGCTAGTTAATACCAGCTACTTAATATATTTTACTGTCACTTTCTTATTTACCAATGTCATCGCCAAAAACTGTCACGATCGCGGTTATTCAAGCATCCTTAAATGCTGATATCGCTACTAATGTTACTAAAATTTCCGACTTAGTAATTAAGGCGGCTCAACAGGGGGCGCAGGTGATTTTGCCCCCAGAATTATTTGAAAGCCCCTATTTTTGCCGCGAAGAACGAGATCAATTTTTTAATTTGGCACAACCTGTAGAAAATCATTCCACGATCGCCTATTTTCAAAATTTGGCAAGAGCATTTAATGTCGTAATTCCTGTTTCATTTTTTGAGCGATCGCATCAGGTCTATTACAACAGTCTTGCCATGATCGATGCTGATGGGACATTACTAGGAATCTATCGCAAAAGCCATATACCCGATGGACCTGGTTACGAAGAAAAATTTTATTTTCGTGGTGGTGACACAGGCTTCAAAGTTTGGGATACGGCTTTTGGCAAAATTGGCGTGGGCATTTGTTGGGATCAATGGTTTCCTGAATGCGCTAGAGCGATGGTATTGATGGGCGCTGAGATTTTGTTATATCCCACAGCGATCGGTTCGGAGCCAGAGGAACCGAACTTAAATACCAAAGATCCTTGGCAGAGAGCGATGATCGGTCATGCCGTTAGCAATGTCATTCCTGTCGCAGCGGCTAATCGGATTGGGTTAGAGGGTAATCAAACTTTTTATGGTCATTCCTTCATTGCTAACCATCGCGGCGATAAAGTTGCTGAACTTAATGACAGCGAAGAAGGCGTAATTTTAGCCAATTTCGATCTTGATACCATCAGACTTAATCGTGCTTCCTTTGGCTTTTTCCGCGATCGCCGTCCTGATTTATACCAAGTTTTATTGTCGCCATAGATTCATAAGTTTGATGACTAAGCTTTGCGATAGAAAAGAGTGCGGCGAAGCGGCACTCTTTTCTGTTTTACGCCCAAGCCCAGCGACGTTTAGGACTATTATTTTTTTTGATGTCTAGTCTTTTGCCTTTTTTGGGCATCGGCTCAATTACAGTTGTAACTTCCGATAATGGATTAACTCTTAATTCATTAGTAAAAGTGTTGCACTGGTAAACCATTGCTGAATCTAAATCTAGCGCCGACAACCAACCGCTTCTAGGATGATAACCACCTGTATCAATGTCTAGCCAGCCCTTACCCAACACCAAATTACCTGGCTCGACATTCGGAAAAACAAAGGTAATCGTATGTCCAGTAATAATGATTTTGTCGGTAAAGAAAGGCTCGGTCGCGCTGTGAAATTCATCGCGGATCCAACAGAACTCAGGAGCGCCTTGCAATTCGAGAGGGACATTAGGATTTAACCCAGCATGAACTAACCAAGAATCACCCAGATCCATAAAGAGGGGAAGTTGTTGCATCCAATCTATATGCTCTTGGGGTACTCCACCTTCGCCGTAGCTATCTAAGGTATTGGAGCCGCCATTCATCATCCAGCCTTTCCAGACTAAAGAACCTTCATTACTGCGATAGGCATCGAGACACATCTGCTCGTGATTACCCCTAAGACAGGTATGACCATTTTCCATTACCCAGCACACAACGTCAGCGCTGCGATCGCCACGATCAATTAAGTCACCTAAAAAAAACAATTTATCGTCAGCAGAATAGTCAATGAAGTTAACTAACTTCATCAATCCATCAAATTGACCATGAATATCGCCAAATACAAGTCGAGCCAACTTATCTCACCCTATATCACAAATGAGGAAATTAAATGAAGGGATAACGGAACAAGAACTAGCGGCAAGCAACCAATAAACCTTGAATATGCAAGTATATAGTGAACTTTGAACAAAACTTCATAAGCGCGACCAGATTGTTTGGACTTAGGCTATACAATAATTAAGCCCTATACATCAGGCAATAATCATTTTTTTAGCCGACCAATTTTTTACATACCTGATAGAGACTGAGTCAGCCTAGAAGTTACCAAAGTATCACCTCGTATCTACATCGTTCATCTTACGACAAATTTATTTAGGTTTAGTTCCCTCAATCAATAAATTGATCAGCTTTTTTATCCTGTCTCTAATTATTTTCAGCTATGTTTAACGGATTTCTTAGTATCGATAAACCCGCGCTAATTACGGCTCATGACTGTGTGAGTAAATTGAGAAAGCTCCTTAAACAAAAGAAAATTGGTCATGGTGGCACTCTCGATCCAATGGCTACGGGGGTTTTGCCGATCGCTGTAGGAAATGCCACCCGACTGCTACGATTTCTGCCTGAAGGCAAGGCTTATATTGCCAAAATCAGATTTGGGCTTGTCACCGATACTGACGATATTACAGGCGTAGTTTTAAGCGATCGCCCTAGCCCAGATTTAACATTAGAAGAAGTTACCAAACATTTTCCACAATTTATCGGCAAAATCACCCAGCGTCCGCCCGCCTTTAGTGCAATTCAAGTCAATGGGCAGCGTCTTTACGACCTAGCAAGGAGAGGGGAGATATCGGGTGTAGAAATTCCGATGCGATCGGTGGAAATCAAGGAAATTCAGAGTTTAGCTTGGACGAATGGCGATTATCCAGAGTTGGACGTAGCGATCGCCTGTGGTTCTGGAACATATATCAGAGCGATCGCTCGTGACTTAGGTGAAATAATTGGTTGCGGCGCTACGCTATCAGGACTACGAAGAACCTATAGCAATGGTTTTGGGTTAGATGCAAGTTTAACTTTTGAGCAAATTGCCGATCTGTTGCACTCCAATCGTATTGAGGTTCTTGCCTCTGATCATGGGTTACATTTTTTACCAATAATCTCTCTTGACGAAGATAGTACAAAACGTTGGTGTATGGGACAAACAATTACCAAACAGGTATTCGGGGAAATTTGTGATGCATCTCAACTAATTTCGACCGCACAACATGCCATTAAATTCGCCAGAACCTATAGCTCTGAGCAGCAATTTCTGGGAGTCAGCGAGATTTGTGAAACAGGCATACAGCCGATTGTTGTTTTACATCCCATAAATTAAGCATTAAATTAAGCAATAATTAGACTGAGACTCGATTCGATAAGTAAAGTGAGACATAAACAAAGTGGCACATACTTTTTTAGTTCAACCTGGTAAATGGACACTCGAAGGCAATTGGATCGATCGTGATTCGATGCCGATCGCTGTTAAGGGTAGAACTTTAGTAGGTTGGTCAAAGGATAATTTCTGGTTTACGATGGTCACAAAGTTGACCTTTCCCAATAGCGATCGCGAAGAGTTAACGATGGCTTATAAGGGGCGCATTGATTCGGATGAGCGGAGATTTACTTATGTGGCTGATGATAGCGCTCTAGGAAAAATTGAGGGCGAAGGGATTATCGCCCCTGACTCGATTATTCAACGTTATTGGGTAATGGGTGACAAAAGAGCGCGAACAGGTTTTCAAACGCTTTATCGCCGTGATAATAATATTTATTCTTTGGCGAGTGGACTAATTTCGGGGCAGAACTTAGAAAGCACAATGGAGGCTGTTTTAACTAGAATCATGGACAGTTAAAAAAAAGAGGGTGGTCTGACTAGTCAGACCACCCTCTTAAAAAGCGTTAGCGTAAGCTTACACTTTTTAACTCACCCGACAAAATATCGAGCGCTTTGGCAAATTGGGGGTCAGAACTTGTACCAACTAAATCCCGATTTTTATTCAATTTTTCCAGTTCGTCTTTACTTAACTCAACGACACGATCAGGCACAATCCCCATGTGATTGATATCCCGTCCGCTTGGAGTGTAGTACTTGGCGATCGTCACCGCCATGCCTGAGCCGTCACTTAAGGAATGAACTGACTGCACTAATCCCTTACCAAAAGTCTTGGTTCCGACAATTACAGCCCGTTTGTTATCTTGCAAAGCTCCAGATAGGATTTCGCTAGCACTTGCTGAGCCACCATCAACCAAAACCACGAGAGGCTTATTTGTCAAAGATTGACGATTAGCGGTTAAGCGTTCATTTTCGCCCTTGCGATCGATTGTGGAAACAATGGTGGCATTGTCCAACCACATCCGCGCAATTTCCGCACTGGAATATAGCAATCCACCAGGATTAGAACGCAGATCCATTACAAAGCCAACTGCGCCTTTGCTCACATGGTCTTGGATCGCTTTACGCATATCGCTGGCTGCGTTGGCGTTAAACTGACGCAGGCTGATATAACCGACTTTACCCATACTGGTATCGCGCAATTCAGCTTTGACAGGATGGATTTCAATCTTGGCTCGCTCTAGTTCAATATCAAATTGGCGATCGCCACGCTTAATCCCCAACTTCACTTTTGTACCAGCAGGACCACGAATTAAAGCAACGGCTTGGTTAATATCCATGCCTTCTGTGGATTTATTAGCGATCGAGGTAATGATGTCTTTGGTCATCACACCAGCACGAGATGCAGGTGAATCTTCGATGGGAGCAACCACTGTTAATTGTTTAGTCGCATCATCCATGCCAAGCTGAATACCAACGCCTGTAAGTTCCCCTGACGTATCAATTTGCATACTCTTGAACTGTTCAGGGTCCATGAAGCGCGTGTAAGGATCATCAAGCAACTTCAGCATCTCACGCACTGAACGATAGGCTTCAGCCTTAGAAGAATAATCGCGGTTTTCGACATATTGTCGCCGCACCTGTCGCCAATCGACTTTGTTAAATGCGCCATCGACATATTCCCGATTGATCAGCTGCCAAGCTTCATCAACGATCTCTTTGGGGCTATCCCGAAATGCGGCGATGCTAGGATTTGCTAGCTGAAAACCAACAACTGCGACAGCCGCCGCCAATGCTGCTGTTGTACCAAGTACAAGTCCGCCTTTTGCCATGTCAACTTCCTGAGAGGTTATGTGAGTGAGGAATGCGATATTTGAAAGTACACCAACTCTAGCACAAGGAGTTTTTGAGCGTGTGAGTAAATTTGGACAAAGAGCTTAAGCACCTTGTTCCGAAAGACAAAATCCAATGAATTTATAGACAAAGGGATTAAGTACCTTGTTCCCAAACAGAAAATCTAATGAATTTAAAGAATTTACATAGTAAATTAGACGACTTTTAAAAGTATTTTAATTTTTGTTGGTAAAAGTCAAAACCACAATTTAGCATTGCCCCACTTTATCGTCAGTTATGTAGCCTCTAATACACATTTACAACTTATAAGTTGATGAAATCATTCTTGTGAAACTTCTCTATGGTATCCATAGAAGCAAGTCAATGAGTAGCCCAAGTTCTTAGTTTTTTGAGTGCTATATAGAACGGTAATCATTTGACTTAAATATCGCTTTCTTGTCATGACAAAAAAACTTTGCGAAAGGATTGAGGCTGTGATCAAAAAATTTCTACTGAGTGCGTTGCTGGTTTTGTGGCTAGTAAGTTTTCCTTTTACTGGTCAGACTTTGGCGCAAGCAACTACTTCGGCAACACCTAGCCCTACAGCTACGACTTCGGCTAGTCCATCTTCTCCTGCAATAACATCGGCTCCCACATTGGCTGCTGAAGTTGTAACTTTAACCAAAGAACAAAAAGAAGCACTTGATAAATTGCTAGCACCTGCACCTGCCGCTTCGCCAATCAATTCGGGCGATACAGCATTTGTGTTAATTGCTGCGGCTTTAGTGTTGCTGATGACTCCTGGGCTAGCATTTTTCTATGGTGGCTTAGTTAGAACCCGTAATGTGCTGAATACAATGATGATGAGCCTACTGCTCATGGCTGTTGTCGGCGTAACTTGGGTGCTATGGGGTTATAGCTTAGCCTTTGATGTGGCAATCAAAGCTCCAGAATTTGGTCAAGGGATCGAAAAGTTTATTGGTGGGCTGGATTGGGCTTTTCTCAATGGCGTGAAGTTTACTGAGCCTGACCCTGTTGGCTATGCAGGGACGATCCCCCATGCAGTGTTCATGGTCTATCAAATGATGTTTGCGATCATTACTCCTGCGCTGATTTCTGGGGCGATCGTTGAGCGGATGAGCTTTAAGGCTTATTTCTGGTTTATCCTCCTCTGGTCTAGCTTGGTTTACGCACCTCTGGCTCACATGGTATGGGGACGTGGATTTTTGCAAGAGCTTGGAGCTTTAGACTTTGCTGGCGGTACGGTTGTCCATATCAGTTCTGGGGTTGCCGCAGTAGTTGCGGTTTTGGTGATTGGCTCTCGTAAAGACTTTGCGACTAGACCACATACACCACACAACGTGCCCTATGTGTTATTGGGAATTGGACTCCTATGGTTCGGCTGGTTTGGATTCAACGCAGGAAGCGCTCTTGCTGCTGGACCACTTGCCGCAGTCGCATTTGTGGCAACCACAGTCTCAACTTCGGCTGGTGGCTTAACTTGGCTATTGGTTGAGTGGGTATTGCGTGGTAAGCCAACGGCGGTTGGGATTGCCAGTGGATTTCTCGCTGGACTAGTTGGCATTACACCTGCGGCTGGTTTTGTTACTCCAATTGGGGCAATTCTGATTGGTTCAATTACCGCAGTCTGTTGTTTTATTGCTGTAAGCTTGCGTGCTAAGTTCAAGTTTGACGACTCTCTCGACACCTTCTCTGTACATGGTGTTGGTGGAACTATTGGCGCAATGCTAACAGGCGTATTTGCAACTAAAGTTGCTTTTGGTGGTGATGCTCCTCTTGGGCTTTTGGATGGCAATCCGATCTTGATCTGGAAACAGTTTGAGGGTGTTGCTTTTACCTATGTTTTTGCTGGTATAGCTACATTTGTCATTCTTTTCGTCCTGAAGTTATTTATGGACTTGAGAGTGCCTCAATCGGTTGAAGAGCAAGGTATCGACTTACCTATTCACGGTGAAGAAGGTTACGGTAGTGATTTTGGCTCGGGTGTATTCACTAGTGCAAGTGATTCTGAAGGCTAAAATTTTTTTATAATTCGTAAAAAAGAGCGGCGCATTGCGCCGCTCTTTTTTGTTTTTATGTTATAGCTGCTTTAAATAGCTCAGTAGATCTGCCATATCCTCTGGACTGGGCTGAAACTGTGGCATAGGTGGTGTTTCACCACTTACTACTTGTTGGATGAGCTTAATATCAGATTTGCGATCGCCAACACCATGTAGATTCGGACCGACCTTGCCATTTCCCCATTCGCCATGACAAGCCACGCAATTCATCACAAATATCGATCGCCCTTGAGTGGGATGACCTGAAAGACGGAGAACTGACTGAGTATAAGGGTCAAGGGGAGGGCGCAATAGCCAAAAACACACCCAAATCAGGACTACGGCAAACGTCAGCACGATCGCCATACTACTTTGCAGAGGGGATTTTGACGGATTTATCTCAGCCGAAGGTAAATCTTTTGCCAATGTCTCTTCTACATCTACATCCTTAATAGAATTTGCCCCTTCGTTAATCACAGTTTTTTAAACCTAGCCCTTTGGTTAGCTAAAACCTTTATTAATTTTTAGGTGTTGTAACACCTTACTAACTTAAATATTAATAACATATCTTAAAGAAAGTATAAGTAAATGATCTAAATATTCCACAAGATTCCACAAAAAATCTAAACAAAACAAACAAAATCAAGTGTCAGTTTTGGCATGAATTTGGCATGAATCTGAGTCTAACTCTAGGATTTGGCAGGGCGATCGCCTTGTGATAGAGCCGATGAGTATACCCTGCGCCCCACTGACTTTGTTGGCGCTATGTGCCTCACGTTGTACCTCACGTTCTATAATTCATAGGCACAATAATAAAAAAGTTTCAAAAGACA
Source organism: Pseudanabaena sp. (assembly GCA_044355035.1). Taxonomy (GTDB): domain Bacteria; phylum Cyanobacteriota; class Cyanobacteriia; order Pseudanabaenales; family Pseudanabaenaceae; genus Pseudanabaena. The sequence continues at coordinate 2,627 of JBIKYX010000023.1, read as the reverse complement.
GGAAAGAGCTAGTTATGGGAGGAAATGATCGCTTGCTAAGGGCAGCAAGAGGTGAAGTATTAGATCGTCCACCAGTCTGGATGATGCGCCAAGCAGGGCGATATATGAAGGTATATCGAGATTTGCGTGATAAATATCCCACATTTAGAGAGCGATCGGAAATTGCCGAACTCGCTGCTGAAATTTCATTGCAACCATTTCGCGCTTTTCAACCCGATGGCGTGATTATGTTTTCCGATATTCTCACTCCCCTCACAGGTATCGGCATTAACTTTGACATCATCGAGAGCAGGGGACCAATCATCGAGTCACCCATCAGGACGCAAGCACAGGTTGACGCACTGACCGAGTTTGATCCTGATACGGCTGTTCCTTTTATCCGCAATATTCTGAGCGCAATCAAGGAAGAAGTTAAGGATCAAGCCACAATTCTTGGTTTTGTCGGAGCGCCTTGGACATTAGCTGCCTATTCTGTTGAAGGTAAGGGTTCTAAGGATTATTCTGTGATCAAGGCAATGGCTTATAAAGAGCCAGCGATCGTGCATAGCTTTTTGACTAAACTTGCCGAAATGGTTGGTACTTATGTCATCCACCAAATCGAATGTGGCGCTCAAGTAGTCCAAATGTTTGATTCTTGGGCGGGGCATCTATGTCCAACGGATTACCAGACATTTGCATTGCCTTACCAGAAGATGGTTGTCGATAAGGTAAAGGCAAAGCATCCGAATACGCCGATGATTTTGTACATTAGCGGTAGCGCGGGTGTGCTTGACCGTATGCCTAAGTCTGGTGTGGATATTGTCAGCGTGGACTGGACTGTTGATCTTGCAGAAGCACGCGATCGCTTTGGTCCTGATATTGCTGTACAGGGCAATCTTGATCCTTGTGTTTTATTTGCGGAGCAGAGTTATATTCGCGAGAGGATTTTGGAAGTAATCGCGAAAGCTGGTAATAAGGGACACATCATGAATCTTGGACATGGTATCTTGCCAACTACGCCCGAAGATAATGCGCGGTTCTTCTTTGAGACAGTTAAGGGACTTGGCGCATAAATATAGCGCTTTGCGCTACTAGATAAACATTTGAAAGCGCCGCAAAGCGGCGCTTTCAAATAAGTGTTGATTCACAGGCTTCTCGTGCAAGTCTGTTTATAAAGTACTTAAAAAATCGAATAAGCGATGAGCAAGTTCTAATTTTGAGCAGAGGGGGGTAGATACTGTATGACCAGATTTGCTGATAAAAGTCGCTTGATTTGTATCTGTTCCAAAACCTGTAAGGCTTGTATTTACCATATTTGCAGCGATCGCATCTAGTCCTTTTCTCAGTAATTTATCTTGGGCGGCGGCGAGAACTTCTGCTTCAGTTCCAGTTTGAGCCGCGAAACCGACAACAATTTGATTGGCTTGTTTGCGCGTGACCAAATCCGCCACGATGTCGGGAATATATTCTAGTTCGAGATTTAAGGACAGTTCGGATTTTGGTAATTTGCGATCGCTTTGAAATTTAGAACGCACATCACCTATGGCAGCCGCCGCGATCGTGATATCGGCTTTGGGAAATTCTTCTAGCATGACTCGATGCATTTCCTTAGCAGAAGCGGCGAATCTCACCATTATCCCTTCTGCTGTAGGAGAATTAGATGCGTTAATGAGTGTGACATTTGCGCCGCGATGGAGGGCGGCTTGAGCGATCGCCATACCTTGCTTACCTGTCGAGGGATTACCAATAAAGCGAACAGGATCGATAAACTCACGAGTTCCCCCTGCATTCACTAAGACTCTCTTTCCTTTTAAATCTTGCTTCCCTTTGGTAAATAAAAAAGATTCCAAATATCCCAGAATCATTTCTGGCTCCGCCATTCTTCCCGTTCCCACTGCATCACAAGCGAGAATTCCCTCTGTCGGTGCGATCGCTGTATAACGAGAATCTTGTAATAATTTATGCCAATTTTCTTGAACTGTGGGTTGTAGCCACATGGTTGTATTCATTGCTGGCGCGAAGAGAATCGGACAATTGGAAGCTAATACTGTATTCGTGAGTAAATTATCCGCCATACCATAGGCGAGTTTTGCTAAGGTGTTGGCAGTTACGGGGGCTAGTAAAAATATATCCGCCCATTCCGCTAATTCGATATGTAGCGGTCTACCATTTGTCGGTTGCCAAAAATCAGCATCAGTATAGGCTGGCTGGCGGGAGAGTGTGGCAAAGGTAAGCGGTGTGACAAATTCGGCAGCCGATCGCGTCAAGATTACTCGTACTTCAATTCTGCGTTTAGCTAAGCTAGAAACAACTTCGCAAACTTTGTAAGCGGCGATGCCTCCAGAGACTCCAATCAATACATGATTTATGGTCATGTAACCTATCTCCTATCATTGCGATCGGTAAGCCAATATTTTATATTACTGCCTCTCCACTAAAGAAATAGTCATATAAAACAAAGAAATTTAGTTCTGGGTCTTCGCAACTTTTGTATATCAAGATAGGGATGGGAACGGCGAGGCGATTAAGTCAGCCGTTAGGATGTTGTTGCTTGGGGGAATAATGGGGAGTTTATGCAGTGCGATCGCCTTGTTTTGGAGTTGCTATCTAAACACAATATTCAACCTCACTGTTTAGGAATCACAAAA
>JBIKYX010000102.1:0-14694 GCA_044355035.1 Pseudanabaena sp. | reverse complement strand
ACAAGGGTAGACAGGTTATGGATGGATTCAAGGAAAATCTACCGATTATTTTTGATGAATATCTTCCTAAATGGAACTATAGAGCCATTCCTCAAAACGCATAAGTTATTTATTTTTTATTCCTAAGTCTTTAGAGTTTGTAAATCCGAACGACCCAGAGTCTAGTTACGATCCACCAAGACGCTGTAACACTATTTCTGATCGTCTAAATGATTTGGTTAAAACCTTGAAGGTGAAAGACCATTTCTTTACTTGCAGAACGTTAATGTTGGCGGAGCGACCTATAAAACTATCCGATACAAAAAAGAGGATTGTAAATCGCAACAGTATTGCGAAGGTCTACTCTTAACAGTCTCTCCATCTAAGACTACTGAAGATGCAAACACTCTTTTAATATCTTTGAGGGAAGGATCATCTGTCAACGGAGATACGCCAGCCGAATGGTCTGGAGTGAAGAAGTTTTTCTTAAAAGATGTTAGGAATGCTAAACCTTAATTGGTAATCTTCTACTACTCAATTTTTAGGAGCAAGTGTCTTGTATTTGTTAATGTTATAAAACCTCTCCGTTTGGAGAGGTTTACTTTTATTCGTGCTTAGGGATTGTAAACGTGTTCTACCATTTATCTAATAAAAAAATAGCAAGTTATCTTGTTCGCTTTTTCACGACTTTCATGGCATGTACGGTCTTTTTTTATATCCCAAATATATTAGCTCAGTCTAACAATAATAATTCTGATATTCAAAAAGCTCCTGAATCATCACTTAGCAAAATTAGTAACAGTAAAGCTATTTGGCATAGACCCTAGCTCAAATATTCAAGGATCGGGGGTTTTAGTTGCAAGATCTGCTGAAAACAATAATTCTATATACACGTATTTATTTCTTACCAACGCTCATGTTGTGAGGGGTAGGGATAAAAATATTTTTATAGAGATGCATGACAAAGCCATTTATTCAGCTAAATTGCATCCTTTAAACGACAAAATTTTTATAAATGAAGAGGATTTAAAACTACTGTATTTTTATAGTAATAATGAATATCAAATCCCTAAAATAAGTACTATTGAAAAAATAGAACCTAATGATCCAGTAATAGTAAGTGGCTATCCTTGTGTTAGTACTTGTGATATTAATTTGAGGAATTTTAAAACCTATCAAGGTAGTATTGAATCAATCAAAACACTTGTAAGTGGTTATAACTTATCTTATGCTGGAATTTCTGCGGAGAAAGGATCAAGTGGTGGTGCTATAATTTGGAAAAATACACTTATTGGAATTAATGGTAAGGGGACTGGAACTCATCTTCCATTCAATGATCAATACAAATATGCTGATGGTAGCAAGGGGATGTCAACCGAAGAACTAGATAAGTTAAAAAGAAGCTCCTTGGGAATTAGTTTAGACACGTTTAAAAAAGAATTGGAAAACAATAGGCAGTTATTCGACTTACCTAGGATTGGCAAAGTTATTCAGTATGTGACCTTACCGATTTCGCAGGGCGTAATACGAGAATCTTCCGAGGAAAATTTAAATAAGCCAAAAGAGAATAATAACTATTTAGCCAATATTGCAAAAGTAATAATTGCAATATTATTTGTTATTATCTTCTATATTCTCTTTAGGGTTAATGACCGCATTCATAAAATTAATATTAGAATCGAAGAAACTCATAACCAAACTACAGATCTAATCAAGGAAGAATCAAAAAATAATTTGTCAGTTATTTCTTCTTGTTTACAAGATATCAATTTGCAGTTAAAAAATTCTATTTGTATTGATTTACAAAATATTTTGAATGATATTTCTATCACAGACGAAAGTTTAAATGATAATGAAACCAAATTATTAATAATCGCTATTTGGTCTCAAACGCTAGATTCATTCAATAAAATTACTTTGCTGCAAAATAAGCTTCAACAAATCCAAGTAGAAAGGGATACACTACTAATAGATGTTTATCAACCCAGATTAGAAGCTATGGCTGAAGACATTAAAAATCAACAGACAGATAATACTTCTAAGATTCTCAATCAATTGCAGCAATTACAAGATAATCATATACGCGAGCAAAAATGTGAATTGATAGGATTGACAAACCGTATGTTTGAAATTGAGTACCTACTAAATACAATTATTAGAAGTATTAGCAAAACGAATAATAATTTTTGACCATTAATTAATTATAATTAAAAGTCTGTTGAACTTTAAAAAACATATTGTCATTGAACTATATACTGGATAACTTAGATTGGTATATATATGGATAGGTTCTATAATTATGTTAACAAGTTATTTTATTCATTCTCCTTGATATTAATTTTGATATCAAGTTGTAATAGTATTAATACAACTGAAGAGAAAAAAAGAGCAGATATACCTAAAGAGATCCTTCCATCTCCATTACTACCATCTACTACAAAAAATAACCCCACTGTTCCTTTTGGAGCAAATCCTAATGAACCTGAAAGATCATTTATCGTGAGACTTTATTCTGAAACTGAAACGCCAATTAACGGAAGTGGAGTTATTGTTGGGCGCAGAAAACTTGATAATCAACATTTTTACTATGTTCTAACTGCAAAGCATGTTATTGATAATTCTTCATCAAAAGCTTTTCCAATAAGTAAGTTAACAACATTCGACAAAAACTCTCACAACATTACCAATATATTTAAATTCCCAAATATTGACATTGACTTAGCGATTATTGAATTTTCTGTTACATCTGTTAATAATAACTATCAGTATGATTTACCATTTATTAGAGTAAAAAAACTTCAAAATACTAATGAAGATATATTAGTTACAGTATATGGATATAGAAGTTGTGAATCCAGACATAGTTTGGATCGGATGTGGGAATCTACTGTGGGTAAAGTTTTACAATCGCAATCTAAAGATAGATTAAACTATAATGCAAATACTGTAGAAGGAATGAGTGGTGCTGGCGTTTTTATAAAAGAAAATAAAAATGCTCAGCCCTTATTAGTTGCTATACACACAAATGGAGGCATGAAAAAAGAATACGATACTTCTACTTGCAGTCCATTACACAAAGTGCTTGGGAAAGAGAACTATGATATTAACAAACCTAACTTCGGTGTTCCAATGTATTTGTTTTTGAAAGAGTATCAAAAACTAAAAGATATACCAAGCGACATAGAAATAAAGTTTGAGGATAACAAAGTTAATTGGAAAAAATCTCCATAAAAAAGCGTTACTGATATCACTAATCAGCAACGCTCTGTATTTGTTACAATTTTGTGGCTACAGCAACTAAATTGATCGCTTCAGGGCTATTCTGTTCCGAAGGCGGTACAACTTGCCAGAACTTCGGCAAATAGCTTGACCAATGATCGAGAATTTCCTTGGCTCTAGAACTAGCAGTGTATTCATAGCTAGATTGAATCAATTCTTTTAACTGACTCTCTCCAGCCATAGTGCCAACTCGTTGCACTTTGAGAGATTCTTGGCTGAGTCGCTCTTGGAACTTACCATCGAGATCGAGAAAATAGGCAATCCCGCCTGTCATCCCTGCACCGATGTTCCGTCCTGTCGTTCCTAAAACCACAACTACGCCGCCAGTCATATATTCACAACAGTGATCACCTGTACCTTCGACAACAGCTTTGGCTCCAGAGTTGCGGACTCCAAAACGTTCGCCGCCGCGCCCATGCACGAAGAGATAACCACCCGTTGCACCATAGAGACAGGTATTACCAATAATCGCGTTATCGGCAGGGTTAAAGATGCAATCAGGCTTGGGTTTGATGCTGATTGTGCCGCCATTCATGCCTTTGCCGATGTAGTCGTTGGCTTCACCGATAAGAGCGAGACTCATGCCATTAATATTGAAAGCGCCGAAGCTCTGCCCTGCTGCACCGATAAATTCTAGATGCAGATTACTGGCAAGCCCAGAGTTCCCATACTGCTTAGCGATCGCCCCTGCTACTCTTGTGCCAACGGAGCGATCGGTATTGACGATCTTATAAGTCTTGCTTAAATCCGTTTGATTAGCGATCGCCGCTTGTACTTGCAGATCTGCCAAGATCTCGTCATCTAGCACCTCGCCGTTACTATGGGGAGTAGCTGAATGCTCTAACCAACTGCGATCGCTTTTAGTGTCGGGCAGATTAATCAAACAGCCTAAATCCACTTGATTAAGAGGGAGTTTAGCCAGTTTCAAATCTTGACGCTGCGTGAGTAAATCCGAACGTCCGATGATTTCCTTGAGGGTTTTGTAACCAAGTTTGGCAAGGATTTGACGAACTTCTTCAGCGACAAAGTAGAGGAAGTTGACCACATTTTCGGGCGTGCCGGGGAAACGCTTGCGGAACTGTTCCAATTGGGAAGTTACGCCCACAGGACATTTATTAGTGTGGCAAACTCGCGCCATAATGCAGCCTTCGGCAATCATTGCGGCTGTACCGAACCCATATTCTTCACCACCAAGGAGCGCGGCGATTGCCACATCCCAACCAGTTTTAAAGCCGCCATCAACCCTTAGTAATACGCGATCGCGGAGTTTATTCCCCATCAGCACCGTGTGGACTTCCGCTAAACCGAGTTCCCAAGGTGAGCCAGCATGTTTGATCGAACTTAAGGGTGAAGCACCAGTACCGCCATCGTAACCAGAAATTTGAATAATATCGGCATTTGCCTTAGTTACACCCGCCGCGATCGTGCCGATGCCAATTTCTGATACCAGTTTTACGGATACTTTGGCGATTGGATTGATTTGATGCAGGTCGAAGATTAACTGGGCGAGATCTTCAATGGAGTAAATATCATGGTGTGGCGGCGGTGAAATTAGCGATACACCTGCTTTAGAATTTCGCAGCATGGCGATATAGCTACTGACCTTGGGACCTGGCAACTGTCCGCCTTCCCCTGGTTTGGCTCCTTGCGCCATCTTGATTTCCAGTTGATTGGAACTGACTAAATAGGAAGGTGTGACTCCAAACCGCCCCGATGCAATCTGTTTAATTGCCGAGTTAGCCGTGTCACCGTTTTGCAAGCCTTTAAGGTGAGGGAAAGATGCAGAAATACCGCTCTCATCGACATCATTAATTGGTAAATAACGAATTGGGTCTTCTCCACCTTCACCACAGTTAGACTTACCACCAACGCGATTCATGGCGATCGCTAAGACTTCATGGGCTTCTCGACTCAAGGCTCCGAGAGACATCGCGCCCGTACAGAAGCGGCTAAGAATTTCTGTAACGGGTTCCACTTCATCAATGGCAATGCTGGGGCGATCGCTCTTGAATTCCAGTAAATCGCGTAGAGCCGTTGGAGTGCGGTTTAGCAACTGAGTGCGATAAACTTCGTAATGATCGTAACCATCACCCGCCACCGCCTTATGGAGTGCTTTCGCCATTTCAGGGCTGTTCATGTGGTATTCCCCTGTGGGGCGATACTGCACAAAGCCATAGTTTTCTAGCTTTTTGACATGGAGTTCGGGGAATGCTTGAGCGTGGAAACTAAGTAATTCGGAAGCAATGTCCGCGAAGTTAACACCGCCAACGCGGGAAACCGTTCCCTTAAAGCAATTTTCCACTACTTCTGCACCAATACCGATCGCTTCAAAAATCTGAGCGCCACTGTAGCTCGACAACAGCGAAATTCCCATCTTTGAGAGAATCTTTAACAAGCCGCCTTCTACGGCTTTGCGATAGCTATCTTGAACTTGGGTAATGGTTAGACTCTTGATCTTACCGCTTTGCATCTGCGTTTGCGTCTTCGGTTTACCCCACCAGTGGCGAGTGGTTTCAAAGGCAAGATAAGGACAAATAGCACTCGCTCCGTAACCAATCAAACAAGCAAAATGATGGGTACTCCAGCATTGAGCCGTATCCACGACAATCGACGCTTTCATCCGTAGCCCTTCACTGCATAGGCGATGATGCACGGCTCCAACCGCTAACAATGGTGGAATATAAGCGTTCTCGGCACTCAAGTTGCGATCGCTTAAAATTACCAACTTCGCACCGCCGCGTACTGCACTTACTGCTGCATCGCTGAGCGTAGCGATCGCCGCTTGCAGTCCTGAAGCTCCTGATGCGATCGGGAATAGCATATCCAACTTAGTCGAAGCAAATCCTAAATCCTGTAGTTCTTCAAGTTCTGCTTCGTTGATTACAGGGCTTTGTAACTTGATTTGATGAGCCGCTTCAGGCGTGGCTAAGAGTAGATTCGCCTTTTCTCCCAAAAACATTGACAACGACATCACCGTTCCCTCACGCAGAGGATCAATCGGTGGATTTGTCACCTGTGCAAAGCGTTGTTTGAAGTAGTCATAGAGCAGATGTGGACGTTGGGATAGAAAAGCTAAAGGCGCATCATCACCCATGCAGAAAATTGGCTCTTTACCATCTTGAGCCATCGCTTCGATCACCATTTCCACATCTTCGAGGGTGTAACCAAAAGCCGTCTGCTGCGTGAGAACTTTCTCTTCGTCTAAAGTTGGCTCGGCATGGAATGGCTTGGTTCCTAAATTCTTACGTTGTTCCTTAATCCATTCTCCGTATGGGTGAGCATTGGCAACCCGTTCCTTAATATCCCAATTATGCAAAATCTCATTGGTCTGTAAATCAACAGCGATCATCTGTCCAGGACCAAGGCGACCCTTTTCGATAATTTCCGCTTCGGGAATATCCACTGTTCCTGCTTCGGAACTAACTATCACCAAACCATCGTTAGTAATCATGTAACGCGCAGGACGTAAACCATTGCGATCGAGCGCCGCCCCGATAACCTTGCCATCACTAAAGGCTAGCAAGGCGGGACCATCCCAAGCCTCTTGCAAGCCACTGTAATATTCATAGAAATCTATGATCGCTTGGCGATCGCTTAAATCTGGTTGATTCTCATAAGCTTCAGGGACAAGGATCATGATTGCTTCAAGGGGACTATGCCCAGTCTCAATCAACAATTCAAAAACGTGATCGAGGGTTGCGGAATCGCTCTCATTCGGTTTGAGAATCGGTAACAAATCTTTGAGGCGATCGCCTGTAGCATCGACCCAATTGGGATGGGCGAGATCGCCTTGTCTAGCGATAAACCAGTTCGTATTCCCCTGCAAAGTATTGATTTCACCGTTATGTCCAAGGAACCGCATTGGTTGTGCGAGGGGCCATTTCGGTAAAGTATTGGTGCTGAAACGGCGGTGATAAATGGCATAGGCGGAAACGTAATCGGGATTTCGCAAATCATCATAAAAAGCATCGAGAACCGCCGATCTCACCATGCCCTTGTATATGACCGTGACATTAGATAGGGATGGTACATAAAAGTCTCTACTTGCCTTCGGAAACAAATTTTTAGCTTCAAGCTTAATCCGCCGCCGCGTAATGTAAATCGCTCTTTCGATTTGGTCAAGATTTTGATGATCGGCATCGGCAACGAAAACCGCCTGTTCGATCCGTGGTTGATTTTCCCTTGCTTGAATCCCCAAAACTTGTGGCTGCACAGGTACAACCCGCCATTTGACAAGTTTCAGCCCCTCTTCCTTGGCAATTTTTTCGGTAACTTCACGACATTGAGTAGCGCGATCGCTTTCCTGCGGCAAGAAAAACATCCCCAATACCGAATGCTCTGGGTCAATCTCAGGGATTTCCTTTTGCAAGAGCGCCCAAGGAATTGCCGTCATCACCCCTGCACCATCACCTGAGTCTTGGTCAGCACTACAGCCGCCGCGATGCTCCATACAAGTTAAAGCCTTGAGCGTGTAGCTAATGATTTTATGGCTAGCTCGACCTTCTTTATCCGCAATAAACCCGACCCCACAGGCATCACGCTCTTCCACCAGCCAAGATGGCCCTTGGATCAGATTCGTATTGCTAGACTGATTCGACTGACTTGTATTCACGCGGCTCATTTCCATCGGATTATTCGGTGCTATCAAAAATATAACGCAAAATTAAAAACCAGCCCCAAAAGCGGTTTAATTACTGCGTGGGGCATTAACAATTATAAGCCATAGGGATTTTACTTGTGTTCTACCGACTACAATTTTAAGTGGAGATATTTTTAGAGTTTTTCGCCACTGAAAATAAACATGGCGATCGCCCAACCAACCACAAAAAACGCGATCGCCTAACCACCTACAAAAAACGCGATCGCCACAAGCAGTTTGATGTTATTGAGTTAGAATTATATATAGTTGGTTTGTTTATGAGAGTTTGAATATGCAAATACTCCTTAACGATGAGAAGACAAGAGAAATGCTCACTGAAATCTTAATTGATTTGATTAAGACTAGAAAGGAGCTTTTTGCGGAAATATTCCAAGATGCTTTAGAAGAGGTTGGTTTAGGGAATGCGATCGCTGAGGGTAGAAAAAATGAGTTTGTTCCTGAAGAGAATATTTTTGCGCTTCTGGATGGTGATGTTGCATGAATGTTAGGTTTGAGTCTAGATTTGAGAAGGACTTGAAGTTAGTCAAGGATCGTAATCTTTTGTCAAGGTTGAAGCAGATAATTTTGACCTGTAAGCAAGCTGAATCTGTGGGGGAAATCAATAATCTAAAAAAGATGCAGGGATATGATAGTTTTTATCGCATTCGTCTAGGTGATTACAGGGTAGGGATAGAAGTTTTGGAAAATGAAGTAATTTTTGTAAGATTTTTGCATCGTAAGGATATTTACAAGTTTTCCCCTTAAAAGCGATCGCCCAATCACCCACCCAAAAACGAGATCGCCCAATCACTCATAAAAAAGTACACGCTGACCTTGTGAATTATCTCAATTATTATAATACTTTCTAACGATCTCCTTGTAAGATTGAAAAATCTGAATAGACAAATTATACATGAGTCATTTTTTTGATTGTCCATACCTATCATCTCAAGTAGAACTAAGTGACGAAAGAGAAGAACATATTATCCAAAATCATCCCAATACCTTACCAGACTACCTTGAGCAACTATCAGAAACTCTAGCAAATCCCGATCTTGTTCGTCCCAGCAAGCATGATACCCAAGCATTACTATTTTCTAAGTGGTTTGATACAATTCGTACAGGGCGTTACCTAATAGTGATAACTGTATCTGACCTTGAAACTAAGCGTCATTGGATAATTACAGCTTACACAGCGCGTAAACTAGCAGGAGGCATATCATGATCGCTCAAAACCTAACCATCCGCTATGACAAAATTGGCGATATTCTTTATATAGATCGCTGTCCACCCTACGCCGATCAAGAATCAGAAGAGATCGGGGATGAAGTAGTGGCGCGAATGAATCCCACAACTGGCACTATTGAAAACTTAGCCATTCTTTTTTTCTCCAAACGTCTACAAACTACAAATATTTTTAAACTACCAGTTATCGCTGATCTACAACTTGCAAGCTTGTAATATGATTTTTTGGGTAGTTAATTGAGGCGATCGCCCAACCACCCACAAAAACACGATCTCCCACTCACCTCACCCAAAACGCGATCGCCCAATCATCCTCCTCACACAAAACGCGATCGCCTATCCATGACCTAAAAATTGCTATAATCACCCCTATATTTCATCGTTGGTAGAAACTATGCAAGTAAAAGACTTGACTGTAGAGCAACTACAAACTTTAATCCGTAATACTGTAAATGAACGTTTGGATGAATACTTTGGCGATCCTGATCTGGGGAAAGAAGTCAAAGAATCATTCATGCAGAGTTTGCTAAACACACGAAAAAAACGGATGGACGGAAGATCTACTATTCCAGCATCAGAAGTATACAAAAGATATGGAATAGATCAATAAATGGCTTATTCAGTAAGTTTTGAACCAGAGTCTATTGATGATTTAGATGAAATTTCTCAGGAAATGCGTGTGCGTATTCTGAAGAAAATCCAATGGTTGAGCGTTAATTTTGAAAAGATTTCTGCGATGCCATTGACTGGTCAGTGGTCTGGTTTTTATAAGTTGAGGGTAGGAGATTATCGAGTCATTTATGAATTTGATGTAGAAAATCAGATAATTTTTATTGCTAGGGTGGGGCATCGTAGGGAAATTTATTAGAGTCAGATAAATCACCTCACCCAAAACACGATCGCCCAACCACTCACATAAAAACGCGATCGCCCAACCACCCATCAAAAGCACGATCGCCTAACCATCCCCTTAAAAACACGATCGCCCACTCATCCACAAAAACACGATTGCCCAACTACTCACAAAAAACGCGATCACCTAATTGTTCGCTGATAAAATAAATGTGATAGCCTTAATCGTAAAGCTGTAATATGTGGTTTATCCAGTCTTTATATACTCAATAAAATTCATTCAATTGCTACAAATTTATGAGAAAAACATCTTATGTTGTCATTGCACTATTCGTAATGCAGTTTATCTCTAGCTGTGGTGCTTCAAATAGCCTTAAAGTAAAATCCTCAGACTTTGGTGATAAGTGGATGCTTACTGTAAATGAAGGAGAACTAAAATGTGAAGGAGGGGCTGTTAGTTTTACCGCTAATGGCACAGCCTATGCAGTTAATGGAACAGCAAAAGCTAAGGGGTATGGAGACATTAGCAGTATTTGGCAAGCAGGTACACCACCAATTCCCAAAAAAGATATATCTCCCTTAATTGATAAGGGATTAACTCTATGTAAGTAGGTTGGCTCCTATTTTTTAGAGGTTATTGGTACATTTTTCTTTTTGAGTAATATTAAGTTGATTTTGCCTAATATTAGAATTTTCGGAATTTAATTTAGTTTTTCTATCGCCTGTAGATTTATCAACCCATCTTGCGTATTTTTTGTTAAATTGCCAATTTTTTCTAGCAATAATTGGCGTTCTTCGACAGAAAGACTTGTTGATTGTTGAACTGATGCGATTAAGTCAAGCCTATCTTCTAATACTTTAATATTACCCAAAGAGCTTACCGCTTCTGCAAAACAGTACATTGTCATAGAAGCAATATAAACAGCCAAGTCTCCTTCTTTTGAATCAATTTTATCTCCATGATGAACGTAGCCATGACGGAGTTTCATGATAAGATCGATTTTGTCGTGACTTGTTGCATCAAGTAGAAGCAAGGATTTTAATCGTTGTGTTAATAGTGAGAAGTTGGTTATGCCATCTGAAAACAACATTTCAAGACTAGTGACAGATTGAGTTAGCCGTTGCTCAGGTGTAGGTGCATGATGTGCTTCATAAAGATGTAATGCTGCACGAACTAATCTTTGTTGTGCAGATGATCTTTTATATGCTTTTAAGCTCGCAATAAAATGATCTGTACTGTGAATTGACCAAAATCTGTTATTAGTAGTTTGTAAATGTGTGCCTTGCTCATGGGATGAGAACAATTGTTTTAATGACAACATATCGGGTTGACGAAGCCAAGGACTACTATAAAACTGATGCTTTGCTTCTATCTTTCCAGTTTCATCGTCAAACCATGAGTAAGGGATAATTCCTATCGTTGTAGAGCGATTAAGACCTGATATATCAATAAAACCATCAATAGAGAAAGAATAATGACTTCTTGCAATAGTTAACATTGCAGCAATTTCTCTTGCTCTTAACAAAGCATCATCGAATGTCTCTTCAAGCTTATTAGCTTGCTTCCGTCGCTTCACTACAATAAATGAATTAGGTATAGGCTGTTGGATAAGATCGCCAAATGGGATAGAAGATACATCTAAGATATCTCGCCAAGGGCGTATACCCATCATTGCTTGAACATTCAAATGTTCTGATTCGTCAACTTGTTTACTTTCTTGGAATACATTTATATTGACTGGAGCAATCGTCGCATTCCCGAAGAGCATATTGTCAGGTGACCAAATATCATCAGTAATGGATAGACCATAAAATCCAAAAAAGAAATACCAAGATTTACTTACAGACATTACGATGCTCGAAATTTTAAAGTATTAAGATTTATATCATGATAATGGTAGATGTACTGAAGTATTAATATAGAAAATTACTTCAGTACTAGTTCCGACATCAATATATTTACCTATTTCAACCTCTCAATTAACCGATCGCCTACTCTTAGAGCATTAGCAATAATCGTCAACGCAGGACTCACCGCCGCATTAGATGGAAAGAAACTGCCATCGACAACGTAGAGATTATCGAGATCGTGGGTGCGGCAATCGCGATCTAAAACGGAAGTTAAAGGATCGTCACCAAAGCGACAGGTTCCGCATTGATTGGCGACCACTTGCAACGGCGACTCAGAGCGGGGATGCAGGAAACCAGTGCGGAAACCATCTAGGGATTTTTCGATATTTTTTAAAACATCAGTCCAGCGATAAATTAGGCGATCGTGGGCTTCCGTATTGTTGGGATTGTAATCGATATGGATTTTATTATTTTCAAGGCGTACTCGATTATTCGGGTCTGGTAAATCCTCCGTTTGCGCCCACCAACCAATCGAATGGGTCGCTAACTGCTTCAGTCCAAAGTTGGGCATGAGCTTGGCAACAATGGAAAATACAGGTGGAGATTCCGCAAAAATGATGTCGGTGAGCAGCCCACCAGAGTTCTGAATATGTCCCATTGGATAGGGAAAATCCGCATCACCCCAATAGAAATCATTCACATAAATAGACTTTTGGAAGGAGCCATTATTGGGCTTCGTGCTGAGTTGGACTACCGATGACAACAGGCTTTTCATCAAATTCCGTCCCACTTGATCGGAGCTATTGGCAAGCCCTTTGGGATGAGAATCATTTGCCGATCGCAACAGCAACGCCGCCGAATTGATTGCGCCACAGGCAAGCACGACGATATCGCCTAAAAAGAGATAGGACTGTCCGCCCACTTCCGCTTCTACTCCCTTCACCGATCGCCCCGATGGATTGGTATGTAAAGCGATTACTTTGGCTTGGGTTTTCAAGGTGACATTTGCCGACTTTAAGGCAGGAACGAGGCAACTTTCTTCAGAATCGCTCGTGGGGTCATCCTCTTGACGGGTCAAGCCGAGGGGAATTGTCGATGGATGCAAACCTTGATTAGCGATCGCCTCATAGATCTTCTGCATCTCTGGCTCATGACTCACCGCAGGATAGGGATAATCAGCGCTGTGAGTTGGTTCGGTGCTATCAGTTTGTGTCTCGCCATGCACCTTATAGAGATTTTCAGCTTCCGTGTAATAAGGCTCAAATTCGTCATACTTCACGCACCACTCTGGGGAAATTCCTGCTTGATGGGTG
The DNA here is from genome assembly GCA_044355035.1 of Pseudanabaena sp. GTDB lineage: Bacteria > Cyanobacteriota > Cyanobacteriia > Pseudanabaenales > Pseudanabaenaceae > Pseudanabaena. The sequence goes on along the minus strand of JBIKYX010000102.1, from coordinate 1,536 downwards.
ACGGATTCAAAGTCCTTCTCGCGCCGCCGTAATAGAGCCGCACCATAGATTTTAGTATTTCCGCCGATCGCATAGTTAGTCTGTGGTGAAAATGGCTCGCCTGTGTGGTCATACCATTGTTCGGGAGCATGATAGCGATCGCGTTGAAAGATATCGATATTGCTACGATTCTGTTCTTCGAGGGGCATAAAATCACCGCGTTCCAGAATCAGGATTTTCTTACCAGTGGAAGCCAGTTTATAGGCAAGGGTTCCGCCACCAGCACCAGTTCCCACAATAATCACATCGTAATAATGGTCGTCAATAATCATTGGGTTTTCCTTCTCTAATTTATAGGACTTGCTATAAGCAGAGGTTCGATCCCCCTGCCTTCGGCATCCCCCTTAAAAAGGGGGACTCAATTATTTGAATTTTCTAAACTGTTCTAAAGCCCCCCTTTACAAGGGGGGTAGGGGGGATCGAGTTATTGCCAGATATAAATCAACGTAAACAACATATCCAATCTTCTGTAAGCGGAGGTTCGATCCCCCTGCCTTCGGCATCCCCCTTAAAAAGGGGGACTCAATTATTTAAATTTTCTAAGCTGTCTAAAGCCCCCCTTTACAAGGGGGGTAGGGGGGGATCGAATTATTGCCACACATAAATCAGCGTAAACAACGCAATCCAAATCACATCGACAAAATGCCAGAAAAGCGAAGTTGCTTCAATGCCATACAAACCCTTGTCATATTCCTTGGGAAGGAACGATCGCACCAACATGATTAACTGCAACAGCACACCCGTTAAAACGTGCAGCCCGTGAAAGCCAGTTAGCAAATAGAAACTACCGCCAAACACACCATCACCAAAACCAAAGGCTAAACCACTCCATTCCACCGCTTGACCGTAAAGGAAGTAACTACCCATAGCGATCGTTAGTAACCAGAAGGCGCGAAATCCCCAAAGATTATTTTTATGGAGAAACTTTTCGGCGAGATAAATCGTGAAACTGCTGGAAACTAGAACTACGGTATTAATGGCAGGTTCTCGAATTTCTAAGCCCGTAACTCCCACTGGTAGCCAATTGAGGGCAGTAGTTTTATAGACAATATAGGCAACGAAAAAGCTAAGGAAGATAACGCTTTCCGAAAGTAGGAAAACTACAAAGCCAAACATTCGATTGTCAGGATGATCGTGATGTGTAGCTGCTTGGGCAACTTCTAAAATCGGATTAGAACTATCTATAGAAGTATCAGTTGGTTGCATGGACTCTCTCCAATTTGTCAGGATTAGAAACTAAGGGTTCATCTTTGCCATAGCCGTAGGGTTCCGCAATTACAATCGGTAACTCCTCAAAGTTCTCATGGGATGGTGGCGAAGAAATTAGCCATTCCAAACCGATCGCGCGCCAAGGATTTTTGGGAGCTTTCTCACCCTGTACCCAAGAGCCAATCATATTGAGCAAGAAGGGCAATGTCGATACTCCTAAGAGAAATCCGCCTAAACTGGCGATCACATTCCAGAAGGCAAACTCTGGATCGTAGGAGGCAACGCGGC
>JBIKYX010000101.1:0-14729 GCA_044355035.1 Pseudanabaena sp. | reverse complement strand
GTCTACCACTAGCGAAATGATGCTCTTTGCCGCTATGGTTCATCTGATGGTTCGTCGTTTAAGCCCTAAATCCATCCCTATTTAACCTACTCTAAAACTTTTCAAACACTCTCTTAGTCAAGGCGGGTGTACCAAATCAAGATATTGTCATCGGTTTTCATTCTCCATTTATGCGTCAGTTCACAGAATATGCCGTAAGTTAATTCAGTGAAAAAATTTATCGATTTGTCTTAGCATTCAAGTCACCAGAAATTCGGCAACACACAGAGTTTGCAGTTGCCTGAATAAACGACATTATCAAAAGTCAGTCCTACTTTATTTTGCCGTGATCCCTTGGTTGAGAAATATCAGCGGCTTTGGGTTCAATAATTGCAGAAGTCCGATCGCTATTAATCCCGTTATGAGGCAGAGGTTGATTTGCGATCGCCGCTTCGATATTGGCTGCCATAATCTCACGCGGGATCGCGCCTGTCGTATCACCGATCGCCTGATTATTAGCATCTAGGAAAATAAAACGGGGAATACCATCAACGCGATATTTCGTCACCTCTGGCAACCATTTCGTATTGTCCACATTTAGCATCACAAAATTCATGCGATCGCTATATTCCTTTTCAAGGGACAGATTATCCGCCGCCATCGACTGACAAACTTTACACCAATCAGCATAAAACTCGATCATGGTTGGTTTTGTGTTTGCCAAAGCCACATCAATGGGACTCGCCGCCGCCGCCACTGCATCTAATGAAGTACTACTTTGTTGCACCTGAAATCCTAAAAATAGGGCGGTGGTGAGGATAATTGCGGCGATCGCTACCAATAAATTTCTCAACTTATTTGCTGCGGGGGCGATTGGGGCAGGATTCTCTAAATTCATAATAATTAATTTGCCAAAGGGGTTATTCCCATTATGCCGAGCAAAGTTTGCTCTATGCTAAAGAAATTCTGAATAGTTTGATTACCAAGAACTAAAGTTCTTGACTCAAAGCTAAAGTCAGTTAAAACTGACTAATCAATGATAATTAACCCGTTTCAACGGGTTTAAGCTTTTAGCCCGCAATTTATTGCAGGGTTGCACATTCAAAATTGAAATTACACAAGCACAATGAGTAATTCCCAAAATAATTCTCCGCAGTCTTTTGATGCTTCCCAATATGACCTCACCGCCACTAAATTAACTTTTAACGAAAAGCTAGCCTATGGCGCGGGAGATCTCGGTACATCAATTACGACCAATATTCTCTCATTCTTTCTTTTATTCTTTTTTACTAATGTCGCAGGACTCGATCCCGCCCTTGCAGGACTAGTTCTCTTGATTGGAAAAATTTGGGATGCAATCAACGATCCCGTTGTGGGTGTATTGAGCGATCGCACTAAGTCAAAAATAGGGCGGCGATTGCCTTGGATGATCTATGCAGCGATTCCCTTTGGGCTATCATTTTTAGCGCAATGGCTAGTTCCTAGCACCGACAAGATGGTTCTCTTTTGGTACTATGTGATTGTTGGTATCGTCTTCAATACCTTCTTTACGGCTGTTAATCTGCCATATACCGCACTCACCCCTGAAATCACTCAAGATTATAACGAACGCACTAGCCTCAATACTTTCCGCTTTACCTTCTCTATTGGTGGCAGCATTCTCTCTCTGATTATTGCTCAAGTAATTTTTGATTTTTTCAAAGATCCTGCGCGACAAGTTGGTACTTGTAATACGGGTGGAATGCAATATATTGTCCTCGGTGCTATATGTGCGATTATCTCTAGTCTCTCCATTTATTGGTGCGTATTTGGCATTAAAAAAAGAGCGATCGCTAGCGATCGACATCGACTGCACAACGAAGCTCTCGAAGCTGATAACCCTGAAACAGATAACAGCGAACCCAGCTTTTTTGAACAGTTAAAAATCGTCTTTAACAATCGTCCATTTCTGTTTGTGATAGGCATCTATTTCTGCTCATGGCTCGCCTTACAAATCACCGCTTCGATCATTCCCTACTTTGTGATTAATTGGATGAAGTTGGGAGAGAAAGATTTTACGACCGTGATGATTGGTGTTCAAGGTACGGCTCTAGCGATGTTGCCAGTATGGAGCGCAGTCAGCCAAAGATTTGGTAAAAAAGCCGCCTACTTCATGGGTTCAGGAATCTGGATTATTGCTCAAGCAGGGTTATTTTTCTTGCAAGAAGGTCAAGTTGTGCTGCTTTATATTCTAGCAATCATGGCTGGTTGTGGCATTTCTACCGCCTATTTAATTCCTTGGTCGATGATTCCTGATGTCACCGATCTCGATGAATTAGAAACAGGACATCGCCGCGAAGGGATTTTCTATGCCTTCATGGTTCTCTTACAAAAGTTTGGTCTAGCGGCGGGTTTATTTCTACTGGGTCAAGGTTTAGCATGGGCGAAATTTCAAGAAAGTGTTCCTTGTCAAGCTCCTCCATTACAACCAGATTCAGCTTTGTTTGCAATTCGGTTTGCGATCGGACCGCTGCCCACGATCGCCTTGATTATTGGTTTAGGTTTAGCCTATTTCTATCCCATCACCCGTGAAGCTCACGCAGAAATATTAATGCGTCTAGCTGAAAAAAGAAGGCAATAAAATAGCACCAAAAATAGGACTAAAATAACACTCACTGAGTTAAACCAATCTATGGCAGATACCACTCGCAAGCTTTTGACTAAGCGCATTATGATCATGTTGCTGTTTCTGACCCTGTTTATCGGTGCTTTTTCGAGCGCACTCTATTTTTACCAGAACGATCACACACAGCGATCGGCTAATTTGACTTTTGGTGATGACAAGGCTCCAAATCGGATCGATGTTGATGTGAAGTTATTAGGAGTTGATCCAATTAAATCAGAAATAAATCTTCGATTTGCTCCTAAGCCTGAAGGAACCTATGCTAAGGATGCGCGACTCACCAAAGAGTTGAAATTCTTTACGGGAATCGAAAGTGGAAAAACTGAAGTGACGCTAGAGAAAAACCGTATCCCTGACTCAGTAACAGGTTCATTGTCGATAATCAATGGTCGAGTCAGTGACTATCCTTTTGATGTGCATAGCTCGGATTTCTATCTCTTCTTTACTAATCCTAAAGATGAAAATGAGGAAATTCCGATAGCTGTTAATTTCAATGGCGCAATCTCAGGCTATAACATTGATGTGGATAACATTCCCAAAGCAGAATTTGAATCATCGGATAGTTACATGGGCTTGCGCTTAACTATATCGCGATCGGTAATTACCAAGTCTTTCTCGATTTTTCTGATGATTGCGATGTGGTTGATTGGTTTAGTGGTATTTACGATTACTATGGTTGTCGTTTGGCAGCCACGTCCAATTGAATTTGGGATGTTTACCCTGATCGCAGGGATGTTATTTGCTTTACCTGCGGTGCGAAATCTCCAGCCCAGTGTGCCACCTCTTGGAGGGTTAACTGATTTTCTATCCTTTTTCTGGGCGGAGTCATTAGTTGCTATTTCTATGCCGATTTTATTCTTTACTTGGCTAACGCGCTATAAAAAGCCGATCTGATAATATAAGGCTTGCTGTGCAAGCCTCAATATTTGATTTAACTATGTCATTACCGCCAATTATCGAACAAATGCTCTTACCTGAATTTTATGAGCATCCTGTCACGGAACCGATTCAACTTTTGCAAACTCATATTTCCTTTGTGCTATTAACGGGAGACTTTGCATATAAAGTCAAAAAGCCAATGAATTTTGGTTTCTTGGATTTTTCCACATTAGAAAAACGCAAATATTTTTGCGAAGAAGAATTGCGACTGAATCGCCGACTTGCTAGTGACCTGTATCTCTCGGTTTTGCCAATTATTGAAACTGATGGCAAGTATCATTTTGATAAAACAGGTACGGGAACGCCTCTAGAATACGCGATCGCTATGCCCGAATTCTCTCAAGAGGATTTACTAATTGAGATGTTTGCTTCGGGAAGACTGACATCGGATCATGTCAAGCAGATCGGCGAACAGTTGGCGGTATTTCATCAAAATGCTTTAACCAACGAGCATATCAATAGTTTTGGAACAATGGAAGCGGTTCGTGCTGTCGCCAACGATAACTATGCTTCTACTGAAAAATATGTGGGTCTGGCTCAAACTGAGGAACAGCTTGCACAAACCCGCGCCTACACCGACAAATTCTTTGCCGAGAATGCAACTCTATTTAGCGATCGCATTGCTCAGGGTAAAGTCCGTGAATGTCATGGTGATGTGCATTTAAAAAACATTTGTCTTTATCAAGATCAAATTCAAATTTTTGATTGTATCGAATTCAATGAGCCATTCCGTAATAGCGATGTAATGTACGATGCTGCATTCCTATTAATGGATTTACAATTTCGCGGTCGAAGGGATCTCGCGAATATTTTCCTGAATACCTATTTAGAGAGGACTGGCGATTATGAAGGGTTGCTGCTGTTGCCATTGCATTCCAGTATGCGAGCCTATATTCGCGCTAAGGTAACTTCTTTCTTGTTGGATGATCCGAATATTCCTGCGGATGTAAAAGCGATCGCGCAAACGGAAGCATCGGCATATTACAAGCTGGCTTGGGAATATACTCAACCCAAACAGGGCAAATTGATCATCATGTCGGGTGTATCTGGTTCTGGCAAAAGCACAACCGCCAAAGCGATCGCCTCTGAACAGGATGCAATTTATTTGCGATCGGACGCAATCCGTAAACAGATTGCGGGAATCGATCTCATGGAGCGCGGTAGTGACGCGATCTACACACCAGAGATGACAGCGAAAACCTATACCAGATTAGCTGAGTTGGGGGCTTTGCTCGCTGGCAAAGGTTTCACGGTAATTCTTGATGCTAAATACGATCGCATTAGCCTGAGAAGTCAAGCGATCAATGCGGCGAAAAATCAAAATATTCCTGTGGAAATTATTTACTGCACTGCGCCCTTAGAAGTCTTGGAACAACGGTTACGCGAGCGCTCTGCGGCTAACAATGACATCGCTGATGCCACAGTTGAGCTTTTGGCAATTCAACAAGCTGCCTTTGAAGATTTCACGGCGGATGAGTTGCAGTTGCTCAAAAAGCTATAAGTACGAAAGCTTAATTATTTGTAGGATGCGTTAGTGCAACGTAACGCATTAATTGATTAGAGTGATTAGATGCGATGCGTTACGCTATCGCTAACACATCCTACGTTTAATTCCAAAAAGCTGTAAGTGCAATTTTAGTAGAGATTTCTACGACAATTTCTATTAAGATCGAAAGATCTATAACAAAAACAAATGCATCTTTGGAATGTACTATACGTTTCCACAGTGCATGATATAAACCCTATACGCTCTCAAAATACAAATGAAGACTTGGCTCCAACCTGCTCAGCGACTAGAAAAACTCCCTCAATATGTTTTTGCCCGTTTAGATGAGTTGAAGCTGCGAGCGAAAGAGCAAGGTCTAGATTTGATCGATCTTGGCATGGGCAATCCTGATGGTCCCACGCCCCAACCAGTAATCGATTCCGCGATCGCCGCTTTACAAGATCCCAAAAATCATGGCTACCCTCCCTTTGAAGGTACGGCTAGTTTTCGGCGGGCAATCACCGATTGGTACAATCGCCGCTATAACGTCCAGCTTGATCCCGAAGGTGAAGCTTTACCTCTGATTGGCTCCAAGGAAGGCTTGGGACATTTAGCGATCGCCTATATTGACCCTGGGGATGTGGTGTTAGTGCCTAGCCCCGCCTATCCCGCCCATTTTCGTGGTCCATTACTGGCTGGTGGTGAGATCTACGAAATGATCCTGACGGCTGAAAATAATTGGTTGATCGATTTCTCGGCAATTCCTGAGGATATTGCTCAACGCGCTAAGGTGATGTATTTCAACTATCCTGCTAATCCTACTGGTGCGATCGCACCGCGTGAATTTTTTGAAGAAGCGGTAGCCTTTGCAAAAAAATACGAGATTTTACTGGTTCATGATCTCTGCTATGCCGAACTTGCCTTTGATGGCTATGTCCCCACCAGTTTGCTAGAAATCGAAGGCGGCAAAGATGTCGGTGTAGAATTTCACACGCTTTCCAAAACCTACAATATGGCTGGTTGGCGAGTGGGATTTGTCGTAGGCAACCGCCATGTAATCCAAGGCTTACGCACCCTCAAAACTAATCTTGATTACGGCATCTTTTCGGCAATTCAAGTGGCGGCGGAGACAGCCCTGCAACTGCCCGAGCTCTATCTGGAAGCAGTCTGCGATCGCTACAAAGAGCGCCGTGATTTCTTGATTGCAGGGCTGGGTGAGATGGGTTGGGAGATACCCAAAACCTTTGCCACGATGTATCTCTGGATTCCTGTACCTGTGGGCATGACTTCCGCAGATTTTGCGCTGAAGGTTTTAGAGACTACGGGCGTGGTGTTTACTCCTGGTAGCGCTTTTGGGAAAGGTGGTGAAGGCTATGTGAGAATTAGTTTGATCGCTGATTGCGATCGCCTTGGTGAAGCGCTTAATCGTCTTAAGCAAGCAGGAATACGTTATAAATAACCAAAAGTGTGGCGCTTTGCGCCGCACCTTTGGAGTTAATTACTCAATTGGAACCCAAAAGTGTTGAATTTACTGCCCCTTGCTTTGGAATTTACATCGCCAGGTCCGATCGCCTTTGAGCTTGGACTACTTTCGATCCGTTGGTATGGATTGCTAATTGCGGCGGCAATTATTTTGGGAACGGTATTGGCGCAAAAACTTGCCGAGAAACGCAATGTCGATCCTGAAATGGTCGGCGATTTGGCGATTTGGTTGGTAGTAGGTGCGATTCCCTGCGCTCGTTTTTACTATGTCCTCTTTGAATGGCAACGTTTTCAAAATCAGGAATGGTACAAGGTATTTGCGATCTGGGAAGGTGGTATCGCCATTCATGGCGCAATTATTGGTGGAGCGATCGCCGCGACTATATTTTGCAAGCGCCAGAAAATTTCTACTTGGTTAATGGCGGATATCATTATGCCTGCCGTAATTTTGGGACAAGCGATCGGGCGTTGGGGTAACTTCTTTAATTCGGAAGCCTTTGGCGCTCCCACCGATCTGCCTTGGAAATTATTCATTCCCAGCAATCGCCGCCCACCCGATTTGATCAACGAATCTTACTTTCATCCGACTTTTCTCTATGAATCCCTTTGGAATATTGGTGTATTCGCGATTTTAATCTTTGCCTTCCTGCGTTTCCCAAAACTAAGAACTGGCACGATCACAATGATCTATGCGATCACCTATAGCCTTGGTAGATTCTGGATTGAAGGTTTGCGGACTGATAGCCTGATGGTGGGGGGGCTGCGGACTGCTCAGATGGTCAGCTTAGGGGCGATCGCCGCAGGTATTTTTGGCTTAATTTGGCTCTATGGATTGCGCCGTCGTCTACCAGATACGACCCCAAAAGAACTAAGCACAGAAAATTGATAATTTGCCCTGCACCCACTCAATTAAACAAGGGGCTTAAGCCCCTTGCCTGACAACTTCCAAAGGCAAACCGATTTAAACCTAATGACCAAATCGCTTCATAATCATCCCCGCGAAATGGTGGAAACTGCGTTTTTGGCAAGTACCACCGCCATGTTGTTTCTCATTAATTTCTACTTCCCCCTTGGTCCCCTATTGCGGATGCTATTCCCCCTACCGACAGCCCTCGCCTATTTGCGCTGGAATGGTCGAGCCGCTTGGATGGCAGCGATCGTCACATCATTATTGCTCGCAATTTTAATGGGACCAACCCGTAGCATTCAATACATGATCCCGCACGGATTAGTCGGTGTAACTTTGGGCTACCTCTGGAAACGCAATTTTCCTTGGTCAGGTTCGCTTGGCATCGGCACGATGATTACTTCATTTGGCAGTGCCTTTCAATTCGCCTTTGTCTCACTTTTATTGGGCGAAAATCTTTGGAATTATTCGATTGTACAGATTACAGGATTTCTCAACTGGCTGATGCAGCTATTCGGCTCCCTCGAACAGCCCGACTTTGCCACAATCCAAACCTTTGCGATCGGGGCAATTATCTTTAGTAACTTTGCCTATCAATTACTTGTGCATCTCGTTGCATGGATCATCCTAGATCGGCTTGGCAACTCAATTCCCAACCCGCCAAAATGGATAGAGTCTCTACTGAATTAACGCTCAATCGCCTACTGTATCAATTTCTCGACATATATCCAGTCCAGCTTAATTATTTGACACAATCTCGAATAAGAAATTATACTTATTAGTTAATCGCCAGAATGACCAAAATTCTGAAACATTGGCTCAATCCAAACTCGCAATCATGACCAATCCTGTCAACACAAATGCCTCCCCATTGACGAATAAATCAATTAACCTGTCTGAGCGAGAACTCCAAGTGATTGAATTAGTGGCTGCGGGTTTAACCAATCACGACATTGCGATCAAACTTGAGATCAGTAAACGTACTGTCGATAACCATATCAGTAACATCTTGACCAAAACCAAAACCGACAATCGTGTTGCCTTGGTACGTTGGGCTTTGCAGTGGGGCAAAGTCTGTATTGATGAGGTAAATTGCTGCATACTCGATACCCAGCCAATTGTCAGTGTTTTAGATGTGAATAAATTAAACCAAGATTTACAGCAGGAATTAGAAAGTGCCTAACGGGGAAATGCGTCCTAAAAATCCTCTTAATCGGTTCAAAATTACTTATGATCCAGATATTGCTTTAGCGATGTATCGCGAACTTGCCTCACATATTGAGCAAATCGAAGAAGTAAGTGCTGAATTATTTGCTCAAGAGAGTCAAGAATTTAGTTATTTGGGTAGTCAAATTGGTGGAATGTGGCTTACTTATCCTGCAACTTTAACTACTCAAGCCCAAGATTTAATCAAAAATATCTTAAATCACTACGGTAATTGGACATCTGAACCCCAATAATAGAAAACGGCGCAAAGCGCCGTTTTCTATATTAGAAATTTATGAAAAAACGTATATTTACTGATTTTGATGGTCCAATCATGGATGTGTCAGAACGTTATTATCAAGTTTATTTATATTGCTTAGCCAAAATTCGTCATCCCCAACAACCAGTTACCACTTTAGCAAAGTCTGACTTTTGGGAATTGAAGCGATCGCAAGTACCCGAAAAAGAAATTGCTCATATCTCAGGGTTTGAAGATGATAAACAAGCGATCGCTTTTGCCCACCTACGCCGCGCCACCGTACATACCAATCCCTATTTTGACTACGATCGCCTGATCGAAAGTGCCATAACCGCTCTAGAAAAAGCTCAAAATGCAGATATTGATCTTGCCGTGATGACCATGCGCCGCCGCCGCGAATTGGAACCTGTACTCGATCAATATAATTTAAGGCGTTTTTTTAAAAGCGATCGCATTTTTTGTCTGGATGATGATTATGTCAAAACCGTTGATATTCAAGACAAGCCAAAGTTAATGCAACTAGCTCAAGCAACTTTGCCAGAAGCTGTTCAACAATGGATGATCGGTGATACCGAAGCCGATATTATCGCCGCGAAAAGTCATCATGTTCCCGCGATCGCTGTCCTCAGCGGTATCCGTAATCAATCTCAACTAGAAAAGCATCAACCAAGGCAAATCGTTGCCAATTTGGTTAAGGCGATTGAAGAGATTATTAACCTATAAATAAAAGAAAAGAAAAGAAAAGCACCGCAATGCGGTGCTTTTCTTTTGCTTATAGGTTTCAGACTAGATTCCCCCTAGAAACTCTTGTTTAGCAATTTTTACCATTACCGCCTGCTGTCCCAAATAAAGCATATGTAGCTCAGTAAGAAGTTGCTTAGCTGCATCGATATCAATATTTTGGATCTGCTGGCAGAACATCATGTGGGTAAACTGCTTCTCGATAGGTAAGTCACTCATAAGTACCTCTTTTACAATTCAAACGCTGACACTAGACAATGACAATAAGTAACTCATCGAAGTTTCTTTAGAGTAGATATTAGCCACTCTGTCAACATAACGTAACATTACTTTAAAACCATTGAGAAAACTGTATCACGACAAACATTTTTTCCAGATATACCGAAAGAAATATCTTATGAAAAAAAATTAGAAAAGTATTCCTTATGGCAACCATAAGCATTCTCATCCCTCAGGATTAGGGGTGCGGCACGAAGCGCCGCACTATTATTGCCAAACAAAAAATATCGGTGCGCGGCAAAACCACACACCGATATTTTTTGGGTATAAGAAAAACTAAAGCAGACCAGTGTTTGTACCAGTCTTGCCAGTAGCTAGTTCAACTTTTACAATCTTGCCGCCCATTTTCATAATGCGTTGCTGTTCAGCGAACCAGTTATCGTAAGATACTAACTTCGTGAAATAGGTATTTTGCAACTCTCGTTGTGTACGAATGCGTGTTTGGCTAGGTACACAAGCAGTGATTTTAAAAGTCCGCATAGCGGCGATCTCCTTCAGAGCCAGTTATTAAAAATAAATTACAAAGAAAATTACAAAGAAAATTCTTAGACCGATATAAGCGTTGGCGGCGAGATAGCAAGCCAAAGCTAACTACCTTCACCGCCTTGTAGATATTAGTTAATTAAACAATCAATAATAAATAGTAATTAACGAGTAATTAACGCCATATCGAGCAATTAGCTCAAGCCAGAGCTGATGTAGTCAAGATATACACCCAATTCTTTGCCAGCTTCAGAACCAACAATGCTAGCAGCAACTTCTTTGATTGCTTGAATAGCTTGGATGGTGGAAACTACAGGTACTCCAAGAGAGTTGTAGGTTTCTTTCAAGCCATTGAGTACACGCTCATCAAGGATCGAAGCGTCACCAGCAAGCATTGCATAGGTTGCATAGCGCAAGTAGTAGTCGAGGTCGCGAATACAAGCAGCATAACGACGAGTTGTATACATGTTGCCGCCGGGACGGGTAACATCTGAGTACAACAAGGATTTAGCAACAGCTTCTTTAACAATGGTTGCAGAGTTAGCGGAGATAGAAGCAGAAGCACGAACGCGAAGTTCGCCAGTTGCGAAGTAAGCCTTTAGCTTTTCGAGAGAAGCGGCATCAAGGTACTTGCCTTGAACGTCAGAGGAGTTGATGACGGAAGTAATTGCGTCTTGCATTTTTGTATATCTTTTAGGTTTGCAATTAGTTTTTTGAATTAGGGATTCAGAATTCTGAATAGCTTAAATTCTGTATTTAAAAGAAGTTAATCCGAGTACTTTCCGAAAACAGCTTAAGAAAGTGCAAAGATTGATCTACTGCATTGCACCGATGACATAGTCAAAGTAGTAACCAGCTTCGGCTGCATCTTCGCCAGACAACAAGGAAGCTGCTGCATTTTTCAATCCACGTACACCTTCGACAACACCAGGAATAGGAGTACCGAGTGAGTTGTACATTTCCTTAACGCCAACTAGACCGATTTCTTCGATAGGAGTGACATCACCAGATACAACTCCGTAGGTTACTAGGCGGAGGTAGTAGTCAAGGTCACGCAAGCAAGTTGCGGTCATTTGTTCGCCATATGCGTTTCCACCAGGAGAAACAACATCAGGACGCTTTTGGAAAAGTTGATCGCCAGCTTGCTTAACGATACGCTCGCGGGATTCGGTCAAGGTTTGGGCAATGCGAAGACGGCGCTCACCAGAGCTTACAAAGCCCTTAATACGATCTAATTCGCCAGGGCTGAGGTAACGTGCTTCAGCATCTGCATTCACGATGGACTTCGTGACTACGCTCATTTAATTTTTCTCCAATCAAAAATGTGAATAAAAACGACTGATATGATGCCATACCATGCGGACTTGCTCAAGCTTAATTGATATCCTACAAGGACGATCGCAAAAAGCTAATACGCTTGTCTGACATGGAAGGTTTCTTTGTCAAAGCAATGATTACCAAAACATTTTGAAGCATTGCGATGTCTACAAGCTTTTCTTCATAACACTTCTTAACATTTATTATGGTAGCACCACTGTTGAAAAGCTAGGTAAATTAGCTTGGAAGTATTGCTACACCTAGAGTTATGAACCCTCCGAGGATCATCAAACCTGCGGGCATAAATTTTTTGGTTTTGATTAGACGGACTATGAAGACGATCACCAACAGGGAGGCGATCGCCATGCCAGTGATTCTGCCCCACTCTAAGTTTTGGGCGGCGGCGGCTCCTGAGATGAGTAAACCAACGCCGCTAAGGCTGCCTGAGATGAGAGAGGCTTTGCTTTGGCTTTTAGTAAAACCGATAAGCCCACCAACGATCGCAATGATTCCGTAGACGAGCATGGAAATGGTGCTAGGGGAAAAGTTCATAGATTTATTTCTGGTTCTTAAAAATGGTGAAATGAAAAAAACATTCAAAATCTCAGATAACCATGCTAACGAACTGTTTTTGGGGCGATCGGCTACAACTAAAATTTAGTTACACAAATTTACAAAACGAAAAAGGAGGTCATACTAAGCGTGACCTCCTTTTTATGAAAACGGCGCAAAATTTCTAGAGCAGAAACAAGTTAGTTATAATTCCAGCGATGCGGTTGAGGTAGGGAGCAGGATCGAGAGCAACCCAGCCATCACCAGTAGGAACCATGATCTCAAAGTGAAGATGGGGACCAGTTGAACGCCCTGTAGAGCCAACAAGTCCGATTTGCTGACCTTGAGCGACATTTTGACCTTGATATACAAAAATCGCTTCGAGGTGGGCATAGCGTGTGCCTGTGGAGCCATGATCGAGTTCGATCAGGTTGCCATAACCATCGCCCCAACCTGCAAACTCTACTCGTCCTGATTTGGCAGCAAGTACGGGTGTACCGAAAGATGCGCCAAGGTCAATACCGCTATGAAATGACCAAATTGCGGTGACTGGATTCATGCGCCAACCATAGTTGGAGGTGACAGGGACAGAGTAGGGCAGAGGATATCCGCCTGTTTGCATAATGATCGCAGGGTTCTCGGAGCTTCTTGCCGCGATCGCAGGCATTTTGAAAGGGATAGGCTCAGGTCGCCAGATCGCTCCTGGCACAAATACAATTTTTGGGCGGCGCTGACAGCCATTGCGCTCAAATAGGACATCAGCGCGAATATTGTATTTTTTGGCAACCGTGGTGTAATTTTCGTCGTTTTTGAAGCGATAGGTTAAACCGTCTAGGGGGGGGATTGCTAAAGATTGCCCAACTTTGACTTCGCCATTACGAACTTCTTCGTTGAGCGCCATCAAGGTTGCCGTTTTGAGGTCGTATTTCTTAGCGATCGCCTCTAGGGTTTCGCCTTGTTTGACTTTGTGTTGAGTTAAATCATCAAGGGTTGGTTTGCCACACAACTCTTCAGTTTCTTTGGCAGTATTGGTATTAACGGGGGCGGGAAGGGCTGAGGATGTGGCAAAGGCAGGATGGCTAAAAGAGAAGACGAGCGCCGCAGTTAAGAGCAGAGAATTTTTCCAAGGTGGCTTCATGGATGATTTTGGGCAATAGGTGAAGAGATTCATGAAATTAATGCGTTGAATTTGAAACTTAATGAAAAAAAGTCACAAATTATGAAGAATTACTATAAGAATCTTTACAAAAGAGTTGCAAACTTATTTTCGCAGCGATCGCACTTTATTAACACCGCCAATATGGTGATTTTTTAAATTGAAGCGGCAATCCACTATGGGAGAAAATAGGCGCGGCTTCTTTATTTATTCCTAGATATAAATCAAAAAGCTACTTTCCAAAATCTAATCCAAAAATCTACAACTATGACCGAATCGCTAGCTTCCGTTAGTAAAGAGCAACTACAAACATTCTTAGATATTGCAACCGAGGCAGCTTGTGCGGGTGGTGCAGTGCTGAAATTTTATCAAGGCAATCTTCAAGAACGAGAGATTGAGGAAAAACGCCCCGGGGATTTAGTGACGATCGCCGATAAGGAATCAGAAGCGATGGTTTTATCAATTTTGCAAAGACATTTTCCCGATCATGGAATTTTGGCGGAAGAGTCGGGTGTATTAGGGAATACAGAGAGTCGTTATTTGTGGGCGATCGATCCCCTTGATGGTACAACTAATTTCGCGCATCAATATCCCTTCTCATCGGTATCGATCGCTTTATTAATTGATGGAATTCCATCTGTTGGTGCAATTTACGATCCTTTTCGCGATGAAATATTTCGGGCGGCGACGGGATTGGGCGCGACCCGAAATCGTTTGCCTATCCATGTTTCAAAAACAACAGAACTCACGCGAAGTTTATTAGTAACTGGTTTTGCGTACGATCGCACTCGCACCGATGACAATAATTATGCTGAGTTTTGTCATTTTACCCATCTCACCCAAGGAGTAAGGCGCGGTGGTTCGGCGGCGATGGATTTAGCCTATGTTGCTTGTGGTCGGTTAGATGGCTATTGGGAGCGGGGTTTGTCTCTATGGGACTTAGCGGCGGGTGTGGTAGTAGTGCGTGAGGCGGGTGGGCTAGTGACTGCTTATGATGGCAGTGAGTTGATTCCCAAGTCGGGAAGATTGCTAGCAACCAACGGTCATTTGCATGGACAAATGATTGACGAATTGGCTTTGGTAAAGCCTTTACCGTTTAAGTTCCCATTTGGGAGATAAATGCAAACTGCTTCGCAATCTGAGCGCATTACAAAAGTAGACCTCTTGCAAATTAAATTTGAGCAGCCACTTGATTCAATTCATAGTTGTACAAAGCAGCAATTAAATTACAACGTAATCCATAACGACGACGACGATTGCGATATCGTTCAGCTAGAATTT